>PEQM01000037.1 GCA_002786205.1 Legionella sp. | reverse complement strand
AGTTAAGCGTAGACAAGAGAACTTATCAGGTAGCGTTTTATTATTAGATGCTACGCTATCTGAGAAGACTAATCCTGGTGAAAAGGCTATCAATTGCTAGCATTTTTCACCTGCCAAAGGCTGATAGGTGAACGGCATCTATCAGCAAAAATGAACTGTTTTGAGCCGTGAGATAGCCGGCCGTCAATCATCATGCACGCAAAACAGCTTTTTCTCCTAAAGCAGATTAAATGTGGTGAGTAGTTACAGATCGATTGAAAAACTATAAAGAGGTGAATGAGCCCAATCTGCAAGCGTGATTGGGCTAAAAGTCTTATTCCATGCTGCTATTGTATTCAGCAACACAGGCTGCGCTATTGAGTTTTGCTCGATGTAATAAAGCCTCTTGCGCTTTGGCTACATTTTCTTTTTTGCCTCCCCAGGCAGCCAGACAATCTTCCTGTAATGCCCGACCAAAAGAGAAACTTAACAGCCAAGGCTGGTAGCCAATGCTATTGATGGCATTTAGATTTTCTGTTGCTTGTTGTGGCGACTGGCCTCCTGACAAAAAGTTGATCGAAGGTACAGCGGCAGGAACATTATTACGAAATACGCTAAGAGTGTAATCGGCTACTTCTTCAGGGGTGCTAAAAGGCATGGCTTTTTTGCCACTAGTCACCATGCTTGGTTTTAGAATGATATGTTCTAAATCCACTTGATGAATAAACAAGGCATGGAATACTTCATGTAATACCATTTCACAGACTTCTGCACAATGCCCAATACTGTGATCACCATCCATAAGGACTTCAGGCTCTACAATAGGGACTATGCCAGCGGCTTGGCAAGCGGCTGCGTAACGTGCGAGATTTTCTGCCCCCGATTTTATTGCGGTAAGACTGGGAGTGTTTTGAGAAATAGAATAGACATTACGCCATTTTGCAAAACGTGCGCCTAATTTTTTAAATTCTAACAAACGTTCGGGCAGGCCATCCAAACCTTGAGTGACTTGTTCCTGGTCTGTACCAGCCAGCTCAACCAGACCTTTATCCACTTTAATTCCTGGGACAATACCTTTTTGAGCAAACAACTCTGCGATGGGAGTACCGTGATCATCTTTTTGATAAAAAGTTTCTTCAAATAAAATAACACCATTAATGTACTGCTCTAAATCAGGTGTGGTTGCCAGCAGCAAGCGGTATTCTCTGCGATTTTGTTCATTGTTTTCCAAATGAATCGAGGCAAAGCGCTTGCCTATAGTGCCGTTGCTTTCATCAGCAGCCAAAATGCCTTTGCTTTCATGAAGCATCTGATCCATGGTTGCTGATAATTCTTCATAACTCATCATCTTCTCCTGTTTTAACAGCTGTATTTTTTAGAAAAAAAGGATCGATACCTCCGTTTCTGCAAAACCTCACATTTTGCCCGAAACTTGAGGTATCTCAACGTGAAATGTACTTTTCACGAACAATATGATCCATAGAAAATCCTTGGGCTTTTAAATAATTAAAAGCCTCATCGATCATACTCGGATTTCCACATAAATAAACAAAATCTTGTTCGGGATTAAGATTAAGTTGGGGAAAAAGCTGTTGTACATATCCGCTTTGTTCTCCTGACTTTAACGCTTGAGCATTTTCTTTGCTCAAGCAAGGAATGAAGGTTGCTTGAGGAAATTGCTGAGTAAATTGCTTAAATTCTGCATGATAGAGCAGGTCTTCTTGGTACTGTACACCCAATACAATCAGTGTTGCCAAGTCAGCTTGTTGTTGCATGCGCTGCCCTAATTCAGTAAGCATTGCCCGATAAGGGGTGACTCCGGTGCTGGTTGCTACCAGGACATAACGTTTAGGGTTGTGTTCTTTCAATACCAATCGGCCATAAGGACCGCTGGCCTGTATGCTGTCGCCAGGTTTTAAATTAAATAAAAGCGATGTTCCAGGTCCCCCTGGAAAATAACCAGCAGCCAATTCAATGCAGTTATTGCCCTCCGGAGGATTCGCAATACTATAGCTGCGCTTCAGTAATTTGCCTTCGTGCTCAAAATGCAGCGTAATAAATTGGCCGGGGATATAGTGAAAAATAGAGTCTGCTGTGATTTTAAAAATAAAGTGTTTTACTTTTTTGGTGATCATAAAAGAATCATGCAGGACAAGAGGGAAGGTATTTAATTGCATTACGAATCTGCTTATTAGATAAAACACTAAATATAGGGGAAAAATGATGCATTGCAAGAGTTAAGTACATATAATTAACTTATGAACAGCATCGATTTTATAACCATACTTGGCAATATTAGCCAGGCACTGATACCTGTCCAAAATCTGGTTACGGGCCTTTCTTATTTGTTGGGAATTGTATTTTTTATTTCTGCAGTCATGAAATTTAAGGCCATAGGAGAAAAAGGCTCACAAGAAAAAGTCTATGTACCGTTGGTTTATTTGGCATTTGGAGTGGGTTTAATTTATCTTCCCAGTGCGATGTCAACAATGGCAAATACCGTTTTCGGTGTGGGTAATGTATTGACTTATTCTGATTACAACACCGGTTCGGTCTATAGTGCGATGCTTGTTATCATTAGAACTACTGGATTAATCTGGTTTGTGAGAGGCTCGGTTTTGCTAGCTCATGCCAGTCGACCTGGCGTGCAAGAAGGACCGAAAGGCTTGGTTTTTATGAGTGCTGGGATTTTATCTATGAATATAGATACCACCGTGGCGATGGTGAATACCATTGTAAATAAATTAATTCACTGGACTATGGATATAACCAGCTGATGTTTATTTAGTTTTCATTGCAAATATTGAGATGGTTGGCTTTGGCAAAGTCGAGAATGGATTGATATAGCTGTGGACTGGATTCTTTTAATTTAGGATCTACTATCACACAAGGCAAGCCATCGTTATTAATTCCTGGTTGTAATAGCGGAGAGTAACGAATTCTGCTGTTTTTAAAACTGGCCAATGAGCCACTCATCCGCTCAGCCCAATCACTAGGGCGGAACTTGGTCCCTTGTGCTGTTCGTCCTTCAATGACTATAGGTTTTCTTTTAATATCAGACATAGGAACACCCACCATTGCTACAAAGTGCATATTATACCACCATAATTGGTTTTTCGGGGGTTATTTGCTATTTTTTTATTCCTCTTCAGTTTAGGGGCTGCTGTTATGCAGCGTCAACGCTGCGAGGTGATTAAAATAACATCTTCTTGTCTCTATTGTTTTCATGTTGTGCGAAAAACGGTGTGAAATATGACCTCAAAATATCAGACAGGTTGTGCATCAAGCGCTGCACATGAAAAAAAAACAGTTTTAGCGTTCGGGTTTGCCAGGGCGAACGGGTTGATAAGTCTAATAAATTAAGTCATCTTGTGGTAGGATATAATACATTTTTATTTTATGAGGTGTTTGGTGGATAAAGAAAGTCATTCAGGGATTTATTTGTTGCCTAATTTATTTACTACAGCAAGTTTGTTTGCTGCATTCTATTCTATAGTCGCATCAATGAAAAACCAATACGAGGCTGCGGTTATTGCCATGCTTATTGGTATGATAGCCGATGGATTGGATGGTCGAATTGCGCGTTTAACGAATACGCAAACGGCTTTTGGCGCTCAATATGACAGCTTGTCTGATATGGTTACCTTTGGTGTGGCACCATCGATATTGCTCTATAATCTTAT
The DNA here is from genome assembly GCA_002786205.1 of Legionella sp. GTDB lineage: Bacteria > Pseudomonadota > Gammaproteobacteria > Legionellales > Legionellaceae > Legionella. The sequence goes on along the minus strand of PEQM01000037.1, from coordinate 80,482 downwards.
GTTAGGGCAGTTAGGCAAGATCGGCTGGTTAGTTGCCTTTGTTTACACTGCTGCCGTTGCCCTGCGCTTGGCCCGTTTTAATACCCAATTGGAAACAGCAGACAAACGTTATTTCCAAGGATTGCCTTGTCCGCCTGCCGCAGCGGTCATGGCATCATTTGCCTGGGTATGTTATCAAAACAATTGGCTCAATTTGAGCGTGGCAATATTCACTGCTGGTTTGGCGTTGTTTATTGCTGTTTTAATGGTCAGTAATTTACGTTATTACAGTTTTAAAGAAATCGACTTTAAGGGAAAAGTGCCTTTTCTCTATGTGTTGGTTATGATTATTTTATTTGTTGCCGTAGCAATGGAGCCTGCTTCTGTATTGTTTATTAGTTTTATATTGTTTGCTTTGTCGGGGCCTGCACTGACTTTATTAGGCTTGAGGAAAATCAAAAAATAGTTGAATAGGTTCGTCATTTTAAAGACACACTAAAGAAAGCAGGTTGAGCGGTGCTTTAACCTGCGCTTGTTGCTGGCTACCGACTGATCTTTCGCCGCGAGTTTCTGATGCGGTCTATTGGGAGCAAGGAAACGGGGTATTTATTCCCCTTCACCGAAATAATTATCGATGAGAGCTGTTAAAGCATCGTTCATCGCCTGCTCATCAGGCCCTTCAATTTCAAAAAGCAGCTCACTTCCTTTATTGGCTGCAAGCATCATAACCCCCATAATACTTTTGCCATTAACAGTTTGTGTTCCTTTGGTCACTTCAATGTTGCTTTGGTAGCGGGCGGCAGTGGCTACAAATTTTGCTGATGCTCGAGCGTGTAAACCCAGTTTGTTTTTTATAGTAATTTTATTTGTAATCATAAGTGTTGATCTGCTATTAACAATAAATAATACATAACGTGTCATTGCACGTCGGTTCAATAGACTTCTTCTAAAACGCGATTGCAGAAGCAAAGGGTTTATCGATTTGGTGCGTAGAATCTTTATGTACTGAACTGCTGATTCTATGCACCAACTGTTATCGCAGTTTACGCTTGTGCCGAGCGTTTTGGAAGAAGCCGGTTAAGAGAATAGATAACGAACCAAAGGCCAAAGAAATGGCGAGTTAAAATTTTTGATTCATACACTTCACCTCTTGATGTCATTCTTCTGGTTCTTGCTCTTCAAGAGGTGCTTTGTGATTTCTATGCTCAATTAGTTTTTCTTTATGCTTAATTAATTGTCGATCGAGTTTGTCTATCAGTGCATCAATAGCAGTATACAAATCTTCTGATTCCGAGCTGGCATGTAATTCGCCTTTAGAGACAAAAACAGTCGCCTCGGCAATTTGTCGTAATTTTTCTACATCAAAAACGACATTAACCGAGGTAATGTGATCAAAATGTCGCTCCAGTCGACCTAATTTTTCTTCTGTGAATGCTCGTATGGAAGGAGTCACTTCCATTCTATGCCCAGTGATGTTAATTTGCATAAGATTCTCCTAAGTACTTAACATTAATTATGAATGACTTTTCTTTCATTTGAGGGAGCTATTCCCAGTGTTTCACGATATTTGGCTACGGTTCTTCGAGCTACTTTAATTCCTTGGTTTGCAATCAAATCAGCGATTTTGCTGTCGCTTAAAGGTTTCTTTCTGTTTTCAGTGGAGATTAGTTTTTTAATAACAGCCCTGATTGCAGTGGAAGAGCACTCACCGCCATTTTCTGTAGCAACATGACTGGAAAAAAAGTATTTCAATTCAAAGACACCTCTTGGCGTATGCATGAATTTCTGGGTGGTTACTCTTGAGACAGTGGACTCATGCATTGCTAATGCAGAGGCAACATCGTTTAAAATAAGAGGTCTCATCGCTTCTTCACCATATTCAAGAAAGCTTTTTTGATAGTCTACAATGCAAGTTGCGACCTTTAATAAAGTTTCTTGACGACTTTGTATGCTTTTTAAGAACCAACGCGCTTCCTGGAGATTATTTTTTAAAAATTGATTATCCAGGCTATTGTCTGCACGCTGTATTAATGAGGCATAATGATTATTGATAGTTAAGCGAGGAAGAACGCTTTGATTCAGGCGAACTGTCCACTCATCATTGACTTTTTTCACGATAATATCAGGAATAATGTATTCGGTGCGATCCTGATGGATTAATGTACCAGGCTTGGGGTGCAGGCTTTGAATGATTTGTAATAACTCATTTACAGTCTCTTGCGTGATCTGATGGTTTTTTATTATTTGTTTGTAATTATGTTGTCCTAACAGTTCCAGATCTTGGCTGATAATTTTTTTGAGTAAAGTCATACGCTCTGACTCTAGCTGTAGTTGAGACAATTGTATGATAAGCGTTTCAGCTAAATTAATTGCAGCACAGCCAACGGGGTCAAATTGTTGTATTTTATGTCTAACCGCCTCAAATTCTTCAAATTCAATGGCCAGGCCTTCATTGTTTAAAGAAGTCAGTAGTTCCTCAGGTGTATTGGTAAGAAAACCATCATCTTGAATGGAGTCAATAATCGCCGTTGCAATAATGTTATCAATGTCGCTCATAGGCGATAAATTTTGCTGCCATCGCAAGTGATCTTGTAAATTGGTGGTGGTGCAATGTAAATAATCTAAATTGTAGTCATTGTCTTCGGACGCGGTGTTTTTAATATTATACAGTTGTGACCACTGAAGATCATTAAACTCATCTGGTTTGGCTTGGTTTTCTAAAGAAGGCTCGTCTTTGTCTTCAGCAGGCAGTGCTTCGAGCATGGGATTAGACTCAACAATAAGTTGAATTTCTTGTTGTAAGTCAAGCGTAGACAATTGCAACAGCTTGATGGCTTGTTGTAATTGAGGGGTGAGCGTTAATTGCTGACTTATACCAAGTTGCAACGATTGTTTCATGCAAGTCCTTTTTCACTACCGTTTATTATCAGTTTAAACGATCCGTAAGGATTATCCAGTACTTCTTTGCCTAAATTTAGTCTTCTTCAGTTGTAGCCGGGGTATATTTTTTTCTCGCATGCCGATGTGGTGAATGAATAAAAAAAAACCCTGTTACCAGGGCTTTTTTTATTTTACTTTTTTCTCTTTGAAAACCACATGTTTTCGTACTTTAGGATCGTACATTTTTAATTCCATCTTTTCAGGATGGTTACGTGGGTTTTTAGTAGTTGTTTTATAGTATCCAGTTCCTGCTGTGGATTCCATTTTCACTTTGATTGTAACAGCTGCCATGGTCTATCCCCTTTTATATTTTTTCGCCTTTAGCTCTGATTTGATCCAAAACTGCTTTAATACCTAATTTATCAATAATTCTCATGCCTTTAGTGGTGAGTTTTAATGATACAAATCGATTTTCTTCTTCAACCCAGAACTTGTGGTTCTGAATGTTAGGTAGAAAGCGTCTTCTGGTTTTGTTGTTAGCGTGCGACACTTTGTTACCAGACATGGGTCGCTTGCCAGTTACCTGACATACTCTAGACATTATGTTACTCCAAAATAGGTTTGTATATTGTAGTTGTCTTTGTAAAATTCGGGGCTTTCGATAAACAAAATAGCCGGATGTGAAATACAAGAGCGCTTTTATAACAAAAATAGAGTAATGTTGCAATATTTTTTTACTGCGCTAGTGCACTCGTATCCGAAAATTTCCTCCTTCACAAGAATAGCAAATCGCTGAAGACAACTCTAACAAAAAAGCGTTTAAGAAGGAAGTTTGGTAGGAATTTTAAGCAGCTTTGCGTATAATCGCCTTCTTTTTCGGTAAAGAGTAAGCAAATGCAACGTAAAATTAAAAGCTATGTTTTGCGCGCTGGGCGAGTCAGCAATAGGCAACAGCAAGGCCTGGATCAGTGGCTTAAAGAATATGAGCTTCCTTTAAACCATGCACCTTGGAATTATGCTGAGTTTTTTGGTCGAACCAGTGATGTGATTGTCGAAATAGGTTTTGGCATGGGACATTCTTTATTGACCATGGCTAAGGAAAATCCACATTTGGATTACATTGGCATTGAGGTGCATAAAGCAGGAGTGGGTAGTCTTGTTGCCGATGTGCATGAACAACAGGTTTCCAATATTCGCATCATTGCTCATGATGCAGTAGAAGTTTTTCAAACTCAGCTGGCCGATCATTCTTTGGGCGGAGTACAAATTTTTTTCCCTGATCCCTGGCATAAAAAGCGTCATCACAAACGACGCCTGATACAACCGGCCTTTATTCATTTACTGGCACAAAAAATTAAACCAGGTGGGTTTATACATTGTGCTACTGATTGGCAAGATTATGCAGAGCACATGCTTGACGTATTGAGTCATGAGCCCTTATTACATAATCAGCAGCAACAGGGGGGCTACTCGCCCAGACCTGCGTCAAGGCCTTTAACCAAGTTTGAGCAGCGGGGAGAGCGTTTAGGGCATGGCGTATGGGATTTATTATTCATTAAAAATGCGTAAAGGATGACTATGAAATGGAATGAATTAGATGAGGCCCTAGAACAGGGATTGGATGCCTTTCATTGCTATCTAAAGCAGCAAGAAAAGTCAGTGGCTGGTTATTTCGAGCAATTTTATTGGTCTACAGACGGTGTTCCACGGACCGTTTTAAATTATTTAATTCATCGCCACATTGAATCCGATGAGCAAAAAGAGAATTTCACCGCCATAGACTGCGTGCTTGCTTTAACGAAAAACAAAAAGGCATGTATGCCGGTGCATCAGGCGATTATAGAAGGCAAGACGTCATTGGCCTTGCATTTATTGACCAAGTTACAAATGGACTTGGAGACGGGATTTGATAGCAATCAACGTGATCACAAAGGACGCACCTTGCTGTCTTTGGCCTTGGCTCAAAAGAACAGCAGCATGGTCGCTGCTTTATTGGCAGCACAAGCGAGTGTTCATAGTCCGAATTATATAGATACCGTGCAAGCCTTGCTGCAGCCCATACATCAAGCAGTGCTGCTAAATGACGCAGAGGGGATTCGTTTGTTAGCACAATATGGCGCGAATTTGAGCGCTCCTTCTGGTTTGGCACAAGACACACCGTTGTTATTGGCTGCGCATTGGGGGCAAATTGAAGCACTTGCCGCTTTGCTAGCGCTTCCGGTGGATCAGTTAAATCTGGAGGCAGAGCGCGTTGTTGATCAAAATAACCGTTATACAGCCATTGAGGCCTTGTGTTTCAGACTGCAGCAAGGAAAAAATATTGATTCGGCTTTACAAGGCATTGCCTTGCTATTATGTCATGGTGCCAAGCCGCCTTATTCCCCCGTTTTGCGTGGACTATTAAGTCGTTACCGTAGCAGTTTATTACAAAAAATTGAAGACAGTCTAAACCAGAAACCACAATTGATTAATGCCTTTATCGTCAAGTGCCATCAGCGCGAAAGTGCATTACACAACCTGATTTACGCGCCGCACTCTTGGGAAAACGCGCGACGTTATTTATGGGGAATGCCTGGGAATGCTGCTTTAGTCATGGAAGAGTTATTAGTGAAAAAATACAATGAATGGAGTGAAAATGCTTATGATCCATGTGCTGAAGGTCATGTAGATACCGGTGTACAAACGCCAGATTCATTAACGCTGTATGCTTTGTTTGTGAAACGGTATAGCGAAACTTATAAGAATCAACTGTTTTCTAACCCCTGGAGCACTATGCGTTGGATGATTGCAAATGGGCAATGCGATTGGGATACAGTACAAGCCTATGTACAGACAAACCCCAATAGTCGTTCTGCTATTGTGTATCATGATTTGATGAATGCAAAAAGTTTGACATCTCACCTGATAAAGCAGGAAGTTACATCGGAAGAACATTCTGATTCAGCGGGAGAAAACCACTGTGCGCTCATGGCAGAGCATCTGTGCAATGGATGAACTGCTTAGAACAGGCTACTCTGTTAGCTGTTGTTTGTTATGTCAGGGAAGACGTCATATCCTGAATAGCAAGGCACCTTTAGTATCTTCTACTTGCGTAAACGGTTGATACCTCATAAACTGCTAGATTTAAACTCTTTGGAGCAAGTATGGGATGGAATGAGCCAGAAAAAGGAAAAGAGCCACCAGATTTGGATGAAGCACTCAAACGTATTACTGATTCAGTTAAAAAAGCTTTTTTTGGTAATAAAGTAAAGCAAACGAGTAATCCTAATAGTACTGGCTTATTGGCGGGCCTGGTTGCTCTGGTTCTTTTTATTGTCTGGATGTTAGCTGGGATCTTTATTGTTGATCCTGCTGAGCAGGCGGTTATATTACGTTTTGGTAAATACGTTGAGACAGTCGGCCCTGGTCCGCATTGGATTCCTCGTCTGATTTCATCCAAAATAGTGATGAATGTGGATCGGGTGATGGATTACTCCTATAGCGCTCAGATGCTCACCCGTGATGAAAATCTTGTTTCTGTAGCGATAGCGGTACAGTATCGCATTAGTGATTTACAAGAATATTTATTTAACGTTGCTAACCCTGAAGAAAGCTTACAACAAGCAACTTCCAGTGCTTTAAGGCAGGTAGTAGGAACAACAACCCTTGATCAGATGATCACTGAAGGTCGGGAAATTTGGGGTAATAATGTTCAAGACACGCTAAATAAAACATTAGCGCTCTACAAAACAGGGATTGCGATTGTGAACGTGTCGCCTCAGCCTGCACGTGCGCCAGAAAGCGTACAAGATGCATTTGATGATGCTATCAAAGCACAAGAAGATGAGAAGCGCTTTAAAGAGCAAGCCTATGCTTATGCTGCGAAAGTCGTTCCTATAGCGGAAGGAAATGCCAGTCGTATCACGCAAGAAGCCAATGCCTATGCACAACAAGTGGTTTTAAAAGCGAAAGGTGAAGTGGCCGAATTTATGGCTTTATTGCCACAATATCTTGCTGCACCACAAATTATGTCTGAAAGGATGTATTTGGAAACCATGCAAAAGGTATTGAATAAAAGCAGTAAAATTATTGTTGATTCGAAAGCGGGTAACATGCTTTATCTGCCTTTAGACAAGTGGTCTCATGCCCCTTCTGATACTTTGCTTAAAGCCAGTTTGGCTAAAAAAGCAAACACAGCACAAAGTACAAGCGATGAAAACTTGCTAGCAGGTCGTGATCTGGTTAGGCCTACATACCAGGGAGAAGAGTAATTATGAATACGGTTAAAACTACAATCAGCGTCATTGTTGTCTTTTTTCTGTTTTTATTGTTTACCAGTGCATTAACAATTACAGAAGGTCAGCAAGGCATATTGCTGCGTCTGGGGCGTTTGGTAACGATAAATGATGGGCAGGTTAAAGTCTTAAAACCAGGGCTTCATTTTAAAACGCCGTTTATTGAAAGCCTGCGAGTTTTTGATACACGGATACAAACAATGGACATTAAATCAACCCGGATTGTGACGCGCGAGAAAAAAGACGTCATGGTTGATTATTATGTTAAATGGCAAATTGCCGATCTGGCTCGTTACTTTAAATCAACAGGAGGTAATGAGTTTAAGGCTGAGACTTTACTAGAGCAGCAATTGAATACTTTATTGCGCGCACAATTTGGTAAGCGAACCATTTCTGATGTGGTGTCTGGAGGCCGAGATGATGTCATGCTCGTGCTTCGTGATGCTGCTGAAAAGCAAGCTGGTGAGTTGGGGATAAAAGTTGTGGATGTACGCATCAAAGGCATAGAATTGCCTGCGAATACCAGTAATGCCATTTATCAAAGAATGCGTGCAGACATGCAAAAAATTGCTAACAGACACAGAGCAGATGGTCATGCGGCGGCGGAACAAATTCAAGCCAAGGCGGATGCTGATGTGACGGTACTGTTGGCTAAAACTAAGAGTAAAGCACAGCAAATTCGCGCTATAGGTCAAGCAGAGGCGGCAACTATCTATGCAAAAGCTTACAGTCAAAATCCTGCCTTTTTTGCCTTGTATCGCAGTTTACTGGCTTATGAGGGTAGCTTTAACAGCAAACAAGACATTTTAGTCTTGGATCAAAGCAGTGCATTCTTTGATTATTTTAAGCAACCAATCCAAAAAAATAGTGGTGTAGTCATCAAAAAATAATTATAATGGCCGATTTTGCCAAGATTATTCTTGGCAGTATTTTGGCATCAACAAGAGTGAACAAATGGGTAAGAACGTTGTTATTTTAGGCACGCAATGGGGTGATGAAGGCAAAGGGAAAATAGTTGATTTACTGACGCAGGATGCACAAGTAGTCGTTCGTTATCAAGGTGGTCACAATGCAGGTCATACGTTGAAGATTAACGGGGTGAAAACCGTTCTTCGCTTGATCCCTTCAGGAATGCTACGCTCCCATGTGACTTGTTATATTGCAAACGGTGTCGTGTTGTCACCACAAGCTTTGCTTTCTGAAATACAAGAGTTAGAAGCCAAAGGAATAGCCGTAAGAGATCGTCTACGCATTAGCTCAGCTTGTCCGCTTATTCTCCCTTATCATGTTGCTCTCGATAAAGCACGTGAAGCGCACATGGGGAATGCGGCGATTGGGACTACAGGTCGTGGTATCGGACCAGCATATGAAGACAAGGTGGCCAGACGTGCTTTGAAAGTAGGCGATTTGTTTCATCCTGAGCGTTTTAAAGAACAATTAATTAAGCTGCTCGATTATCATAATTTTGTTTTGACGCATTACTTCAAACAGCCTGCTGTAGAGATTGAGCCTATTTTAGCAGAAGCTCAGTTATGGGCTAACGAATTACGTACTATGGTCTGTGATGTGTCTGCATGCTTGCATGAGCATAGAGAACAAGGCGACAATATTTTATTTGAAGGTGCTCAAGGTGTGTATCTGGATATCGACCATGGAACATATCCCTTTGTGACATCTTCCAATACTTGCGTGGGTTCTGTTGTTAATGGTGCAGGTTTTGGTCCTAAATATCTGGATTACGTGTTGGGCGTGACTAAAGCTTATACTACACGCGTAGGCAGCGGTCCTTTTCCTACGGAGCTTTTTGATGAGGTAGGAAAGCGTATTGCTGAGCGGGGGCAAGAGTTTGGCGCGGTCACCGGTAGACCCAGACGTTGTGGCTGGTTTGATGCGGTTTTATTAAAGCGTTCCATTGAACTCAATAGCATCACGGGCTTATGCATGACCAAACTGGATGTTTTGGATGGAATAGAGACATTACGCATTGCGGTTGCGTATAAAGACAAGCAAGGCAATGTATTAACTCGTCCGCCACAAGCGGCAGCTGATTTTGATGGTCTGGAGCTGGTGTTTGAAGAGTTACCAGGATGGCAGGAAAATACGGCTGATGTGACTGATATGACACAGCTGCCACCCAATGCTTTGGCTTATTTAAAGCGTATTGAGCAGTTGCTGGGTGTGCCTATAGACATGCTGTCTACAGGACCAGAAAGAGATTCTACTATTATCTTAAATGCCCCATTCGAGTAATTTCTTCACGATCATGGTCATACCTATATAGGCTTGACCATGATTTTCAGGCTAAAAAAGCGCTTCAAACTGACTTAATTTTTTTTCCAATATCCATTGCAGTTTTGCTTTAGGGCTTTTCGCTATAAAATTTAAGCAATCCGCTGAGTCTAAATGAAGGCATGCAGTAACTGGTTGGGCTGTAGGAGCATGCTGCCATAGACTGGCACCGGCTATAAATGCATAGGTTAGTGTGTTTCTATTGAGTTGCTTTAATACCTTATAGGACAAATGATGTTCCATAGCGGCATTAACGTATTGAGTGGTTAAATCAGTTCTTAAAATACCTTCATCATCGGTTGATAAGACGACCGGGACTTGATGGTTAAGGTAAAAAACCAAAGGGATGTCTTTATTGGGGATGTCTAGTATTTTTAAGTTGCTGGTTTGATTAATTTCTACAGGAATTTCATGTTGCCGCATGTAGGTTAAGGTTTGCTTTAAATTGCTCTCGTATCGAATGTCAGTCCCATGACCTATTCGCTCGGCTTTCCCGGTGAATAAAGCGTCTTTAATATGCCCTTTGAGTTCTTTGGTTGGAACTAATTGGGGAGTCAGTTCACCTGCATGAAGAGCGATATGTACGTTAGGGTAGTAGTGATGCAAATACTTAAAGACTTGCATTTGTTCTTGGTAATCGCGTAGAGAAATGACCCCATCTTCTGCTTGTACCAGATTCATGCCCACCAGTGCGCCTTTTGAGCGAGAAACGGCTTCAAATCCATGCACTGCTTGAGCAATAAAAGAATCCAAATCTTGTTCTCGCAATACATAATAAAGAAAGCGGGCTTCTACTTGGCAGCCTTGGTTTTGAGGGTGAGTGGTGCATTGAAGGGATTCTTTGGCTTGTGGCTCCAGTTGTTCTGCACGTGAAACGGTGTTGGTTATTGTTTTTAGAAAGGCTGGGTCTGCTAGTAAATATTGATGTTTTTCAGCTAAAGTTGGCAAATTTTTTATGGTGTTGCCAAAAGTAGCGGAATAGGCATCATCCGGGATATCCATAATTTCCATATACAGTTCATGTTGTTCGCCAGCATGCTTTAATACATCAGCAACCAGTGCAATTCGGTATTCAACGACGATGGGCATGAACTTCATGAAACTATCAAAAAAATGATCGTGACTTGATTCTTTGCCAGGTTGAAATCCTTCCATAGACCAGCTGGCGATGATTTTTTGCAACCAGTCAGGCGTTAATTCTGTGGTGCTAATGCCTGAGCAGTGGCCTTCTGTTTTGCTAATAACAAAGGTTTGAGGGTGAATACAATATTCTTTGTTAGCGACTAAAGCCAGCATGGTTTCTGCTGAGGGGCCTCCCGCCAAATGATAATGCAGCTCTCCCCCTTTAGGCATTTGGTGGAAAAAATTATACAGCTGAACTGGATTATTTTTTATTTGATTGAAGTGAGAATGAATGTCTGCATAAGAGGATACACACCAGAGTGTGCTGCAGCACAGCATGAAGAATTTAATTGATGTTGACATGAAGGTATCAATTGTACATTTTTTTTAATTATTACATGGGTTGTGTATATTGGCAACAAGGTATTGCGCAGGTCCTCTGTACATTGACTTTGGCGATAAGTAAAATCTCTGTTCATGCCCAATGGTCTGGGCATGAACGGAGGCATTTATTTATTCACAGCCAAAGACATGCCTTCCAGAACGGTCAGGGCCGCATAGAGTTGATAATCTTCATACATCAGATTGCTGGTGTTATTTTCTGTTTTGTTTTTAGTAGTGGCATTGTTATTGGCAATCAAGTGGCCACTTAAGTCCGCTTCACTAAAGCCTATCAGGTCAGTATTTTTTTCTGAAGATTTAGGAATTGCCATTTCATTAACCACGATATCAGGCACAATCCCTTTGGCTTGAATCGACGTGCCTGATGGAGTGTAGTACAGCGCAGTAGTTAATTTGATGCCGGTTTTTTCATCTAAAGGCAAAACAGTCTGTACAGAGCCTTTCCCAAAGCTTTTGGTGCCCAGAATTAAAGCACGTTTGTTGTCCTTCAGGGCGCCAGCTACAATTTCAGATGCAGAAGCAGATCCATTATTAATTAACACAATAATGGGTGCATTATTGAGAATGTCGCCAGGATTGGCAAGGGCTGTAAATTTGGAGCCGGGCAGGCGTCCTTCAGTGTAAACGATCAATTCTTGTTTGCCTGATTTATTGGTGTCTAAAAAAGCATCGGATACTTGTATGGCTGAATCCAGCAGACCTCCGGGGTTGTTTCTTAAATCAAGAATTAATCCTTTCAGCGATCCTTTGGCTTCTTGCTTTAATTGCGTTACCGCATTGAGCATGTCTTTTCCCGTTTGTGCCTGGAATTGAGTAAGACGAATATAGCCATAATTTTCACCCAGCAACTTACTTTTAACACTTTTAATTTGAATGACTTCGCGTACTAAATCAAACATTAACGGTTTGTTGGTTCCTTTTCTTAAAACAGTCAGGCCTATGGTGGTTCCTGCTTTACCTCTCATCAGGCTGACCGCATCTTTAAGCGTTAATCCTTGTACCGAGTCTTTGCCCAGTTTAATGATATAGTCACCTGATTTGATGCCGGCCTTGAACGCCGGTGTATCGACTAAAGGGGTAATGACCTTGACAACCCCATCTTCCATGGTCACCTCGATGCCTAGCCCGCCAAATTCACCGCTGGTCGAGGTTTGAAGCTCTTGAAATTCTTCTTCATCAAGATACGCTGAGTGGGGATCGAGACCGCCGACCATCCCTTTGATGGCATTACTGAATAATTCTTTGTCATCCACGGGTTTTACATAATATTTTTTGATTTCACTGATGGCATTAGAAAAGCGTTGTACATCTTCCATAGGAACGCGCTTCACACTGTCTGTATTTTCAGGAGCTGAATCATTAGCACAAAACCCCATAGAGGGCACTGTTAATGTCAATGCATAGACTAAACTCAAAGTCTTTGGAAGTATTCTTTTAACCATAGCGATCTCCTTGGATGCAAGGCCACAATATCAGCCACCTGCTTATTGTTTTATGTTAGAAATGCAATTTAAATGCCAAGTACTTTCTTACGGTAAGACTTTGTATCCTAAAATGGTTTTCAGTGAACCAGAACAGTTTCCGGGTTTTATAATCAGTTTCAGTGTTAAGCAAACCACCGAGATGAAGAAATGGCTTTTCCGTGCAGTCTTATTTCAAAGTATAGACCGTTTTGTTGCAAGCTGCCGCTATGTCCCACGCGAGCAATCAGTTCTTCTTGTTTGACTGCTTGTCCTGTTCGTTTGAGTAAGGATTGGTTGTGAGCATATAAGGTCATATAGCCTTGGCCGTGATCAATAATCAAGAGCAAGCCATAGCCCTTTAACCAATCACTAAAGACCACCGTACCAGGATAAACGGCAGTGACGGCAGCGCCTTCTTCGGCAAAAAATGTCATCCCTTGATACCGCTTTTGTATGTTGCCTGGTTGAGTTTGCACGGGGTGAGGTAGTTTTTTGTACATTTTTTTAAAAGGAGCAGATTGAAAAATGCTTGGTTTTGTCGTCAGGGAGGCAAGTACTTGGCTTAAGTTTTTTTTATTTTCTTCGTAATGAGACAATTGGGTTTCATGTGCTTTAATTTGCTTATCTAACGCGGTAACTAATGCGAGCTGAGATGCCTTTTGTTGCTGTAATTGTTGCTGAAGCTGAGACAGCTCCTGTTGCAAGGCTCTATTTTCGGCGACTTCCTGTTGTAGCTGATGTTGAGCTTGCAGCTGGTCTTTTTGAAGCGTATGAAGCTGCACGAGCGCTTGTTGATTGGATTGAATAAGGTAGTGATAATAAGTCAGTAGCCTATTCATTCTATAGGGGTCTTCTTGGTTGAGTAACCATTTTAACGGTTGATAAGAGCTTATTTGATAGCGGGTTCTCAGATGAGCGGCCAATAATTGTTGTTTTTTGTTTATTTTTTGTTGGAGCGAATTACTTTTCTTTTGCAGAAGCTTATGTTTTTCTTCATTAAGAGCAGTCTTTTTTTGCAAGGCATCCAGTTGATACAATCGGTCACGCAGTTGTTGTTCTATGGCAGACAGCTCGTTATGCAGTGATCCTTTCTTGTTTTGAATGTGAGTTAAACTGCTATTCAATGTTTTTATTTTATTATTGATACTGGCTAGCCGTGTTTGTGTGGCAGTGACTGATTCATCAGCCACTGAACAAACAAGGCTTTGTAATAAAAAAATAAGAACAAGTGGCCACTTAACAAGAGGGTGCATAATCCTTTTCCAATAAAATACGGCCCGTCATTTCTTTGGGCTGCGCGATATCTAAAAGATGTAATAAGGTAGGGGCAATATCGATTAACGTGCCTTGTTTTTGGATAAAATGATAGCCCTTGCCAATAAAGAGCAGCGGAACGGGATCTGTCGTGTGGGCGGTGTGGGCTTGATGCGTGGTTTCATCATACATGGTTTCTGCATTACCATGGTCTGCTGTAATAAGCAGCATGCCTTCTACAGCAGCCAAGGCTTCACCTACTTGCTGCATACAAGTATCCAGGCAATGAATTGCTTTTAAGGTGGCATCAAAATCACCGGTATGGCCTACCATATCTGCATTGGCATAATTACAGATAATGACATCATACGTTTGTTCTTGTATTGCTTTTATTAAAAGGCGGGTGAGCAACGGGGCGCTCATCTCTGGTTGCAAATCATAGGTGGCTACTTTAGGCGAGGGTACAAGAATGCGTTCTTCATGGTTAAAAGTGCGTTCTTGCCCTCCATTTAAAAAGAAGGTCACATGCGCATATTTTTCCGTCTCCGCCAGTCTTAATTGTTTTAGTCCATGCTGGGCAATGACTTCGCCTACGGTATTGGTCATTGATAAAGGAGGAAACAATAAAGTAGCTGCCAATTGTTGGTCATAACAAGTCATACTAATGAAAGAGGACAATTGAGGCACTATTTTTTTCTTGAATCCGGAAAACTCAGGCGCAATAAAAGCGGCACTCAGTTGTCTGGCACGATCGGCTCGAAAATTAAAAAACAACAGGGCATCGCCTGTTTCTATAGGCGATGGGGCACCTATTTGAGAGGGGGGGATGAACTCATCAGTTACCTGCTGTTGGTAAAAAGACAGTATGGCTTCTTCAGCCTTAGCAAAAGAGTATTGGCTATGCCCTTGCGTTAGTAGATCATAAACAGGCTCAATTCTTTCCCAGCGCTCATCTCGGTCCATGGCGTAATAGCGGCCACAAAGAGAAACGATTCTGCATCGTGGATGGTGTTCCAGATGTTGATTGAGTTTGGCAATACTTGCTAATGCGCTTTGAGGGGGCGTGTCCCTGCCATCAAGAAACAAATGCAAACAGACCGTCAGTTGTTGTTGGCTGCAAAAATCCAGGAGTGCGAATAGGTGGTCCTCATGGCTATGAACGCCTCCTGGGGATAATAATCCCATGATGTGTAAGGCATGATCCGTTTGTTTTAACTGATTGGCCACGGCACACAGATTTGGATTCTCTGACAAGCGATGAGTGGCGATGGCTTCATTTATGCGAGTAAAATCTTGTTGTACAATGCGTCCTGCGCCGATATGCATATGACCTACTTCGGAGTTGCCCATTTGTGCATCAGGCAATCCCACGGAATGCCCCGACGCATCCAGTAGAATATGAGGATAAGTGTTCCACCAGGCATCCCATTGTGGTTTATCAGCCTGGGCAATTGCATTATGCTCGGATTGTTCTTTATATCCCCAGCCATCCAGGATCATTAATACTACAGGGCCTTTTTTTTTCATCGGGTGGTAATCCTCTCTTCGTACGCAAGCCAGGAAGAGTATACTCTTGCTTTTTAATAAGATACAGACATAGCGAATGTCTTGTTTTTACAAGCGGTTGAAGAAAGAAATAAATTAAAATGGGATGTAATCAAATTGCTACTTAAAATTTTATGTTAAAGCAGTTAGACTAAGGCACATTATTATGTTGTTGGAAGATTTCCTTGGATTTAAAATTACCTGAACACATAGCCATAGTGATGGATGGTAATGGGCGGTGGGCACAGCAGCGCGATCTCCCTCGTATAGAAGGTCATAAAGCCGGAGTCGAGTCAGTCCGCAGGGTTATTCGCTCGTGTATTGAAAAGCAGATACCCTATTTAAGTTTGTTTGCATTCAGTTCAGAAAATTGGCAACGTCCAGCAGAAGAGGTTGAGTTCTTGATGGCGCTTTTTGTCAGTGCATTAAAAAATGAATTAAGTGAGCTGGATAGTCATGGTATTCGTATGTGTTTTACTGGCGACAGACAGCGACTGTCTCAGGCTTTACAAAAAGAAATGCAAACAGCGGAAGAAAAAACGAAAAACAACACGCAGTTGACTTTAAATTTGGTAGTTAACTATGGTGGACGTTGGGATATGCTGGCGGCAGCTAAAAAAATGGCGCAGGCAGTCTTGGATGGGCAATTGATTTTAGATGAGTGTAATGAATCTACGTTTAGTCAATGGTTAGATACCAAAGCTTTTCCTGATCCGGATTTGTTTATTCGTACCAGTGGTGAGTTGCGGATTAGTAATTTTTTTCTATGGCAATTGGCTTATACCGAGTTGTATTTTACTGACATTCATTGGCCTGACTTTTCAGCAGAAGAGCTGGAGAAGGCTTTGGCGTCTTTTGCGCAAAGAAAAAGGCGGTTTGGTCAACTGTAATTCTTTTGATAAGGTGTTTTTATGTTCATGCAACGATTGATTACCTCACTTGTTTTGATCCCTTTGGTCTTATTGGCCTTATTTTATGCACCAGGCTGGTTGCTAATGGGAGTGGCCATTCTTATTTTAATGGCTGCAGGACGAGAATGTTGGCATTTGATCCCTTTACAAGGTGCTGTCAGACAATGGGGTTTTCTTGTTTTGCTCTTGGCTCTTTTATGGATTTGCGGGTATTTTTTCTCGCTGTGGCTGATTTTAGGATTGATGTTCTGGGTAATGATTATAGGGGCCATTGTGACCAGCCCGTTTTCTCAAACCTATTGGGGAAAACCTGGAATTGTTGCCTTTGCCTGTTTGCTGTTATTGCCCTTATTTATTCAAAGTGCAGCGCATCTTTATTTGATGAAAGAGGGCAAGGCCTTTATTTTATATTTGCTATGCATTGTCTGGGCGGCGGACACCGGCGCCTATTTGGTAGGAAAGCGTTGGGGCAAGCATAAGCTCATACCGAAGGTAAGCCCAGGAAAGTCCTGGGAGGGTGCTTTGGGTGGATTGGCCGTTGTATTGCTTACCGCAGCAATAGGTTTTGCCTATTTTAAACCGGCATCTGCCCTCGGATGGTTTGGCTTGGCGGGTCTTTTATTTGTGATTTCACTTTTTGGAGATTTATTTGTCAGCATGTTAAAGCGTCGTTGCCATTTAAAAGACACAGGGCAGTTAATACCTGGGCATGGTGGCGTATTAGACAGGCTAGACAGTGTCATTGCTGCATTGCCTTTCTTTTACTTTGGCATACATTATGGTGCCTTAATACGTTAAGTATAGACATCACCAACCAATAACAGGCTGAGAGTTTACTATGGGATTGACTTTATTTTATTTTTTTATGGCTTTGTTTTTTTTAGTTGTTGTTCATGAATATGGTCATTTTCAGGTTGCTCGTTGGTGTGGGGTTAAGGTATTACGTTTTTCTTTTGGTTTTGGAAAAATTATAGGCCGTTGGCAAGACAAGCAGGGGACAGAGTACGTTTGGTCGCTTTTTCCTTTGGGGGGCTATGTCAAAATGCTGGACGAAACAGAGGGGCCGGTAGAAGCTGCTGAGCAGCATCAAGCGTTTAATAATCAGTCTGTTTTGGTCCGGATGATGATTGTTTTTGCCGGTCCGTTGTTTAATTTTATTTTTGCTTTTTTTGCTTTTTGGTTGGTTGCAGTGATGGGTATAAGATCGCTTGCTCCTATTATTGATGACGTACAACCACAGAGTGTGGCTGCAAGCTCAGGATTGCAATCGAAACAGGAACTTATTGAACTCAATGGTAAAAAGATAGCAAGCTGGCGTGATTTTCAATATGCCATGATGCCTTTGCTGGGCTCGAAAGAGGTACTGCATCTGAAAGTAAAGTCACTCCAAGATGGTCTGGTGCGGCAAGTTGCGGTTCCGTTAACCCGCTGGCAATTGGATGAAAAAAATCCCGATTTGCTCAAGAGCCTGGGGATAGAGCCCTTTATTCCCAAAATTCCCCCTGTCGTTGGTGAGGTGGTTCCCGACTCGCCAGCTGCTGATGCGGGATTAGAACTGAATGACAGACTGTTGAGTATCAATGGTCAACCGATTGATGATTGGATGTTTGTTGTTGATTTTGTAAAGCAACATCCAGCGACGCCTGTGATTTTAAAAGTGCAGCGTTTTCACAAGGTTCATACCATCCGACTCACCATTGGGCAGCAAGACAATGAAGGTAAAACAGAAGGTTTTATCGGCGTTCGCTCCCAATCAATAGATTGGCCACCCGATTTGCTAAGGGTGCAAAAACAAAGCCCGTTGGCGGCAGTGCCGATTGCAGCCAATCAAACTCTAGAGTTTAGTGCGGCTACTTTTAAGTTGATAGGTCGATTAATATCGGGGCAGATCAGTTTAGATACCATTAGTGGTCCTGTAGGAATTGCTCAGGGGGCAGGCGATTCAGGGCGCAGTGGATTAGCCTCTTATTTGTTTTTTTTGGCTATAGTCAGTATCAGTTTAGGTGTATTGAATTTATTGCCCATACCGTTACTGGATGGAGGGCATCTTCTTTATTATACAGTGGAGCTGATTAGACGAAAGCCTTTATCCGAAGCGGCTAAGTCGGTTGGTTTTTATGTGGGCTTGGCTTTTATTGCCACCATGATGATCATTGCCTTGACCAATGATATTTCTCGATTAACTCATTTATAACCGGTACAGCACAGACGCCTTCAGGTTATCAAATAGCCTAAGTGCTGTTTTGCACACTTTGGCAAAGTGATTCAAAGAGGTATTTGCTGTTTTTTGCGTAGTGATAAACTTGACAGTAGTCAGCACTTCCTATAAAACGGTTGCAAATTTTGCTGTATTCTAAATGAGTTGTATTTTTTTTTGAGTACGTAGTAATGGACGTTAAATAATAATGAAAAAAATCAGTAATAATTTGATACTTGGTGTTTGTTGTTCGACATTATTAATGTGGTCGAGTCAAACGATAGCTTCTGACAATTTTGTTGTGAAGGATATTAAAGTTACTGGTTTGCAACGCGTTACAGCAGGTACCGTGCTGAACTATATTCCTGTTCAGGTTGGCGAAGAAATTAGCCCTGCGTCAACCGGTCAAATTATTAAGACATTGTATGATACCGGATTTTTTCAATCCGTTGCTTTGGAGCGACAAGGCAATACACTCATCGTGAATGTGGTAGAGCGCGCTACGATTGGTTCTATTTCTGTTGTGGGAAACAAAGAAATTCCTGAAGACAAAATGAAAGAATTTTTCAAGGAAATGGGACTGGTTAAAGGTCGAATTTTTCAAAAATCATCTCTTGAACGATTGGAAAAAGAGTTAAAACAAGCCTATGTAGCTCGTGGCAAGTACAATTCCCGGATTGAGACGAAAATTACGTCATTAACAGAAAACAGGGTGGCGATAGCCATTACGGTTTCAGAAGGACGAGTGTCTCGGATTAAGGAAATCAATATCATTGGTAACCATGACTTTAGCAAAAGCGAGTTATTGCCAGAAATGGCCTTAAGCAAAACCGGTTTGATAACCTATTTCTCTAAAAAGGATCAATACTCTAAAGCCGGAATGGATGCTTCATTGGAGGCATTACGCTCTTTTTATCTCGACAGGGGCTATATCAAGTTTAATATCGTTTCTTCCCAAGTGTTGCTCTCTCCAGACAGAAAAGACGTTTATATTAATATTCACCTGGATGAAGGACCTCAATACCATTTTTCAGGTTATGACTTGGCAGGAAATTTAATTTTGCCAAGAAAGAAACTGGCTGCTTTGGTACAAGTGAAAAAAGGCGCTGTATTTTCACGTAAAAAAGTCACTGAAACCATCTCTTCTTTGGGGCTGGCTCTCGGCGATGTAGGCTATGGTTTTCCTGCAATCAGCGCTGAACCCCGAATTGATGAAAAAGATAAAACGGTATTCATTACGTTCATGATTCAGCCTGGCCGGCATGTTTATGTACGTCGTATTAATTTTCATGGAAATACAAAAACTTCAGATGAAGTGTTGCGTAGTGTGATACGCCAGGATGAAGGCGGATTGTTGTCACTGCATAACATCAAGGAATCAGAACGAAAATTAAAGCTTTTAGGGTATTTAAAGAATATTGATGTCAAAACGAATAATGTTCCTGGAGCAAACAATCAGGTTGATTTGGATATTCAGGTTGAAGAAGCGCCTTCTGCTGAGGCCAGTGCATCGGTAGGCTATGGAACTAATGGCTATCAGTTTAACACCGCAGTCAATCAACATAACTTTATGGGTACGGGGCGCTCTGTAGGGGCTGCATTTAATGCCAGCCAATGGGGGCAAGATTATTCATTAAGTTACTATAATCCTTTTTATACGGATACGGGCATTGGTCGTGGCGCCAGCTTGTATTTTTCTCGAGTTGACCCTAAAAATATTAATGTCAGTAACTACAGTTCTAATCGATATGGTGGCGATATCAATTACAATGTCCCTTTAGGTGAGGCCAGTAGCCTTCAGCTAGGATACGGCTATCAGGACGTTGATATTCAGTCGCCGGGAATGGTGATACCTATTCAAAATTTCACCAATTTGTATGGCAGCCATTTTCAACAACTGCGTTTGAGTTCGGGATGGAACAGAAATACCTATAATCAGATGCCTTATCCTACCGATGGCTTGAATCAACAGGCTTTAGCGGTCATGGCTTTGCCTGCAACGTCACAGTCGTTAACTTACTACAAAGGCTCTTATCAAGCCCATTTGTATTATCCGGTATACAGAGGATGGATTTTCTCTGTTTTAGGTAATGTGGGCTACGGTAATATGTTTAATGATCAGGGGCTGCCCTTTTTTGAAAACTATTATGCAGGAGGTATCGCGCAGCCTGGACAAGTCAGAGGTTATGACAGTTATTCTTTAGGTCCTCTGGATAATATGGGCAATTCCGTAGGGGGTAACTTATTGGTGAATGGTACTGCCAGTCTGATTTTACCTTATCCATTAAGTCGAGATACCATCAGAACATCTATTTTTACTGATATGGGTAATGTGTTCTCTATTGGTACGCCTGCTGCTTTGCGCGGTAGTAATGCCGGTCCTTTGCGTTATTCTGCTGGTATATCGGTAGAATGGCGATCGCCTTTTGGCCCGCTAGGGTTTAGCGTTGCCAAGGCCTTAAATGCACAGCCAACTGATCAAACACAAATATTCCAGTTTGCTTTATCCTCTGGTTTTTAATGTCAAAGCGCCACGGATTTTTGTGAATACTTGCCCTCTTTTAACGAGGGCAAGTATTGAAAAAAGGTGAAATACAAAAAGCGCTGCACTACCATAAAAAACTCTATTTTCAACAAGTATCGCTATCGCAACCGCAATCGAATTATGCTAGCATCCTCTTTTTTATAAGGAGAAGAATATGAAACGTTTTGGTGCGGTATTAGTCACATTATTATGTGGTTTTTTAGCAATGGCTACACATGCGGATTCAGCAAAAATGGGTGTGGTTGACCTGCAAAAAATCATGCAGACTTCCAGTCAAATGAAAGAGATTCAGCAAAAATTAGAAAGTCAGTTTAAAGCCCGCCGTGAAAAATTAATTGCAGCAGAAGGCAAATTAAAAGGAGATATGGAGCGTTTTAAACGAGACAGCGCGATTATGAGTGCAACGCAAAAGAAAGATTTGGAAAAGAAAATTATTGCCGCACAACAACAATTTGAGCGCGATGGCCAGCAGTACCAGCAAGAATTAAGTGCTGCTCATAATGAAGCGATGGAAGGTTTGTACACAAAAGTAAGAGCAGCCATTGCGACAGTAGCTCAAAATGACAAATACGATATTATTATCCAAAAAGATGCGGCACCCTTTAGTGTTGCTACATTGGATGTGACCGATAAAGTGATTAAAGCGATTAAATAACCTATGTTGAGGTCGGTTGACCCTTGCTCGCTTTGGTGAGTAATAGCCAGGCAATTCAGAACAAAATACGCATAAGACTGGATAGCATTTTTCTGAATTGTCTTCGCTAGGCAGCTTTTTTAACGCATGGTCAACTGAGACCGAAGTCATATTAAGCCGTTAATTGTTTTTAATCCACATCATTTTAAACAAGCTGGTGCCCAAGAGTAGATACGTTAAATGGTATTCCTTTATCAATGATTATTAATGAGAGCACAAGATGAGTGAATTAATAGATGTAAATCAAATCCTAAATTTGTTGCCGCATCGTTACCCGTTTATTTTAGTAGACAGGGTATTGGATTATAAGGAGTATGATTACTTATCGGCTATCAAAAATGTAACTATCAATGAACCTTTCTTTCAGGGGCATTTCCCTGGTAATCCTATCATGCCTGGTGTATTGATGTTAGAAGCTTTAGCACAAGCTTGCGCTATTTTATCCAATCTGTCACGACAACCTAAAGAAGGCTATCAATTTCTCCATTTTTTTGCAGGCATTGACAAAGCGCGCTTTAAGCAAGTTGTAACCCCTGGTGATCAATTGCGTTTGGAAGTAAAAATGATAGGACAAAAGCGAGATTTTTGGCGTATGCATGGTGACGCCTATGTGGGTGATAAGCTGGCGTGCTCAGCTGAATTATTAAGTGCAGCAAAGGAAATTAAAAGTGATAGATGAAAGAGCAATAATACACCCGTCTGCAACAATAGCACCAGGGGTAACCATCGGACCGGGTACTATCATTGGTGCTGATGTTGACATTGGCGAGGGCACCTGGATTGGCCCACATGTGGTCATTGAAGGCCCGACCAAGATAGGAAAAAACAATAAGATTTTTCAATTTGCCTCAGTAGGCGATGAGCCACAAGACACGACGTATAAGGGAGAGCCCACCCGTTTGGAAATTGGCGACAACAATGTGATACGTGAGTATTGTATGATAAGCCGAGGAACGGTAAAAGGTGGAGGCGTTACACGCATAGGCAATGGAAATTTTTTAATGGCCTATTCTCATATTGGTCATGATTGCATTTTAGGCGATCAGATCATTATGATTAATTACGCTGCCTTGTCCGGCCATGTGATAGTAGAAAACTATGCGATTATAGGCGGTTATGCAGCGGTTCATCAGTTTTGTCATGTAGGTGCCTATGCCTTTATCGCCCGCGCAACCTACATTACTAAAGATGTATTGCCCTATGTCATGATTGCAGGCCATACTTCATCAGCCTGTGGCATTAATACGGTTGGATTAAGAAGGCGGGGGTTTTCTTCTGATGCGATTGATGCGCTAAGGCGTGCGTATAAGATTATTTTTCGGAAAGGCCTTACTGTACAAGAAGCCATCACCGAACTGAGTCTGATGCAACATGAGACGCCAGAGGTGACGCCATTGATTAATGCATTAAATCAGGCCACTCGTGGCATAGTGAGGTAAGTCATGCTTGCTCCTTATCTTGCAGTTGCCTTAGGCGGCTCATTAGGAGCAGTGGCTCGTTACATGACTATTCTTCTTGCTCAGGATTATTTTAGTTTGCGTTTTCCGTATGCGACATTGATAGTCAATGTCTTGGGTTCTTTTGTTGCGGGTTTTATTCTGCATTGTTTTGTAGAGCGCTGGAGTGCTGGAGAGTACTGGCGACTATTGATTTTTACTGGCTTTTTAGGCGCATACACCACTTTTTCCAGCTTTGCTGCCGAGAGCTTGCTCTTGTATCGCAGCGGACAATGGCTTAAGTTTGGTTTAAATATTGTACTCAATAATGTAGGTTCTCTGGCTATGGTATTGCTTGGTGCCTTGCTGGCACAATGCATACTCTCTTATTCACATCAACCTTAATTTAGAGTGATTTTTTATGTTAGACAATCAATTATTAAGAGACTCACCGCAAACTGTGGCAGCGTCTTTGGCAACGCGTGGATTTCGTTTTGATGTAGATCAACTGGTCGCTTTGGAAGAGCAGAGGAAAGCAGTTCAAATTGAAACACAAGCCTTACAAAATGAAAGAAACACTCAGTCGAAGGCCATCGGTGAAGCCAAGGCTCGAGGTGAAGACATAGAGACTATGCGACTTACTGTCGCAGCGCTGGGGAAAATTCTGGAAGAGAAAAAAGTCCAGCTAGAAGCGATCTTAAAGCAAATAGAGCATATTCAGTTGGCAATGCCTAATATGCCCCATGAATCCGTGCCTATCGGGAAAGATGAGACAGAAAATACAGAAGTCAGACGCTGGGGTACGGTGCCTCATTTTGATTTTCCTGTCCGCGCACATGATGAGCTGGGTGAAGCCCTGCAGCAGCTCGATTTTTCTTTGGCAGCTAAAATTACCGGCAGTCGTTTTGTCGTTATCAAAAATCAGTTGGCCAGGATGCATCGGGCACTGATTCAGTTTATGCTGGATACGCACACGCAACAGCATGACTATCAAGAAATCTATGTCCCATACATAGTGAATGCCGACAGTTTGATGGGGACAGGGCAATTACCCAAATTTGAAGAGGATTTGTTTAAATTGTCTGGAGAGGCCAATTACTATCTTACTTCAACAGCAGAAATTCCAGTGACCAATACGGTACGTGATACCATTATTCCGATGGAATCTTTGCCCATTCGTTACGCTTGCCATTCGCCTTGTTTTCGTAGTGAAGCAGGCTCTTATGGAAAGGATACGAAAGGTATGATAAGGCAGCATCAGTTTGAAAAAGTCGAGCTGGTATGGATTACTACACCAGATGATTCCTATCAGGCATTGGAGCAATTAACCCAGCATGCCGAAACCATTCTGCAACGTTTGGATTTACCGTATAGAGTCGTGTCTTTATGTACTGGGGATTTGGGCGCCAGTGCAGCTAAAACCTATGATTTGGAGGTATGGCTTCCTAGTCAAAATACGTATAGAGAGATTTCTTCCTGTTCTAATATGGAAGCATTTCAGGCAAGAAGAATGAAGGCACGTTATAAAAATTCACAAAGCAAAGACATTCAACTAGTCCACACTTTAAATGGTTCAGGATTGGCAGTAGGTCGAACTTTAGTCGCCATCATGGAAAATTACCAAAATAAAGACGGTACCATACGTGTTCCGCAAGCCTTACGTCCTTATTTGGGTGGTTTGGAGCAGATTGGTTAAGTGGGGAAATACAGTGGACCACAATGCGATTTCCTGTGAGTCGTCATTGAGGTCCGTTTATTAAGACCAGTAATACAATAATTAAACCAAAGCCTAAGGAAAGCTTGATAGGCAGTATGTTAGCAGAATCAAGAGGTTTATGCAGATGCCAAGGCTCATCAGGCATTGTTGTTGCAGTATAGAAAAGAAAGCTCAAGAGCAGCAGCGCATAAAAATAAATAGAGTAGTATGTTAACTTGAGCATTGGGGACGACACAAAGCTCATGTGCTGATTGATGAGGGGCCAGTTTAAAAGCACAAAGCAAAGATTGAATAAGCCTGATTTATTGCCTTGAATACTTAATTTTTGGTAGCAGTAAGTTAAGGGAAAAATCAATAAAGAAAAATAATACATCCATCCTAAAGGGCTTAAAAAAAGCATCATGATCAGTGTGAAGCCAAATCTTGCATGATGATTACTGGCTTGTTTTAAGGGTTTAAGCAAGTACCCATAAAAAAAGAGACAAAGAATAAAAACAGACCAATAAATCTGTTGAATTGGCTGGATTTCTCTTAAAGTATGAGGATTGAATAAACGAAACAAAAAGCCATAAAAAGAGGCATTCCAGCTATTGCCATACCAATTGAGCGTTTGAATGCGTTGCCAATAGTATTGATAAATCTCCATGCCGTGAGTGTATGCCGGTAGCGCCATTGCTATGAGGACGCAGCCTATCAGAATGAGGAAGGTTTTATATCGTTTTTCCTTCAACGTATACAGAATTAATAAGGCAGGAAATAATTTAATAGCAATAGCGAGTCCCCATAAAATCCCTGCTCTATAATCTTTTTGCTGTAAGTAGTAGTAATACCCCGCCATGATGAGAAAAAACAATAAACCGGCTACTTGGTTAAAATTACTGTTCATCAAAGTGGCATACAAAGAAAGATAGCCGAGAATCCAGCTTATTTTATATTGTTTAAAGAATGCTCTTGATGAGGTCAGTCGTAGACAAATAAGGCATGCAAGACAACCAGATAATAGTCCGCTTATAGCAAACAGCAGCGATGCCGTTGTGTATTTTAAAGAGGTCAACGGAGAAAAAAGCCATAAGAAAAAAGGCGTATTCATATTAATAGCGGTCTGCGATGGAACTTTTAAAAAAAAAGCAAAGAGCATCTCATATGGATTTTTATGCTGCAAATAATTCAAGGAAGAAGCATAAAAACAAGAAAAATCCACATTCAACCGTTCTTGTTTTAAGTAAAAGAACAGTAAGAGGTAAGTGAGCAGTATGAGGCTTAAACTCATCGTCTGCCTTGAAAAAAGTCTAATAGAGCCCCTCGGCAATGCTACTGCCGAAGCGATTTGCTTCGTCGATACGGGGCTCGAATCCTCAGGTGCTGGCGTGTACCCTCCAGTTCTGCGCTTGCTGTCTCCTCCCGACTGGTCTTCAGCAGCGAGTTTTTGAAGCGGTTTCATGTTTAGAAATCCTGATTTGTGATGGGTCACTGCGTCAACCTTGTCAATTAAGTTTAATAGTCTTGGAACACTAATTCATGCCAATTTCATTTTACAAAGAATAGGATATAATAAAAAACTTTTTATTAGGTCATGTGAATTTATGAGCTTTTTATCCGGTTTATTACTTGGTTGTATTATCGGTGTGGTAGGATATTATTCAATTCATCGCTATTTCACACAAGATCAGGAAGAGGGCGTAAACAGTCAAGAAGAAGATATTTTAAGTTTGTTTAATGATTTTCCTCAAGAGAT
Source organism: Legionella sp. (assembly GCA_002786205.1). Lineage (GTDB taxonomy): Bacteria > Pseudomonadota > Gammaproteobacteria > Legionellales > Legionellaceae > Legionella. The sequence continues at coordinate 54,039 of PEQM01000037.1, read as the reverse complement.
GCAAGTATTGTGCGCTATGCTGTTCATGCCAGAACACCAAAATATCAGAGAGTTTTTTGTTGTAGACCCCTCAGCGATTATGAATTCCGCTACTCCCAGATTGCGTTTTAACTTATCAGAGGGCTTATTGCACTTGATAGCTCGTTTGGAAGAATGGGGTTGTATTGAGCAGTTAGAGCATGATTCTTTATTGTATAAAATAGAAGAGGATTTCTTTGAAGATTTAATGGCTTTGCACCAGCAGCAAGCCGTAAAGGACGAGTCGGTTAGTACTCCTGAAATAAATTGCAGGATATCGGTAGCAGAGCAAAGCGCCTAATGAGTAAGGATTCACCAGGCTCACCGAAAGGCTATAGTTCGCCCATCCTGAGCGATGCTGTACTCCCTTCTGACTGTTCCCCTACAGCCTTCAAGATGTAGTGAATAGATATGCTAATTTATTCTATTGGCGGCAAAGTGCGCTAAATCAATCAGTGCCGTCTTGTAGTCGGAAGCGGGGAGCATGTGAAGTGCGTTAATGGCAGCCTCTACTTCTTCGGCAGCTTTCTGTTTAGTGTATTCAATGGCTTTGGTTTCTTCGATAGCAGCAAGAATTTCAGCCAAGTAATTCAGATGGCCTTGTTGCAGACTTTCAATAATTTGCTTTCTTTGTGTCTCATTGCCATGGTGTAAGGCATGAATTAAAGGTAAGGTGGCTTTGCCATCAGCCAGGTCATCACCAATGTTTTTACCCATAGTCTCAGCGTCAGAACAATAATCCAAGGCATCATCAATAAGTTGAAAGGCATTGCCCAAATGCAAGCCATAGGTGTACAAGCTGTTTTTGAGTTCTGCTGATGCGCCACTGATAATCGGGCCAATACAGGTTGCCGCAGCAAAGAGCAAGGCTGTTTTAGAGCGAATGACATCAAAATAATCCTCAATGGCAACGGAATCATTATGACGGTTAGCCAATTGTTTGATTTCACCGCAGCTGATTTGATGGGTTGTATCGGCAATCAGCTCCAAAACTTCTTTATTGCCTACTTCCATCATGATTTTGAGGGATAAAGTGAATAAATAGTCGCCGACCAGAATGCTTGCTTTACTTCCCCAGATGTTATGCGCCGTTTCTTTTCCCCGTCGCAAGGCCGACTCATCAACCACATCATCATGCAATAAGGTTGCGGTATGAAAAAATTCTATCATGGCAGCCAGGGCAATGTGCGCATTGCCTTCATAACCACAGGCTTTACTGCATAATAAGACCAATAGTGGCCTTAAACGTTTGCCACCACTTTCTACAATATGTTGGGATAAATTCTGAATTAATTCTACATCAGATTGTATTTTATTAATGATCATATGATTAACCGCATTAAAATCATCGTTAACCAAGGTGCGTAAACGGTTAATTGTCATTTTTTATCCTCAAGCATTCAGTCTTTGGAATGCTAAGACTCGAACCCCTAATTGTCAAGGGGGCTACAAGCAGGTAATGGTAAAAGTGGTTCTTCCGCAGGGGGCGGCAGTATTTTTTTATACGGTGTAAAAAGGGGAGAATAAGACTGGCATGAAGGGGCTGGATTAGGTTTGGATAAAGAGGGCTTCTCTTTGGTCATTGGCGGTATTTCTTCCGAACTGTTGTTATTGACGCGATTCCAGGCATGCAAGGCAAGAGCAGTCCCAACGGCACCTAGCAGACCGATAGCGGATAAGGTACAAAGGCTACTGATTGCCATGAGAGGGCCTAGGTGAAATGCACTTATGGGCAGGGTTAATGTACCGCTAATAAAAGTCGCTGTGATCAAACTGGCGGTCAGCAGAAGCGTTGCGGCCAAGACAAAATGTATTGAATGATTGGAGGCAAAAAAACGAATAGGCCAAGTACTTTTTTTATCCAGTAGATTATCAATAGACAATGGCGTTCTATAGGCGTTGAACAGGACTATCGATGTAGTGGCTAGCATGATTGCCATGGGTATAAGAGGTGGAATGGCTAAACCGGTGATAGAGAAGCTTAGGGTAAATAGAAGAGAACTCAAGATGCTGTAGATCATAACACCCTGATTTTGCAAAAGACTTTGTTTTAGTTTTTGATTCAATGCATTATGATGAAATAAATATTGCAGTGAACCATTTAAACTGATGTCGGTAAAAAAAGTCGATTTGTTATCGGCTTCCATAGAGCAGCTTAGCCCGCCTTTTTCAGACACTATGCGGCAACAGGGCGCATCATTCAAGCCATCACCAACAAAGCAAAATCCCGCGGGATTTTGGTGTGAGTTCATCAGGCGCTCTAAAACAGCCTCCTTGTCTTGTGGTTTTTGTTCAGCATAAATATCCTGCTCTTCAAAAACAACGCCTAATTCTTCATTCAGTGCTAAAGCGGCATTGACGTGATCTCCCGTTAGCATAATAAGTTTTTTGTTTTCTTTTTTTAACTGTTGTAATGCCTCACGGATTCCCTGTCTTAGTTGGTGCTGCACATAAATAACGCCTTGATATTGGCCGTTTTCAGCAACATGAACGCAGGACAGATCATCAATCGGAGTGGTTTCGGGTATCGCAATCCCTGCGTCTTTTAAATAGGAGGCATTGCCTAGGTGTAGTTTTTGTCCTTGTACCAAAGCGCTCAGACCGCGGTTTTGCGGGTCAGGTTCAGGCTGTTGTACGGCTTCAAATAAGATGTTGGTATTTTTTTTGGGTTTACAATAATTCATCAGCGCTTTTGCTATGGGATGTTCTTTGCCATAGGCTTTTTCCAGTAAATAAATTCGTTGCCATAAAGAGGACGATTTAGGGATGGTCGAAGAAGCGACAACAGACGTGTTGGTGGTTAAGGTGCCGGTTTTATCAAAGACATAAGTATGAATAGGATATTCTTTTTGTTGGAGGTTTTCATCACGCAAATGAATGCCTTTGCTGTCGAGATGGTAATGATTTAATAAAAATGGAAGCTGGTGTGCCAGGGCAATGGTACAAGGGCAGATAGCAAATAAAATACCGATGACATTTTGTAATAATAAAGGTAAGGTCGCGATGCCTAAAAGTGCAGGTGTGGCCACGGCTGAAATGAGACTCAGCAGAATAAGGCCAGTATATAAAGCCCAAAAGACCGTTCTTTTTTCCGTAGTGGTTTGGATGGTTTTGGCACGATTTGCTCTTAGCAGGAGTGTATTGACTGTGCTGTCGTAGCTGCTTTTAAGAGCATAGATGGTTACTTTTTTCCCAAGGTTAACGGCACCAGCAGGAACGGGTTGCCCTAAGCGTTTATTTTGTAGCGGTTCACCATTGATTAGAGAAGAGTCAACGAGTGTATTGCCTTCAATGATGATGCCATCGACGGGAAAACATTGGTCCGGTTCTATTTGAATAAGCATTCCAGTTGTTAGAGTGTTTTTGTTCTCTTTAATGACAGGTTGTTGCGATAATAACTGACTTATTGTCGTAAAACGTTTGGCGTAGACAGCTTTTGCATGTTGCGCCTTATCTTTTATCTGTGCTTGGTCTATTAAAAAGCTAACCTGATGGGCTAACCGTTGCTGGTGTTCAGCAGCAAGTTCATAACACTGATAGTGCGATGCCATTTGAGGAAATAAAGTATGAAGATTTTTTAAATGGTGCTGTTTGGCTTTTTCTACTAGCAAACGTTTGATTTCATCCATGCCATTAATACAGGCAATCAATACAACAGGCATGATCCAGTTCATAAAAACCATGGATGCACTGGAAAAAACAGGCATAGTGATTGCGTGAAACAAAGAGTGAGCCAAAGACAAAAACCAGCCTAAACTGATGGTGGTATTCATATTAAACAAAGATTCATTATTGAATAGACGCCTAAAAAAATCGAGAAGGTATCTTCGCGCAGTAAAGGCGGTCGTAATAAAGGAAAAAGAAGTCAATCCCAGAGTAAGAAAGAGTGATGGCGACATGAACGCAGCCAAACAGCTGATAATGCCTATGGCAAGCAAATTAATCAACAAATTACGCCAATGAGTTGTGGTTGAGGGGAGGGCTTGTTCCTCTGTAACCAGTTCAAAATAGATGTGCTCTTTAATTTTGTTGCTTAATTGTTGAGTAAAATCAGGTGAAGGCTTAAAGTCCAGGGTTTTGCTTTGGATAGTGATGATATAATTATGAATGCCTAACCCCTGAGGTTCAGCATCAATCGTCAGCTGGGCATCCGCAGGCAATAGCTTTTCTTGAATGCATGTTTCAATGCAATCATGCAAAGAGGATTGAATACTTTTGCCGCATCCATCAAAACACATGATACCGGAGAGCAAATACGAGTCATGGAAAATAACTTTCTTCATAATCAACTCACTACAGAAACAACGCATCCAGATTTGTAGATACAACAAAGCATCGACGATCGTTTGACCGGACGGTTACAGTGGATGCTGTGCCGAAAGTCATAGATGCGTGAGGTCAGCCAAAGGTCATAAGATAGCATAATTATGCTCATATTGCTCAAAATAGCAAAATTATATTGAATGAAAAGTCAACAAATCGCAGCTAACAGTCTGCATTTTGGCAGACTGGTAGCCAGAAATCAATTAGAAGTGCTAGGCAGTGAGGAAGAGGCACTGATTATTTGATTGGAAAAATTCGAGCTGGGTTGAGTTGCTTTGGTGCTTTGTAATAAAGCCACGCTGCTTGTTAATAACATCCGTTCTTGAATTTGTCGGCTTAAGTACAACTGGTAATTAATTTCAGACAGCAAGATGGCAATCTCTTTTTGCACGGTAGCTGGTGTTGCATGATTGATTTGATCTATCCATTGAGTCGATTGCATCTTGCTTTGATTATTGCCACTATTATCGCTGCTATTGGCAGCATTGGCGGCTGCTTCAGGATTAAATATACGCCAGGTTGCCATCATGTACTCATTGAATGACTGGCTTGGCGATGCAGAAAGGGACTGTCCGTTGCCACCTTGGGCCCCTGAAGGCATTTGCTTATGCTGAGGCATTCTTTTGGATAAAATGTAGTACAAGTTGCTCATCCCGACGGATGTCTGGGCGGCGTAAACTCTAAGACTGGTAAGATAAGTACTCAATACGGCTTGTGCCTGCGCTTGACCTGCTGGGTTATTGGTATTAGGTGCGATGGCCTGATTATAAAGTGTTTGGTACGCTGTTAAATTGGGTAATATGGTTGGCAAAACAGAGCCGGAAACATAGCGGATAAAATTAGACGCTTGTTGTAATTGGGATTGTGCCTGTAGACCCGGTGTGCCTGAATCTGAATTATTGGATGTGGATGAGCTGTTGTCCGTACTATAAATCAATGGTGCCAGCAAGGTATTGCTATTAAGTTGTGCAATCAACTCTTGGTTCGTATTGAAGGTATAAAAACTGGCTTGATCGGGCAAGGTTCCGATGACGTTTTCAATCACTTGATTTTGAAACATGGTTGAACCTAATGTAGAACAAGAGGCCGGCGTGGTATTAGGATTGGTTGGGTTTGTTACCAGGGTTATGCCATTGGAATTTACGGTGGTGCAATAACTGACATCAGGTGTGCCTAAAATATTTAAGAGAGCCTGACTTACGGGGTCAGATTGATAAGGCACCTGATCCACAAGAGCATTCGCTGTGACATCAGTGGCCTGATTGATATTGCTGTAATTGCCAAACGTGGTGTTGGAGGATTGATTGATCATGTTGGCAACAGAGTTACCCTGCGGTACAAAGGACGCGCCAACCACTGGGCTGGAGCTGTTGGAGCTGCTGCTGCTATTAGGAGCTGTCGCGGTCGGAATAAAGCCAAAAAAAGTACTGTAAAGCAGCAATTCTGTTAAAGAGACGGTAGAGTAATTAAGCAACTGGGTACTGGTATCCGTGGGTTTATTTGCCGGTGGCTGAGTAATGTCATAGCCCATTAGTCCAGCCCAATTCTCCACATAAGTAGTTAGATTAGAGTCATTATCTCCTGATGCGGAGCCAGACGAGCTACTGTCATAGACTTGTGCTGAGGCAGACGCCATGCATAGACATAAAAAAGATACAGCGACAGATTGATTTTTCAACTTCATTGTTATTCATCTCCTTCAAGAGCACGTAAGACGAGTTGTAATCGGTAAGGGCTAAAAACACGAGACAAAAGGCGCAAGCGCTCAAAGACAATATTGCGCTTTAGAAAAAAACCGGCGGGGTCAAAACTGCTGATACTGGTTTCTTCGGCATGGATCAATACCCGTGAAGCACTGCCTGGATGTACACTATCGATGGCTTGCAGCAAGCGAAGTCCACGACCGGATTTGATATTGCCAACGATACGGATGAATTTCTCTTCTTCTCCCAAGGCGCTGATATCAATTTTTTCAATGTCATCCAGCTCTTGACCTAGCTGGGTCATTGCTGCTTCAAAATCGGGATTACCATCTAAGGTCCAATCTTCTACACTTTCCATAAAAGTGATAACGCGATAAATCATGGGATCTAAGTATTCAAACCAATATTTTGATGAGGCTTCATGGCTTAAGTCAGGCATTATTTACTCTTTTTTTACAGTGTTTGTTGGTAGATTAAATCATTACATACTACTATAGTATAGTATGAGGGGTAAAAGTCCATTACAAACAAAGTAAATTATGAAAAAGAAATCAAAGTCTCGAGTAGCGAGTGTCATTACTAAAATATTAGATTTTCGCAAATGGTCTGATTTAGACCGAATGAAAGTGTTTACGGCCTTTGTACAGGCCGGTTTTAATCGCCTGTTTACTTCTCTTCGGGAAAAAACCGAGACGCCAAAGGATGAAAAAGAAGGCTCCTCTCAGGCGAGCTCTGAGCCGTCGGAGACCTTTATCGCTGCACAAAAAAAACTTAATCTTAATGAGCAAGATTTGTTTCTTCGTCAAAAAGCCTTGTTTCGGCTGAGTTTGCTGATGCTTAGTTTAACACTGCTCATCATGGGGTATGCTGTGTATCAGCTGTTTCAAGGCGCATTTCATGCCTTTATTGTTAGCGTGGGTGCTATGTCCGTTGCTGCTGCTTTGACATTCAGATACCACTTCTGGTACTACCAAATTAAAAAAAGGAAGCTCGGTTGCTCTATGAGCGAGTGGTTTAGAGACGGCTTACTGGGGGAAAAGAAATGAAACGATTCGGTATCGCTTTGTGTTTTCTTTTGTGTCCTGTTCTCTTGTATGCACAAGAAGCCTCTTTGAGCTTTGCTCCACCTGCAAGTGATTATTCGATGATGTTTCTAGCCGATTTATTTGGCGTGGTCGATGGTGTATTGAGTGGTACGGGAAGTCAAATCATCGGAGCGATATTCTCCGTATTTAATTCGGCCGTATTGGCTTTAGGTGGCATCATTATCATGTATACGCTGATAGTGGCTACCATGAATACTGCACATGAAGGGCAAATGTTAGGCCAAAAGTGGTCGTCTATCTGGATTCCCATGCGCTCCACCTTTGGCCTGGCTTTGCTCATGCCTAAGGCATCAGGTTATTGTCTGATGCAAATTTTTGTCATGTGGGTGGTGACTCAGGGTGTTGGTGCTGCCGATAAAGTCTGGCAGGCTGCCTTGAGTTATTTAAACCGCGGAGGCGTTATTGTGCATGCGCAGTCCGGTGGGGCTGACGCCCTTATTTCCCAGGTTAGTGGAACTGCTAATGCCATACCTAATGGTGCGTATACCATTTTGGCCGGACAAGTGTGCATGCTGGCATTACAAATGCAGTTGGCTGCGCAAAGGGAGATGGATATTGCCAAAGGTGGTCGCTGTCAGTCACCTAATCCCAATCAAGCCAGTCCAGGGCCTCTTTGTAATGGTGCGGTGCCTGACTTTTTAAGCACCATTAATTTTGTTTCTTATCAACAAGAAAAACCGAAGACTAGCACTTCTTATACTATGCCTCTGCCTTATTTTTCTATTACAGGCTCTAATCCAGAATATGCTCCTTTAAATGGGCTTTGTGGTCAGGTGACGTGGAATGCCATAAGCACATTTTCTGGTGCCACGGCTCAAACAGGCTCTACATCCAGTTATGGCACAGATACACAGACGCAGTCTCATTCCTATAGCTGGAATGGCTTGGGCGATACTAAAAGTTCTTCCAGTATGGTGACTTTGAACTCTTCTGAATTAGAGACAGCTCAGCTGTCGCGTGCTATTGCCTTGCAACAGATGTATATGGATTTGGCTAACGTAGCTCAAGTGATGATCAATAATGACCCTCAAATCAACTCTGCCAACAACAGCAGTGCCAGTGGTGAAGCGACTAGTTATTCTCCCGTTGCTGCACAGCAATATGGTGTACCTTATACTGCTGCAGGTGCTTATTGCAGTACATATAAAGATGGATGTACTAATTGGGGGCCTTATGCCTTAGTCTCAGGTAGCATGAACGCTAATAGTAGTGTGTTATTTAATGGAACAGAATTTTACAATGCCATTAATGACTATAATGGGGTTATGGCACCGACGCTCAATTTGATTAATCAAATCGCGCAAGGTGAAAAAGGAAGCAATTCCAGGGCTTTTATTCAAACAGCCAATGAACAAGGCTGGATTACAGCGGGGGCCTATTTTTTTAGTCTGGTTAATTTAAATGGCAGTGCCACCTCCGCGCAAAATAGCGACAACGATTCAGGGCTGGATAAAAGTGTGGCGGTGGCTCTTAATGATTTAAATAATGCCACCTTAAATAGCTGGTTGAATAACAACACGACTGCGATTGCAAATATTAACTTATTATTTCAAGGTGGATTTTCTACGACCTCGCAGCCCACTTCTAACTCGACCACGTCGACTGCATCAACAGTAAGCCCTCCCAATTTCAAACAAGCCATGTCACTAAGCTCTTTGAATCTACAAACAGGACAAAACTCCTCAACAGTGAATGGTTTTATTAATAATTCATTAATGGTGCAGATTGCCGGGCAGCCCGGTTTATCAACTTTGAATTTTGACAGCATGATCAGTGTGACGTCCAGCGCACAGATGTACTATCTCAAGTATCAGTCTTTTGGTTGTGGTAGTGTAACTACTTTCGTATTCACTTTCTGCCTGGGTGGATTGATAGGGGATGTTATTTATAATGGGATTATTGTGACAGTATATAATGCCTTGATATTCTTGTTTCAGCAGCTTCTTGAGCAAATCGTTATGGCGTTTATAATGATTCCCTTGCAGGGCATGTCTACTATCTTTCAAGATGGAATGAGTACATTGACCCAGCCTGGCGTGAATCCAGTCGTTGCCTTGGCTCAAATGGGTGAGCAGTATATTAATTTTTCTGGCAACATGTGGATTTCTTTGATGATGATGTCCATTTCGGCCATAGTTGTCCCCGTAGTTGGTATTTTTATTTTACCTTTGTTTATGTTTGCCATGCCACTTGTTTTCTCCTGGATAGGCATCATGGTCGGTATAGGCTTTAGTACTTGTTATTATGTGCCTGTTTTACCGTATATGATTTTTACTTTTGGTGCCTTGGCCTGGCTGATGTCGGTGATTGAGGCGATGGTTGCTGCACCTATTGTTGCCTTAGGGGTTACCCATCCAGAAGGACATGATGCCTTTGGTAAAGGAGAAGCAGCCATCATGTTGTTGCTCAATGTCTTTTTGCGCCCTGCGATGATGATCATAGGTTATATTTTTGCTATTTCCCTGTCGTATGTGGGCGTTTGGATACTGAATTCAGGTTATGAAGAAGCAATTAATTATGTGCAAGGTGGAGTAAAACCTGCCAGTGCGATGGATATCTTGAGCCCTACATCACAAATAACATCGAATGCTAGCAGTAGTTATGGTGTAGATGCCACCGGCGCAGGCCCTGCATCGCAAGGTTCCGGCGGCGGAGGTTATACCAGCTGGACAGGTGTATATGCTTTCTTTTTCTCTATCCTCATTTATACAACCATGTATCTGACCTTGGTACAAAAATCATTCTCACTCATTTCTTATTTGCCTGACAAGGTATTACGTTGGATTGGTGGCAGCCCGGAAAGTCTTGGGGCAGAGTCATCGCAATGGGGTGATGAAAATGTGAAAGGGAACTTAAAAGGTGCAGGCGATCAAACAGCAAGTGCTAGTGGTCAAATGGGCAAACAGTTAGGCTCTGCAGCACAGCAAGCCGCAGGTCAAGCACAGTCTCAATTAGGCCAAGGCATGGGCTCAGGCAAGGTGTCTGCGACAGGTGAGGCAGCAGAAGCGACTCCATCTGCTGCGGGTGGGGGAGCTGCGGCAGGCGAAGCTGGAGGGGGGCTTGCTGAAGCTGCTCCTTTAGCACTAGCAGCGTTATAGCACTTCTTTGCTCGATTAACCTTCTTCGGAAAATTTACTGCCAAAAGCAATTGGTTGCGTTGATACGGCGCTTGGATTCTGATGAGCTGGTATGTACATACCAGTTCTTTTTTGCCTGTTTACTTGTAATCTATTTTCGGCAGCGAGTTTACGCAGAGGACTATTCGATATAAGCTGCTTAAGCTGTTGCGCTTGAGCGGATGCTTTCCTCAATTTCTTTGATTTTATAGGGCCATAGAATGAATTAAAATTTGTACTGGCTGACCTGAGGTACAGGCTGGGCTTCTGCTGCAAAGAAGACGTTTTTTTATTTTGGCTGCATAAGAGAAGGGAGTAACAGTAAGGTGCCGAACTGATCAAGTACATCAGTTCGGAAATTTTTCTGACTTAGAGCGACGGAAAAAGAATTAGGCTGACATGGCCCTAACACGTGCAACAAGACGGCTTTTAACACGCGCTGCTTTGTTTTTATGAATTAAACCTTTGCTGGCTGCTTTATCAATTACAGGTTGTGCTTTTGCGTAGGCAGCTTGAGCCAATTCGCTATCACCCGCTTCAACTGCCTTGAGTACGTTTTTGATGTAGGTGCGAAACATAGAACGCGCGCTGGCATTATGTTGACGCAGTTTAACGTTTTGGCGAGCACGTTTGATCGCTGACTTAATATTTGCCACTTAGAAATCTCCACTGATTCAGACAATACAAAAGAGATAGATCATGCACAATGGATTAGAATTTGTCAATACAATACAGATGTAACTTCAATAATTTCAGTATATCATAGAGGATATTTTCTTTTTTCAATGTAATTGTATGACCAATGCAGTGGATACTATGGCACCTAGACGGCAAAGCTTACTTCGTTCAAGCACCTTGGTTTCGGTAATGACTTTTATCTCTCGGATGGTAGGGTTTGTTAGAGACATGGTGCTTGCCAATCTTTTTGGTGCGCAAGCTGGAATGGATGCTTTTTTTGTGGCTTTTCGTATTCCTAATTTTATGCGTCGACTTTTTGCAGAAGGTGCTTTTTCACAAGCTTTTGTTCCGGTATTGGCTGAATATCAAAAGGCTCGCTCTTTGGATGAGGTGCGTTTGTTTATCGCGCGTATTGCCGGGCATTTGGGAGCCATACTGTCTTTGGTGACCTTGATAGGCATTCTGGTCACCCCGGTGATTGTGTTTTTGTTTGCCCCCGGATTTCATCATGATGGCGTCAGGGCAGAGCTGACTACTCAGATGTTGCGGATCACCTTTCCTTTTTTGATGCTGGTCTCACTGACGGCTATGTCCGGCGCGGTTTTGAATACCTATGGTTCTTTCGGTGTGCCCGCTTTTACTCCGGTTTTGCTTAATTTGAGTATGATTGCTGCAGCGATGTATTTGAGTCCTCATTTGTCCGTGCCCGTAGTGGGGTTGGCCTGGGGAGTATTGATTGCCGGGATAGTGCAGTTGTTATTTCAAATGCCTTTTTTATACCGGCACCGCTTATTGGTTAAGCCACAGTTGGTTAGAGGGGATGAGGGGGTGAGTAAAGTGATAAAACTCATGATCCCTGCTTTATTTGGCGTCTCTATCGCTCAGCTTAATCTAATGGTAGACAGCATCTTTGCTTCTTTTTTACAGGTGGGGAGCGTGTCTTGGCTCTATTATACTGACCGCCTCGCTGATTTTCCTTTAGGGGTTTTTGGGGTGGCTATTGCTACGGTTATTTTACCTCATTTATCACGAAAACATGTGGAGCAGAGTACTGAGCAGTACTCACGTTCTCTGGATTGGGGCTTGCGCTCTATTTTACTGATAGGTTTGCCTTCAGCTGTCGGTTTGACGGTGTTTTCCCTGCCACTGATAGCCGGTTGTTTTGCTTATGGTCAGTTTAGTGCAACCGACATGATGCAAACGCAAAAAAGCTTGATTACCTTAGGTCTTGGTGTACCTGCCTTTATGATGGTTAAAGTGCTGGCTTCTGGTTTTTATGCCCAACAAGACATTAAAACACCGGTCAAAGTTGGTGTTTGGGCTATGGGGGTGAATACCTTATTATGTGCTTTGTTGATTGGTTTTTTTGCTCATGCCGGTTTAACACTGGCCTCCGCTTTGGCAGGCTATGTGAATTGTGGGTGTTTGTTAGTTATTTTGATTAAACGAGGGGTATATCAACCCACACCAGGCTGGTTAAAATATGTAGTGCAGTTATTTTTGGCAAACATAGCCATTGCTGTTTATCTGTATCTGATGAGCAATACCATCGACTATTGGTTGCATTATAATGCCATGATGCGATTTGGTCTGATTCTTGTTCATGTTGCAGTGACGGTGTTGATTTATCTGACGGTCTTGGGTCTTTCCGGCTTAAGGGTTAGCCATTTTCGTGGACAAGTTAAGGATTAAATATGAATGCTGATTTATTGTATGTAGAGCACAATCCGCAAGCCATTCCTCTTGTTATACTGTCATCAGTACAATGGGAAGAGATGAAAGAATCCTGTAGCGTCATGGAGAGCAATTATTTTAACTCCAGACAATTTAGCGGCAATCTCGGTGATTGGTGTTGTCTGTATGATGCCCAAGGCCAAGTAAAAAAAGCTTATGTAGGCAGTGGCAAAGGTGCCATGCAACAGGCTTTAGCTTATGCCTCTTTGTTGTTGCCAGAAGGGTGTTATCAACTAGAAGCATCGCCTCATCCCTCTATTGCTGTATTCTGGGCGCTGGCTCAGTATCGTTTTGCCCGCTATAAAAAAAGCCAGATACCGTTGAAGCAATTGGTTTGCTCTGCCAAAAAAGAAGTGGTTCTATTGGCGAATGCTTTGTTTTTAGTACGAGATTTGATTAATACGCCTGCCAATGACATGGGGCCTGTACAATTGGCCGAGACACTACAGCATGTAGCCAAGCAGTATGAAGCGCATTTTGAACAATGGGTAGGAGATGCCTTGCTAGAGCATCATTATCCTGCCATTCATGCCGTAGGGCGTGCTTCTATTCATCCACCTCGACTGCTTAGTTTGTCTTGGGGCAATAAAGCCCATCCCCAATTGACATTGGTAGGTAAAGGGGTTTGTTTTGATTCAGGTGGCTTGGATATCAAGCCTTCATCTGCCATGCGGCTCATGAAAAAAGACATGGCAGGTGCTGCGCATGCAATTGGTTTGGCGCAATGGATTATGGCATCGGGTTTGCCTGTGCGTTTACAAGTTCTTATTCCTGCTGTTGAAAATGCCATTGGTCCAGATGCGTTTAGGCCTGGCGATATTCTTACCATGCGCAATGGACTGACTGTTGAAATAGACAATACAGATGCTGAAGGTCGTTTGGTATTGGCTGATGCTTTGGTTAAAGCAGGTGAGGCGCAACCGGATTTACTGATTGATTTTTCTACTTTAACGGGCGCTGCTCGTGTCGCATTAGGTACAGAGGTAGCCGCTTTGTTTACTAATGATGATGCGCTTGCCGAAGCCGTAGTTCAAGCAGGCATGCAAGAAGATGATCCCATCTGGCGTTTGCCTTTGTTTGCAGGGTATGAAGATATGCTAAACTCTACTGTAGCGGACCTGACAAATTGCAGCGCTTCGGGTTATGCTGGAGCGATTACCGCCGGTTTGTTTTTACAGCGATTTGTTAACACCAATAGCAGCTGGCTTCATTTCGACTTAATGGGCTGGAGTCTGGTCAGCAAGCCTGGGAAACCCGAAGGTGGTGAAGCCATGGGGTTAAGGGCTCTGGTGCACATTTTAGCTAAACGATATGGATAAGGAGCTTTCATGTTTGTCACATTCACGTCTCACGCCTATGAATCCATTACGTATTTTCATAGTGTAGCAAAGCAGTTAATTGTTCTTATGGATCATAGTGGCGCTATTCCTGGTGCAATTAAAGCAGCCGATGTACCGCATGCTTTAGCCAATTTGAAACAAGGTTTACCCCATCATGCCACATCCGGTGGTGACGAGGCTGATGATGAACCGATTAGTCTGGCTAAACGTGCAGTGCCGTTAATTCAATTACTGGAAGCTTCGATAAAAAAAGAGTGCGATGTGTTATGGAGTGAAGACAAAGCACCTAGTTATACCGCTTAAATTCTGACGCCCTCTTTTATGCCAGCAGGTTTTGCAGCGCGAGAGGGCGCTCACAAATGATGCGTTTGAATAAAACAGCCTTTTGCTTTATAGGTTTTATACCGTAAGCGGCTTAAGACTTTTTGTTCTTCTTCCGTCGGTACCAATTCTATTACTCTTTTAAATTGAGAATAAAAAGCAGGTACCTCAGCGGTCAAATTCAGTAAGATGTCATTAAACCGTGCAGGTTCTTGCTGATATCCTATATGTACAGGCGGTGGTGGTTCTGGGCCTTCTCCTTCCAGATTATGAGGGATAAAGCTGTCATCTTTGAATGTCCATAGTAATTCGTCCAGATGCTCGGCGTCTTCTTTGCTGGCACAAGCAACGAATACCCTATGGCCTTTCAGATAGGCTTTTTCCAGTAAACGACAAGCAACCCGCCATAAGGCATCCGGTTGCGTGTCACTTAATAAATAAAAATCAACGCGAGTGTGCAGCATGACGAAGTATCTGTGTGAGTAAAGGAACAGGGCGACCAGTTGCATTGCGTTTTTTCCCTGATACCCAGGCTGTTCCTGCGATGTCCAGGTGTGCCCAACGGTATTTTTGCGTAAAACGTGACAAGAAGCACGCGGCGGTGATGCTGCCTGCACTGCGATCGAAGGTGGCATTGACCATATCGGCAAGCGGGCTTTCCAAGGCTTCCTGATAGGCTTCATCCAAAGGCATGCGCCATACTTTATCCTGGCTTTCCTGGGCGGCTTTTTCTATTAACTGAGCCAACTCTTGATCTGTTGTCATAAAACCTGAAGCAACAGAGCCTAAGGCAATGATAATGGCACCGGTTAAGGTGGCAATATCAAGCACAAATTCAGGCTCATAGCGTTCTGCATAGGTTAAGGCATCGGCCAACACCAATCGCCCTTCCGCATCGGTGTTGATAATTTCAACAGTCTGCCCGGACATGCTGGTCACAATGTCTCCCGGTTTTATTGCGCCACCGCTGACCAGATTTTCAGCGCAAGCAATGAGGCCTATCACATTAACTGGTAATTGCAATAAGGCACAGGCTTTAATGGTGCCTAGAACGCTGGCAGCACCAGCCATGTCATATTTCATTTCATCCATGCCATTGGCAGGCTTGATAGACAAGCCACCTGAATCAAAGGTGATGCCTTTGCCGACCAAAATAATTGGTTTGGCGTCTTTTGTTCCTTGGTATTGAATGTCAATGAAACGAGGCGGTTCGTTACTGCCTTGAGCGACCGCTAAAAAAGTGCCCATATTCAGTTGGCGTATTTCATCAGGACCCATGACTGTGCAGGTGATGTTGTTAAACTGATTGGCTAATTGCAATGCTTGCTCACCCAAATAGGTCGGCGTACAGACATTGGCAGGCATATTGGCTAAATGACGAGAGAATTCAACACCGGTAACAATCGCTTTTGCTACTTTTAAAGTGTTATCAGTGGCGCCAGGCAAATAAAAATCGATGGCTTCCAATCGGTGTGCTGTGGCATTTTTTTTCTTAAAATCAAGCAGTTGATACCGTAAGTTGTCTATGTTTACAATCATTTGTTCTAGCTGCCATTCGGCTTGTTCTTTGGTGATAAGAGGCAGGCATAGCGTGGCAGAATAAAAACGTTGTTTAATCAGGTTATCGGTGATTTCATTGATTCTTTTTTGTAAAGACAACGCCGACCAGGCTTCTTTCTTACCGCAATGGATGAGCATCAGGCTATGACCATTGATGTCAGCTTGGCTCACCATATCGCCAGGTGCTGAGAGTCGTTGTACCAGCTTGCCAATAAGACCTTGATGTTCTTTATCCCATTGCTGGGCATACTCTGGCAGAGGGTCTTGTTCAAAAACACCTAGTATCAAACACTCATTTTGAGTTAATGAGGGAGATTTTGTGAGTCCGTAACGCATGAGTAACTCCTTGGCTTTTAAAAAAGCTAGTGTACCTAAAGCAGCGCTTGATTGAAACTCAAGTTTAATAGAAAAAGGCTTTTGTGTTATCCTTGACTATTGAATTCACATCATGAAACAACAAGGGTATTGAGTGATCATTTTTCGTTATTTGGCAAAAGAAGTGTATCTGACTTTAGTTGCCTTAACCGGGATACTAATGCTCATTTTTATGAGCAATCAATTTGTTCAGTATTTAAATAGGGCGGCTTCAGGTTCTATTCCTGGCATGATTATTATGAAATTAATGCTATTGGAAGTCCCTAATTTAATGGGGCTTTTATTGCCTTTAGGTTTTTACATGTCCCTTCTCCTGGCTTATGGTCGTTTGTATGCGGAAAATGAAATGACCGTCTTGCGTGCTTCCGGTTACAGTCCTTCTCAATTGGTCAAACACAGCCTTACGATGGCTACTTTGATTGTCATCCTGGTGGGGGTGGTTATGCTCTGGGCCAGTCCTTTTATCGCAACAGAGCGTGCAAAATTATTGCGTTCCTCAGGGATTAAGACTCTGATTCAAACCATTATTCCTGGTCGTTTTAATAGCATTAGCTGGGGGCAGCTGTTTTATGTGGAAGCCATGAGTCGTGATCACACGGAAGCAAAAAATATTTTCTTAGTGAAACGCAATAAGGTTAATGAACAGATTCAGTGGGATATTGTTTGGGCGGATAAGGCTTTTTCTGAAAGTGACTCGCAGACGCATGAAGAATACATCGTGCTGGATAAGGGGCAGGAATACCAAGGTATTCCAGGTCTTGCTAATTATCAGGTTTCTGATTTTGCCCAATATAAAATGAGGCTGCCTCATCCGGTGGTACAAATTAAAGCGGATGTGCGGACAGAGAAAACCAACGCCTTATGGCCATTGAATAATTCCAATTTGGCGAAAGCTGCGGAATTACAATGGAGGCTCTCTATTCCATTGATGGTATTGACCTTGACTTTGGTGGCAGTGCCTTTAAGCCGTGTGAATTCTCGGGCAGGAAAATTCTCAAAATTGTTGCCAGCGGTGATTGTTTATATTTTATATGCCAATTTTATGTTTTTAGCTCGTGATGGTATTGTCTCTGGAAAAATTCCTTTATGGATAGGGATGTGGTGGATTCATGTGGTGGTTTTAGGCTTGGGCTTGTTTTTGCTATGGCGAAATAAGGTGACCTTGGGATGAGTATTAGCATACTGGATCGATACATTGCAAAAACGGTCCTTGCAGCCATAGGTCTGGTGACCTTGATGCTGATAGGATTGCAAATTTTTATTTTATTTGTAAATCAGCTTGATGACTTGGGTAAGGTCGATTATGGGATTGGTCATGCTACTTTATATGTATTAATGCAAATGCCTTACCAGGTGTATTTGTTTTTTCCCATGGCCAGTTTATTAGGTTCCTTGATAGGGCTGGGTGTTTTAGCGAATCACAGTGAATTGGTTGTGATGCGGGCAGCAGGGATGTCAATACGACAAATCACCGGCGCTGTATTAAAAGCTTCTTTTTTGGTGATTGTTTTGATTACTGCGCTGGGAGAACTGGTGATCCCATCCATGTCTCAATATGCCAGCGATTACAAGACTGCGGCCTTAACTGGCGGTCAAACAGTAAGAACTGCCTATGGTCTATGGATACGGCATGACAGTGATTTTATTAACATAGGTACAGTATTGCCTGATAACGTATTACAAAATGTGTATCAATTTCGTTTTGATGCGAAGCATCATTTGATTTTGGCTCGAGAAATACAAGCAGCTCAATTTATCAATCAGCAGTGGATTGCCAAAGGAATAAAACAAACCGAGTTTTTCTCTGATCATACGGTGGCTTCCGAATTGGCCTCTTTGATTTGGGATGTGCCTTTAAAGCCTAATATCTTAATGATGAGTAGCATTGAGCCTGATGAAATGACTTTACATGAGCTCAACCGGTATTTAAGAGAACAAAAACGCAACAAGCAAAATGCGCACAGTTACAAATTGGCATTTTATCAGCGTTTAATTCAGCCATTTACGACGATGGTTATGATGGTTTTAGCCATTCCTTTTATTTTTGGTCCTCTTCGGTCTTCGACGATGGGGTCGAAGTTGTTGGTTGGCGCCACTGTTGGTTTTGGTTTTCATATTATGAATCGATTTTTTGGTCCAGTCAGTATGGTATTTCAATTACCTCCTGAACTTGCCGCTTTTGGCCCTACTTTAGTTTTTTCCTTATTGGGTCTTTATTTGATGAACAGGGTGCGTTAATGGCGACGATAAGACAGGGTATGGAATTGTTATTGAATCCTTTTTTTTTACTGTTATTGCTGTTAGTGGGCAGTGTTTGGTTGATAAAAAAACAAAAAAGAGAAAAAGCCCTCTTGCTGTTAATCGGTTCTTGTTGCTTATTGATGGGTTTCAGTACCGGCTGGTTGCCTCGTTTTTTAACCACTCATCTGGAAACAGCCAATCCCATAGTACAAACAGTCAATCCAGACATCCATTGGGTGGTGGTTTTAGGCGGTGGGCATAGCGAGCGTTCAGGCTTCCCGGCCAATGATTTATTAACCCAAGCCAGTATCAAACGTTTGATTGAAGGGGTTCGCTTGTTTCGTGCCTTGCCTAAAGCCCGGTTGATTTTATCTGGAGGCGGCACTAAACAAGAGTTTAGTGAAGCGGCATTGCTTGCCCAATTAAGTCATTGGTTTGCTATTCCATCACAACAAATCATTCTTGAAGACAGCTCCTCTAATACCCAAGCGCAAGCGAAAGCCTTGGCAGCCATCGTAGGGAAAGAGCCGTTCTATTTGGTTACCTCGGCAATACACATGCCCCGAGCCGTATGGCTTTGTCAGCAGCAAGGTCTTCATCCAATTGCCGCTCCGACGGACTACACTTTGTTTTGGCAGCAAGATAATAATGTCAAGCTGTTTATTCCCAATGCTTATAATGTCTATTATTTTAACATTGCAATGCATGAGCTATTAGGGCAATGGTGGGCGAGATGGACCGCTGGTTTAGATGACTTGCCCCGCAGCCCATCCTGAAGACCAGGCCCATTGAAAATTATAGCCACCAAGCCAGCCGGCTACATCGAGGGCCTCGCCAATAAAATAGAGTCCTTTGACTGATTGGGCTTCCATTGTTTTTGATGACACCGCATGACAATCAACACCACCTAGGGTCACCTCCGCAGTACGATAGCCTTCTGTACCATTAGGCTGTATTCGCCAGTGTTGTAAGCAATCCATGATCTCTTCGCATTCTTTATTGGAGACATCGGCCATTTTTTTCTCACCTAACTCCTGATCAAGAAACAGCTCAAGAACTCGTTTAGGTAAATAATTACTCAAAAAAGAATAAAGTTGTTTTTGTCCTGCCTCCTGACGTGCATTTTTCAACAGTTCCATAAGAGAATGGTCTGGTAATAAATTAATCGTTAACGGCATTCCAGGTGTCCAATAAGAGGAGATTTGTAAAATGGCAGGACCACTTAAGCCTCTATGGGTAAAGAGCGTGTGCTCACGAAAGCTTTGTTGTTCAGTACGAACTTCACTGTCTAGACCAATACCGGATAAGGGGGAGAATTGCTCTTTATCCATACTGTCTAGCGTCAAAGGAACCAAACCGGCTCGGGTCGGCCATACTTTAATCGCAAATTGCTCTGCTATTTTATAGGCAAAAGGACTGGCTCCCATGGTCGGTATCGATAATCCTCCTGATGCAATGACTAAAGAATTACAAGAATAAATGCCTTTTGAGCTATGAACTAAAAACAGTTGATCATTTTTTTTAGTGATCTGGGTGATTTTGCTGTCCATTTGAATGCGTACATTCGTCTTTTCACACTCGGCTAATAGCATATCGACAATGTCTTTGGACTTGTGGTCACAAAACAATTGGCCTAAAGTTTTTTCATGAAAAGGGATGCGGTGTTTTTTGACCAGCTCAATAAAATCCCATTGCGTATAGCGCGAGAGTGCTGAAATAAAAAAATGGGGATTATGTGAGACGTATTTTTCTGGCGCAATAAAATAATTGGTAAAATTACAACGACCGCCACCAGACATTAAAATTTTTTTTCCAGGTTTATTGGCATGATCTAAAACCAGGACGCGACGTTTGCGTTTTCCCGCTTCGATAGCGCACATCAAACCTGCTGCGCCGGCCCCTATAATGATGGCTTCATAATGTGATGACATGGTGTATAAATGATGTTTTCAGAGTAAAAAAAAGACACTATAAAGCAAAAGAGCAAGCTTTGGCTAGCATTTAACTGTTTTTGATAGGACAAGACTGCTCAACCTGCATAACCGTCTGATTTTCCCCGGCAGTAGGCTAAATGTGGAGAATAGGCATACAGGCCTTAACTAAAGGTGACGTTATGAATGAAGGTGCTTTCACAGGCTATAATATTAAATCAAAACCCGGTAAAATGTCTTACCTTAATCTGATGCGTTAATCCCATGCCAAAACGAATTGATATTCAGTCTGTCCTTATCTTGGGGGCTGGCCCTATTGTTATTGGCCAAGCTTGTGAATTTGATTATTCAGGCACGCAAGCCATTCGTGCTTTAAAAGAAGAAGGCTATAGAATTATTCTGGTGAATTCTAATCCGGCCACCATTATGACGGATCCGGAATTGGCTGATGCCACCTACATAGAACCCATTCAATGGCAGGAAGTAGCCCGAATTATAGAAAAAGAAAGACCTGATGCCTTATTGCCCACCATGGGGGGGCAAACAGCGCTTAATTGCGCCTTGGATCTGGTTCGAGAAGGTGTTTTAGCACGCTATTCTGTTGAGATGATTGGTGCCACACGGGAAGCCATAGACAAAGCAGAAGACCGCGAGAAGTTTCGCCAGCTCATGCAATCCATCGGTTTGGAAATGCCGCGTTCGGCTATTGCGCATAGTCTGGAAGAGGCCATTCAGGTACAAGCCCGTCTGGGTTTTCCATCTATTATCAGGCCTTCTTTCACGATGGGAGGGAGTGGCGGTGGTATTGCATACAATAGAGAAGAGTTTGAAGACATTTGTATTCGAGGGCTTGAGCTGTCTCCGACGCATGAATTATTAATTGATGAGTCGGTATTGGGCTGGAAAGAATATGAAATGGAGGTGGTGCGTGATAAAAATGACAATTGTATCATTGTCTGTACCATTGAAAATTTAGATCCAATGGGCGTACATACAGGAGATTCCATCACGGTTGCGCCAGCGCAAACTTTAACGGATAAAGAATACCAACGCATGCGGGATGCGGCCATCAAAGTACTAAGAGCCGTTGGTGTAGAGACAGGAGGTTCTAACGTACAGTTTGCCATTAATCCTGAAGATGGGCGTATGTTAGTTGTTGAAATGAATCCGCGGGTATCGCGGAGCTCTGCCTTGGCTTCAAAAGCAACAGGATTTCCTATTGCAAAAATTGCTGCCAAACTGGCGGTTGGTTACACCTTGGATGAACTTAAAAATGAAATTACACAAGGAAAAACGCCTGCCGCATTTGAGCCAAGTATTGACTATGTAGTGACTAAAATTCCACGCTTTAATTTTGACAAGTTTCCGCAGACTTCAACCACTTTGACCACTCAAATGAAATCAGTGGGTGAAGTCATGGCTATCGGCTCTACCTTTCAAGAGTCTTTACAAAAAGCCATTCGAGGTTTGGAAATCGGGAGAACCGGGTTACATTCCTTAATCAATAAGGATGATTTGGAGCGACTAAGAGGGCATTTGCGAGAACCCACACCGGATAGATTATGGTATATAGCCGATGCGTTCCGACACCAGATGAGCTTAGAAGACATTCATCAGGAAAGCCGAGTGGACCCATGGTTTTTAGCTCAGATTGAAGAATTGGTACGACTTGAGCAGCAAATTCAAGGACATGCTCTGGCTTCCCTAGATAAAAATACCTTGCGGTTGTTAAAGCGCAAAGGATTTTCAGATGCTTATTTGGCCACTTTAATGGGATGTAGCGAGACACAGGTGCGACAGCAGCGTCATCAATTGAATATACGACCTGTATACAAGCGGATTGATTCTTGTGCCGGAGAGTTTCAAAGTGAAACAGCTTATTTGTATTCTACTTATGCACAAGAATGTGAGGCTCGACCAGAAAAACGGCTTAAAAAAATCATGATATTAGGGGGTGGTCCTAATCGAATTGGCCAAGGAATAGAGTTTGATTATTGTTGTGTTCATGCTGCCATGGCCTTAAGAGATGCTGGCGTACAAACCATTATGGTAAATTGTAATCCAGAAACAGTATCTACTGATTTTGATACTTCAGACCGGCTTTATTTTGAACCACTGACCCTGGAAGATGTGCTGGCTATTACAGATATAGAGCAACCAGATGGGGTGATTGTTCATTATGGAGGTCAAACCCCCTTAAAATTAGCCCAGGCATTGGAAGACAATGGCGTGCCTATACTGGGTACTTCGCCAGAGGCTATAGACACAGCAGAAGACAGAGAACGATTTCAACAATTGGTTCATGAACTGAAATTGCATCAACCGGCTAATGGCACTGTGCGTAGTGAAGAAGAAGCAATTGCCCTGGCCCAGCGCATTGGTTACCCCTTGGTTGTCAGGCCATCTTATGTGCTTGGAGGCCGAGCGATGGAGGTGGTTTATCAAGAAGAGGATTTACGTTATTACCTCTCTCATGCCGTGGCTGTTTCTAACGATGCGCCCGTACTTCTTGATCGTTTTTTAAATGATGCAATTGAAGTAGATATCGATGCTGTTTGTGATGGGCATGATGTTTTGATCGGCGGTATTATGGAGCACATTGAACAAGCAGGCATTCATTCAGGTGACTCTGCCTGTACCTTGCCGCCTTTTAGTCTCAGTGTGGTCGTTCAGCATGATTTAATGGAGCAAATTAAAATGCTGGCTTTAAAATTGGGCGTTGTGGGCTTGGTCAATGCACAGTTTGCCATTCAAGGAGATGATGTTTTTATTTTGGAAGTAAACCCCAGAGCCTCCAGGACAGTGCCTTTTGTTTCTAAAGCAACAGGTATTCCTTTGGCAAAAGTGGCCACGTTATGTAAGCTTGGGAAGAGTTTAAAAGAGCAAAATAGAGTGCTCACACCACCCATGTCATCTTTTTATTCTATAAAATTACCAGTCTTTCCGTTTATCAAGTTTTCTGGGGTTGATTCTATTTTAGGGCCAGAAATGAAATCGACAGGAGAGGTCATGGGTATTGCCAAGCGCTTCGGACAAGCTTATGCTAAGGCTCAGCTGGGTGCTGGCTGTAACATTCCTAAACGACGCCGTGCTTTTGTTTCCGTGCGTGATGCAGATAAAACGCGAGTGGGAGAAATTGTCAGAAAATTGATGGAATTGGGCTTCGATATCGTCGCTACCCGAGGTACCGCTTTGGTTTTGCAGGCAGCAGGTGTTGAATGCAAGCGGGTCTTTAAAGTAGCGGAGGGTCGTCCTCATATTTTGGATTTGATTAAAAACAATGACATCGATTTTATTGTAAATACCACAGAAGGAAAACAAGCCATAGCGGATTCGTTTCAGATACGACGCAGTGCTTTGCAGTATAAAGTAAGTTATACCACCACATTATCAGGAGCGGAGGCTGCGTGTCTGGCTATGAAGTACGAAGACCGAGAAACAGTTACCCGTTTACAAGATTTACATGAGAGGTCGTTTTATGAGTAAACATCCAATGACAGTACAAGGCGCAGAGGCCTTGAAAGCTGAGCTAAACGAATTAAAATTTGTTGCCCGTCCCCGCATTGTGGAAGCGATTGCCACAGCAAGAGCGCATGGTGATCTTAAGGAGAATGCGGAATATCATGCAGCAAGAGAGCAGCAAAGTTTTAACGAAGGCCGAATTATGGATTTGGAAGCCAAGCTGTCTCATGCTCAGATTATTGATGTGACTAAGTTAACAAATAATGGCAAAGTAGTCTTTGGTACTACAGTGACTTTATGTCATGTCGCAACAGAAGCAGAAATTACCTACCAAATTGTCGGCGAAGATGAGGCGGACATTAAAGTGAATAAAATTTCATACAGTTCACCGATAGGCCGCGCTTTAATTGGCAAAGAACTCGATGATACAGTGGTAGTGCATACACCTGGAGGTCTGGTAGAGTACGAAATTATTGATGTTCAGTACGTATAAGTGATTTTGATAAAAGCTATCACTGTTTATTGACCACATTTTGAATGCGGTGAATGCATTACAGATGCCACGGAGCAACTGCCGTGGCATGCAGGCTTTAAGGTTGATAGACTTCGTGCTGTATACCACCAACCAGCCATTCTTTGCTGTTATTTATTTGGCGGAAATGCCAAATTTCGTTTAAATCCTGTGGCGCATCATTCTCTTTTAATTTGCCGGTAAAACGTACGCTAGCTACCGTAGAGTGTGCTTGTTTGGATACGTCCAGTAATTCGGCATGCAACTCAATGACTTCTGTTTTATTGAATTCATGCCCGCGCTCTTCCAGTTGCATTTGTATTTCTGCATAAACTTCCGGTAAAGTGAAGGCTTGCAAATCGGCCAGATTTTTTTGATCATAGGCTGCTTGCAAGCGAATGAAACACACTTTGGCTTGACGTACAAAGCTGTCACTTACAAAGTCTACGGGTTGAGATGCGCTGGCATGAGTTGAGCCTTGAAAGGACTGAAAAGGATTAAAGGCATTGGCTTTAAAGGAGTTAGTGGCCGAGGCTGCTGTTTGTGCCATCGGTTGTCGGCGCCTTTGTAGCCAGTTCATGATAAAGAATGCAGCAAGTCCTAGCATCAACCAGCTCATAATACCACTGGCAAAACCATGTCCCATAAACAAACTACCGAGCAAGCCACCTACCAAAAGACCACCCAGTACACCACCCCAACGGCTTTTAGATTGCTGTTTTTGGGTGTAAGCGTGATTAGATTGTGCTTTGTTGTTTGAGAAAAGACTGCTGTGAGAGCGTTGCATACCAAAACTGCGACCACCACCAAATCGTTTGGCAGCCGCTTCGTTAATTACCAGGCCAAAAGAGAGCAAGGCAATGAGTAGACAGGATGTAATATAACGCATGATGGTGATCCTTATTAATTATTTATCCAGGTGCATTGAGTTAATGAATATAATAGTAAGGATTAGGAAGCTTGAATCCTTTTAATGCATGTCCACCTTCCAAGTCACTGTGCTGGTCGCCAATAGACTCAATAATGACATAACCTTGTCTTTCAATATCGGCTCGGCATTGTGCTTTAAACTTGATAATGGTGTCATGCGGATACTGCTCGGGTCTTACATAAATGCCGGCCCAATGCTGATAGCCTGCAGTTATCAAATTTTCTTTGGTTGCCTCCAGTTCGGAAGGGATACGGCCGGTGACAAAAAAAACATCTACGTGATGTGTCAGTGCCAGCTGGTACAAATTGAATGTGGCTTGAATGGCTGGGGAGCCGCCTTTTAGTATTTCTTGATGAATTTGCTCAGGTGTACCGGCAAAATCACGTAAAACCATTTTATCATAATTAGAAATGCTCGTTTCATCGATATCTAAAACCAGGGCTAATTTTTTATGTGGATTATGGGCTCGTAGTGCTTGCACTTGAGCCAGCAAGAACTGTTCAGCTTGATTTATTGTTGCGGTAAGTTCGCGTTCGTATTCACCAGAATCATGATATTGGCGGATTTCTTTTTTCAATAAGCTAAGATTGCTTGGTTCTGCAAAAGAGTGACTATAAAAACAACTTAAAATAAGAGCAAAAAAGAAATGCAAGGGGAGCGATTTATTCATTTTTAGTGTTCTAGTGTATAAAAGTGTCCACATTATACAATAAACTCTTTGGCTGTCAATTGCTCAGTTTGATTTGTGTTGTATCAATATTGAGCATTTGCATGGGCAGTAAAGACTGAGTACACCATAGTCTTTGTCGTTTTATGTCAATATGCTATAGCCTGTTTGGCAAGGTGTATCCAATTGACTCTTCTGCCAACAGCCATCCTAAGTTATACTACATTATTAACACGTTTTTGCTGCGCTTGGCCATGCATTTAAAACAATTAAAATTAGCGGGGTTTAAATCTTTTGTAGACCCAACCCTTGTGCATTTTCCAAGCCAGTTAGTGGCCGTTTTGGGGCCAAATGGCTGTGGAAAATCGAACATTATTGATGCCGTGCGCTGGGTCATGGGGGAGAGCTCTGCAAAAAATTTGCGTGGTGAATCCATGGTCGATGTTATTTTCAATGGATCGTCCGCGCGAAAACCAGTAGGACAAGCTTCTGTTGAGTTAACTTTTGATAACAGTCTAGGGCGATTGACCGGGCCTTTTGCTGCTTATAGTGAGTTGTCTGTAAAACGTGTGGTTACTCGTGATGGAGAATCTTCCTACTATCTAAATGGCAGTCGATGTCGTAAAAGAGACATCACTGATATTTTCTTAGGTACGGGAGCTGGCGCTCGCGGGTATTCTATTATCGGCCAAGGTACTATTTCCCGCCTTATAGAAGCAAAGCCTGAGGAATTACGTATTCATCTGGAAGAGGCTGCGGGTGTATCCAAGTACAAAGAAAGACGTAGAGAAACCTTACAGCGGATCCAGCACACACAAGAAAATTTAAATCGGGTAGCCGATATTCGAGAAGAGCTGGAAAAGCAGGTACAGCGTCTGGAGCGTCAAGCAAAAGCGGCAGAACGCTACACGCAGTTAAAAACAGAAGAAACTGTATGTCGAGCTGAAATTTCCGCCCTGAAATGGCGTGGCTTTCAAGAACAGCAGCAATTGAAACATCAGGCTATTGACGAGCTTTTTTTGCATCATGAAAAACAGCAAAGTGTTTTGCTGCATGCCCAGACACAAAAAGTAATCTTAAATGAACGCATTAATGAATTAACTCATCTTATGCAAGAAACGCAGGCAAAACTTTACCAATTGGGCACCGAGCTGGTGCGTATTGAAGAAAGCATAGAACAATCGCGTAAAGAACAAAGGCGTCTTGAGCAAGAAAAACAACAATTACAACAGGATTGGCAACAGGCGCAAGAGCAAATCAAAAGAGATCAGGAACAAAATGAGCTGAGTCTTTATCAGGTACAAGAATTAGATCAACAATGGCAAAATTTAGAGCTGGAACATCACCATAATAATGAGCAGTTGAATGCATTGCATCTTCAATTGGCCAGTTTGCAAGCACAATGGCAGGAAGCACAAAGTCAATACAATACCTTCTCGCATGAATTGGATATTGCCAGAGTCACCTTAACTCATAAAAAACAAAATTACGCTCACTTATTAGCAAGACAAGAGCAGGTCAATCAGGATAAAAGTGAGTATGGGTTTGCTATCTTAGAGGAAGCAGCGACTGCATTGGAAGCAGAGATTGAAAAAATAAAACAACAGTATGATGCGGCTGAATTGCTGGAACAACAAAACACCATGCAATGCCAACAGCTACAAGAAATGGTACAACAGCAAGTCCAGTGCTTAGAACAGTTGAATAATCAGTATCATCAATTGAATACAGAGTATGCTGCATTGTCGGCAGTACAGCAGGCTGCCTTGCCTAAAACGCTTGCAAAAATACCCGCTTCAGTGAGTGCCAATGCACGATTGTTTACTTTACTAGATGTCGATCCGTTGTGGCAGCAGGCTTGTGAGCGAGTACTGCAAGATGATTTGCAAGCCTATGTGGTTGATGATCTTTCCATGGTAGTTCAAGAGGGGATAACAGATGTCAATGCACTTACTTTAAAAGCCAGGACACCGCAACTGGCTTCACGTCCCAGATTAAGCGATAAAATAAAAGGCAGTATTCCCGTCACGGCGCAGTTGCTAGATTATGTCTATACCGCACAGAATTTAAATGAAGCATTGGAATGGGTCACTGATTTATTGCCGTATGAATCTATTGTGACACCGCAAGGGCTGTGGATGGGGTCTGGCTGGGTAAAAGGCATCAGTGGTACAACTTGCGAGGAACCGGGTTTGTTAGCTCGCCAGCAACAAATAGAATCTCTTTCATTGCAATTAGTGCAAGTTCAGCAAGAAAAACAAATGCTGCAAGCACAATTAAACGAGCAAAGAGAGCAACTTACTGACGCTCTATTGGCTCGAGAAGACAGCCAGAGGCAAAGTAAACAATGGCGTGAGGCCTTGTTGCAGGCAAAGACGGCTTTGGATAAGCAACGAGAAAAAATAACCTATTACCATCAAAGACAGTCTGAATTAACAAAGCAAGAGCAAGAATTAATGCAGGCGATAGAAGACCAACAATTACAAATAAATCAGGCTCTACTCAGCATTGAGCAATTACAAGTCAAAGCGGAGGCAGGTCAAGTACGGCATGAGCAGTTGCATAAGGCCTATCAAGAAGCTCATCAAAAGTTTGTCCAGCAACAAAGTACAGTAGATGATATTAAAAAAGCCATGCAACGCGTACAAGCAGAGCGTGATCGTCATCAGATCACCTCACAGCAGTTAACGGAGCGAATGGCACGTGAATTAGAGCGATTGGCTTTACTCGAAGCGCGTTTGGAGCAGGTTGCGCTACTGGGTTTGCAAGCGACAGAACCCGAACAAGCCATGCAAGAGCGGCGTGATTGGCATATTACTCAGCATGCACAAACAGAACAACAGGTCACGCGCTATCAAGAAGAGGCCACAACGGTTCGTCAAGAGTGGGATGTTTTGGATAAAGCAGTGCTTCATTATGAGCAAGACTGTAAATCCATGCAAGAACAAATCAGTCAATTGCGTTTGCAAGAACAAGAGCTTGCCGTGCGAGCTCAGGCCATTGAAGAGCAGTTACAAGAGGACGGTTATATGCCTCAAGCTTTACTTGCAGAGATGGCCGCTGATGTTTCGCAAGGCATGCGAGAAGAGGCGCTGATTGGTTTGATTGAAAAAATAAAGCGTCTAGGGCCTATTAATCTGGCTGCCATAGACGAATTTGCCAGTGAACAGGAGCGTAAACAATATCTTGATGAGCAACATGCTGATTTGTGTGAAGCCATAGCCACCTTGCAAACAGCCATTGATAAAATGGATAAAGAAACAAAAAGTCGTCTTGAGGACACATTCAATGCGGTAAATGACTCATTTAAATCACTTTTTCCTCGTTTATTTGGTGGTGGAAAAGCGCAACTGGAATTAACTTGCGATAATCTGTTAGAAGCTGGTATTGTAGTAATGGCGCAACCTCCTGGCAAAAGAAACAGTACCATTCATCTGTTGTCCGGAGGCGAGAAGGCAATGACTGCAGTTGCATTAATTTTTGCAATTTTTCAATTAAACCCTTCCCCTTTTTGTATGTTAGATGAGGTGGATGCACCTTTAGATGATGTGAATGTGGGAAGATTTTGCGGTTTGGTGAAAGAAATGTCGGCTTTTGTGCAGTTTTTATTTATTACACACAATAAAGTTACTATGGAATTGGCGGATCATTTGATAGGGGTGACCATGCGTGAGCCAGGGGTATCGCGATTGGTTGCAGTAGATGTAAAAGATGCTTTAACGATGGAGTAAACCATGCCGGCAGACTGGAGTTTAATTCTTAATGTCTTATTATTAGCAGGAGTAGTTGTTGCTATTGGGCGTTTAATGAAAACAAGGCGAGAAAATTTAAATTATGAGCGCTATCAACCGGCTGCAGGACGAGCAGAAAACAGCGCTTATAAGTCTTCTTTGCAAGATGATATCATTGCCGTGCGTAAAATCGATATTGACGCAATAGATCAGGATGCGCCCGTGCAGAAGAGTAACTCGACAACCACAAAAAATAAAAAACCCTTGTTAGTTCCTCAAGATGAGCGTTTAGAAGAAGTCAGTGTGCAAAAGAAAATACGCAGATCTGCCAAACCGGCATTGATGTTTTTTTTATTAGCCAAAGAAGGTCGGCAATTTGCAGGTTATGAGCTGTTACAAACATTGCTTGCATGTGGATTGCGTTTTGGTGAGGGACAACTTTTTCACCGTCATGAGGAAGCAAATGGAGAAGGTGAGGTCGTCTGTAGCCTTGCTGCCGCTACGGCTTCCGGCGTTTTTGATCTACAAAATATGGGTGCTTTCAATGTGAAAGGATTATGTCTGTTCATGCATGCGACCTCAGATACAGCAACCAATGCACAATATTTTGCGATTATGCTGGAGACAGCCAAGCAGTTAAGTGAGGCTTTAGGCGCGCATTTATTAGATGAAAAACGTAAACCACTTACAGATGCAGGTATTGCCCATTGTCGTCATGTTTTGAATATAGAAGAAAATGAGTTGGAATATGCGGGTGCTATATAATGAATCTTAAAACCATGGCAGCGATTTTAGGGCAAGAATGCACTGTTGATGGGGAAGTCACAGGGGTTTGTACCGACACGCGCCAGATACAAGAAGGTCATGTTTTTGTTGCGTTAGAAGGTGAGCACTTTGATGGGCACGCTTTTGTAAAGGAAGCTGAGGCTAAAGGAGCTATAGCGGTTATTGCCAGCAAAAAAGAAGACAGCCTGAGTATTTTGCAATGGATAGTAGATAGCCCATTAGCAGCCTTGGCTTGCTTGGCCAAAGCACATCGTCAAAGCATTGGTTGCCCAACCATTGCCTTAACAGGCTCAAATGGTAAAACGACAGTCAAAGAGATGATAGCAGCCATACTGCCTCCACCATCGCATGCAACCAAGGGTAATTTAAATAATCACATCGGCGCGCCATTGAGTGTTTTGGCACTGCGCCCAGAACATCGTTATGCTGTATTTGAACTGGGAGCAAATCATGTGGGTGAAATCGCTTATACCGTATCTATGGTAGCACCGGATGTGGCTTTGATTAATAATATTGCTCCTGCTCACGTGGATGGTTTTGGTTCCATAGAAGGTGTTGCTCGCGCGAAAGGTGAAATTTATCAAGGCTTAGCCAGTCAAGGAACTGCTGTAGTCAACGATGATGATGTCTATGCCCATTTTTGGGATGCTATTCTTGCTGATAAAAAAGTCATTCGGTTTTCTATGACTCATCAGACTGATGTCTATGCTGCTGATGTTCGTCTTGATGCCAAGGGACATGGCTGCTTTACTTTGGTATTGCCTTCCGGCTCCTGCGACATAGTGCTTGGCGTTTTGGGGGCACATAATATTAGAAATGCTCTGGCGGCTGCGGCTTGTTGTTATGCGGTAGGGATTTCCTTAGCAGACATTCAACAAGGCTTGTCTGCTTTTTCTGGTGTAAAAGGCCGAATGAGTATTCTTGCTGGGAAAAATAAGGCGACTATTCTGGATGACACCTACAATGCCAATTTGCGCTCCGTTCTGGCCGGTCTTGAGGTATTGAGCAAACGGCAAGGTGAAAAAATATTTGTTTTTGGCGACATGGGGGAGTTGGGGCAATGGGCTGCTGAGCATCATCAGGAAGTGGGTTTGGCTGCACGCCGTTTGGGGGTGGACCAATTATTAACTTGTGGTTCCTTGAGTCAATTGGCATCGGAAGCTTTTGGTGAAGGGGGACAGCACTTTGCAACGCAGGATGACGTTGTTCATTATTTACTTAATGAGTTGCAGCCAGAGACTACGGTATTGATTAAAGGCTCGCGTTCGAGCGCCATGGAAAAAATTGTGCAGCAACTGCTTCATTAAATGAATAAGAATATGCCCAGGTTTCTGTAAGATGCGAGGGTTAGACGGCTTGATTTTTAGCTTGGCGATGTTGAAAAAAGTGGGTAATAGCTTGCTTTGTTGCGAAATTTTTTCAAAATCGCCAGGTCGAAAAGGAATAGACCTCAAATCGCATTTTGAAGGAACTGGGGTATATGATATCCTTGCCCGCTTTTCGCCTTGATGAAAAGCGTAGGCTTGGCTGGATTATTGATGTATGAGGCATGCACTAAAATCCAAAAGCGTGTAACTATGATTTAAAAAGGCACTGACTACTGATCATATTAAACATGAGGAACTATTATGCTCTATTGGCTAACGCAGTTATTACAAGGACAGTATCATGCGTTAAGAGTCTTTCAGTATTTAACTTTCCGTTCTATTTTAGCCGCACTAACCGCATTGATGGTTGGTTTGCTTTGTGGTCCTGTAATGATTAGATGGCTACAAAATTTGCAAATTGGTCAGATGGTGCGTGATGATGGCCCCAAAACACACCTGGCAAAAGCAGGTACCCCTACTATGGGGGGGGTATTGATTTTGTTGGCGGTGACAATCAGTTGCTTGTTATGGTGTGATTTAAGACAATCTAATTTATGGCTGGTGCTTTTGGTGACTTTAGCCAATGGGCTTGTCGGTTGGGTCGATGATTATCGTAAGCTGGTTTTAAAAAACAGCAAAGGCTTACCAGGACGCTGGAAGTATTTTTGGCAATCGATGATTGCTTTGATTGCGGTCTTTTATTTGTATCATAGCGCCACATTGCCGGTGCACACACAACTGACGGTGCCTTTTTTTAAAACATGGATTATAGGGCTGGGTCTGTTTTTCCCAATTTTAGGTTATTTCGTTATCGTTGGCAGCAGTAATGCTGTCAATTTAACTGATGGTTTGGATGGTCTGGCGATTATGCCTATAGTCATGGTGGCTGGTGCCTTAGGGATTTTTGCTTATGCAGCAAGTAATGCCGTTCACTCTGCTTATTTAGGCATTTCTTTTGTACCTAACACAGGCGAGCTGACGATTTTTTGTTCGTCTATAGTGGGGGCTGGTTTAGGCTTTCTTTGGTATAACAGTTATCCTGCTCAAGTGTTTATGGGGGACGTTGGATCGCTGGCTTTAGGTGCTGCTTTAGGCAGTATTGCCGTCATTATCAGACAAGAACTGGTGTTGTTAATTATGGGCGGATTGTTTGTTATTGAGACGCTCTCGGTTATTTTGCAGGTAGGTTATTTTAAATGGACGCATGGGAAACGATTATTTCGTATGGCGCCTTTGCATCATCATTTTGAACTTAAAGGATGGCCCGAGCCTAAAGTAATAGTCCGTTTCTGGATTATCACGGTGGTATTTGTATTGTGTGGTCTGGCTACATTAAAACTTCGCTAACAGGTATCTTGATGAATCATTCTTTCTATTTGGTGGTTGGATTAGGTAAAACAGGCTTGTCAATTGCTCGTTACCTACAACAAAACAATCAAGCATTTGTTTTATTTGATACTCGAAAGGATGCTGCGGGGATAAGCGAATGCCAAGTTGAATTTCCTTCTGTCCCTCTTTATTTAGAAGAACTGCCCGAGCTGGTTTTCGCACAGGTTACAGAAATAATCACCAGCCCTGGCTTGTCATTAGACTTGCCTTTATTCGTCAAGGCACGACAAAGAGGCCTTCCTGTCTATGGCGACATTGAGTGTCTTGCGCGTGCTATCAAGGCGCCGGTGATAGCAATTACTGGCACCAATGGTAAATCAACAGTGACCACTTTGGTTGGCGAAATGGCTAAAGCTGCCGGAATACGTGTTGCTGTTGCTGGCAATATAGGAACGCCAGTGCTTCAACTGTTGGGCGATGGTGAGTCTTATGATCTTTGGGTATTGGAACTGTCTAGCTTTCAGTTGGATTTAACCAGCTCTTTAAATGCTCAGGTGGCTACGGTATTGAATATTTCTCCAGATCATCTCGACCGGCATCATTCATTAGACGGCTATGTCAAAGCAAAACAGCGTATTTATCATCATGCCCAATATTGTTTATATAACCGAGATGATGAGGCAACTCGTCCCGATGTAACAACCGATGCCCCCAATGCCTGTTATTCTTTTGGCTTTAGTGCGCCCGTTTCAGATTGGGAATGGGGCTTGATTCGACAGGGAGAGCAATATTTTATTGCTAAAGGCCAAGAGCAAATTCTTGCTGTAGACCGCTTGTTAATCAAAGGAACTCATAATTGGTTAAATGCGCTTGCTGCTTGTGCCTTGGCTGATAGGGCAGGGATACCGCAACAGGCCATGCAAGAAGTGCTGACTTCTTTTTCTGGTTTAAAACATCGCTGTCAATGGGTAAGAACCTTAAATGATGTGGACTGGATTAATGATTCCAAAGGAACCAATATTGGTGCAACCATTTCGGCTATTAACGGAGTAGGTAGCGCCATGCAAGGAAGGATAGTACTGATTGCCGGGGGACAAGGTAAGGGGGCTGATTTTCATGACTTGCGTCAGTCGGTTGCCGATTATGTGCGTACGGTAGTTCTGATTGGTGAAGATGCGATGAAGATAGAGCAGGCTTTGTGCGATGTGGTTTCTCTATCCCATGCTGCTTCTTTAGAAGAAGCGGTGATGATTGCTTATCAAGAAGCAAAGGCAGGTGATGTGGTTTTGCTGTCTCCGGCATGTGCCAGTCTCGATATGTTTAACGACTACAATCACAGAGGCGAAGTATTTGCCGCTGCTGTAACAGGATTATAACCATCATGCGACCCAGACACGTGAATCAAAGAGGAAAACCGGTAAGCAAACCACTTGCTTTATATGACAAATGGCTTATTGCGACCATTCTGGGGCTGCTTATTATAGGGCTTATGATGGTTGCTTCCAGTTCGGTCATGGTCTCAACGCGTTATTTTCATCAACCTTTTTATTTTGTGGTGAAACAAGCTTGTTATTTGGCTGTGGGTTTGGTTGTTGCCCTGATAGTGATTCGTACCGACAGTAGTTTTTGGGAAAAAATGAGTATGCCGCTATTGATTGGCGGTTTGGTATTATTGGTTTTAGTCCTCATTCCTGGTATTGGTCGTGTGGTGAATGGCAGCCGGCGTTGGTTGGCTTTGGGGCCTTTGGGGATTCAAGTCTCTGAATTGGTTAAATTGACGATGATATTTTATCTGGCAGGCTATCTTGTGCGACAAAAGCAGTCTGTTAGTACTAGTGTTTCTGGATTTATCAAGCCCATGCTGGTTTTGGGATTGGTGTCTTTTTTGTTACTCAGAGAGCCTGATTTTGGCGCAACAGTGGTTATTTCGGGTACAGTAATGGCCATGCTTTTTCTCGCTGGAGTAAAATTGCGCTATTATATGGGGTTGATGCTTGTGGTTATGGGCGCTTTAGCTGCTTTGGCTATCTCTTCACCCTATAGGGTTGCAAGGCTGACTGCATTTTTAGATCCATGGGCAGATCAATACAATAGCGGATATCAATTAACGCAATCTTTAATTGCATTTGGTCGCGGCGGTTGGTTTGGTTTAGGTTTGGGTGAAAGCATACAAAAGCTTTTATACTTACCTGAAGCACATACGGATTTTTTATTCGCCGTATTGGCAGAGGAATTTGGTTTGTTAGGTATTTTAGTGGTAATGGCTTTATACAGTATACTTGTTTATAAAGGGCTTTGTATTGCTTATA
Organism: Legionella sp.; assembly: GCA_002786205.1. GTDB lineage: Bacteria > Pseudomonadota > Gammaproteobacteria > Legionellales > Legionellaceae > Legionella. Next base: position 18,500 of record PEQM01000037.1, on the reverse strand, counting down.
TCGCCCATACTCAAGAGCGATTGTTTGCTTCCTATACTGCTTATGGGCTGACCTTCTGGTTGGCATTACAAGCCGCCATTAATATGGGGGTTAATGCGGGATTGCTGCCGACTAAAGGGTTGACCTTGCCGTTATTAAGCTATGGCGGAGCAAGTATGATTATTAATTGTGTGGTTCTGGCATTATTATTGCGTATTGACCATGAGAATCGTTGGCATTCTTTAGGATTGGGACATGTTAGCGGATAAGGGGGAACTTGTGAATAAATCAGAACACTTTTTATCACCGAGAATGGGGCATGTGAAACAAATTCATTTTATCGGTATTGGTGGCGTTGGTATGTGCGGTATTGCAGAAATGCTTCATAATGAAGGCTATCGTATTACTGGTTCTGATTTAGGTGATGGCGCTGGAGTACAGCGGCTTAAATCATTAGGAATTACTGTATTTTCAGGCCACAAGCTAGAGCATGTCAAAGGGGCTGATGTGGTGGTGCGCTCTTCTGCTGTGGATATGAATAACCCAGAAGTCTTAGAGGCTAGAAAACTCATGATTCCGGTTATTCCTCGTGCCGCCATGCTGGCAGAGCTCATGCGCTTTCGACATGGTATTGCCATTGCCGGAACCCATGGCAAAACGACAACAACCAGTCTGGTCAGTAGTTTATTGGCAGAAGGCGGGCTTGACCCCAGTTATGTGATCGGAGGCAAATTAAATAGCTCCGGTGTGAATGCTCAGTTAGGAAAATCCTCCTACTTTGTAGCTGAAGCGGATGAAAGTGATGCTTCTTTTTTATTTTTAAAACCAATGATGGCCGTCGTCACCAACATCGATGCAGATCACATGGAAACTTATGAAGGTGATTTCGATAAGTTAAGAACGACGTTTATTGAGTTTTTGCATCATCTTCCTTTTTATGGCCTGGCTGTGGTCTGTATAGAGGATGAAGAAATCAGACGTATTTTGCCCGCCATTCAAAGACCTACGTTGACTTATGGTTTTACTGAAGAGGCTCATTATCGGGCAACCGATTGGGTGCAAAAGGGTATGAACAGTCATTTTACGGTACAACGTCCTGCGCCACATAAGCCCTTAACCATTCAATTTTCTTATCCTGGCCGTCATAATGTATTGAATGCCTTGGCCTCTATTGCTATTGCTACAGAAGTAGGCGTTGATGATGATTCCATCATCCGTGCGTTATTGAAATTTCAGGGTGTGGGTCGGCGTTTTCAGATGTTGGGTGAAAAACATTTTAAATATGGCTCAGCCATGGTGATTGATGATTATGGTCATCATCCACAAGAAATTTTATCGACCATCGATGCGTTTAGGAAAGTATGGCCAGATAAACGATTGATTCATGTTTTTCAGCCTCACCGTTACAGTAGAACACAATCCTTACATCATCAGTTTGCTGAAGTATTGAGTATGTCAGATGAACTTTTATTGCTAGATATTTACTCGGCAGGAGAGTCTGCTATTCCTGGCGTCAGTAGCGATTCCCTGGCCCAAGAGATTAGAGAAAAAGACAAGCGAGTGACGATGGTCAATGAAAATTCTCTAAAAGCAAAGCTGGATGAATTTATTAAAGATGGCGATGTCATTTTGATGCAAGGAGCAGGCAGTGTAGGGCAAATCGCATTAAATTTGATGAAACAAGGATGAAAAAATACCGATGAGCACCATAGAACAGGCTGTGAATGTGGCTTATCAAGGCACATTATTAGAAAATGAACCGCTGGCTGATTATACCACCTGGCGTGTTGGTGGGCCGGCTGCTCGTTTGTATAAACCGGCACACCGCATGGATCTGGCCTGTTTTTTAAAACAATTGCCTGCTACAGAGCCGTTGCTCTGGATAGGTCTTGGCTCAAATTCTTTGATTCGTGACAAAGGCTTTAATGGCACTGCGGTGGTTACTCAGGGTTGCTTAAAAGAGCTTACTTTGCTTGATGAGCAAACCATACGGGTTGAAGCAGGAGTCTCGTGTGCACAAATGGCGCGTTTTTCTGCGCGAAATCATTTGAGCAATGGTGAGTTTTGGGCAGGGATCCCAGGTACTATGGGTGGTGCTTTGCGAATGAATGCAGGGTGTCATGGTAAAGAAACATGGAATCATGTGATAGAATTGGAAACCATAGACCGTTACGGCACTATTAAAAAAAGAAAACCAGAGGAATTTACTGTTGGTTATCGACATGTCCAAGGTCTGGAAAAAGAAGAATGGTTTAGTGCGGCTACCTTTCGCTTGCCTTTAGGCAATAAAGAGACGGCATTACAATCCATTAAAGATCTGTTGGCACACAGAACCAGTACTCAACCTACCAATGAATACAATTGTGGGTCGGTCTTTAGGAATCCACCTGGAGATTATGCCGCGCGTTTGATTGAGTCTTGTGGTTTAAAAGGATTTATGTTGGGGCATGCAATGGTTTCGATGAAGCATGCCAACTTTATTATTAATTTAGAAGGTTTGGCTACGGCTGCTGATATTGAAGCCTTGATTTATTTAGTGCAAACTAAAGTAAAAGAACAAACCAAGATAGAACTCGTGCATGAAGTACACATTATTGGAGATTACTAATGTCTAAACCCATCAACCTGGTGCTACTTTACGGTGGAAAATCGGGTGAGCACGAAGTATCGTTGGTTTCGGCTGCATCAGTGTTACAGCATCTTGATGCACAACGTTACCAGATTATTCCTGTTGCTATGGATAAACAAGGACAGTTTCATCTTCACCAATACCATGACTTGTTGGAATATAAAGACAAATTGCCGGTCATTACTGAGCGTTCAACGCCGCTGCCCGATTTGTTTAGTGCGGGTCGTCTGTCTATCAATGCAGACGTTGTTTTCCCCGTGGTGCATGGGCCTTTATATGAAGATGGCTGCTTGCAAGGGTTGTTAGAGCTTGCTGGTGTTGCTTACGTCGGTTGTGATGTGATTGCTTCAGCCTTGGGGATGGACAAAGATATGGCACGGCGCGTGGGTTGTGCGGATGAGTTACAATATGCGCCTTACCGTGCACTTTCCTGGCATGCCACAGCAGAAGCACGTCAACAGTTTTGCCAAAATGTAGCAAAAGATTTGGGTTTTCCCTTGTTTGTAAAGCCTTGCTCTTTAGGCTCAAGTGTAGGCATTCACAAAGCATCAACTATGGCTGAATTGCATTTGGCTGTTGATGATGCTTTACGTTATGACAAAGAAATACTAGTAGAGCAGTTTATTGAAGGACGCGAGATAGAGGTCGCTGTCTTAGAAAACAGCAATCCTTCTGCACCACCTAGAGTTAGTGTTCCTGGTGAAATTAAAGTGCATCATAAAGATGGTTTTTATTCATACACGGCAAAATACCTGGAAAGCGCGCAGACAGATTTAATTATTCCTGCGGCATTAAATTCTGAGATGACTCAACGCCTTAGTAAGGCCGCTTCCGATATTTTTACGCGACTAAAATGCAAAGGAATGGCGCGAGTAGACTTTTTTGTCAATGAAAAAACCAATGCATTGTATTTTAATGAAATTAATACCTTGCCAGGATTTACCTCTATCAGCATGTATCCGAAGCTTTGGCAGGCAACAGGCTTATCCTATGTGGATTTATTGAATGAGTTAGTACATTTGGCACAGATACATCAAAATTGCCGTAACCACTTGGTGACTAATTACTTGTGAAATCACGTAAACATCATAGAAAAAAAGAATCAACAGGGTTAAGCTATGCTTGCATACTGACTTTTTTAATTTTGTTCGCCTTTCTTTTGGCTGCGCGTTTAGGATATATCTATCTTGCTGATGCAGAGCGTCATCCTATCACAGCAGTAAAAGTCGCCGCTCATTATGAACATATTACCCATAAAGAAATAGAGGAAATATTAGTTCATTACGTAGGCGTAAGCTTTTTTATGCTGCCAGTTAGCCGTTTACAGCAGGAGCTTAATGGGCTGAGCTGGGTTGATTCGGCTTATGTGGAGCGGATTTGGCCAGATACATTAAAGATAAAAATAATTGAGAAAGTACCGGTTGCGATTTGGGGTAATGCGCTGATGACAGCACAGGGGGAATTGTTCAATGAAGGTCAAATTCCTGCTGGTTTGGATGTCCCAAGGCTGCAAGGACCTAAAGAACAACAAAGTGAAGTCTTACAAGTTTATAAAAAATTAAGTAAGATATTAACATCTTACCATTTGGTTGCCAGTGGCTTGCAGCTTAATGACAACCAGTCATGGGTTGTGTCATTAACGGGTGGGGCCACGGTTTATCTGGGTAAAAATGATTTAGAAGCAAGATTATTGCGATTTTGCAAGGCGTATCCTGCAGTATTTGCTGAAAAAGCAGAGCAGTTGGCGAGTGTGGATTTGCGCTATCCACGTGGAATGGCAGTGCAGTGGAAACAACAGACGGGACGATAATGGCTAAAAAAATAGAAAAAAATATTATCACAGGGCTAGATATAGGCACTTCTAAAATTGTCGCTCTAATCGGCGAAGTTACGCTGGAGGGCGCTATCGAAATTATTGGCATTGGCCGTCATCCTTCTCGTGGTTTGAAACGCGGAGTGGTTGTAGACATTGAAGCAACGGTGAATTCTATACAAAGAGCGGTACAGGAGGCTGAATTAATGGCCAATTGTGAGGTAAGAACCGTTTATGCAGGCATAGCAGGGAGCCACATACGAAGTTTGAATTCGCATGGGATTGTTGCTATTCGTGATCAGGAAGTCTCTAAAGCCGATGTAGACCGAGTCATCGATGCTGCCAAGGCGGTGGCTATCCCTGCCGATCAAAAAATACTACATATTTTGCCACAGGAATTCATCATTGATAATCAGGGCAGCATTCGTGAGCCCGTTGGTATGTCAGGAGTTCGTCTTGAGACAAGAGTGCATATCGTAACTGGCTCAGTCAGCTCTGCACAAAATATCGTAAAATGTGTGCGCCGATGCGGATTGGACGTCAACGATATTATTCTTGAGCAATTGGCATCCAGCCATGCTGTACTTACAGAAGATGAAAAAGATTTAGGGGTGTGTCTCGTAGACATCGGTGGTGGCACAACCGATATTGCTATCTTTTGTGAGGGAGCCATCCAGCATACGGCGGTTATCCCCATAGCGGGAGATCAAGTGACCAATGACATTGCCATGGCTTTGAGGACGCCTACTAAAGCGGCTGAATCAATCAAGCTGACACATGCCTGTGCGCTACCTGAGTTGGCTAATCCTAATCAAATGCTTGAAGTGGCCAGTGTCAATGACAAACCAGGTCGAAAAATATCGGCTAAAGCGCTCGCAGATGTTGTTTCTGCACGTTATGAAGAATTATTTTCTCTAGTGCGTAATGAATTGCGGCGTAGTGGCTTTGAAGATCGCATGGCTGCCGGTATTGTTTTAACGGGTGGTGCTGCTAATGTCAGAGGCGGGATTGAATTGGCTGAGTTGTGTTTTCAAATGCCTGTAAGAAAAGGATGTGCTCATTATGTTTCAGGATTACCTGAAGCCATAGAAAACCCTTCCTTAGCCACGGGAGTAGGATTGTTATTGCACGGTTACCAACAACAATATGAAGGCGGATATAATGCCCCTGCAATCAACGACAGCGACAGGAATATTTGGTCTCGTATGAAAGAGTGGTTTCAAGGCAATTTTTAATCGGGGATTGCATCACGCAATCGTTTATATAGGTACAGGATAAAATACAAAGCAAAGTGTGCTAGGGGAGCAGGTTATGTTTGAATTATTAGATAACCCATATGAAGGCAGTAATGCAGTCATTAAAGTAGTCGGAGTAGGTGGCGGCGGTGGTAACGCTCTAGAACACATGGTGGCAGAAAATATAGACGGCGTTGAATTTATTTGTGCAAATACCGATGCACAAGCATTAAGAGCCTCTAAGGCAAAAGTATTGATTCAGTTAGGCGAAGAGCTTACCAAAGGTCTTGGAGCAGGTGCTAATCCACAAGTTGGTCGTGAGGCAGCTGAAGAAGACCGAGAGCTGATCCGTGAAGTGCTCTCTGGTGCCGATATTGTATTTATTACAGCCGGTATGGGTGGTGGAACCGGTACTGGGGCTGCGCCTGTTTTTGCTGAAATCGCAAAAGAATTAGGTATTTTAACGGTGGCCATAGTCACCAAGCCTTTTGCTTTTGAAGGCAAACAAAGAGCATTGGCAGCAGAAGAGGGTGTGCGTCGATTGGCAGAGCATGTAGACTCTTTGATTACCATACCGAATAACAAACTGTTAAGTGTTTTAGGAAAGAACATCAGCCTGATTAACGCATTTAAAGCAGCGAATAATGTATTGCTAGGTGCGGTAAAAGGGATCTCTGATTTAATTACTCGTCCGGGCTTGATTAATGTGGACTTCGCAGACGTGCGCACGGTGATGTCTGAAATGGGCATGGCCATGATGGGTACCGGAAGTGCCAGTGGTGAGCAGCGCGCTCGTCAGGCAGCAGAGTCAGCCATTGCATCGCCTTTACTTGAAGATGTGAATTTTTCAGGTGCACGTGGTATTTTAGTCAATATCACAGCAGGCATGGATATGTCCATTGGTGAGTTTGAAGAAGTGGGTGATGTGGTTAAAGAATTTATTTCTGATGATGCAACAGTAGTGGTCGGTACAGTAATCGACCCAGAGATGACCGATGAGATGAGAGTGACGGTGATTGTAACCGGCTTAGGCGATAGCAGACAGCAGCAACGTCACCAAACCAATCAGGCCATACAAAAACCGCGTATCATGGAAACCACACGCAGTGATGGGTCGTTTGATTATCAACACCTGGACCGACCTGCATTGGCTCGTAAGCAATCGCAATCCTCTGCAGTTAATCCAGCACCTTCGTTAATGTCTAAAAAGCAGCATAATGATGTACCTGATGTAGATTATCTGGATATTCCTGCTTTTTTGCGCCGCCAGGAAGAGGAAGTATCCTGAATACATTTCATGGCTGATAAAAAAATTGAAATGTAACAGGATGTAAAGCTATTGAAGAGGACGGTTTGGTAGATTTTTATCATTTGGCCTTATTATGGCCAAATGATAAAAAAGACACAGGCTTGTCTCATCCGTAGAGATGTGGTTGTACTTTAAATACTTATAACTCCAAGTTTCTTCAACATGCGACTGGGGGTTATTACTTTTCGAGCTGGCGATTTTGAAAAAAATTTGCAATAAGGCTGGCTATGACTGTATTTTGAAGGAAGTTGGGTATATAAAGATCATCACTTTGATGATCATGCCTTTTGTCTGTATGTTTTGTGTGAAATTTGAGTTCAAGTAGATGTGATTTAGATCATTATTTGTCTTTTGCAAGCTAAAAAATAGAAAAGTTAGACTATTCAATAAATTATTGATAAACTTAAGAAGTTTTTGCGCGAAAAAAAATACAGATTAAAGGTGAGCACTGAATGACACAACAAAGAACTCCTAAAAAGGTAATTCAAGCTACTGGCGTTGGCTTGCATTCCGGTGAGAAAGTGCTTTTAACTTTACGTCCTGCCCCTGTTAATACTGGTATTATTTTTCGTCGTGTCGATCTGTCCCCAGTAGTTGAAATCCCTGCTTCTTATGAGTGTGTTGGCGATACGATGTTGTGCACCACATTGCATCACAACGGCGTTAAAATAGCAACAGTAGAGCATTTGCTATCTGCTTTAGCCGGACTTGGTATTGATAATGCCTATGTTGATGTGAATGCGCCTGAACTTCCTATCATGGATGGCAGCGCCGCCCCTTTTGTCTTTCTAATTCAATCAGCGGGTATTCGTGAGCAAAATGCACCGAAAAAATACATTCGCATTCTTAAGCCCATTCGTGTAGAAGAGCAAGAAAAGTACGTTCAGTTTGTACCTTATAATGGTTATAAAATATCCTTTACTATCGATTTTGATCATCCCGTATTTAATGAAAGACCACAAACCGTCAGTTTTGATTTTTCTGATACCTCTTATGTTAAAGAAGTCTGTCGTGCAAGAACCTTTGGCTTTTTGTCTGACTATGAGAAATTGAGAGAATATGATTTGGCCAAAGGTGGCAGTCTTGATAATGCCATCGTAGTCGATAATTATCGCATCTTAAATGAAGATGGTCTTCGCTTTGATTCAGAATTTGTGACTCATAAGGTCCTCGATGCTATAGGTGATTTGTATTTATTAGGCTCTAATTTGATTGGTGCTTTTGAAGGCTACAAATCCGGTCATGAATTAAATAACAAGTTATTACGTGAGTTGATGGTTCGACAAGATGCTTGGGAGTACACTTCTTTTGATAATCAAGAGCATGAACAGGTATTACAAGCAGATTATTGCCCGCTAGAAGCCTAAGGCAGTGGTAACCGGCTTTGTCAGGTACAACACGCCCTGTCTTAATGGAAAATTCCAATAAATTTATGCGAAAGAGCACTTTCTTCTTTTTTCATTCAGCCAATTCAGCTCAGAATATTCATTAGGCGCATAAAAATAGAGGTATTTACTGCGATCTGCTTCATGCAAGTGAGAAATGCAGAAGATCTGGCTTCCAGGAAATACTTGGTTATAGTGAAGTGCTGTTCTTGATCTTCTTGTTCTCAATTTAAACTCATGCTATAGTATTTCATAGACAGAATAAAAAGAGAGAATGAGTTTAAATGCCTTCTAAAAACGATAGAATTCATCCTTTACTTCCTACTCGAGATGAAGTTAATGACAATCCAGACTTGATGTATTCAGATCACATCCCTCAATTGTTGCAAATCAATCAGTCATTGCGAGTCATGACTTATAATGTATACCAAATGGGCGATCCTTGTGGTTATGATTTCCAGGCCATGATTGAGAAAGATGAAGAGTATCAGTCATTGTTGCTTAAGGCAAATGACACTCCAGCAGAAAGTGACTTAGATTATGAAAAGCGAATGGAAGTAGTGAAGACGGCTCGAAAGGAGATAGGTACACGTCAGGAACAGCTAAAAATTGAGTTTAATCTGAAACGACAAGAAAGAATTGCTGCAGGCATTCATCGTGCGGTAATAAAACAAGATCTGGATGTTATTTTATTACAAGAAGCTGATAAACAGCAAGAAAGTCTATTGCGAAAGCAATTAGGTGCGCAATGGGTGGCTGTTCGAGAAAAAGACCATAACCTGGTGATTTTTTATAATAAGCAGACATACAAAATTCATCTACTTAACAAAGAGTTACCTGACGCTACGAATGACTACGCACAGGCGGTTGTCTTAATCAACAGCTGGTGGGAAAAAATCCAGGTAATCAACTTTCATGGCGATGGCTCTCCCGAGACGGCGGATAAAAAAGCGATCATAGATCAGCTCGCCGCTGCGCGACCGAAACATTCATTATTGGTCATTGCGGGTGATTTTAATACGCCAGTGAATCATATGAAAGGGCAGGTGGGTGTAACCAGTTTGGTTCCTAGTCAATTTAATTATTCATATATAGAGAGAGAAGACCGCTCAACTCAAGAGAACAGGAACTACGAAGTAGGGATGAGTATTGATGGTGGTTTGCTGTTAAAGCCGGGTGCTCCAGTGACCAAAATTGAGAAAATAAAACCGGTGGCTATTGATTTAAGCACTGGTGAATTATGGTTAGAATCGCAATTAGATGCGAGCAAGACAACAATATATCAACAGAAAGTGTCGCCAATTTATCAAACAGAGGATGAAGTGAAAGTAGAAGCAATTATGGAGAAGAGTATTGCTCCTAATGCATATGAAAACCCAATACAAGCGCGAGAAGCAGTCAATATACTGTATCAGGCCGGTTTATTAGAGAGAGGGCTTTGGGGTTTTTTACGTGATAATAAGCCAGATGATTATCTAAAATGCCTTGCAAGCCACAAAAATCCTCTTGCCCTGGCTGATGCGATTAAAGAATGTAAGGCTCTTGGTTTGTTGCGGACGGGTATTTTTGGCTTTTTAACCGGTGTGAATGGACAGCAGAATCTGAAGTCATTAGCCAGATTAGAGAATCCCAAGGATTTGGTTGATAAGCTTAAAGCCTGCAAGAGTAGACGTCCAGGGCAATTACAGCGGGATCTTTGGGCGTTCATTCCAGCAAAAGAGACTGCAAGCTATAATGAAGCAGCTTTGAATGATGGTCAGTCGGTTCAAGGTATGACCTCTCCAGTGCTGATGCATTCGTTTTTGGCTTCAAATCCGCCAAAAACGCCTGTAAAAACAGATCATTCAGATGATTTCACAAAACAACAAAAGTCTCGGTCAGAAGAGACAATTGTGCCTGAAAATAATGACCGACAAGCAGGTGAGCAAGACCAATCACGACGGCCAGGTCTTCACTGTTGATAAAAGAAACAAGAACCCCCATTCCAGCCAGACCTGGGGAAAGCGTGCGCGATGATGCTGAATACGAAAGGAATGGTGTTGTAATGTTTTCTTAAGCAGTGAGCCATTGCAAGGTAAACGTACAACAAAGGTAACAGAGCAACGAAAAAAATCAGATTGGGCTTGTTTTATTAAAGAGTTGGTTGATACACACTATCCATCTGTCGATAAAGTTGTATTGGTAATGGATAATTTAAACACTCATACAGGCTCTTCCCTGTATGAGGTATTTGAACCCGCTGAGGCCCAAAGGATACTGGATAAGCTTGTGATTCATTACACACCAAAGCATGGGAGTTGGTTGAATATGGCAAAGATTGAGCTTAGTTATCTGAGCAGACAATGCCTCAACAGGCGAATGGCGGATAAAAGTACGTTCATTCACGAAATAGCGGAATGGAATAAAAATAGAGATGCTGAGAAAGCGACTATCGATGGCAGTTTACAACCGAAGATGCCAGAATTAAATTGAAAAGGCTGTATTCTGTCTTCTAACCAACAGGACAAACTCAGTGAAACGTTGTACTAGTTTCTGATGAAACCATTTTGGCTCATCTAGTAGCTGTTTAAAAGGAAGGATGAGTCCATATCATTGTAATAGCATGACTTCTCGCTGGTGCTTTCTGTCATCAGATATACATTGCTTAACAGACCGTGTTAAAATAATAACAGTTGAACTTTCAAACAGTTAAGTAATGGAGTTACTTTATGAAATTACCCTTAGGATTGCTGGCATTGGCTTTGATCAGTAATGCCCCCATCGCAGCTCAAGCATTAGTAGAACCTGTCGTTGATCCGCTTCATCTTGATTGGATTGATAAACAAATTGACCCTTCTATTGACTTCTATAAGTATGCTAATGGCAATTGGCAAAAAAACAATCCCATTCCTCCTGAATACGCCTCATGGGGTAGCTTTAATCTCTTGAATGAAAAAGTATTAAATGTCATTCATTCCATGCTCATCAGTGCCGCCAAAGACACGCAGGCAAAACCTGGTAGCATCGAGCAAAAAATTGGCGATTTTTATTATAGCGGCATGGATGTCTCTGCCATCGATCAAGCCGGGATAAAGCCTTTATCGCCTGAGTTGGCTCGGATAGAAAAAATAAAAACACCAGCGGACTTGCAAAAAGAAATCGCTCAATTGCATCGAATCGGAGTAGATGTATTGTTTAAGTTTGGCAGCATGCAAGACTTTCAAGACAGTAAGTTGATGATTGCTGCTGCGATACAAGGAGGATTAGGTCTTCCTAATCGAGATTATTACCTAAAGGATGATTTGAAATTTGAAAAAATAAGGCAAGCCTATGTGGCTCATATCCAAGCCTTGTTTGAGTTATTGGGTGACAAGGCCGAAGATGCAAAAAAAGAAGCGCAGATCGTAATGAGTATAGAAACTCAGCTTGCTAAAGCATCAATGTCAGAGGTAGAGCAGCGAGATCCGCATGCCATTTACCACCTAACGACAGTGAAAGAATTAGACAAAAAGATGCCTTTTTTTAATTGGACAAATTATTTAGCGGCATTTGATTTGCAACAGGTTGAGCATTTTAATCTGGCCATGCCGCAATTTTTTACGGCCATGAATGACATGCTGGGACAAAGACCGCTTACTGAATGGAAAATGTATTTGCGATGGCATTTAATTCATAATTATGCCGCTTATCTGTCCACGCCTTTTGTGAATGAGCAATTTAAAATGGCGCAGGCACTAACCGGTACGGAGAAATTGCTTCCACGCTGGAAACGGGTAGTGGGTATTGAGAGCGCGGCTTTAGGTTTTGCTATAGGCAAACAGTATGTCGAGGCCTATTTTCCTCCTCAATCGAAAGAAGAAGTTAAAGACATATTAAAAAACATCCGAATAGTATTGAAAGAAGACATCAAAACATTACCCTGGATGACAAAAGCCACCAAGGATGCTGCTTTAAAAAAATTGGCTTTAATGGAGGAGCGTATTGGCTATCCTGAAAAATGGTGGGACTACAGCCACTTGAAAATTGACAGAGGCCCTTATGTGCTTAACGTATTAAGAGCGAATGAATTTTTAGTGAAGCGAGATCTGAATAAAATAGGCAAGCCTATAGATAGAAGTGAGTGGGCGATGACACCACAAACGATAAATGCCTATTACGATCCTTCTATGAATAATTTAAACATGCCAGCAGGTATTTTACAGTCACCATTTTTTGATCCCAAGGCACCGGCTGCGGTCAACTATGGGGCAGTAGGATTTGTAATGGGGCATGAAATGACTCATGGTTTTGATGATCAAGGAGCTCAATTTGATGGGGAAGGGAACTTGAAAAACTGGTGGTCTCCAAGTGATTTAACCAAATTCAAACAGGCAACAGAGTGCATTGCCAACCAATTTTCCAAATACACCGTGGATGGTGGAATGCCTGTACAAGGCCAATTAGTAATGGGAGAAGCCGCTGCTGATTTGGGGGGAATTACTTTGGCTTACAAAGCGTTTCATCATTCTGCTGCGTATGCACATGCAAAAACCATAGACGGATTCACGCCTGATCAGCAGTTCTTTTTAGGTGTTGCTCATACTTGGGCGGCAAATATTCGTCCTGAACAAATTCGCCATCAGGTCACTACTGATCCTCATCCACCTGCTCAATACCGAGTAAATGGCAGTTTGGCTAATATGCCTGAATTTCAAAAGGCATTTGCCGTACCAGACAACAGCCCTATGGTAAATCAGCCTCGTTGCGTTATCTGGTAGGCCAGCTTTAACAAAGCGCCATGCAAGCCAGGTTTTAAAGCTAAAACCTGGCAAAGCTCTTAGATAACCTCAGAGACCTAACCTGGTGAGTCGTTATGACTGCTTATTCTGTAAAAAAAGTATCATTATTTCTCCTTTGCTGTCTGCTTGATTAATTTTAGCGGTGTAAGAATCACCATGCTATAACGTATTGATTTTGAGAATGCTTTCTTGAGCGCACCAATGCCGATTTATGAGCGTTCTTGTCTAAATGGTATGCCTTCCTTACCTTCATTGTGCCTTGCTCTGAAGAAAATACATCCTTATGCAAGAAGAGCAATGATCAGGAGGACAGCTATTCCTCTTGAGCCAAATGAAGAAGTGCTTTGCGTAATGGTTCATAACTGCAATGTTGGCTTTCATTGAGAATGGTTTCTCGCGTTTCTGCCGTCAGTTTATTGGGGTGTTTTTTTTTCGTTTGATGGGCAAGAGCCCTAGGGATTTCTATCGTTACTTTAATTGAAGACAATTGAGGATACATGTCAGGTTGGCGTAATCGGTCTCTTAGTTCAGGAATCGCATAACGAAGCTGTGCTGCCCAAGATGCATTGGTAGTAGTTAACGTTAAACAGCTTTTATTGAAGCTGCTGACATAGCAATAAGAAGCCAGTTCATCGGGCAGTAACTTATTTATTTTTTGATTCAACTCTTCTAATTGTACCGCACGCTGACACAAGTTAGCCAGTTGGTCGTTCAGGCAGTATTTTATGGATTTCATGTACGGGTTTCTATCGCCAAGAATGAGACTTTAGGTATAGAATAACAAATTATTGTAAAAGCAGAAACCCTATAGGTGAAGTATGGCAGATCAAGAAAAAGAGCTGGGCGTAATTTATTTTACGCGCTTGCATTGGATTGTGTTTTTTGGGCCGGTGGTTGGTTTTATTGTGGCCTTGGCTTTGCAGTATTGGGTACCTCAATTGTGGCATATGGGATTGTTATTTGAGGCTTTTGCATTGCTATGGATAGTGATGACTTGGTTTACTTATTATTTTTCTTCGGTCACCATCAAAAAGAAACAAGTGATTTTACGAACAGGAATTATAGTAAGGCAAACAGTTGATATTCCTTTGAGTAAAATAGAATCAATAGACATTCGTCAATCCATTTTAGGTAGTTTGCTGCATTATGGTGCGGTAGTGATTACCGGTACAGGAGGGACCAGGCAAGTGATTAACTATTTAGACAAGCCCTTAACCTGTAGACGATACATTGAGCAATTAATGAATGAGCCTCATTAATTTGAGAGAAAATTAATCCATCCGGAGGTGTTCCGGGTCACTTTAGAGTAAGATATGTATTCATTTGACTGGTCTTATGCTTATGGCAGGCCACAATCCCAAGCCCAATTTAAAGTTCATGCGGAAGATTTTCAAGTGCATGAGTTATTGCCCGAGCCTTTTAGTGGTGAAGGCGAGCATGTAGTCATTCAAGTTGAAAAAAGAGGGCTAAATACAGAAGAGGTCGCCCGTTCTATCGCAAGATTAATCAATAAGCCCTACAAATTAATTAGTTATGCGGGCTTAAAGGACAAACAGGCGATAACCACGCAGTGGTTTAGCATCCATGTGCCAGGAGAAGAGATAAAAGACGTAGGGACTTTAGCCGCACCCGGATGGCGTGTTGTTGCTCATTCTCGGCACAGTAAAAAATTAAAAACAGGATGTCTTTCAGGCAATCAATTTATTATTCAATTGCGTGCGCTTACTGAAATAGACGATGTTTTGGAACGTATTGGCAAGATAGAGCTTATGGGCGTGCCTAATTATTTTGGTGAACAACGTTTTGGCCGGAATGGTGCCAATCTGATAAGAGCAGAAGAGCTACTATTACAAGGAAAGAAAGTAAAAGACCGATATTTAAAGGGACTATATTACTCTGCAGCGCGCTCCTGGCTTTATAATCTTGTTTTGTCGCACAGGGTTCAGGATTTAACATGGAATCTTCCTCTGGCTGGCGATGTGATGCAGCTTGCTGGTTCACATAGTATTTTTACTACGGACGGAATGGATACGGAATTAGTGCAGCGAATTAAAGATAAAGACGTCTCTCCAGCCAGTCCTTTGCCTGGAAAAACAAAAAATAAAGCCTATGGTGATGCGAAAGCCGTTGTCGATGAGGTTTTTTCTTCTTATTCAGCCTGGGTTCAAGCTTTAGAGCAGCAAGGTTTAGAGGAAGCCTGGCGTGCTAATATTTTATACCCAGAACAGTTGCATGCAAAGCCCAATACCGATGGATTGCAATTACGCTTCACATTACCTGCCGGCACCTATGCCACCGCTGTTTTGCGAGAGATGGTGCAACTCGGTTAAAAGCGGAGGTTTTTTTTCTATCTTTAAAGAGAGAGCAAGTTCCCCCCAACAGCTGCCGTAAAGAGCAAATTGCTTCGCTCTTTGCGGTACTGAAACAGTCAAGAATAGCATCCTGTAAATCACAGCATCTTATACTACTCGAGCCAAACTGGGCATGTCAGCTGTAGAAGGAGTTGTGTTGATTAAGCCATGGATGTTAAGTACCATCATCAATGTTTGCTTGGAATCACTATCAGAGTCGGCTATATAATACCAGCGACCACGAAATGGGATAGAAACATAAGCATTAGCAGGTGGTTTTTTATCGGAGTAATATATTTTCATCATGCCTCTGACTACCTTTTGCCAGTCGAACAGGGAGCCATCTTTATATACCGTAGCGGTTAATACCTGATTTTTTAGATCTTGAGGCGGTTCTGTCAATCCTTTCGATAAATAGTGCAAGATACCATTAACGGAACGAGTTACTATCAACACGCGATGGGGTGCGGGGTCTTTGGAAAAAATTATTTTATGTTGATAAATTTCAACGCCTGCTTTATCCAGGATTTTTTTGTCTTTAGCGCTTAACTTGTATTTAGGATCAATAAGTAAAATCAATTCTTCAGCAGACGGGTTTTTGTCATAATATACGCGAATGGCTTCAGCTAATTGCATCCGTCTCAAAACATAAGTCATATTAATAAAGTCTTGATATTCGGGTACATGAGACGAGGTAGCCCGTGCTGCACTGGGCGCATTATAAACATTCCCTATTTGTTGACAGCTTGCGCGAAATACTCTGGGTATACTCCAACCAGAAGACAAGAGCAACGAGATATCATACAAGCTCATAGGAACAAGATAGGACTGTGTATAGGTACTATCACTTAAAGGAGCATAGGATATAATGGGGTTGTCTGAGTAAGACCAACTGCCATTGGGACTGATGGAGCTACCAATGTAAGGGAAAGGAAAAATCAACGACCCGGCAAAACTCGCACTCTTTTGCACGGAAACACTGCCTGAAATACTGGTTACGTCTAAAACCAAAGGATTCTCATCGTAGCGTAACCGTACCATATTTAAAAGAAGTTGCTGGTTGATACTGTAATTGGTGGCAATATTATAATTGTACCGGTCATGAGTTAAACTAAAGGGGCCAATAGAGGTGCAGCCGGATAACAACAAAGCAAGCCATCCCATTCCGCACTGAGTTAACTTGGTTTTTAAAAAGACAGTCAGGTGTTTTTGAAGCATTATGTTATGATTTAATTGATTATTTTCTAAGTAATAACATAATTCAATCGAAAAATCATCTCATTATGACGCGCCAGGGCAAGCGCGTCTTCATCTAATTCTCTTGCCAAGGATCCTGTTGCACCTACTTGAACGATTTGATTTATTGTGCTAAAATGGCTTTAATTTAATCATATTGGAGCAGAAGTGGCCTTTATTTTTTCTAAGACAGTCCGTGATATGGTTAGGAACCGCAGTTTATTTCAGTCAACTCTGGATAAAATTCAACGTAAAGAAAGAGGGGATAACGCGCCCAAAGAACTTCCTAATCTTTCACTTCATGGTATTACTTCTAATGGAACATACTTTTTCTGCAATTTGGTCTATCAAAAAAATTTAACCGAACGTAAAAAAATCACTCTTTTTAACCTTATTGAAGCGTATGCAACTACAGAAGAGCACGCTGAGCGCGTTAAGCTCAAAGCTCAAATAAAAGAAGCCTGTGGTGAACAGGTTGAAGGAATGAGCTTATTGTTTTCAAATGCCAGAAAAACCTATGGTTTTGTAACCGGAAATCGAGTAAAAGTGGCTCGACATAGTGATAAAAAGCTACTAGAGCTAGATGCGGATGAGTTATTTTCTGATTTAAAATGGCCATTATTTCAATATTCTGTTTTCATTTTAGACAATGAAGAAGAGTGTGCCTCTGAGCTTATTAGTGAATACATGCAAGGTAATGAATGCGATGACAAGATAAATACAGATGTTATTAATGCAATCAAGCGCATAAAGACTGGTAATAACTTTCATGAGGACATGAACGAATATTTAAAAACCGCTGCTGCTGCAATTAAAAACCCTGTACTTCAACAGCAAGTTAAAGCAGTTTTCGATGCCCTGCAATTACTCAGTTACGAGGATAGAGAAATAAAATACGAAGCTACTGTTTTAACGCTTCAATTGTTACATTCTCAAAATGATGAAAAGCGACAACAGCTATTAACTGATTATACTAAGCTTGCCTCTACTTTGTATGGTTCTAAAATACCTACTCAAATGATAGCTGGTATGAGCTTATATTTGCTAGGAGCCAGCTTGTTAACTCTTGGTATTTTAACCTGCCCTGTTATTCCTTTATCTGTCGTCGTACTTAGTGCTGCTGTCCTTATGATAGCAGGTGCAATCGGAGTTATGGTTGAAGGTATAGATGGAAAGAATAACTTTTTCGATGATAAAGCCCAGCAAAGACGCAGTACGGCGAATACCTTCTTTAATCTGAAAGAACATGTCAATAATACCCTCGACGAAGATTTAATTCCTCAAAAATTAGTGCGTGACTAACCGCATCACTTCTTTTAATGGGGCATAATTTTTGACCATTAGAAGAAGTGCCATTGGCTTTTTCTAAGCTGCCTATTCGGCAGATAACGCCTCTAATCCAGTCCTAGTCTTACTGATTAATTTCTAAGCTGCCTATTCGGCAGATAACCTATAGAAAGCTAACTCCAAAAGAGTGTGAAATTTCTAAGCTACCTATTCGGCAGATAACTAAGACGCAAGGCACCGTTGTTACTTGGAACGTTTCTAAGCTGCCTATTCGGCAGATAACTACGTGGAAAAAGCATACCTAAAGCACTTGCATTTCTAAGCTGCCTATTCGGCAGATAACTTTTGCACAACTTCCATTAATTCAATACTTAATTTCTAAGCTGCCTATTCGGCAGATAACAACTCATCAGAGACGCAGAAACTTTATCTGGTTTTCTAAGCTGCCTATTCGGCAGATAACCTCTTTCAGTCTTACCTGAGCGTCTACCAGCTTTCTAAGCTGCCTATTCGGCAGAT
>PEQM01000004.1 GCA_002786205.1 Legionella sp. | reverse complement strand
CAACTTTAGAGTGTGCATCCAATTCATCTTATTCGAAAGATACTTTCAATAAAGTTAAATCCTTTGCACAGGAAATTGATAAACGTTAGTTGCAAGATTGCGCCCTGATACAAAGACTTTTACCGCATATCTAACCCAAACTGGCAATGAATAAAATTGAGCAGATTATTGGGGAATAAAGTCTTTTTTCATGAAAAACAAAATAGAATCGCTGAAATAACCAAATCGCTGATGCTCAATTTCGTAACCCAATCTCTGATAAAATCCTAGTGCTTCCCAATCCATTGTATTAACTGTAGAAAATAGACATCCTTTTTCCTTCCCAAGTTTTTCAGCAGATTGCATTAATTGCGTTCCAATTTTTTTATTTCTTAAGCTTTCATCAATCCACAATTGATCTATATAAAGACAACCGTAGTAAATAGAGCCATTGCATCCTCCTAAGATTTGATTAGCTTCGTTACAAACGAAAAACGCAAAAGATTCTATAGGCGGTTGGCCTTTTTCTAATTTAGCATATTGTGTAATACCATCTGTTAAAATTTGAATTTCATCGCTCGAGGGATTTTTTTCATATATAATTTTTACACTTTCAGTCATTATTGATTTTTCCTAACTTATTTATGAAGACGTTAAGTTGACTTATATGCTTAAACCAAGAAAACCAGCATTACATCTCCATACTAAAATTTCTCATGAAAAATTACTTATGTCGAGCTGGGGTTATGTAAATAAATTATTCCTGAATCGATTTAATTAGACATCATTATGTCTTAATAAAACCTCCAACTATTTGGAGGCAAATAAATTACATCTAATTGAAACATGTCAACAAAAACTGAAAGCCAATTAGAAAAATTCGTCAGTGGGGATTTTTCATCAAGTCGAATCAAAACTAATTCACTTTAACTGGCAAACTTTTGATATTAGGATCCTTGGAATAAGCCTCTAAAATATCATTAATCAGTTGATTGATGACACTGTTTTTCTCTTCATCCTCAATTAAACTTTCTTGCCCCTTCATCGTAGCCAGCCGTGTCTCGATTTCTTTCGCTACAGAACCATTCGGAAACAATGTAGCAAGCAATCGTCTTGCTTCAGCAGGCCCCAGTTGTCGGTATAGATGATTTCTTACCGTCGCATCCTCTGCTGTTGTACTGAAAGCCCATAATTCGATAGGCCCCAGCGTTAGGGTCAATAATTGAACATTAATCCCCATTTTGGTAGCAAATTGAGCCAAAAAGGTAGCTCCTCCTTGCCGTGGGCCATGCACTCGATTTCTTAATGCGGCTTGAGCCGTTTCTGAAAGTCCAAAAATAGCTGTTGTTTTCTCAATGGCTTGTGAAGGACCTGCATCCATAATGTAGATAGCGGTGGCAAAATCAATCATGACTGGATCAAAATCATCAACCGATTGGGACAACAATGCAATCTGCACTTTCCATTTTCGACCTTCACGCATGTCAATAATCACTTGTTCCCGCACTGCTTGCGATTTAGCAGTACGGTGAAATTCATCATAGACTATCCGTTTGTGATCTTCGCGTATCTCCGCCACTCTTTTTTTATGATAGTCTTTATATTGCTCTGGAATATTATTCAAACTTTCTTCTGTTAAATAATAATGTCTTGCCAGTACATACCTGGCCAGCATATACATCACAGCCGTTTGTCTATCGGCTGCATCACCACCACTTTTCGCTACCTCATCCAAATCCAGCGAAACGATTCGCGCATCGCCAATATCAAAACTACTGACACGAGATAAAATAGGATATTCTCTAACCGCAGAAGAAATCATCCTGGAGAAAGCATTGATTAATGATTCACCGGTAGGTGCGGTCACTCTCTCATACAAATCTTCAATCGAAGGAAGACGACAAATAGATGCCGCATCAGCAAGTAAAGGCATGGCATAACGTTGTGCTAATAAGGCCTCATGAAGAAATCCAGCAGAATACAAGGCATCCGTTACCTCCCACCAAGTGGTCTTTGAATCTTTAACAAAGCCAATTTCTTCTAAAAGGCCATCAATCAAATCTTCTATCCCGCTGGCATAAGGCGAAGCATTGGCATCATCTGCCATGCTTTTATACAGCTCATCTACTACCATACCCGCTAAATCCGGCATGCCGTCATAGGGTTTTTCTGCCCCTAATGGTGTGGTTAATAAAGTAATAAAATTCACCAGAAAAGAACGCTCTAATGCAGTAGGATAACGACATCCTAATTGCGTATCAAAAGGGTTTATCGAATATTCAGGTGTCATTCTCAATCGATGATACGCAACCAAATGACG
This sequence comes from Legionella sp., assembly GCA_002786205.1. Taxonomy (GTDB): domain Bacteria; phylum Pseudomonadota; class Gammaproteobacteria; order Legionellales; family Legionellaceae; genus Legionella. The sequence goes on along the minus strand of PEQM01000004.1, from coordinate 85,956 downwards.
CTGCGTTGCTGGCAAGGCTTCTTTTAATAAAGAAATCAAGCCACTACTGGATGGTCCTATATCAATAATTGCAATTCGTGGTAACCGTATTAGGCCGCCAGAAAGACACAAAGCCAAATTTAATGCATTGGACAAAACCGATTTACCAGAACCAGGGCGCGCATAAACCAAATCAATCCACGTGGTTTGTTCTGTTGATCCAGGCTGAAAAGGCCATGGCTTGCCATCAGGGGTGCGAAAAAGTAAAGCCCCCTGCTTCCATGGAGAAGCCGGCCGTGTAATCGGCAGCATACTCACAACACTGCTTAATGGTGCGACGCTAGGCACTGCAGGGCTGTTTAAAGAACCTGCCAACATGGTGGCAACAAAACCGGAAAAAGGATCGCCGCATACATCAGACACATCGGTAGAACCCCATCCCTGGATGGCTTTAACCAGCTCAGAAGTTCTGCGTCGAAGAAGCGGTACATTTCCATCTGGAGCCCAGGTCGCCGCGACAACTCTCAGACGGACTATGGATTCATCGGTGTTTAATTGTAAATATTTAAGTAAGTTGACGGAGTCACTGACCAAGCGATTTTGTGCTGAACTAAAACTTAAAATAGAGGCTAAAAGTCCTTTTAACTTAATGGTTTCCAAACCCTCACTCTCAACTAAAAAAGAGATTCGCCAAGGCACATGCGAAGGTAAAATCCGGGCAAACAAACTCATGAATGGTCTAACGTCTTTGGGAAACAAATCAATAAATGCAGCAGAATAAATTTTATCGCCTACTCTAACTGAGCGCATATCAATATTTTCTGCATCTCTTGGCAGTACTTGTTTCGCCAGTGAAGGCCACATTAAATCAGACACATCACCTTCAAAAGAATTCATTTCACGAACAGGAATCTTATCGCCAGGCAGCGAAGCGCGCCAATCATCTGCGGTAAAGTCGGGATCGGCTGTCATCCGAATTGCATGCACTGCCTCATGTACTTCTAATAACTGAGCGATTACTTTTAAGCTATCTAGCTCATTGATGATAGAACGGACATAGGCATCGTGAATGTCTCGTAATTCAGGCATAGCCGCATAAATTGTCTGACTGTTCTTAAAGGGAGGCGCTTTGATATCTCTAATCATTTTCAGCTTGGCTTTATTGGCCGTTTTTAATTGATCAGAGGGTAAAGAAAACGGTCTTGTTATCAACACCAAATAAACACGCTCTTCTGCACAGTAACGTGATAAATAATCAACTCGTTCTGTAAAAAGATCTTTCAAATTCAAATCAAGACGTGCTGCAGAATGCTCTGCTGGCCGATAAATTTCTTCAATTAATTTTTGGATATTTTGTTTGTCGTGGCTGAAATATACCTGTAACGCATGCCCAGGGCGACTCATAGCGGCTTGCAAAGCATTATTCAGGCCTTGAACTAACTGATCAAATTCGGCAACACCTGCTAATGCAGTGATTCCTTCTACTTTAATAATGGAAACTAAAGAACCATCGTGATTTACTAACACCGTTGGACTATCGGCTGTTTCTAAATCAATATACGATTCTGTTGTCTGTCTTAAAGACGTACTTAGCCACGCAAAAAAAGTATCTACGCCTTCAAAAAATGACTCGGCCCAATTAGCCATAAATGCCCCTTATTAATCTGCCAGTTCCTGAAGGGCACTGGCTGCCCATTTTTCAATTTGTGTGCGAAATTTAGCTCTGGATGGCAACAAACAAACGTTTTTTAATAGCTCTTTTACTTTGTTTTCATCATGATTAATACCTGAGTCAATCAATAATTGGCCAAAGACCGCCGGATCACTCGTTCCCTCTCCAAACTTCTCTTCTACCAACTGAGAACGAAACTTCAAAGCTCTATAAATATTCTGAGCACTGGACTTGTATCCTGTATCATTAGTAATTGCACAAAATAAAACATGGCACAAGCTATTTAATTCTTCTTGCGTCATCTCAGGCACATAAATCAAACTACCACCACCATAACCACCAACCCCAACAGACTCTAGAAAAAAACATTGCGCACAAAAGCAGCAAGAAGTAACCATATTCGCTAATTTATTGTTGGTATAATCACAGTCTATATTAATGACATCTTGATACTGGTTGGCTTGAAAACCACAAAACTGACAGGTAAAACGGTCTCTTTGAAACACTTTCTGCTGAAATACCTTAAATCGCTCATCTGCTTTTCGAGAAGAATACAAACGCCAAGCACCTGGAGTTGCAGTGAGTTTGATACGATACGTTTGCTTATCCATATTGACCCATCTAGTGCTAATATTTAGACCGAGCCTAAAATAATTCTTTAAGCTCGATCATGGAAGTGATATTAAATGACTATTCTCCGATAGTTATTCCTTTCGGTCCTGCAGTAGTTCCTTTGGTACCGAACATAGTATTTCCTGCAACATCCAAAATTGAAGGCAAAAAGAGTAAGGCCGCACCAATAAATACCAAGGCAATAGGAGTGCCTATTGGTATTTGAGTCGGGTTGTCTTTATGCTGCTTAAATTTCATAATGGCGCCAAGAGAAAATGCCAACCCAGCAATATACGATCCCCCGGTAATCATATTGCCTATCTGGGCAAAGGTGCTTGTTATCGAAGAAGCCATAGTGCCAATTGTTTCACCTGCAGACGCTTCTTGGCTTAAAAGAAGCAACGCAGCAAAACAAGTACAGCTCGCTAATAGTAACTTATAATTAATTTGTATACTTTTAATCACAGCGTTTCTCCCTCATTTAAAATAATAATTACTGTTTATTCAATAGTAATACCTGCAGGACCTGCAGTCTTACCTTTAGTACCAAACATCGTATAGCCTGCTACGTTTAATATGGATGGCAAAAACAGCAAGGATGCGCCAACAAAGACCAGAGCAATAGGAGTGCCTATGGGTATTTGTGTTGGATTGTCTTTATGCTGTTTAAATTTCATAATAGCACTAAGCGAAAAGGCTAATCCAGCAATATAAGAGCCCCCGGTAATCATTTGTCCTATTTGCGCAAAAGTACTGGTTATGGATGAAGCCATTGTTCCAATCGTTGGTCCGCCTGCAGCCATTGCCTGCTCTATGGATAACACCATCAAACCACTAGCCACAATCAAACCGGTTGTGTATTTATGTTTACTAAAAAATTGCACCACTTCATACTCCTGATGACTAAACTTTACTAGAGTTCTTGCATACACGGCATCATTTACTCGATTGCTGTATTACAAAGAATTCTTTGATGCTTATTTACTTGATCTATCCAAGGCTAATCCTGAAAGCATCAGCCGCACGCGCCAATATCACCTGAAGATTCAGCAACAGCTTTAGCCTCTTTTCCATTTGATTTTGTCAAGTAAGTTTTTCATCCCCGCAAAGGTGAAAATTCACCCATTATAAGGCTCAATGTCTCCTGGAGCATACCTCCCCGCCGTCTTGAAGATAACCTTTTCAAGGATCAATACAGCGCTTATAATCTCTCGCTACCTTGCAAAACCAAATAAAAATGGGATTCATACCTATTTTATGGCTTAACCATATAACGTGTTATTAATAATTTGAATGGTACCGATAATATTCATCGCTAAAATACCACCACAAATATGCATCAATCCTTTTCCTGTGCCTCCAGGCTGCTGACCATGGGATGCAGACCGCGCCAAAAGCACCCAGCCTCTGACAAATGCAATCACCCCTATCACTTGAATAATGATTGACAAAGGCGCCCCTATGGCGCTATTGCTACCAAACAAGGCATCCAACGTGGCATTACTACTACTAATTGGAGCGTATTGCAACACATTTTGGTAACCAAACAGCGTTTGCATAAAAATTTTAAAAGCCGTAGGAAAATAAACCAGAACAGCCCCTATCATCAAGTAGGCCAAAGGCTCTTTCATACTGCCATTATTCGACATCATGGTTCTGGATTCACCATAAACCTTCAAGCTGTATATCGCCTTAAAAATAAAGGCGCAACCAATAAGATAGGCTGCTCCTGTAACTAAATTTTCTACCGGTATCAGAGAGTTTGCGATATTGGTAATTATATCAACCTGCTGAGACCAAGTTGAATCGGCCATAAAAAACCCTTAACTGTCTTCTGGACTGAAACGAATCACTTTACCTGAGCTCGTGACCACTCTTCCATCAACTGCATCGATTAAATTGACGGCACCATAACCTGCAATTTTTGTCCCTTCTCTTACAGTAATTGTAGAACCATTTGTCGCAATTAGCCATGCGCGCCCAGGAATAATAGCCTGAATAGAATAAGCAAGAGGGGTCGAGACTATTCTCACAACCGGCTTTATGTGTTTTTTCGGTTCTGTTCGTTTCATTAACACTGCAACTTCTTCAGATTGTTTGGCCAGTTGTGTCGATAAGTTATTGATCACTTGTTGTAAATTGGCCAGCTGGTTATTCAGATTATTGATATTGTCATTTACTACGCCAACTTGTTGATTTACATTCCCTACCTCATTTTGAATCGTTTGCTGAGACAACTCTATGGTTGCAACTTTTCTAGTCAGCTCCTGAGTCGCAGTCGATACGACTGGCGGTGTTGGAACAGATGGAGTCATCGCTACTGTTGGGACTGGCATGGAAGAACTGGGGACTTGATTCATTGCCGGTATAGCACTTTGCTGACCCTCTGTTTTCTTATCAGAAGAAAAATGACTGACCATTTTATACACAAACATAAGCAATACAACCAGAGTAATAGCGATGATTGCATTTCGCTTAATGTCTTTTGGTGGACCCAAATGAGTCGTTTGCTCTGAAGAGCCTTCCGATAATTTATCGGCCCCCATGAGCTCATTATCGGAGGCATCTAATTCTACAAATTTATATTCGTCATTATTTTGATCTTCAGCCATGATCCTCTGCCATTAATTATAGTGTTACATCTTGCGTAAACAATACGCCTATGCCTGTTCCTGCATAAACCTCTACCGTAACTGGTGTATTAAAGTTCTGCTGCGCTACTTGCCCCCAGGATTTACCTACTGTCGCCAAGCCAATCACTGCATTTTCCAGAGCAGAACGCCCAATACCATTTTGTACAGTAATATCATTTCCGCTGCCTGTACCACCGATGGTGACTGTCGTGTCTGCTGATTGAAAGGCATTACCAAAACCTTCTAAAAAGGAAGACGCAAATAAAGAACCATACCGCGTTAAATAATGGTGATCCGTACGACTAGATAATGCGGTTCGTGCCGTATTGGGGTCTATTGCATAAGCAGAAATAGAAATGGTTTGCGGCGCACTCGGTATGGACATCGTATTGAACGAAATCACCATGCTATTGGCGTTACTAGGCAAATTAAAACTACCAATCAATTTGGTCCCTTTTAATTTTCCTGAAACAATCGTTGCCAAAATAGGTCCTGGCTCATCACTATTAACGGCTGTATCCATCACTGCAAAAACGATATCACCCGTTTTAATCGTTGCCTGTTTATCTCCCATTCCCCCTAGTTGCTCTTGTATAGCAGCATTCGCTTCTTTGTTTGTGCCACCTGCCAGCACCTTATTTCCTACGCCCGAAGATTTTTTCTCTTCATTTCCAGCCATATACGTTTGAGTGCTGACTTTTTTCCAATCCTGCAAATCTTGGTTGGCAGCTCCGATCATTTGATTCATTCGCTGCTGTATTTTTTGCTGATATTTTTGCTCCGCCATCAAATTATTCTGTTTATTTAAAATAGATTGCAGTTGTTCTGTATTGGCGACGGCCTGAGATGCTACCGGTGAAGGCCCTCCTATACTGGGCATACTCGTCACATTAGAGGGCATACTGGGAATAACTGGCTGGCCAAGACCGGCAACAGCAGATGGGCTGGGAGCAAAACCAGCATTAGCTAAATCATTCTCGTTATAACCTGCTGCCTTCATGTCATCAGCCGTGTATCCTGCATCCTTTAAGGCTTTGGCATTAAAACCTGCCTTTTTTAAATCAGCTGCTTTAAAGCCCGCCTGCCTGAGCGCCTCAGGAGTAAATCCTGCCGCCTTTAATTGTCCCGCATTAAAACCAGCTGCCTTGAGCTCTTTGGCAGTATAACCTAAGGCTTTTAAATCAGACGGACTAAACCCTGCATTTTTTAATTCTGCAGCAGTGAAGCCTGCTGCCTTTAACTCTTTAGGACTAAAGCCCGCATTTTTAAGTGCACTAAGCGGGCAACCTAGAGTTTGCTTTACAGCATCAGCGGTAAGGCCAGAGGATTTAATTTGCTCGAGTACACCGGCATTACAATTACCTGTTCGTCCTGCTGCAAGCGCAGCCGAAGGATTAATTGCTTCATTGTTTAATTGCTCGGGCAAAAAGCCTGCCCCTACCAATTGCGCTGGTGTAAATCCTGCTGCTGATAACGACTGGGGATCAAAGCCTGCACTTTTTAAAACTGCTGCATTACAACCATTCAACTGACGAAGACGAGTTGCATCTACACCGCTTTTATATAACTGTTGCAATTGTTCGACATCACAACCGGCTTTATGAATAGCTTCATCAGACAAGGCGCTAGCCGCCTCTACTTGCTGAGGCGTATAACCTAATCGGCTGAGCTGTTCTGGTGAAAAGCCAGCCGCCTTAAGCGCGGACAATTGGCAACCACCATACTGTTTAATCAAAAAGGCACTAACCCCCGCGCTCAGCTCTTTTTGCAAAGCATTAGCACTGCAGCCAGACGTTTGCACATCAGCGGGTGTAATTCCTGGTGGAAGTTCTGCATCAGCAGCTTGAATCTGAGCGGGACTGTAACCTGCCTGAACCAACTGTTCAGAGGGAACTCCGGCATTCAATAAATCTCTGGCGTTATAGCCTGCATTTTTCAACTGAGATGGACTAAATCCTGCTCGAGTCAAATCAGCCGCACTATAACCCCCATTTTTTAAATCAGCAGGAGAATAACCTGCGTCTTTTAATTGGGTGATGGAACATCCACTAATTCTTCGAATGGCAGCCACACTGACACCTGCTGTTTTTAATTGTGATAAGCGCTGCGAATCACATCCTGCCTTCAATACCTGTTCTGCCGTCATTCCATTGGGCAATCCACCGGCCTGAGCGATTTCATGCTCAGGAAAACCAGCGCCTTTTAATTCACCATCAGAAAAACCACCGTCTTTCATTTGTTGCGCACTGTAACCCGCATTGCGTAATGCGCAAGCATCAAAGCCGCAAGCTCTTAATTGTTCTGTAGAATAATTTAATTCTTTTAATTGTCGTACATTTATCCCGGCAGCTCTTAACTCTTTGCAAGAACATATCGACTGTAGATCGCTCAGACCATAGCCGTTGTCTTTTAACTGGATGCAGCTGCACCCGCCTTTTAAATCACTTAAAAGACCACCTTGATTAAGAACCTGATTGATCGCGGCTTTGCTACAATTTGCATTCTGCAATTGCTGTATCCAGAGACTTCTCTGTGGCCCACCCTCATCTTCTCTGGCTAAAGCAGAAAAACCGACGCCCGACTGAGAACCAATCACCCCCACACCACTCCCTACAGACTGCGTACGGATAATAGTAGGGATGGCACTGGTACCACTGGTTTGCGCTTGTTCAGCTTGTTCTAGATTTTGCTGTTGCTGCAATTTAGCATACTGCGCAGTAGGATTAATGGCACCAGGAATAGATTGAATGTCTCCAGGGCCTCCGGCTAATTCCGACGACAAACTGTTATCACTACTGAAGGTATGAAATTTCAAATAACCTAATAGAATAAATCCTAATAACACTGCAAAAGTAAAAACAATAATTATTCGTGTCCTGGTGTTTGAAAATAACGATTTTAAATTTTCTTTTTTACTTGGCATGTTATAACCCTTCTACCTTGAGTTGCATGACTTTGCCATGCCATGATACCAACAAAACAGGAGATTTTTGCATTTCATATGCATGTGTCCCATCGGCACTGGTCATGCTCGCAATCCATCCTGGTGATAAGACGGTAAGATTTGTTCTAATATACATTTTTTCACTAAAAAGCCAAGCTCGAGCATCACCACCGTTTACCGTAAGACGCTGACTTCCAGGTGGTGGAACACCATCTAGAATATGTAATAAGATGTCATTCGCTGCCGGAGGAATCCCTTCCTCCATCGGCATGGCTGAAGCGTTCGGCCCTAATCCTTGTATACGCAAATCAACCCGATAATCCACTGCCTTTTGACCAGGAATCAGTGTTAACATCACAGGAGTATTTAATCCCTTCAAGCGCACAGCCAAATTACCATAATTATAAAGCTTTAAAGCCTGAATCATTAACGTGTTACTTGTTTTGTCCCATTGAATATTAAACGCACTAGGATCACCCAAGTCATAAGCAGATATGGGCCAGGGAGCACCTGTTGAATCTAAAAAGACCAAGGATGAAACAAATCCCTGTGACAGGCGAATTACCGGCGGGGTTGAACCAGGAGACAAATTAACAAACTGAGAAGTTGCTGTGGGTTTAGGGGGAGTGCCTACAGGAGATGCCTGGGCAAATTCATTAGTCTGATAAAGTTGCTTTAATCGCACCACTTCATCGGGGGTTAGAGGGTATAGATTGCGAGTGACCTCTTCAAAGGCTTTCTTATCAATAAGATCACTGTCGTTTTTACTAACGCCAGCGGTTGACATACTGTCTGGTTTATTCACCAGCGCCGCTTTGGGTGTATTGCTTTGAGCATTGGCCGTATTATTTTGCGCCAGAGCACCAGGCAAACTGGTTGAATTGCCAGCTGAATTGCCTGCAGGCCCACTTCCGGTGTCTGTGGTAGCTGTTTGAGATAATCGTTGCTGTAATAGCCGTAGCTGTTGTAATGCCTGCTGCGAATCATCAGCCTGAGCAAAAACATCGTATGAACTACTGCCCAGCCCAAGTAGAGACAATAAAAATATCAGTTTTAAACGGGCAGAATAATTCATTTAGCTTACTCCACTACTTGCCGGCCCTACAACAAATTGATCAATACCTATCCCTCGAGGGGAATTTAATGTAGAAATCCGCGTCACTAGCATGGTTACCACGTTATTTTGTTGCGTAAACTGACTGGCACTTTGATAAGTGACTAATATGGGCATTTGAATACGCCAGGAATAATTACCATTTAATATTCCTTTTTGCAGGATCACTGGCGCTCGCGTAGCAACAGCAGACACTACTAATTTTTTTGCTTTAACTGCATCTAAGTTATTTGACTGTTGCAAAGCAGAAAGAAACTGATCCCAGCCTTGCGGTGTAAAAAAGCCAGACGAGGCTTGTAATTCATCCCTATAATTCACAAAATTATAGGTAAACGCCGCTATTGCCGCCTGATTTGCCCATTGTAATACAGCCGAATCTGATTGGTTCGGTTGATTTAATGGAAACAAAGGCGTGATTCGACCGTTAATTGAAGTAGCAAAATACCTTGGTTCTGGTGGATGAGAAAGTATATAGGCCAACAAGCCACCTAATAAACAATTCACTATAATAGCAACGGTTAAGGCCAAAATGACTTTTCGTTGACTGTCTTTGTAAAATTGATTGCGTAACCCAACAGCAACCAGGGTATCTTCAGCCATAGTATCCTCTTTATTCCGGTATTACCTTTATCTCATCATCCGAAGGAACATCTGGAGTTAACAACGGAGTTGAGGTCATATTACGAGCATCCAGTGCTGTTAACTCAACAGGAGGTGTTACACCACTGGTTGCATAGTAGGCTCGTTTTGGTAAATCAAAATAAGCCTTTATAATCAACAGAGCCATAATCGTACTCAGTATCAATGACAAAATTAAAGCAGACAAACCACGCCTATAAATGCCAACATTAAAATTCTTTTTGCTCTTGATAAGATTCCAGGCACCTCTACTCATGAATTCCTCTATAAGACAGCGTCTCTAAATGTAATTTCAATACGCGAATTAAGCGACGCATCGCCTCCTTGTGTAAAATCCATAATAGGCTTATCACTGCCTAAACCTTGAGTAAAAATAAGTCGACTGTCCACACCTTGTGACCATAAATATTCACCTATCACTCGTGAACGAGCCAATGTTAATGCATGCTCCCTTTGCACTGAATGATATTTACTGCTGTGGCTGCTAATGGTAATAGCCACTTTACGAAACTGTTTCAAAAATACGGCAACTTCATTTAAGAGGCTGTATGAAGACCACATCAAATGAGGTGTTTGATCTTCAAACAAAAATCGCGATGGTATGCTAATTAAATAATCCTGACCAACGGTAATAACTCGAATGCCTCTTCTATTTAATTTTTTTAAATACTTCATTACTGTTGCATCACAAGCACCTCTTAATTTACAAGGCAGCCGCGATTCTTCTACTGACGGCGTATAGCGTTTATGGCAGCCTGTTAGCTGCAAAAAAACAAGCAATAGCAGCATACAAATCATCGTGTTCTTGTAATCGGCATGTCTTGCTTTCACTCATATCCCCATAAGCAATGATCTGATGGTTGCAGGTCTGGTGACCGAATTATTTTATGGCTGTAACCCCACTGAATAATTTAATTATTTTAATCAATTTTACAAACAATAAAAAGACATACTAAATACGTTACAATGAATTTAATAAAATTGCTATTTTTTTCTCTGTTCAATTCAGGATATATCCAAGAAATTTATTCTGGCAGGCTGACGGGCAGTCATTGAGTTTTTTTAAAGACGATAGTACAAGGTTTCACTGAATCTACCTTGTGCAAAGAACCGCGTGCTATCCTACTGCGTTCTTGATGCACATAAGAAAGAAACACGCATGGACAACTTGATGTCGGCATGAAGTTTATTATCGACAAATAACATGGATAATGAATTAAAAACAAAGGCAGATGAAAGAATAGCCAGGCTATCTATTGATTCATCTTCTCTCGCTCAGCAACCAATCTGGCCGATAAATCGCGAACGAGAGCCGTCAATGCATCAGGCTGGATATAGTCTCTTTCTTCTGGAGGATAGCTCGTTGCGACTTGAAAGTCTTTGATCAACTCATTCGCAATCGTTCCAGCATACTTATCTTTTGCTCCAGACAAACGCTCTATTTTCATTAGTTGATCTCGCGTATCATTAATAGATAATAACGGTGCTGAAAACTCTTCTTTTTTCGTAGCCAATATGGGTGGCAATCCCGGATTCTCACGTAAGCTACTAAATATAGTCAGAGCACCTTCAACCTCTTCTTCAATTAAATCTTCAACTGGCTCAGGTTCATTATAAGCATGAAATGCCATCAAGGCTGCCACGCCTCGCTCAATGGGATCTTGAAGCTCTGAATTATGTAAGGCATTTGTAATAATTGCTATTTCTTCCGTTTCAACTGCTTTATTGATATTTAAATCACCACTGCTCAATATATTTTGAAACGAAGCTAACTGTTTTTGCAATTTCACTAAATAATCATCTGGAGGCGGTTCTACTTTCAAAAACTGATTGATTTTTAATTGCTTGACTGGCTTGGGATTTGCATAAAACATCCGTGCACGAACAATCTTGGATTTGAAAAAAATGTGTGCTTCACCTTCTGTTTGCTCTTTGAGATCCAATAAATCAATCCTCGCTCTTCTTTCAAAAGAAGAGCTTTTGGTATCCATATAGGTATTGGAGATACTGCCGTCTTTAGTTTGAAATGAATCAACTTTCGTCACGTAAGCTTCACCGGCTGTCTTCGTGAAAAAATCCCATGTTTCAGTAGGGTCTTCTAATTTCATACAAATTTTAATGTTGGTATTCGCACCAATCGATGCTGCCTCTTCCTTAGATGCTTTTTGGAAGGCAGGCAAATCCTGTCCGGCAAAAATAGCAGAAAAGCCTAAAGAACGGGCTTGAGCAGGCACCACAGCAAATCCTTGCACAGCATAATAGCCATACTCATCTAATATGCACATATAAGGAGTTGGTGCATTGGTAGGTTTTCTGAGTATCACATCCCTGTAATCTCCCTCCACTTCTTCTCCCAACCCCGCTGCCATCATGGCTTTTAAAGAAGAAACGATAATTTTTCCCAAATTGGACAATTCGTCTGGTGATTTTTCTAAAGCAGGCAACAGTACAACCAGAATCCTTCTGTTTAAAATGACGTCTTTAAAATCTACTTCTGCTAAGTTAGTACGGATAATATGCCCGTAAGTATCGGCTAAAGAAGAAAAACTACGTACCAACTGCATGGTAATAAATCCATGCTGCTCCAATACTTGCGATACTTGCTTGCCTTTTTTTTCTTTATTATAACCTGGCAGTGTATTAAGGTAGTTTCGTAATGGGTCCATAACCAATTTCGGAACATGTTCTATATTAATACTCTCCTGATCGTCACGTGGAAATATTTTATCGATCACTATTGATTCTAATCGTTGTAAATCAAAGTAGTTTCGGATGCTATTGGCATCAAGCAAAATAGCACCTTCATCACGCATATAAACTAAAAGACGCATCAAAGCTTCAACGAATGCAATCGCACGTCCCTTCCACATGTCACCATCACCACTATTCTGACTAGATCCCATAAGACTGACTACCAACTGCGTCAGCATACTGGAAGAACCTTGGCAAAAAGGATTTAAGGTATTAGACAATCTCTTTTCTTGTGGACCAATAATGTCGCGCGCGCCAGTCATGAAATTTATCAATAACAAATCATCTTCTCGCCCCATGCTGCGCACCATAGAAAAAACTTTGGCATAAAGTGAGTTGTCTCCTTTACCATCTACGTAAATAAAGCCACTGGCTTGTACTAATGCATTATACGCCAGGGAAACTAAAGCCTCGGTTTTACCACTACCTGTAGAACCAAAAATCAATGCATGAGTACGCATGTCATCATTGGCAAACCACAATTCTTCGCCTGTTTTTCTATCATTGCCAAAAAAAGAGATACCTCGTGCGATATTAGGTTTTTGAATTCCCGGTTTTAAATCATTGTAATCTTTTGCTTTGGAGATAGAAGGCAGACGAAAAGGTAATTTTTGTTTGCGCGTGTAACTGTAAGTAAAAAAAAGAGCACCAACCAGTAATAATGCCGTAGCCACTACGGAATAGTAATAAGTTAATCCCGATAAACCAACCAAGATAACCGCAACATTAGTCGGATCAGCAAAAAAATCAGCTATGCGCTGACTTAGGGTTCTGGTATCTCTGAGTAAAAGACTGGGATCCAGCTCATTTCGCGTATCAATACCACGCATCATGGCTCTAACTCCTGCATTTGACGTGGGGTTAATTTAATTTCTTTTATGGCTATTTCTAATGCTTTAATGGCTTCATCTATCATAGGCACCAAAGAGCGCCGCCCCATTTCTTTTTCTGCTCGCCAATGCGCAAATGGCCCTGCTACTTCAGCATAGGGCGTTTGCCTGCCTATACAATTAAGCATATACCATAATCGCCTGTCCACCGGTTTTAACCACAAGAACTCTGAAGAAGGGACAACGCCATCTTCACGGGCAGCCTGAATTAAAGAACCCATAACGGTCAATACATAAGCATGCTTGGCTGTAATCTCTTGTACTATTTCACTGCCTTGATATTTTTTTATTATAGGCCTGGCTACTGAAAAATCAGGCTTTCCTGTCACATAGGTTTTATCGAGAGTATGTAGTATTAAATTGGCTGCTTCTCTATCTCGGTTAATCCTTGCCATAAAAACAGCAGCCAATGCATATGCTTGAGGCGCACAATGCTCAAAGCCTTCCCAATAAGGACCTAATTGCATGGTAAAAACACGTTTCGCATCACTTTTGCGAATGGCGGCGGTCATTTCCAAACCCGGGGTTTGGCTGTCCATTAAGATGTCTTCTTTTCTTAATAAATTGTATTTCCGAGCAAATTCCATAGGCGTTAAAGCCATCGCCCAAGGGCCTTTATTCACATCCTGGCTCACCAAATCCTCTTTAATAACTGGCATAATTGCAGGCCAGTTGAATTGCTCTTGAGCTCTTAATGTACTCATATTATGGGCTTTTTTGTACTTCAGAATAATATTGGATTTGTACGATAAAACAGCCAGGCCCAACAAAATGAAAACGATGGGATAACGCATATAGTCCCCTATCTCTTGCGTTATCGAAACCAACGTATTCCAATCCACTCCGGAGACAGGAACAGTTTCCATTAAACTAATTTGTTCGGCAAGCAAGGGATTATTCAAAAACAGATTAATGAGCTTGCCTTCCCAAATGTTAATAAAAAAAACCGCACTGACTATATAGCTATGGCCTAGTTTCCAAACAAAATAAACGCAGAAAAACAACAGCACGATTATCCATACGGGTGCCATTGAATTATCGCCGCCCTGCCCTTGTGATTGTTGTGCCATTATTCCCTTGCTTTAGTTAGTAGACATTCTAATACCCCACATATCATATATTGTGCGATATATTCTCGTTTTTTTCATTAGACTTCTTGCATGAGCGACATTTTTTACTTGATTATTTTATTATTCATGTTGCTGTGGCGCACCTTTACCTCATTGCAAAGGGCACCTCTCAAAACATGGATGCTCTGTCCTCAAATAAAACCCATTACTTAGGCAAAAAGTCTATTACTCTCATTTAAGTATAAGCTAAATTATATTATTAGCACGTATAGCGTCGAATCAAAAGCTGAAAAAATACAATCTCTGTGTAGAAGCCGGATATTTTACTCGATTACTACATTATAAAGAATTCTTTAGCTCGGCACTTTGAGCAAATGGCCTTTAACATACTCATAAGTACCGCTACTGTGCTCAAAACGGATAATATTATTCAGACTGACTGATTTGTCTTTTAAGGTCAATAATGCAATCCCTTGTTTGTCTTTAATTATTTTGTCAGGAGGAAGGGGTAAAATATTCGCTTTGTCGACATAAATGACAACATACGCTTCATTCTGTTTGTTTTCTTTGTATTTTAACATGTCTTTTATATCCATTTCTCTGGCATAGACCGGTCTGGATATCATTTGACCAGGAAGATTGCTCACTATTTTTTCCCAGTTTTGTAAATTACTGCCCTCATAGCAATAAAGAGAAATAAATATCTCTTGTTGAGTACTTCTAAGAGCCAACTGATTGGCACGCAGTGACTCTGCCTTTAATTGTGCTTCGGGAGAAGAGCCTAAGCGCACAAGCACTTCATCTCTAATAGCAATCATATTTTTGCCAATACTTTTTAAAAAATTGGATTGCTCCCAGGGGCCTTCTGCTATTGCTTTATTTAATGCTTTCAGCAATTCTGCATTTTGCTCATCATTGAGTTTCTCGGTCATAGCCATTTAATTATTCAAAGTAAAAAAAAGCATTCGTGTTTCACCTGCATCACCCTATTAATCCGCTTGACCTCATTTTTTATACTCAAAAGCAACGAGCTTACATCTCAGGATTAAGACTCGAGCTAGATTCCATATCCACTTTCTCAGAGGAAGCCGTATAAGATCGAAATAAATGCAGTTGATTTTTATATGCCATCGACGCAGCTTCTGGCTCCACAGCGGCATTCACGGGAATAGCCAAAACACGCGTCTCTAAAGTAGAAAGACATGCTTTAAGTACTTGCGCTGCTTTAACATTCAACTCGCTAGCACTTAATTTTTGAATAAGGAGCAGCTGTTTTTCAATATTCTTTGCTAACTCCATCACTTCTGAGCGCGTGAATCCTTTTTTTTCTTCTATGGCCATATACAACTCCTACCCATGCAACGAATGAGACAACTCTCAACTCTATTCTATCAAAAATCATCAACTTATTGATTGTCTTTATTAAAAACTTTCGATTTCTTTACAATTCATCTAATCGTACATCAACTCATCTAAAGGTGTGTAATCTCTACTTGGTCCACCCATAATTAACTCATTCACCACATCGGTAAGACATAAAAGACGCAATACGTTCGGTGTGACGTTATCAAAAACCACACGAATGCCTAAAAAAGCGCCTTCTGCTTCATCGTAGGTAGCGCCTAAACCATAGCCCAAACATAAAGAACACAGCTGATCTGCACGCTTGGTCATCGCGGGTAGAAATCCGGTTTCGGAAAAAACTTCATCCAAACTTAAAAAACGATCATTTAAATAAAATTTTGCATTTAAAGAAGAGGCAATAATAGTCATCGATTGACTGATATTTTTTTCCATCATTTCCACCAAGGTTGTGCGGATTTGATCGATCCGGAAAGAAAGCTTCTCAACCAGCGCCAAAAAACAGGCACTGTAAAACCATAATGCTCTAAAATAGCGAAAAAAACTGCCGAAATAATAACCAGCATGCCAGTCCAAATACGGATGTGCATCAAGAAAAAAAAGATAGGAAATGCCGCTCGTGCATCCACTATAAAAAATCGCGCGCTACGCGCAGAGTCGCGCCAATGTGATGATGAAGAAAAACCAGCCATTTTAATACCTTGTAACCACATTATAGATTATATAATGTAAGTATATACATAAAATGTCTTCCTCGTTAAGAGGCATTTACTTCTCTAGTGCTTTTACCGCATCGGAACTTTGAACTACAGGCTCTATTCAGTGCCTTTTTACTGCCCAACAGAAGATAATTAGTCCATAGGCGTGTATTGTTTTGCTAAATTATTACGTAATAATTCCGCTAATTTTTCACCCATATCATATCCCGGGTCCAGTTTTAATTGTGGTTCTTGCAAATGAGATACTTCCAGATGAGCATTCTTACGAGAAGAAAAATTTCCCAGCTTTTTTAATATTTCAAAAGTGCTTTTTGACATTTTAATACCTTAAAACAACTCGTTTATGAAGAATACCACAAAGTGCTTAAGGATTTATTAACTTTTTTTAACAACACAGCGGGCATAGAAAAAATTCAATCAAACTTTACTTGCAACAGACGCTTTTTGAGCTCAAAAACCTTTTTTTTAGCTACGCTCTCATCATAAGAAACGGATTGATAAGAAGGCTGCCAGATTCCCTGAGGCCATAATGAATCTGTTTTTGTCCGTGCAACACAATGGATATGCAATTGACTGACTATATTTCCTAAGGAAGCAATATTGAGCTTTTGAGGCTGAAAAAAATCTTGCATTATCTTGGAAACATGATGAATTTCTTTAATTAAGCTGACCTGATCTGCCGAATTGAGTTGATAAATTTCTTGCATATTTGCTCTTCGAGGCACAAGAATTAACCAAGGAAAAGCACTTTCATTTTTTAATAACACTTGCGATAAGGGCCAATCGATAAGAAAAAAACAAGACGATTGAAGCCGGACATCTAATTCAAACAACAGATCACCTAAGACATAGTCAAATAAATATCTTGTAGCATGCAGTTCTTTTTTCTACAAGAATTTTAATAAAATCTATTGAGCCTCCCCCCCTTTTTGCGTTATGTTGGAATAACCTATGATTAGGTATAAAGATTGTCATTTAAGGACGAAGGCAATTGCTCAACTCACTAGACCTCTTCGGAAATTCAAAGCTGAAGATGCGTTGCGAGGAGACACCAAGCACAGAATCGAAATGTACACACCAGTACATAAGGCTTCGTGCACCGTATCGACAAAGCAAATCACTTCGGCAGTAGTATTTCCGAAGCGGTCTACGATAGTTGACGATTGATATACTTTAGTAAACGGAGGGATTCATGGCTAAAGGCGAAGTAAAATGGTTTAATAATGCCAAAGGATGGGGGTTTATTGTTCCTGACGGTGGCGGGGAGGATATCTTTGTTCACTTCTCATCTATCAATGGCACAGGTTATAAAACGCTTGTTCCTGGTCAAGGAGTTAGTTATGACCTGGCAAAGGGTGAAAGAGGACCTCATGCTGCAAATGTCATTGCCTTAGAAGAGCAATGCCAGGCAGAACCCGCTTAAGTGCATTTGTAACGGCAGCATCTTTTTCTTGAAGGTGCTGCTTGTTTATCTCTATCACATCATTCTGTTTCTAGCAGACACCATACATCACATTAAACCTCTTTTCTGTTCAGTAAAGTCAAAAAAACAGCGCTTTGTTGAAAAAATAAAATTATATGCTATACCCAAAGTAAGGGATACTTTTAAGGAACAGACATGCTCAATAAAAAATTTTCTGAACGGTTAAATAAGGAGCTCGACAGCATTGGCGTCCCAGAAGCCACTTCTGAACGCATAGCAATATTGTCCAAGCTCATTAAAGTACCCAAATTCAAAGCAGAAGCGTTACTGAATGGGTTAACCAAACCCGATGCCGTACTATTAAAAACATTGGCAGAAGAACTGGAAGTCACCGAAGATTGGCTTATTGGTAAAGGGGACTCTTCTACTCATTAGCCCCCTCTTACCCAGTCTATCCGTGAAATCTGTGCGTTGAACTGATAGGTTTTGCGTTTTTTTCTATGTATTCGATAATCTTACCCGCGACATTAACCCCTGTTGCCTTTTCTATCCCTTCAAGACCTGGTGATGAATTAATTTCTAACACCAAAGGGCCATGATTAGAACGGATTAAATCGACTCCAGCCACTTTCAGCCCCATGGTTTTCGCTGCGGCAATCGCGATGGCGCGCTCTTGTGGTGATAATTTTACTTTACCCGCCTTGCCTCCTTGATGAACATTGGCACGAAATTCACCCTCTTTGGCTTGACGTTTCACCGCAGCAACCACCTTATCGCCAATAACGAAACAACGGATGTCAATACCACGAGATTCTTCAATAAATTCTTGTACTAATATATTGGCATGCATTTCTTTAAATGCATTGATGATACTGACCGCGGATTGATGGCTGTCAGCCAAAATAACCCCTTTTCCTTGTGTTCCTTCCAACAACTTGATAACCAATGGAGCTCCGCCAACCATATGAATCAAATCTTCCGTATCATCAGGTGATTGAGCAAAGCTTGTTAATGGCATGGGGATGCCCTTGCGTGCGAGTAATTGTAAAGACCGAAACTTATCTCGAGAGCGAGAAATAGCAATGGATTCATTAAGCGTATAAATGCCCATAGTTTCCATATGACGTAATACCGCTGTACCGTAATACGTATTTGAAGCGCCTATGCGTGGGATGACCGCATCAAAAGAGGGTAATTGCGTCCCGCCTCTATAATGTACTTTAGGATTAGAGGCCGCAACATTCATATAACAATACAGAGGATTAATAATTTTCACTTCATGCCCCAAAGCTTCACCCTCCGCTTTTAAACGTTTGTGTGAATACAAATGAGGATTGGTGGCTAATATAGCAATTTTCATACTTCAAAGTTCCTTAACTATTCTAACTTAGGCTGCCTGGATTCACATGATAGGCAAGACGGCAGTTGAGTGTATTATTCTTTGAGCACTGCATAAAAATAAAACGGCTCTCTAAAGCCTAGTGTATAAAATAGAAAGTCTCATCTCATAAATCATGAAATGTTTCCATATAAATACAAGGCAGTGATTAGCCGCAAGACTTGCGGTGCATTAACCAAAGAAAAACGCGAAAAATATTTATTCAAAACCATCAGCGATGGTTTTTTTATTTTATGATGTCAGTAACATGTAATCCTTTGCTAACCAATCTGCCCGATGAGGTGTTGTAAAAAAAGCATTCAATTCACCTTGAGGGTTAAAAAGCATTACTGCACCACTGTGTTGCATGTCATAATTTTGAGAATCATTCTCATCTTTATTAATTACTTTAGCATAAGCAATACCCATTTCTCGGGTCATAGGGGCGATGACCTCTTCTTCACCACGAGCACCATAAAAATTAGGATTAAACGATGTCACATATTGCTGTAATCTAGTTAAGGAATCACGCTCAGGGTCCAATGTTATCATGACCACTTGCGGTAAATTTTTTATTTTATGATTTTCCAGGATATGATACATCTTGGCTAGCTCAGCCAAGGTCGTAGGACAAACATAGCCACAGTTAGTAAAACCAAAAAAGACTAAAGTCCATTTTCCTTTTAAAGACTGATTATTAAAAGGCTCGTTATCGATGCCGGTTAAAGCAAACTCATTAATTGCTCTTGGATTTTGCAAGTATGTGCCATGAAATTGAGTCAAATCAATACTTTTTTTAGTATAACGATGCTGATAAACAAACAACCCAGTAAATAAAGAAGCCATTGCTAACAAGAGGGCGATGGTAGTACTTACACTTTTTATTTTAAAGCTCATATGAACCCCTAAATATAATGATCTACTAATAAAAATACGAAAAGCAGCATCAAATAAACAATAGAAAACCGAAAAGTCTGTAATGCAACTGCCAATTTCTCAGTACGATACAAGCGATGTGCCCAAAATAAAAATCGCCCCCCCAAAAGCAAGGCGCCGATTAAATAAACTATACCGCTCATTCCTATGATAAAAGGAAGAAAGCTCACTATGAGCAGCAAAATAGTATAAAGATAAATATTTAATTTGGTATAAGCAATGCCGTGCGTAACAGGCAACATAGGTATTTGCGCATGTTGGTATTCTTCAAACCGATAAATAGCCAATGCCCAAAAATGAGGCGGAGTCCAGGTAAAAATAATCAGCACCAACAAAAGTGCCTCTGGCGCCAGCTGATTAGTCACCGCAGTCCAGCCAAGCAAAGGCGGTGCGGCACCGGCGAGACCGCCTATCACAATATTTTGAGAAGTCGCACGCTTAAGATAACCGGTATAAATTCCAGCATAACCAATCAAAGTAATAAAAGTTAAAACCGCAGTCAAAGGATTAACGTAAAAAACAAGCAATACCAATCCTGTCGCCCCTAAAAAAAGAGCAAATAAGAGCGCTTGTGCTACCGAAACTTTGCCTTGAGCTACAGGCCTTTTCTTTGTTCTGGCCATCATAGAATCTATGCGTCGGTCAACCAGATGATTAATGGCAGCCGCACTACTGGCGCAACAGCCAACCCCAATTAAGGTAACACCGACCAAAGACAAATCAATCCAGCCTGGAGCAGCAAGATACATCCCGACTAATACCGTCAACAACATGAGAAGTACGACACGAGGCTTGCACAACTCTAAATAATCACGCCAGTCAGTAAAGGATGATATGGTGGCTTCATTGTGCATGAGAAGATACCCCTCTTAAAAAATGTAACATGCCAAAAACCAATGCCAATAGCATCGCTGCGACGCCATTATGAGCTACAGCCACATCCAGCGGCAGTAAGTACAGCACATTTAAAACACCTAAACTCAATTGAACTACAACCAGTAAGGCCAATAAAGCAGCCGCATATTTCAATAGGCGTGGAATATGCCGGTTAAAACCCAAGGCAGCCGCCAAAATCAATAGATAACTGGCAGTTACTAACGCCCCCAAACGATGTACCCACTGAATGGTGACACGTGCGTCATTGTCTAATAAACCACCTTGATAGTTCAGACCAATAGATGACAACACATTAAATGCTTTAGATAAAACCAAATCAGGAACCCATGCCCCATTACACTGAGGAAATCCTATACAGGCAATGCCTGCATAGTTGGAGCTAACCCACCCACCCAATGCAATTTGCAAAAACACAATTAAAACAGCCAAACGCATCCACGGACGCCATTGAGGTAAGTCTTTCCCTAAGCAACCATTCAATTGCAAATTAAATCGGCTCAAACAAGCAACAATAACGATACCTCCAAGCAAATGCCCCATAACCACTACCGGCAACAACTTCAAGGTCACAGTCCACATGCCTAAAGCGGCTTGAAACACCAGCAAACCAAGCAAAGCGCAAGGCAAATGCCAAGGCAATTGTTTATTGGTTTTGCGTCGATACAAAGTCATCAGACTAATATAAATGATTAAAAATCCTAAGGTTCCCGCTGCATAGCGATGAGCCATTTCAGTCCATGCTTTGGTTGACTCAATAGGAATATCTGGATAGTTGGTTTGTGCCTGAAGCAAACTCATTTTTTCGCTAGGTAAAACCAGGTTACCATAGCAACCAGGCCAATCAGGACATCCAAGACCCGCATCGGTCAAGCGAGTGTAAGCTCCCAACATCACTACAAAAAAAGCCAATAGCAGAGCAGCTGCTGCGGCAATACGAATCGATTTATACGACATTCAATTAACCCTGTTTTGTTTCTGCGTTAAGCACTGTTTTTAAATCCTTGTACACATCTTCAGGATTCACCCCAGGCTGATATTTTAATATTAAATAATGCTCCGGATTCATCAAAAAAACAGCAGGCTGACTGCCTAGTCGACTGGCGTCTTCGGTGGAGACACTGTTTATTTTAAAATCCTTGGCTTCTAATTCTTTTGTATACGGTAGCGTACTTACTGCATTTTCAGGCACTAACAACAATTGCTCTACCTGATATAATTTTCGCCCCAGTGCCAATCGAACACGAGCCAAAACATCTAGTTGCTCAAGACAAGTCGATGAACAGGTTTTGGGTTCCCAGAATAAAATACGCCACTTGTTACCCTTTACTGAATCCAGCGCAACAGCAGGTTGTAATAACAAGCCTTTATTGGTTTTTGGCCCACTTAGCCAAGACAGATGGTTATAAAACACATAAGCCGATAAACCAGGGGCAATAAAGATAAATACCAATAACCCTACAATAAAATAATTAGTTGTTCGTTTTTTCATTACGCTTCACATTGAGTACTATAAACAAGATAAAAACAGCCAATGCCATAGAAAACCACTGCCAAGCATAGGCAAGATGACGCTCTGGTGCCATCGAGACAATGGCCCAATCACGCAAAAAACCGTAGTTTTCTTTTCGGTCAAGGCGAATAATAAACGGATAGACTTTTTTTTGCAAAATTTGTTCCGCTATTTGAGTATCAATTTTCTCTAAAATACTCAATTTGTCATTTTTTTTCTCGACAGCAGGGCCTAAAACCCACTGTTTAGAGCTAGGATAGTAAACCTGGCCTTGAATTGGTAACCGTTCCATTGGCGTGATTATTTTAGGAAACGACTGTCTTGTGCTGTCTCCCAAAACCCATCCCCGATCAATTAACACCACCTGCCCTCCTGCCAACAGCATAGGAGAAAGCACATCAAAACCCCATTGATGACGATGATACTGATTATCCAACAAAAAAATATAGGGCAAATAAACACCCTCGACTTGCAGCAACTGATATTGCTGAGGCAGCGTTTTATTGCTATCCCAAAGCAGCGGTTTTTGCTTGCGCTGTAAATGCTCCGCAAGGAGCATGTTCTTTTTTTCATTTGCTCTGTGTAGTTGCCAAAACCCGAGAGAAGCCAATAACGTAAAGCTCAATGTTGCTATACAAATCATCAACCAACTTGGGGTGAAACGAAAACGAAAACAGGTTACACTAGGCATTCACTTTTACTCAAATTCTGATCTTAGATACTACGGCAGTGGAGTATAACAAATGTTCGCCAAATTATTCATTATCTTTATCATGATTCTTATCGCAGCCTCTCTTGCCAGCGGTCTTTTTTTTCTGGTCAAAGATCAAGAAAAAAATAAAAGAACAGTAAAAGCATTAACCTTACGTATCGCTATCTCTTTGTCTTTATTTATTTTTCTTTTCATTGCCTTTAAATTTGGCTTGATTCACCCACATGGTTTAGTACCCCATTAAAAATGACTTGATTGCTACAATTAAAATCTGTAATTTTCATATCGGATGATTGAAGGAGTTATGATGCGCTTATTTTTTACGTTGATACTTTGGACTTGTGCTTACTCAAGTATTGCTGACACCATCGATAATTACATGAAGATTGCGAATAATATTCCGTCCATGGAGATGAAAGCCGATGCACAAGCGCAAGCCTGGGCGCGATCAGCGCGTCATGTATTAAATATTACCAGCGAAAGCATTGCAGAAACATTAATTCACACCAATGACATTGCCACTCAACAAGGAAACCCTTTATTCTGTTTAAAACAAGGCAATCAACTCACTCCTGTCATTATGAATGACATCATTCAGCGCACTTATAAAAATCTTTCCAGTCAGCAAAGCGATAAAAATAAAATGACTGTTTCCCAAGTTGCTCTACTAGGAGTAAGCAAACAATACCCCTGTCACGGGATAAAAAAAATAGCTCACATCAACAGCGTGATGAGAGCAACGCAGCAGCATGAATAGTGAGATAATAGAATTACTGGCGTATTACACTGCTGAAAAGAGTGCTCAATAAAGACGCCCCAGCTAAAGACTTGGCAAGCGCTCCCTTAAATAAAGGAGCTTCCATCTCAATCAACAGCGATTGCTTTTTTTAAGGCCTCTTGTGCTAATGTCAATTTTCTCTCAACGGCTCCCAATTCCGCTTGTATAGTCAAGAGCAGGTCCGGGGTATCTTCTTTGCCTTTTTTGCGCTCTAAGGTACTTTTTAATGCTTGCTGTTGCTGGGTTAATACGCTGATGTCTTCTTCTAATGAACAAAGCCATTGCGCCCGGGTATTCAATCTCGTCATGCTAAAAGACTGAGCCGTCGGATTCTGCGCTGTCTGCTGATGTATTTTATACGCCCCCACTAAAACATCTACTTTGCGCTGTATTTGAGCTGCCAGATAAAATGCACTTCGTGAACCGTTCTGCTGGGCCAGAACATGCAAATCGGATTTAAGCTCTGCAATACAAGAGGCCGGCGACAACTCCCTGCCTCGAAATAATGATTTGGGTATAGATTGGCTTAGTAAGGCACGATTTAACGCAGCTATTTTCCATTCAAGCTCCGGCAACCGAGTCATCAGATCAGCTGCCAGCTTTTTAACATAACTGGATTCATACATAAGCGGCTCACTGTTTAGCAGCAAAAGATAGCCATCTGCTGTTTAGGTGAATTCTGGTAATGCGGTTTTTGGTTGCAGCCTGGTAAAGAAAAAAGGCGGAGCGCACATCACAATCAACCCCATTGCTAAAGTCATTTCATAGCGAAAGAAGCTACCGACATCAATTCCTTGTGGCGGCATGAAGCTTACCGCAAATGTTGCAACAACACCAACCATGCCCACTACGGCTACCAGCAGCATTCCCGCTAAGCCACCAGGGATTTTAAAGGGACGAGGATGATGTGGCTCGCTAAAACGCAATTTCACAGCAGCAATGAACATAATAAAATACATCAGCATATACAATTGAGCAGCTAATGCAGTGAGCAGCCAATACGAACCGTTCACGCTAGGCATAAATAAAAACAATGCAGACAATAAAGTCACAATAATAGCCTGTGTATACAGCATGACAACAGGCGCGCCATGTTTGTTGGTTTGTTGAAAGGCCAGTGGCAAGTTGCCGTCTTCAGCAGCAATCAGCAATCCTTTAGTCGGTGCAATGATCCAGTTACTCACACCACCTAGCCCGCCTAAAACAAGCATGACAGCCACTAAGGGCATCAGCCACTGCATCTGATAATTAAGAAAAAATGCCTCAAAAGCCTGCATAATACCAGCAACCAAATTGATGTCATTCCCTGGCAACACTACCGCGATGGCCAAAGAGCCTAAAATTAAAGTGACCAAAATAATGCCTACAGAATAAATAAGTGCCCGTGGAAAAGCATGTTGTGGATTTTTCACATCATTGGCGTGAACGGTAGCAATCTCTATACCACAAAAAGACATCATAATGGCAGTGAGAGATACCCATACCGACTTGTCTTCCCAATGAGGCACAATGCTGGCAAAATCAAATTGAATGTGCAGGGGATTTCCTTGCAACATCCACACAAACCCTAAGCCAATAATCAAAGACATAGGAATTAACAAACCGGCTATAGAACATACATTGCTAAAAGCGGCAGAAGAACTCATACCTTTTAGATTAATAAAAGTAGCGCCCCAAAAGCAGCTGACTATCACTGCCCATAAAAAATAGGGATTAGCGGTTAAAGCAGGATTAATGAGATAACCTATCGTTCCAGCCACAAAAGATAAAATCGTAGGATACCAGATGACATTTTCTATCCATTGCAGCCAAATAGCCAAAAAGCCCATTTTTTTTCCGAAAGCTTCTTTGACCCAAATGTAGATACCACCTTGTTTAGCCCAGCCTGAAGCCAATTCAGCAGAAACTAATGCGGTAGGGATGAGAAAAAATAAGGCGCCTAAAATAAAATAAAAAATAAGCTGACTGCCAAATAAAGCAGTGGCAGGCAAATTCCGAATACTGTCAACTGAACCAACGGTGATCATGGTCAAACTAAAAATCGTGAGTGAGTGCTTTTTAGTGCTCATTACATTCCTTCATAGTACAGTATTTAAACGAAATGGATTATACCTTGCAAATATTAAGGGGATCTTAATAACTGAATAAAAACCATCAGTCTTATTGCCATCCTCTCTCATTACCATTAAATTACAAGGTAAAATGACGCTATAAGCCTAGCGGATGTGCATCATAGCAGCTTTTTAAAAGAAAAAAAACAAATTTGTACTTTTTTTGAGCTTAAAGTGAGTTATAGCCTTGCCCTGATGCTCTGTGGTATAGTGTACTATAGAGTTAAGCCGTAAACAGCTGGTACTTGGTTTATCAAGCAACTCCCTTAATAAAGCACACCCTATTTTACTTTTTTAGGTATTTTTTATGTTTGAAAATTTAACCGAACGACTCACTCGTACCTTTAAACACTTGCGTGGCCAAAGCCGTCTAAGCGAAGAGAATATCCAACAGGCTCTACGTGAAGTGCGCTTGTCTTTAATCGAAGCCGATGTCGCATTGCCTGTAATCAAAAACTTTATTGAACAAGTAAAACAAAAGGCCTTGGGTCAAGAGGTACTTACTCAATTAGACCCCGACCAGGCGTTTATTAAAATCGTTCATGATGAGCTGATCGAGGTAATGGGTGGTGAGCGTGCAGAAATTAATTTTAAAACGCAGCCTCCTGCCGTTATTTTAATGGCTGGCTTGCAAGGCTCGGGAAAAACAACCAGTACAGCCAAGCTCGCACGCTACCTAAAAGAATCAGAAAAGAAAAAAGTAATGGTTGCCAGTGTCGATGTCTATAGACCTGCGGCTATTCAACAATTAAAAATATTGGCTGAACAGCTTGATGTTCCTTTCGTACCGGCCGATGCCACAGAACAACCCGCATTAATAGCACAACGGGCTGTTGAGCAAGCACGCAAACAATTCATGGATGTACTTATCGTAGACACGGCTGGCCGCTTGCACATAGACCAGGAAATGATGGAAGAAATCAAGACCTTACATCGAAAACTGGAGCCGGTTGAAACCTTATTTGTCGTAGACAGCATGACGGGACAGGACGCGGCCAATACAGCCAAAGCCTTTCACGATGCTCTGCCATTAACCGGTGTTATCCTTACTAAAACTGATGGCGATGCTCGCGGCGGCGCTGCCTTGTCTGTACGACAAATTACCGGTCAACCCATCAAATTCATTGGCAGCGGAGAAAAAGTAGACGCCTTAGAGCCCTTCCATCCTGAACGTATTGCGTCTCGTATTTTAGGGATGGGGGATATTCTCAGCCTGATAGAAGAAGTAGAACGAAAAACAGACAAACAAACCAGTGAAAAACTGGCCAAGAAGTTAAAAAAAGGCAAAAGCTTTGATTTAGAAGACTTTAAACAACAGCTGCTACAAATGAATAATATGGGCGGTATTTCAGGCTTGATGAACAAACTCCCTGGCATGAGCCAACTTCCCCAACAAGCCATGCAACAAGTCAATGAAAAAACCATGCAACAAACCATAGCCATCATTAACTCGATGACTCCTAAAGAGCGAAGAGTGCCTAAAATTATTGTCGGGTCACGAAAAAAACGAATTGCTCAAGGTTCTGGTACACAGATTCAAGACGTCAACAAGCTATTAAAACAATTTGAACAAATGCAAAAAATGATGAAAAAATTCACAAAACCTGGTGGATTACAAAAAATGATGCGTGGCATAGGTGGTATGCCAGGAATGAAAGGGCTATTACCTGACCAATTTAAACCTTAGTCAGATAAATAGGGCTTATTTTGGTTTAACCAATACGATATGCCTATGGATTAACTGGCAGACCTGTCTTTTTTTAGTACAGGGATGCCGGTCGAAATATTCTTTTTCGTCGATTTACGAAAATAATTCGCAAGAATTACTTCCCATGCTGAATTAATTTTCGTACAATACACGGCATTTTTATGTAACCACTCTTAAAGTAGAGGAAAATAATGGTCGTTATTCGTTTATCAAGAGGTGGCGCTAAAAAGCGTCCATTTTATCACATTGTAGTAACAGACAGCCGTAAACGCCGCGATGGTAACTCTATTGAGCGTATTGGCTATTTTAATCCTGTTGCCCGCGGTCAAGAAGTTCGTTTGCATATTGAGGAAGACAGATTAACTCACTGGCAAAATATGGGTGCTCAAGCCTCTGATCGTGTTCGTTCTTTGATTAAAGAATTTTTAAAAAACTTAAAGCCAGCTGCGTAATTTGAATAAAGAACAACAAGACTGGATAATCGTTGGTTGCTTTGGGCGGCCTCATGGTGTAAAAGGCTTCGTATCGGTTAACTCCTATACTGAGCCTAGAGAGAATATTTTAAATTATAAAGACTGGCATGTTTTTTTAGAGCACCGCTGGCAACCTATAAAATTATTATCTACTCAATTACACAGCAAAACGATTATCGCTCAGATTGAAGGCTTTCCTGGGCGCGAAGCAGTTGCTCGCCTGACGCTTGCGGAAATAGCTATTGCCAGCAGTCAATTGGCGCCTCTTGCTGATGGTGAATATTATTGGCACCAATTGATGGGTATGAACGTAGTCAACCAACAAGGCCAGCTCTATGGTCAGGTAGTTGAAATCATGCCCACAGGCTCTAATGACGTCTTGGTAGTAAAGGGCGAGAAAAAACATCTCATCCCCTATTTATTAGACCAATATGTTTTAAGTGTTAATGAACAATCCCGTACTATCGTAGTAGATTGGGATATGGATTTTTAAGTGACACTGCATCTTGGGGTTATAAGTTTATTGCCTGATATACTAGACGGGCTAAACCACGGCGTGGTTGGTAGAGCCATAGAACAAAAACTGGTTCAGCTTGATTTATGGAATCCCAGACAATGGGCTCAGGGACCTTATAGACAAGTTGATGACAAGCCTTATGGCGGTGGGCCGGGAATGGTCATGATGTATGAACCACTCAATGCGGCTATTTGTCATGCCCGTCATCAAATGCCAGGCCAATGCAAGACTGTTTATTTAAGCCCTCAGGGCAAATTAATTAAACAGCAAGATTTAAATAACATCGTAGCAAAAAAACAGTCTTTGCTTTTTATTGCAGGACGTTATGAAGGAATTGACGAAAGGATTATTCAACATCATGTTGATGAAGAATGGTCACTAGGGGATTTTGTATTAAGTGGCGGTGAATTGGCCGCAATGGTTTTTATTGATGCCATTGTCCGCTTAATACCAGGCAGCTTGGGACATTTAGGTTCAGCAGAACAAGATTCGTTTATGAATGGCTTGCTTGATTATCCTCATTATACTCGTCCAGCAGTAGTCAATGATTTAAATGTGCCTTCCGTTCTGTTGGGCGGAAATCATAAAGAAATAGAACGCTGGCGGAGAAAACAGGCTTTAGGCAAAACATGGTTAAAAAGACCCGATTTGCTTGAAAAGATACAGTTAAGTGACACAGACAAGCAATTGCTTGTTGAGTTTAAAGGTGAACAAGGCGATTCCACAGGATCTGTTGACTTTTCGCTAAATTAGGCCAAAATGGCCTGACTACCATAGGGGTCAGGTTATATTAGCCGATTTAATGAAGCAGCGCCCCAGGATAACCGATTTTAGGAGTAGTCCATGACTAACATTATTGATCAATTAAATGCTGAGCAAATGCAGGGTAAAGAAATTCCTGAGTTTAGCCCAGGTGATACTGTACTTGTCCAGGTTAAAGTAATCGAAGGTACTCGCGAGCGTTTGCAGGCTTTTGAAGGTGTTGTTATCGCCAAGAGAAATCGTGGTTTGAACTCCGCTTTCACTGTTCGTAAAATATCACATAACGTTGGTGTTGAGCGTGTATTCCAGACTTACAGTCCGATTGTTGACAGTATTACTGTTAAACGTCGTGGTGATGTACGTCGTGCCAAGCTTTACTACTTACGTAATTTAGCTGGTCGTGCAGCACGTATCAAAGAAAAGCTGACTGGAAAAAAAGGCGATTAATCTCCTTGGGGTTTTGTCAATTGAAACAGACAAAGCCCCGCTTCTGGTCAAGCTGCTCTCATCAACGAGAAAAAAGCCCCGAGCTCTTTAGACTCATTGAAGCCCGTATTGGCTAGTACCTCTTAGGAAGTCAGAAAGTTCTTTTTAATTTTTTTAATGGACTAGAATGCCGTCTTTACTTCTTGATTGTACTTTTGTAATTAATGAATTAAGACGCCGTAGACCGCCCCATGGCATACCTCGCGTTATTTTAGCCTATTTACGTGCTATTGATTCTATTCAACTTCTTTATCGCATTCGAAATCATTTTTTTATTCTGAATAAAAGTTATTCACGGCAAATTATTTCCCTTTTGTTACAGTGGGATCCTAAGTTATATAAAAAAATCATGCTTCTTTTACTGCAAGGTATCATCCATGCTGACCGTTCCAAATCTGCTTATTGGATGTATAAATTAGATCAAAATGGCATGAAGCATGCGAGTTATTTTAAAAAAATAAAAGAAAATAATATCCGCTTAATTATCATGCTGCATGATTTATTTCCTATTATTTATCCTGAATACAGTGACCCAGCTTACGCACAACAATTTGAACAAAATATTCAATTGAGTTTAAGACATGCCCATGGCTTGATTTGTGTCTCTCAATACACTCAACAAAGCCTTGAGCATTACCTGCAAAAAAAACAACTACCTTATCCTCCTACTCTAGTTGCACACCTGGCACCTGGTTTGGAAAACAAAGTACCATCAACAACAAAACCAATCGATTCGCCTTATTTTGTCGTATTGAGTACTATTGTTGCTCGTAAAAATCATTTGTTGTTACTACAAATCTGGCGTGCTCTGGTCACCTCATACGGCTCTAAAGCACCTAAATTATTGGTTATAGGCAAACGAAGTACTGAATGTTCCAGCACCCTGGCATTACTGGACCGATGTGACTTAATACGCAATCATGTGCTAGAAATGCAAGTTGATGATGCTTTATTACAAGACTACCTATACCATGCACGAGCCCTTCTTTTCCCAACCTTTGCAGAAGGATATGGTTTGCCGCTCATAGAAGCTCTCAGTATGAATGTTCCCGTGATTGCCAGCAACCTGACTATTTTTCATGAAATTGCTCAAGAGGTTCCTGACTATCTAGATCCTCTGGATGGTAAAGCCTGGATGGCACTGATCATGGATTATACTCAAGACTCTTGCGCCCAAAGAAATGCCCAATTGGCACGAATTCAGCACTTAAAAATTCCAACCTGGTCTGAACATATCAGCAAGTCTTCTGAGTTTGTGCAGCAGTTAAGTGCTCAAAAAAATGAATTGCCTGACTAATCACAACGATTTAGATTGATTTTCAATAGCAGCCCCCTCTTCAACAGGAGATTGCAGCAACTGGAAAAAACCTATAGCCAATCCGGTAACCCATTGTTTGGTATGCTCCAACAAGGAAGGCGGCATAATCCGTTTTAAATACACTTCCTCCGCTATAGAAGGCCCTAATGCTCTTATTTGTGTCAGATAACAAACGACTTCATTCATCATGGCGCTGTTTAACTGCGTTTCCTCCTGCGTGTACTTGGCCAGTCTTTGTACCATGCTTAAACGAGAACCATAAAGAGCATCTACCACGTTGTCTTTTTGCCCTTCTAAGAAAATCATGTACTCCATTGTCCTTGCTCGTAACGTTAATAAGGGAGCTAATTTATTGAATAGGCCTGTTATTTCTTCGGCAGGAATGTCATTAGCCCATTGCGTGAACTGCGGTAGCGCTAAGGAAGGCCTGTCTTGAAATTCATTCAGCTCTAAAAGACGAATGACTACTGAAGACATTAAGGTCATTGCATAATGTAAATGGGGGGAAAAATGTGCATCATAAACAGACATCAATTGATAAAGTAAAACAAATGACTCCATATCCGCCTTTTCATAGCCTTGCTGCAACCACTCGTTTAACAAACATTCAATTAAAGCATCCGTATTCAATACGCTCCTCTGTTGGGGCCATTGCAAAAACAACAAATAATTCTTCTCTCTAAGCGCGGTTAGATAAGTTTCTGTAGATTTTTGCATAAATCCGCTCTTTATTCAGGTTTTTATTACCTGCTAGCCTATACTAAAAATAAAAGCGAAAAAAGGGAGTATTCTATGAAAAAACAAAGCATCTATTTGTCGTTTTTACTGCTGTTCCCTATGTGTAATGCCTTTTCTTCTTGTGACTTGACTCAATTTCGCTGGGATTGCGACCTTCCTGTTCATACCAAAGCAAAGCCTAACGCCAGCTCATTAGTCTACTGCGGTAATACTTACGGCTATCTTAGCAAACAACAATACGATATATTAGCACGCTACCAACGTGCCAATGTCAATATGGCCTTAACCATCAATGGGGAGTACATTGAAACCCCTTGCACGGGATCTGAACGTTAATTATGGTCATTTTACTGCATGATATTGCCATTCAAGTGACAAGAAAAGCCATTAAACGCATGCATTTGCGCATTAATCCTTACGGGGAAGTCAGCATTAGCGCCCCCTTACACTGTTCTCTTGAGGGTATTCACCATTTCATTAAAGAAAAAAGCAGCTGGATTAGCTTTCACCATCAACGATTAAGAAAAGAAGGCGCTGCTCTCTTAACGCCACTACAATCAGGCTGTATGTTGCCTTTTAAGGGTGAACCGCATTATCTCCTGATCACAGAACAGGCCAAAACCATTAAAATACACGCGGATAATGGCTTCATCTATTGTACCGTACCCCCCAAAACCACCAATGACAAACTAATTTCGCAACTAGATAACTGGTATAAAGCAGAAATGAGTCCCTTGCTAGCCCATTTAATCGAGTATTGGTCTGCTGTTATTGGCGTTCAGGTCAAGCAATGGGGAATAAAAAAAATGAAAACACGGTGGGGATCTTGTAATATAAAAACTCACCGCATCTGGCTCAATCTGAATCTAATTAAAAAACCTGTTTGCTGTTTGGAATATGTCGTGGTGCATGAATTAATCCATCTTTTAGAACCTTCTCATAATCACCGCTTTTATCAATTGATGGAGCGTTTCTTACCTCAATGGCGCAAGGCGCATTATGTTCTGGAAGGAAAAAAAGCCAGAAGGTAAAACAGCAAATGGCCAAACATCTGCGCCTTAAACTTTGCGAACGGTGGTTAATCCAGTACAATGCATCTTTTGTTTCTCAAGAGAATGGCTGTGTTTGAATCTGTAAAACTCTTCGATGACTTATGTACTCAAGGCTACCATCTTATCGATGATTTTTTAGATCAATCCACCTATCAAGAACTGTATGTTTTAGCAACACAATTAGCCCAGCAAGAGGCTTTTTATCCAGCTAAGATTGGACAAAAATCACAAACTCAACAAAATCAAAGCATCCGCAAAGACCATATTTATTGGCTTGATGAATTACCCAATAACGACGCAGTATGCCGCTATTTACAGCAAATAGCAGCACTAATGAAATCGCTTAATCAAAACTTATTCTTAGGCCTCCAAGAGCACGAGCTTCATTTTGCTGTTTACTCTCCTGGCGCTTTTTATAAAAAACACATTGATCAATTTCACACAACCAAAACCAGAAAAATTTCATGTGTCTATTATTTAAATCCGACATGGGATGTCTCTTATGGCGGTAAACTGAACCTGTATTCAAAAAATGACACTGAATTACAAGCCATTCAGCCTTTAGGAAATCGTTTTGTTTGTTTCGATAGCACATTGCCACATGAAGTAGAGCGCACAACACAAACACGTTATAGCATTACTGGCTGGCTAAAAACGCGCCCGGCCACTTCTGTTTTTAGCTAGCTTATTATTATACTTGAAAGGTTTGGCCTCTCTCAACAAAACCTAAAAAATCATCCTCAACCGGATTGATGCCATTTTTACTTTGATAATGATAAAGCCATATTTTCTGTCTGATGGCCTTGGGTAAAGTCAGCAACTCAGAAAAATGAGTATGGACAGGATTTTTATGCACGCCAGTATCACAATCATGAAAAATTAACGTCGCCTCTTCAAAGTAGAATTGAAATTCCTTCGGCATGAATTGAGTATCTGTAGTAATGAAAATATTGCTCTGCGGTGTAGTAAAATACAGACCATAACTGGGCGCTAATGCAGGACCATTAAAAACATGTTTGGTCTGAATTAATTGAAAAGTAACGCCTTCCCAAATAAAACGACCACCCTCACAAGGGATGATTTCAAAAAAATCGTTCAAATCAGCCGACTTGGCTCCTTCTAAAGACTGCAAACCACCAGAAAGTACATTACACCACAAACGCTCCAGGAGATCTGGGTGAATGAATAATTTCGGTCTTTTCTTAGGCATATCAAAATAGGTAGTAAATGCCAACCATTCCAGACCACCGACATGATCTGCATGCAGATGACTGACATACACGCCATCAATGTCTTTTGAGGTTAGTCCAACTGTATCCAATGAATGCCTGGCATCAGAACCACAATCAATCAATAAATTATTACCATTGGCAGCTTGCAATAACATATTGGATTGAAAATTTTCAGGCATATGAGTAAAAGCAGCACCTGATCCTAAAAATTGCAATTTCACTCACCTCTCCTTATGCGTGGTTGAAATAAATGTTATTTCCAAAGTATAGGCTTATTTAGACTTAAGAGTGAAGTCCTTTCATTCGTAATCAATAGCTTGTTGATGCGTCACCTGTACGACATCCTCTGACACCATGGCTATTGTACTTCTTCACAACCATTGACTGTGTTTTTTTGCAACATAGTGTTGAAATAGTCCTACACTTATTAATATATGGTTTTTTTAATGCCTTCGCTGCACTATTTGACCGGTAAAAAAAATCCATCTACGCTGTTGAAATGATTACTTACTACCTCTGTTTAAGGATACAGCTGTATGACTACCTACAAAACAGTTGCTCAATGGTTAGGCATCTTTGTTTTTTTAATCGGATTGATGGTCATTATCAGCTGGTTTAGTCCTGTTGCTTTTTTATTAGCACCCCATTTTGATTTCATGCCCATGTCATTTAATACAGCACTTTGTTTTCTGATTGCGGGTATAGGGCTATTGGCCCAGTTTCAGCAAAAAAAAATCATCACCTCCCTAAGCGGTCTCTTCATTGGGATTATTAGCATACTGACCCTCTTGCAATATGTATTTCACATTGATTTGGCGACAGATAATTTTTTTTTCATCTCTTCCCTGCCTTTTCATCATACCCTCCTTGAACGCATGCCCTTTATAACTGCCTGCGGTCTTTTTCTGATTGCGATGCTGTTGTTACAACAGCGCACCAACATTCAACCTGCCAACTACTATTACCATCCGTTATTATCCTTGCTTATTTTAGCGATAGGTAGCGTGCTATTGATCCTTTATCTCAGTGGGATAAACAAGATTTATTCTACCAATCAATTAACTCCCGGCTCAGCGCTATCCGCTGCAGGTTTTATTCTTTTTAGTCTTGCTGTCTGTATCAACCAATGGGGATGTAATTTTAAAAAAACTGAACACCGCATTATTTGGCTTTCTACGCTTCTGACCGCCATCTTGCTGATATTAGTTTTTATAATCTGGCGTCAACACATTCATCTGGAACAAATGCTGGCTGTAACAGAACAGCCTAAAACCATACCTTTACAACTCGATAGCTCTTTTAATGTATTAGAGCTCATTGCTGGGGGAATTTTTTCTCTTCTGATAGGCATGATGCTCTATCATGCCCATCAATCTACCGCCAAAAATAGCGTATTAGCAGAAAAAAAAGCGGCACTTTCGGTCATGGAACGACAACAACAAATCATTAATCAAGTAGAAAACTATGCTATTTTTTGGATAAACTTGCAAGGCCAGATAGAAACATGGAACCATGGCGCACAAAAAATGCTGGGTTACTCCCTGCATCAAATTCTTGGCAAATCCTATTCCTTGCTTTTTATTAAAGAAGAACAAACAGACAACATCCCGCTTCAGATTTTAAATACAGCAAAAAAAGAAAATACCTTTGAACAAAACGTCTGGTTACAAAAAAAAGACCATTCCTGTATTTGGACTCATCTGGTTATTGAAATGGTTAACAGTGGCATCGACACGCAAAAAGGCTTTGCTGTTTTTATCAAAAACAAAGAACCCATGCGACAACTAGAGCTTGAACATGCAAGACTTCTTAACTCGATTAATGAGTCTTCTGATTTCATTGGCATGATCAATAAAGAGGGCAAGCTGCTTTATTGTAATCAAAAAGCAAAAGAGATGCTGGGTTATCCTGCTGATGAAAAATTACGCTCTATTACCATTGCAGACATGTACCCCTATAGACTCATTCAAACCATGCAAGATGACATTCTTCCTTTGGTGCTAAAAAAAGGTTTCTGGTCTGGCGATTCTATTCTAATTAATCATCTTAATGGCGATGAAATCCCTGTCTTACAAACCATTACGTTATATAGAGACCAGCAACAAAGCTCTGTTTATTTAACTGTGGTCATGCGAGATATTACATATAAAAGAAAAATAGAAGAAGCACTTAAAGTCAGTGAAACGCTTTTTCGCTCCACGATGGAGTATGCAGCCATCGGCATGGCTTTAGTGTCTTTAGATGGTCAGTTTACTAAAGTCAATAAAGCCTTATGCGAAATTGTCGGTTTTAGTGAAGAAGAATTACTAAAAGTAACTTTCCAACATATTACTCACGTTGATGATTTACAAACTGATTTAAGTAACGTCGATAAATTGCTCTCCGGTGAAATTAACAGTTACCAAATGGAAAAACGATATATTAAAAAAGACAAAAGCATTATTTGGATATTGCTCAGTGCTTCTTTAGTTCGCAACCATCAAAACAACCCGCTTTTTTTTATTGCACAAATACAAGATATTAATCATCAGAAAAAAATTGAACAAGAATTAATCTACAGAGTGTATCATGATTCATTAACTGGCCTTGCCAATCGTGAGTATTTAGAATCTGTTTTCGCTCACCTATTACAAACAGCAACTCGCCACCATACCTTGCTTGCCTTGATGTTTATTGACCTGGATTATTTTAAAAAAATCAATGATGCCTATGGTCATGACATGGGGGATTTGTTATTGATAGAGCTCGCTTCATGCCTTAAATCTTGTACTCGTGCCAATGACATACTCGTTCGTTTAGGTGGTGATGAATTTGTCGTGATTGCCAACGACCTGTCGGCTCCTGAGGATTCGCTCCACCTTGCCGAAAAAATCAATAACAGCCTTACCAAACCCATCACCATCAAGGAGATTCAGTTCAAAATTACTATCAGTATAGGCATTAGCTTGTATCCGCTGGATGGCGATCATCTTGATCTACTTCTTAAAAATGCTGATGAAGCACTGTACCAGGTGAAGGAATGCGGTCGCAATGCCTTTAAACGATATAAAAAACAGAGCGCTTAATACAGTTCAATGAAGCCGACTACATTGACAAATACAATAAAAAAAGTATACTGTGCCCTTAATTAGGGCACTTTGATATGATTGAACATCCCGAAATAAATAATACTTTAAAAAGAATTGCCTTTTTTTTACAACACCAAATGCCCCCTCAAATACTGCTGGGGTTACAAAAAGCCACTGATGAAATCAAAGCGGTTATAGAACATCTTGATTTCAATTCCATGCTCGCCTTCGAGCAAATATTGTCTGAGCTCCAGCAAACAGATCCGGCAAGAACAGTAAATCAATTGGTTAATTCCGCTCGTTCACTCAATGAACTAGCAAACATTGCCAATGAATTTGCTTTTCCTGCCAAGGTTTTTTTATATGGCGCTATTGGCATGCTCTCTGGCTTTGCTCTCATCAACCTGATCCCCTCACAGCAAAAAAACCAGCAAAAGCAGTACACAGACCAAGAAATTGATCAATTCATTCGGGTTCATTCGTTACAATTAAAAATAATGCAAGTTCAATTGCAACTGAATCAAACAGTTAGTGACCGGTTACATTATCCCCATACAGCCCTTGAAACAGCCGAAATGTTGGCAGAAACCACCTTGCATCGTCTGTATCAAGAGAAACTAAAAGACTTATCCATCGAAGACTACTATGATTGTATGAATGAGCACCGCGGTCAATGGAATGCTCTGGTAGACCACCTCCCCAAGCATTTTTCTCAAAATAGGCGCTCACCAAGACCAGAACTGTCTTATACTCCCTTAAATTACCATCAGATCAAAAAACGTTATGACGCGCAGCATATTGACCGCATCATGCAACAACTGGTTGAGGGCTTTTATGAACAAGGCGGAATTCACTTATATCAATGCCTGGCTCGCAGCACCAAACCCGGTCTATCCTTGTTGGCTGAATGCATTAAACGCATCCCGACGCCAAGCAAACCATTGCCTGAAGGTAAACCATGGAGTCGTCCACTTGACAGCTTACACCGTTACTATCATCAGCAAGCGCCCCTGGTTATCGAGGCCGAATGGCAACAAATGGACTACTCTTTTCTTCCTGAAGAACAGCAAAGACTAAACCCACGCTTCTCTCATCTTTTACGGTTACGCGCTCTGATGACCTTAGCTCATCGCATGGCCGCTGATCTGAGTTATCCTCACTCCATACCGATGGAAATACGCAACGGCATAGAGGATGCCTCAAAAGGCCTGACTCAGCTTACCTGTAAACCCAAAGTGGCGATGACATGCCTTGCCCAGACTGTTTTTACTTTGCAAGGGTGGAATGATTTGGCACAAGACATTTACTATCATCCTTTTCGTTTTTTAACCCGATCCATTATTACATCCGGTCTCTTAGGCGGTCTGTATGCCCTCTTATCCACACCTAATCATAGCGCATACTGCAGTTTTTTATGCCAGCATACTAGCATAACGAAACCGTCTGTTAGCCAAACTGCGGCCGAGCCACCCCCTGCAGGGCAAGGACAGCAGAAGGAAAAAGACGCTATTATCCAACTGTATGAACAATACTTTTTTTGGAGTGAGAACAGCAAGGCCAAAGAAAAGAATCAAGAGGATACGCCACTGCTCACCAATCGCCACCTTAACAAATAAAAACAAAAAGAGTATGATGCGCTTATTATTGAATCATTGAGCAAAACATGAATCGTGTAAAAAAAAGCATCAGCACTCTTATTTTTATGGGCCGATGGTTGCAATTGCCCATGTACATTGGCCTTATCTTAATTCTGGCAGCCTATGTCTATCGGTTTATCCGAGAATTATTCACCCTGATTATTCATCTCAATGGCGTAGATGATGTTCATATCATGCTAGGCGTTCTTGATCTGATTGATGTGGTCATGATTGCCAACCTGCTCATTATGGTGGTCCTGGGTGGGTATGAAACCTTTGTCTCTCATCTGGATTTAAATGCCCATCCTGATACACCTGAATGGCTGGATCATTTGGATGCAGGAACCATGAAAGTCAAATTGGCATTGTCTTTAATTGGTATTTCCTCCATTCACTTACTGCGTACTTTTATTGACCCAACAAAACTCAGTAATGATTCGGTCATGTGGCAGGTGGTTATTCATATCACGCTCATTGTTTCTGCCCTGGCCATCGCTTGGACCAATAGACTAATTCAGCAGCCTGGTAACCATTAACAATCCGAGGCAAGGCGGTCTGTCCATAAAACGCGGAGGTGCAGACAAAGCCTGTATGCTCTCACTCTATTGAGTGCATTGGGAAAAAAGGCAGATGACATAGATCTGCTGCAGTATGTGGGTTATAGTGATAGCCCATCTTTCTTTTATTGTATTCATTATGTATGCGTTAGAGCTAGAACAAGTATCAAAAACTTATGCTAACGGCCTTGAAGCCGTCAAAGGCATTGACTTAAAAGTCAGGCAAGGTGATTTTTTTGCTTTGCTTGGCGCCAACGGTGCAGGAAAATCGACCACCATAGGCTTGATAACTACTTTAGTTAAAAAAACAGCTGGGCAGATTAAAATTAATGGCTATGATTTGGATACGCAGACCACTCAAGCCAAGTCATGTCTTGGCTTGGTGCCTCAGGAAATCAATCTCAGTATTTTTGAAACCTGTGAACAAATTTTACTAAGTCAAGCAGGATATTATGGTGTTCCTCTTACGATAGCCAAGGCGCGTGCCCATCAGCTGCTGGAACAATTAGGTTTGGGGGAGAAAAAACATGCTATCGTGCGCCATTTGTCTGGAGGAATGAAACGCCGACTGATGATAGCACGAGCGCTCGTTCATCAACCCAAGGTCTTAATCCTTGATGAGCCTACTGCCGGAGTAGACATCGAAATTCGTCGTAGTATGTGGGACTTCTTGACACAAACCAATCAGCAAGGCACTACCATTATTTTAACCACTCACTATTTAGAAGAAGCAGAACAATTATGCAAAAACATTGCTATTATTGATAAAGGTACTATTGTCACTCATTCTTCCATGCGTGCTTTGCTGAGCAGTTTACATTATCAAACGTTTATTTTTAACATCGAACATCCCATAGAAAAGGCCCCTAAAGCACAAGAAGGCTTCACTGCCCATCTTATTGACGCCCAAACACTGGAACTAAAAATAAACCGTGAAACCACATTAAACACGGTATTCAACTGCTTAAGTCAAGAAGGCATCCAGGTACAAAGTATGCGAAATAAAACCAATCGATTAGAAGAACTTTTTATGGATCTCATCAAAAATGGCCACTAGACAACAGATTATAGCCCTTTATACGCTAATACGTCGCGAGCTTCTGCGCATGCTCCGCATTGCCAGCCAGGTATTTTTGCCTCCGGTTATCAGCACCACCCTTTATTTTTTAATTTTTGGTCAATTAATAGGCCCTCGAATTGGCACTATCCACGGCTTTAATTACACCCTGTTTATTGCACCAGGTCTTGTCATGATGGCGGTGGTAGTGAATTCCTATGGCAATGTCTCCTCTTCTCTTTTTAGTGCTCGCTTTCAAAAAAATATAGAGGAAATGTTAATTAGCCCCATGCATTACAGCCTGATTTTATTAGGTTATGTTTTTGGCGGGGTGGCACGAGGGGTCATTGTTGCTATTTTAGTTTTTTTGGTTGCCAACTTTTTCTTAACCTTAACTTTCGACCATTTACCACTCACGCTTTGGGTCGTCATGCTGGTCTCTGCTGTTTTTTCACTTGCCGGCTTTACTAATGCCATGATTGCACGCAATTTCGATGACATTACCATCATCCCAACCTTTGTCTTAACGCCATTAACTTATTTAGGCGGAGTCTTTTACAGCATTGAAATGCTGCCTTCCTTTTGGCAAAAAGTATCTTATTTTAACCCTATATTGCATACGACCAATGCCTTACGATATGCCATGATAGGGCAAAAAGATGTCAACATGTCCCTCGCTATGACCATGATTTATACCTTATTGCTGTTGCTGACCGTGTTGAATTTAATCTTACTAAAAAAAGGCGTCGGCTTAAGAGAATAGACTTTTCTCAATAAACTACTGCCGCGGCCTTTTGCTGGACGCTTTATGGTTTTTTTCTAAAACCAATAGCTGCCAAACGGGCTTCAATGGAGGGATGGGTTGACCAAAGACTATTGAATGATTTTACCGGATCAATACCGCTTGGATCAAAAAGATAAGAGGCCTGTCTTAATTGTTCATGAGCCGTGGCTCCATAAGCATGAGTATACTCTTCGGCATGTTGTTGGTGATCGGCGCTAATTTTTAATAAAGCGCGCGCCATCGGCTCATTGTCACGCATCAACTCCACGCAGCCCGCATCAGCCATATACTCTCGTGTGCGACTCAAAAATAAAGTCAATACCACGGTCAATAAAGGCAAGACATAGCGTAATATCACAATAACCATCAATAAACGGTTATCATCCCGCCTGTCTTTACGATAAAGTACCGAGTAAAACAACAGATCAATGACCAGCAGTAAAATATTACTCAATACAGCCACCATTAAAGTCAATTTAATATCGTGGTGCCGAATATGACTTAACTCATGTGCCATAACTGCCTGCAACTCCGCCCGGTCTAATTTATCAATCAAACCACGCGTAATAGCAACCATGGCCGAACGCTCACTGTAGCCACTGGCAAAAGCATTCATATAATGGGCTTCTATTAAAAATACTTTCGGCATGAATGGCATCCCGGCAGCAACTTTCATCTCTTCAACCACATGATACAACTGCTTTTCAACTACCGACTGCGCTGATTCAGGCGTGATTTCTCTGTATTCTGTACCCAATAGCATAATACGGTCATAAAATGCATACGTTATCCATAAAGACAATACAGCAAGCACGGCCATGATTAAAGTAGCATAAGGCACCAGCTGCAAGGTCAACAAGGCGGTGACAACGCGCGCTAAAGGCGCATGAGGATAAGTAGTCTGTACGATCAAAACATCAGCTAATAAACCAACCCCCACATAAATAAATAAAAAGAGCGCAATCACCCGTCTTGTGTTACGCTCATTTCTTTTCAGTTGTGCACGCCAGTCGGCAGCTTCCGCATGATAGTTTTCTATACTCATAATAGACTTATAAGCTTATTTTATAATCTTCTTTTTGCAAAATTGCCGCGTCTGGAAGCCCCCAATAGACAAAATCTTTATTCAAGGCTTGAGAGAAATAAGCAACAATCATGGATTCAAAAAAAGATTTCTTTTTCGCATTATAGCGTTCAATACTGTCATTATACGCTTGTTTGGAATAAGCCAGCTTATTCTCTGTGTTGACAATTTCTTCCTGTAATTGCAGTACGTTTTGATTGGCTTTTAAATCAGGATAATTTTCAAAGACCACATTAAGCCCTGTTGCGATAGTAGAAATTTTATTTTCTGCTTGCATGCGAGCCTTTTCATCACCCGATTCTTTGGCAGCTTGAGCTTGATTACGTAAAGCGACCACTTCTTTTAAGGTAGTTTTTTCATAATCCATGTATTTTTTTACTGACTCAATTAAGGACTCAAAGACTTTGTAGCGTCTATCCAGCTGGATATCAATCTGCTTTTTATTATTGTTAATGGCTTCAATCAGCTGAATTAATACATTGTAAATACCTATAGCCCAGAATAGCAGCCCTACCAACACCACAAGCAGTATGACGAAAAATGTAGCCATTTTTTATCCTTATTCCCAATCAAAATTTATTTTCTTAGTTAGTCTCTATTCATCACCTGGTACATGCTTTAAGCGAAAAGTCGGCTTGGGGTGCCGACTGCGCAATATGGTCTCTCAACAAGCACCCCTTCTGGCATTTCGATGAATAGCTACTTTATTTATAGCTCAAAATAAGGAAAATAACAGCCCTTCACTCCATTCCTAAAATAGGTTTTAAAAATTGCCCCGTATAAGAGTGCCTTATCATCGCAACCTGTTCTGGCGTTCCTTCTGCAATAATACGGCCACCTTTACTGCCTCCTTCTGGACCCAGATCAATAATCCAATCGGCTGTTTTAATCACATCCAAGTTGTGCTCAATGACCAAAATGGTATTGCCTTTTTCTTTTAATTTGCTCAAGACAGCGAGCAATTGTCTCGTATCATGAAAATGCAAGCCCGTTGTGGGCTCATCAAGAATATACAAGGTATTGCCGGTGTCTCTTTTAGACAGCTCCCGTGCCAACTTGATGCGTTGCGCCTCGCCACCTGACAAAGTAGTCGCGCTTTGTCCCA
The DNA here is from genome assembly GCA_002786205.1 of Legionella sp. GTDB lineage: Bacteria > Pseudomonadota > Gammaproteobacteria > Legionellales > Legionellaceae > Legionella. Next base: position 42,248 of record PEQM01000004.1, on the reverse strand, counting down.
ACTTAATATAGGACAAGCCCACATCCAGCAAGGTCTTACATTTACGCGCAAGACTTGGGATGGCCGTGAAAAAGACAGCGGCCTCTTCTACCGTCATCTCTAAAATGTCATGAATGTTTTTTCCTTTATAATAAATCTCCAGCGTCTCTCGGTTATACCTTTTGCCTTGGCAAACATCACAAGCCACATAAATGTCTGGCAAAAAATGCATCTCTACTTTAATCATGCCATCGCCTTGACATGCCTCGCAGCGTCCTCCACGCACATTAAAACTGAATCGACCAGGCAAATAGCCTCTCGCCCTCGCCTCTGGCGTACCGGAAAATAACTCTCTGATATCCGTAAACAAGCCCGTGTATGTTGCTGGATTGGAACGCGGGGTGCGTCCTATCGGGCTTTGATCAATGTCGATCACTTTGTCACACAGATGCAAGCCCTTTATCTCCTTGGCGGAGCCAGGCACTAACAGACTGGCTCTATTTAAAGCATTCGCGGCAATAGGATATAAGGTATCATTTATTAAGCTTGATTTTCCTGAGCCTGAAACCCCCGTGATACAGGTCAAGAGACCTAAAGGAATGCTCACCTGCACATCACATAAGTTATTACAGTGAATACCTGCCAAAGACAACATACGCTCTGGATCAGGAGGACGACGATGAGAGGGGATGGCAATGCATTGCTTGCCTGATAAATACTGACCAGTCAAAGAATCAGGATGCGCCATAATCTCAGCCGGCGTCCCTTTCGCCACCACTTGTCCACCGTGAACACCTGCTCCTGGGCCGATATCCAACACAAAGTCTGCATGACGTATTGCATCTTCATCATGCTCTACTACAATGACCGTATTGCCTAAATTTCGCAAATGAAACAACGTTTCTAATAAGCGATCATTGTCTCTTTGATGCAAACCAATAGAAGGCTCGTCAAGAATGTACATCACCCCCACTAAACCTGAGCCAATTTGACTGGCCAGACGAATTCTTTGCGCTTCACCACCAGATAAAGTATCGGCACTACGCGCTAGAGACAAATAATCAAGACCAACATTAACCAAAAATCCCAAGCGTGCGACAATCTCTTTATTAATTTTTTCAGCTATCTGCCCTCGATAGCCTGGCAAGGTCAATTGCTTAAAAAAAGCATAAGCCTGTTCTATCGAATAGGCAGATAATTCAGCTAAATTTTTATCATTAACGAACACATGACGAGCTTCTTCTCGCAAGCGAGACCCATGACAGGAAAGACAAGGTCTGGACGATAAGTATTTGGCTAACTCTTCACGAATCATACTAGAGTCTGACTCTCTATACCGTCTTTGCATATTGGGAATCACCCCCTCAAAGGGATGTTTTTTCATCACATAACCCCCATTAGGCCGATGATAATGAAATACTATCTCCTCCTCTTTACTACCATAAAGGATACAGTCACGAATTGATTCTGATAAATCACAAAAAGCCGTATCCACATCAAATTGATAATGCTTGGCTAAAGAAACCAGCATGCTGAAATAATAATTACTTTTTTTATCCCAACCCCGTATGGCACCATCAGCCAGACTTAAGCCATTATGGTGAACCACTCGGTCTGGGTCAAAATACTGATCAACGCCTAAGCCATCGCAGGCAGGGCAGGCTCCCATTGGGTTATTAAAAGAAAACAATCGAGGTTCTAATTCACTTAAACTATAGCCACATTCAGCACATGCAAATCTGGAAGAACAGGTAAACTCTGCAAACTGCTTGTCCATTGAGGCAACAACAACGACACCTTCTGCTAAATGAAGCGCATTTTCAAAGGATTCACTCAAGCGCTGTGCCAAGTCATCTCGCACTTTAAAACGATCAACCACTACTTCAATGGTATGCTTCACTCTTAAACTCAACTGAGGCGGATCATCTAACTCATAAATCTCGCCATCAATCCGGGCACGGACATAGCCTTGCGCTTGAAGCTGCTGAATAAGCTGGACATGCTCCCCTTTTCTTTCACGCACTACCGGAGCCAAAATCATTACTTTACTGTCTTGTGGCAAAGCCAATACCTGATCAACCATTTGACTGACTGTCTGTGCATGCAAACTGGTGTGATGTCTTGGACAACGTGGCTCTCCGACACGGGCATAAAGTAAACGCAGATAGTCATAAATCTCGGTGATAGTCCCAACCGTAGAACGCGGATTATGCGAGGTGGCTTTTTGTTCAATAGAAATTGCCGGCGACAAGCCTTCTATCGAGTCAACATCAGGCTTTTCCATCATCGATAAAAATTGACGTGCATAAGCGGATAAGGACTCCACATAACGCCTTTGTCCTTCTGCATACAAAGTATCAAAGGCCAATGATGATTTGCCAGAGCCTGATAGCCCAGTAATGACAATCAATTGATCTCTTGGGAGCTCCAAGTCCAGATTTTTAAGATTATGTGTTCTTGCGCCACGGATACTAATAGTCTGCATACCCACTCAATATGTATTAAAATATAACAAAAAAGTATACCGCTGATGCTCTTGGAACACCAGTAAAATACAGCAGATAACGATGTTAGCCTCGCCTTTGGAATGGAGCCATTTTACTCAAATCGATTATTTTCTTTCAAAATGGGTCAAAACTCTGTATAATTCTCTGCCTTTATAACTCGACCTATTTTTGGATAGCCCTCATGCGCCGATTGTTGTCTTTACTAGGAGTGCTGCTCCTTTGTACCTCAAGTATGTTACAAGCAGAAAGTCTGGATAAATTAGAGCACGATCTTAGTGATTCTTTCATTACCACCAAAATTGCTGCTCAATTTGCAGAACATCACAACGTAAACCTGTTAAAAATAAAAATAACAACCCATGAAGGAGTGGTGACGCTTTCTGGTTATGTCAAAGACAAAGATGCTTATGTGGATGCCTTACGCACCGCCCATAATACAAAAGGAGTGAAGCGGGTCAATACCGAGAAGCTGTACATAAAAAAAATAAACTCCTCTGTCACTGATGCTCTTATCACTGCCCGAGTAGAAACCGCGGTATTAAAAGCCAAGGTACTCGACGATGAATCTATTCCCTTAGTAGGAATTAATGCCAAAACAATTGATGGAATTGTCACCTTATCAGGCCAGGTGCAGCAAACCCAATCCATAGGATTTATTATTAAGCGCGTAAATGCCATCAAGGGCGTAAAAAAAATCATCTCTTATCTGAAAGTAAAAGAAGAGGCCTGAGTATGTTTAAAAAAACCGCTAGCCAAATCAACGGAAGCACTTGCTTTATCCTAAAAGAAGCGGCGTCAATTTCAATTGCTGCCGAGATAAAAAATACACAGCTTGCACGGCTTTAAATTACAGGCATTGAGGACAAATACCATAGATATTTAATGCATGCCCCGTCATTTTAAAATGCGCTTTACTTGCTATTTGTTGCTGTCTTTCTTCTATGATCTCATCGACAAATTCTTCAACTACGCCACACTGAACACAGACCAGGTGATCATGGTGTTCGCCTTGCGTCAATTCAAAGACCGAATGCCCGCCTTCAAAATTATGCCGAGAGACTAATCCGGCCACTTCAAATTGAGTCAATACTCGATACACGGTAGCCAAACCGACATCTTCTCCAGTTTCCAATAAGGCTTTATAAATGTCTTCCGCACTTAAATGGTGATTAAGCGACTGCTCTAAAATATGTAATACTTTTATGCGTGGTGCTGTAATTTTTAGCCCTGCATTTTTTAATTGCTGACTCTCTTCCATGCAAACTCCTCAAACCTAACAGACAGACAACTCCTCTTTCGTTAAAAATACTTTTTCGTTTACGTATCTTTTGCACGATAAGAGGTATAGTTCTTGATGTTTTTATTAAATGGCCTATTATTATGGCTAAATTTTCCACGATAGGCAAAACCATGCGAATTTTAGCCCTTTTTCTCACTGTACTTTTAACCCTTAGCCTAACCCAATGCATGTCTTATGACTTTTCCAGAAGAATAACACAGCAGGGTAATTTAATTCCTGCCAATAAAATAGCCCGTTTAAAAACAGGCATGAGCAAAGAAGATGTCGGTATTTTAATGGGTACCAGTCTTCTTAGTCCCATGTTTGCTACCGACCGCTGGGATTATGCTTATACCTGGCGAAAAGGCAATGGGGCGATGGAAACGCGACATGCTGTTTTATATTTTGCCCATGAGCGCCTGGATAAGATAGAGCACCAGCCTTAATCAAATAATGGGTGTTCTTTTCCTGCAAAAGGAAAAGAACACCCGCTCTTTAACCAGGCTTTACTTCTTGGCACGAGCCAAGCGTCTTCTTTTCTCTTTGGGATCAGCAAAAAGCGGCCGGTATAATTCCACTCGGTCCCCCTCGCGTAACACTTGCGTCAATGGCACTGATTTCGAGTAAATACCCACTGTTAAAGTGCGAGTCTCAGGATGCGTGTCATACAATTTGGCTTGCTCTAGGGCATCAGCAACTGTTGCTCCTAAAGGCAGTACCAAGTGATGGTGAATTTTTTCTTGATTTAAGGCAATATAAACCAACTCAACGTGGACCATATAAACTCTCTGCTCTGGTGCAAAATGCATCTACCATTTTATCTGTCACTTGTTCAAAGACAGGACCTAAGACCATGGAGAACCATTTACTGGCAAATTCAAATTCCAAATCAAATGAAATGGTACAGCCTTCGTTTTCCAAGGCATCAAACCGCCAAAAACCTTCCAAATGACTGAATGGACCATCAATCAATCGAATTTCTATCATTTTATTCACTTGTAATAAATTTCTCGTGGTAAATGATTTGGTCATTCCGGCAGCACCGATGACTAATGTGGCTTGCACTTCATCTTCGTTACGATGATGTACCGTGCTTTCCACACAATAAGGCAAAAATTGAGCATAATGCTCTGCTTCATTGACCAGACGATACATTTGCTCACAGGAATAGACCACCGAGCGTGATTTTTTAACAACAGTCATTCATTGGCTCCTTGCAATTGGCTGTTAAGCCACTGGTTCAGATCTTGTAATTCTTCAAAGCAAATAGAATGCTCCATCGGGTATTCCCGATAGGTTATATGTTGATAACCAAAGCGTACCAACTGCTTCTGACTTTGCTGCGACCATGCTGGCAATACGAGCGGATCGAAGCGACCTGCGCCAAGAAAAAATGGCGTTTGCTTATCCAGCTGAGGGACTATTTCTTGCGCCAGAGGCAAATAGGCTGACAAAGCAATCACGCCGCCTAAACGGCCAGGATAACGCAATGCCGTATACAAAGCCATCGCACCGCCTTGCGAAAAACCAGCCAAATAAATATGCTGCTCATGTATACCTTGTTGGCGTTGTTCAGTAATGGCTTGATTAATTAAGCCATAGGATTGTTCAATCCCCAGCTTGTCTTCTCTGTCTGATAATTGTAATCCGACAATATCATACCATGCCGGCATCATCATGCCATTATTCAACGTAACCGGTCTATGCGGTGCACTCATATAAACATGCTGTACTTGCTTTGCAGGAAAGGACAATTCATTTGCCACACCCATCATATCCTTTTCATCAGCACCTAATCCATGCATCCAAATAATGCAAGCGCTGGCGGTATTGTTTTTGCTACTCAAAACGGATTCTCCAAAAAAATAATTTAGCACCTCAACTCAAGCGCTCAAGTTTAGCATTTAAAAAGCATAAAACAGAAGTCTCTTGCATTTTAATCTTTTTTTAATCATTCAGATAAGGTCAACAACGTAAAAAGTAAATCGGTGTATGATTTTGATCTCTGTACATGATAAAAAAATCATTCCTACACAAAGGGGCATGCAAGCAAAGCGCTTGATTTATAGCGCATTATAGCGGATCCTTTAATCGATTACAGACTCATGCTGGACTATTATGAAACCATTACTCATGCTGACGCTTGCTGTTTTTATTTTGCCATTGACTGGATGTGGACAAAAAGGCCCCTTGTATTTGCCCTCCCCCCATACGGCTACTTGGTTATCATTAACTTAAAAAGCGGTTCTTATCATGCCTATCCAATTTACTAAAATGCACGGACTTGGCAATGACTTCATGGTCATTGACGGTATCCACCAAAAGGTGCAGCTTACAGCAGAGCGCATTGTACAATGGAGTAACCGCTTTACTGGCATTGGTTTTGATCAATGCTTGCTCATTGAACCGGCTCAAACAACAGCGGTGGATTTTAATTATCGTATTTTTAATGCCAATGGCCAAGAAGTGGGTCAATGCGGCAATGGGGCACGATGTCTTGCGCTGTTTATTAAACACCGTCAGTTGAGCGCCAAAAATACCTTTCGCGTTGCCACGTCAACGACGCAAATGCAATTAACCATCCATGCCAATCAATCAGTCAGTATTGAAATGGATGTTCCTCAAACCCATCCACAACGCATTCCTTTTCTCACCGAGACCGTGCAAAACCGCTACTGCATCGATTTAGATCAGCAACGTGACATACCCATTCATGTCATTAACGTGGGCAACCCTCATGCGGTGCTGATAGTGGACCATTTTGATGATTCATTAATCCAGGATTGGGGCAAACAAATTAGCACCCATCGACAATTTCCAGAGCAAACCAATGTCGGCTTTATGCGTATTTTAAGCCCTGAGCGTATTGAATTAAGAGTCTATGAACGTGGCTGCGGTGAAACCAAAGCCTGTGGCAGTGGCGCTGTTGCTGCGGCGGCTATCGGCCAGCTCTACTATCATCTCAAAGACAGCGTACAAGTACAGTTACAAGGTGGTACCTTATTGGTTGATTGGCCTGATAAGCAACAATCCATCCGCATGACAGGACCGGCGGTAGTCGTTTATGACGGACTGATTGCAGAATAGTCCGCCAAGGTTTATTCAGGCACTTTTAAAGCCTTCCTGAAGAGGTACAATCCGAAAAGATGCCAAAGCAGCGCTTTGAAAACGGTCGCTCGCATTTGATCTTTTTTTTCATCAAGCCTAAACTTAAACTCAAGGCATCTCTGTGTTTGATTTTGGGGACAATGATGGACGAAAAGAGACAATATTTTCGTATTAAAAACCATGGAGAAATGAAAGCTTTTTTTAACAGTCAGCCTTTGCAGATAATCGATATTTCTGCGGCCAGTATCGCGTTGACAGCGAGCATAGAGTTGCCCTCTTCAGGCAGTATTGAGTTAAGTATTAATCTTTTCTCCATGCAACTCGATTATGAATTTTTTACTCAACGAGCAGGCGGCATTATCATTTTGCTCTTCCCTAAAGAAGAACAAAGAGAAAAATTATTGCCTGTTTTAAAAAACTTACGCAACGAACACAATAGACTCTAACTGTCTTGCTTTAATTTCCAACGTTTATGCATCCAATTCCATTGCGCGGGATTAGCCAAAATAATGCGCTCCAATGCTTGATTATAGACCAAGGTATTTTGATATAAAGATTCCTGATTGCTTTCATAATCTTGCCATGGCAGAGGCTCGAAGAACTCCAGCACGTGTGTGCCATCAGGCAAGCGATATCCTGCAGCAGGCACAACAGGAATGCCTGTATGCCGAGCCAAAGTAGCCAAACTACGGTAAGTCCCTGCTTTTTTTCCAAAAAATTCAACCGCAATACCATCTTTATTCGCTAAAGAGGCATGTTGATCTAAGACAAAAATCACGGCATGATTTTGATCTAAGGCTGCACACACTTTATCTAAAGAATTCTTTTTAGGAATGACATGCAACCCCGCTTTATAGTAGGTATTGAACATCAACCGTTCTAAAGCTTTAAATCGCAAGGTGCGACGGATAAAATGAAATTGCCCTTTAAAGGCTTTGAAATTCAAAATACCGCCTAGAGGAGCAAACTCCCAATTACCAAAATGTCCCGTTAAAACCAAAACCCCTTTATTTTGCGCGACAACAGCCAGCATGTGTTCATGGCCCAGCACTTTCACTTTGGCCCTTAAGGTGTCTTCACTCATAAACCGCAACTGAAGGCCTTCTTTTAAAGAGGTAGCCAAATGAGAATAATAGGCTTTCGCCAAATGTATTTTTTCCTGCTGGGTCAGCGCATTACCAAAGACCTGATTGATATTGGAAAGAACCCATTTTTTTCTATAGGGAATACACCGATAAATGAACCGTCCTACCCAACTCACAGGCAGCGCATTGATTTTTTGCGCCAAATCAGTCACCAGCTTTCACCACAAGACAAGCGTTCATACTGGCAAACCCTCTGTTAATGACTAAAGCATGTGTTTTTTCCAAGCCTTGATGATCTGCGCTCAAGGCCAAAGTGGCGCTGGCTGTAGCAGGTTGTTCCAAATTGGCTATCCCGGGCAAGCAGCGCTGTTCTAATGCGTAAGTTGCCAGAACCGTATCAACCAGAGCGGAAGCACATAATGTATGCCCCGTCGACCATTTAAATGCACCCACTGGCGGTCTGGATGATGCAAATACTTGCGCAAGAGCCCTGGCTTCACTGTCATCTGATTTAGGATTCCCATTGCCATGGGCAACTACCATACCAATATCCTGTGCAAGCAAATGGGTTGCTGCCAAGGTTCTTTCAATCAAAGAAGCCAAATGCTCACCATCGGCCTCAATAGAAAACAGACCTTGTGCTTCGCTGGCCGCCAATCCCCCCAGTAATTCACCGTGACATACAGCACCTCGGGCACGTGCACTGGCTTCACTTTCTAAAACAATCGCAGCAGCACCATCAGCCAAGAGTGTGCCATCATGCGCTTTATCAAAAGGTTTTAGATGTCGATGACTCAACACCCCCAGCTCATCGTAATAAAACAAAGCTTGCGGCTCTATTCCTACATCGTAGGCCACGACAACCGCACGCTCAGCCTGACCGCTTTTAATGGCATGATAGGCCTCTAAAAGTGCCTGCGCACCACCAACAGCGTGATTGGTTACATTATGATTAATCCCTTTGAATCCATACGTAATCCCGGTATAAGCCAAGACATTATTGGGCAAAATACGCAGTAGCCACATCGGATGCACTTCATCAAACAACTGTTTGGCAAAAGCTTGCATGTCACCTTGCGTTTTTGCCATTAAAGGCAAAAAATCATATTGCTGATAATATTTATTGCCTGGCGAACCGGCATAAACCGCAGTCTGCTCATTAAAATGAGTTGCATCAGGCAAGCTGTCTCTATAACTGATCATGCCGCTTTGCTCGATGGCTGTTACTGCCGCATGAATTCCCAGCACATCTTGCCGAGAAATCACTTTGATTAATTTTCTATCTGGCAGCATCTTGGCAGGCTGCAAATGCTTCAACTCTCCACCCAAACAACATGGCCATTGATTTAAATCCCATTCGGCAATAACGCCAATACCGCTCTCACCAGCCAACAAAGCATTCCAGGTGTCTTCTGCTGTTGCACCCGAGGCGGTTAATGCGCTACGGCCCGTAATAAAAACACGATTTGAATTACTCATTATAGCGTCCCTTCAAATTCAGGATGTTTAAATAGCAAAGCGCTATTGGAGCCGCCAAAGCCAAAAGAATTCGATAGCACTGCTCTTAATGGTTGGGCTCTTGGACCGTCGACCACATAATCGAGGTCGCATTCTGGATCAGGTGTCGTTAAATTCGCGGTAGCGGGAACCATGGATTGCTCTATGGCCTTCACCGAAATAACTGCTTCCAAAGCGCCGGCTGCGGCAATCAAATGTCCCGTCTGGCCTTTTGTCGAGCTCACCGGAATGGTTTTTGCTCTCGCGCCAAACACTGCTTTAATGGCATTGGTTTCACTTAAATCGTTCATTTTAGTGGACGTACCATGAGCATTAATGTAATCGACTGCATCTGCACTCACTTGTGCATCCGCTAAAGCCCTTTCTATGGCTTGCATTGCACCATCACCATTAGGATGAGAATCAGTAATTCGATACGAGCTCAAAGAATTGCCTTCACCAGCTAGCTCGGCATAAATACGAGCACCTCGAGCTTTGGCTTTGTCCCACTCTTCCAAAATTAAAAACGCAGCACCTTCGCCTAAAACAAAGCCATTGCGAGTGCCGTCAAAGGGGCGACTGGCAGTTGTCGGTGTTTGATTGTAGGTCGATAAAGCGCCTAATAAACAAAAACTGGAAAGGCCTAAAGGATTGATCATGGAATCGAAGCCACCGGCAACCATAAAATCAGCTTCTCCACGACGAATCACTTGCATGGCAAGGCCCAAGGCTTGACCACTGGAAGCGCAAGCGGTGTGCACAGAAGTAGCATAGCCTGTAATGCCTAATTCATTAATCAATAAAGACAAACCCGAATTGGAAGTGGTTTTACCAAAATCAGCCAATTGATAAAAGGCCTGTTTATTAGCCAGCAATTGCTGCCAATTGATTTCGCCTTCTTCAGCACAAGCACGCTGAAAGCGTTGCAAATAATCAAACTCAGCAGTCATCATGCCACTGCCGGCAACCACCCCCCAGCGAGAAGCGGTTTCTGCCGTGGGGCAAACCCCGGCATCTTTTAATGCTTGTTGTGCAGCAGCCAAGGCATAGTGCGTAAAAGACATCGCAAAACGCTGATGCTTGCCAAGGTGCATGGATTCATCATCAAAATCTTTTACTTCCGCTGCAATAAAAGTCGGAAAGGCACTGGCATCAAAATGAGTAATTTGACTTATTCCTGATGCACCAGCAAGTAATTGATTCCAGGTAGACTCCACATTATTGCCTAGAGGAGATACCGCTCCTAAACCGGTGATAGCCACTCTTCTTTTTTTCATCATACGAACCCTTTTGCCTTTAACACCACTTCCACCACACAAACTCGTTTACCCTCTACTTCGCTGCGACAGGTCAAAATCAATTCATTTTCAGTTTGCGCTTTTACTTTCATTGTACAGGTTAAAACATCTCCGGGCTGAACAAATTCATTCATTTTGATGCGACGCAGCTCACTGATTTCATAATTTGTTGTATATGATTTCTCTACAAATTGACTGACGCTATTTTGAATGCATTCTAATAATATCGTCATTGGCAAGACTGGTTTGTGAGGAAAGTGATCAGGAAAATACGGCGCTGATCGGGTGATTCGTTTTTCCGCAACAAGGTACTCACCGGGAACACTATCTAAAATACGATCAAAAGCCATTATCAATAAAGGACGCGATGGCAAGCTGGTTAATATATCCACAGGCATAGACTGTTGCGACAAGACCGCCCAATCACCAGGACGGAAAATTTCTTCGTACTGTTGTTTGACTGTTTGTTGACCGATAAAATCCGCCATCGGTAACAAAGGACCTAATGCCCCTTCGATGACAAACAATCGCTCCTGACCTACCCGTGCAATACTATGATACTCAACTGCTTTATCATCTACAGCATCGATAAATGACTCTAACAAAACCGTCTCCCCCAGGTAGGCAGGACGATACAAACGCGCAGAAGAGACCACGCCAGCAACAGGGCGATGGGTAAAATGACAAGACGCCATCACATTCCAAGCAGCCAATTGGCCCAAGGTTTCACCAATTAAAGAAGGCATAAAACAAAGGCGGCCCTCTTTATCTTGCGTCAAAAAATCATCATCCAAAGTCACATTTTTTATGCCCCTAACCCATTGATTAGGGGATGACTCAATGATTCTATCAACAAATAAAAATCGCATCAGGCGACCGATTCCGTAGTTTGGCTTGCCGCAACGACCAGTTTACAAAATGTCTCTACCGTGAATAACATCGGAATTTCATTCACTTTCATATTGGCTTTGAACTGCTCAGCAGGAATTTCAGACAAATAACTTTTCAAAGACTCAAGTCCTTTAGCAGTCAGTACGCCACCTTGCTCAAATTCTTCTTCAGCCAGGTCACCACGTGCATTTTTTTCTAATTGGCCACGGGGAATTTTAATCTTAAATTCTTTTTCCAATTGAAAAACCAAATCCAAAAAATCAATAGATTCAGCACCTAAATCACCGATTAAACGGCTATTTAAGGACACTTCCTCTTCATCAATAACCAATACATCAGCAATAATTTCTCTAACTTTAGGGTAAACACTTGCACTATTCATGATAATTCCTCAGCCTGTACCTGATCTTAAAATCAGCAATTATATCATAGCTATTTGACACTCCGCAGCAAAATCAAGAATAAAATCATTATCCATGACAATAAAATCTACTGATGACTTCACAAATGATTGGCTTTGCGATCAAAATGAAGAAAAACAAGACCGTTGATCAATCAAATTGGTTCCAGGTATGCATAAATCAAGATCATCTGTACCAGGAATTTGTCGGTTAAAAAACTGTAAGCCCGGGATGGCCTTTTTGATTTTTTTAGTAATTCTTTCTTCCTCAGATGCCCTTATCTTCAAATGAGCAGAGACAACATGCTGTTCATCCTTGGAAAATTGAAAAGACAGTCCTGTTTTTTTTCGCAACGGTGCACTGACACTGGGGACATGTTCAAGGCAAGGTATTGGCGGAGACAATTGCAAAATTGCTTTTACCATTTCAAATGTATACTGGTCTGGATTAATATCCTGTACTGCATCGGTACCATAAAAATTCGCTCGATAGGAAGCTGAGCGTATGGCATCCCACTCACTCTCTTGTGTCGCTGTTGTCTCAGCGCGATAAAAAGGTTTCCCATGAAAAACAGCATAGCGAAAAACGTGCTGAGTACAAGCCGAATGGACGTCAAGTTGTTTGATTAAATTATTATGCAGAAATCCGCCTACAAAAATTACCCCGCCTTCTGCCCGAGAACATTTATTAGCCTCTAAAATAGCAGTAGCCATGACAAAATCACGTTGCCTTGTCGCCTCAGTCCGCTCTGAACTAACCAAATCCATCTGTCGTGCATCGCCTTCATGAAAGGCTTTTTCTAGTCTTCTGTTGTAACTTAAAGCGATGTGTTCCGGTTCGGGATCAATAAAACGACACATAAAACCTAGCGCACAAAATTTATCATACACTTTTAATATCATTTCTACGCTTTGTGCCCCAGCGAATTGTTGTTTGCCGGTGAAATGATTTCTTAATCTGTTCATGTAAACACTGGGTTCATGTTCACAATACAGCTCAAATAGCATCTGAGAGTACCCCAGTGCGTATAAGTTTTCTGCATTATCATATAAAAATTGATAAGCAGACAAATCGAAATGATTTTCTAAAATAATTAAAGAGTACGGCATATTATGACAACCTGTAAAAGCCAAGCTTCTTTATTGTATCAACAAAAATCCTGACTTTTAAAATTAAAACAATCTCATACGGGTAACCGCAAATCAAGTTAACCGATTTGACTATAACCTGCATCTACAAACAAAGTGTGTGCATTGATCATCGCCGCTTCAGGCAAACAGAGCAGATAAATGGCATTGGCCACATCGGCCGGCGTTAACGGTCTGTCTGCTAAAGAATGAGCCTGATATTCATCCAGCAGCTGCTCCCGGTTAGGGAAATGTTTTAACGCATCGGTGTCCACCACACCAGCAGATACGGTATTCACCGTAATCCCTTTCGGCGCCAGCTCCAGACTTAAAGAACGCACCAAAGCTTCCAAAGCCGCTTTTGAGGCGCCGATAAATGCATAATTGGGGATGGCTCTTATCGCGCCCAGGCTAGACAAAGCAATAACACGTCCACCTTTGGGCATGAGTTCGTGGCCTTCACTGACCAAATGATTGAGAGCCAAGGCATTGGTTTCCATACACCAGCGCCAGTGCTTGGTTGACATGTTCAAAGCAGGCTTTAAGACCCCACTAGCCGCGTTACTAATTAAAAAATTCAGGTGTGAAAAATGCTCTTTAAATTGACGCATCACCTCTTTAACTGACTGATGATCAGCCACATTACCCTGAAAGGCAACTGCTTGACGACCTAAGGCCTTAATTTCTTCGACCAAATGTTGTGCTTCATCGGAGCTATTGTAGTAGACTAAGGCAATATCTGAACCGGATTTAGCCAATTTAAGCGCAGTAGCCTTGCCTATGCCTCGCGCACCGCCTGTAATCAAGGCAGTTGTTCCTAAAAAAGGTGAATTCATCAACGAATGCCTCCCGTATAAAAAGCACAAAAACTACCGGGATTAGCTAATTCTGTCAATCATCTACTAATAATTAACAAATGAACTTGTGTCTTAAGCTTTATCTTTGTACCATTTGCGCATTATAAATTGACAAACCGATAGTGATGAAACATTCCTGGTCAAAAACTGTTTTACCTATAGCCGCCCTCTTTTCATTTCGCATGCTTGGTTTGTTTTTTTTAATTCCAGTATTCACTTTGTATGGCCAACAACTTGCAGGCGCAACGCCGACTCTTCTTGGCTTGGCTTTAGGTGCCTATGGTTTAAGTCAAGGCTTACTGCAAATCCCTTTCGGTTTTTTTTCTGACCGCTGGGGACGTAAGCCACTGATAGCTTTAGGTTTATTACTTTTTGCTATCGGCAGTTTGATTGGAGCACTCTCTCATTCTGTTTACGGTATTCTCTTGGCGCGCATCATACAAGGCATGGGGGCTGTAGGCAGTGTTTTGATAGCATTACTGGCGGATCTGACTTTAGAAAAAGAACGCACTAAAGCCATGGCGGTGATCGGGATGTCCATCGGGCTTTCTTTTAGTTTGGCCATGGTGCTAAGTCCTCTTTTAGCACATCATTTTGGTCTTGCCGGTATTTTTTATTTAACCACTCTCCTTGCTTTATTGGGCATCGCGCTGTTATATGGCGTCATCCCTACGCCTGCAGACTCAGCAACATCCCCCCCGAAGACCAGCAAACATTTATTCAAGCAGGTGTTAAGTAATACTGCTTTGTGGCAATTGAATTTTGGTATTTTTTGCCAACATGCCATTTTAACCTCCACTTTTTTTGTCATGCCTCTTATTTTAAAAGCACACAAAGAATCAGGACACATACAACAGACCTGGTCTTTCTATCTGGTTTTGATGGTATTGGCTTTTATGGCCATGATCCCATTCATCATTCTGAGCGAAAAAAAATCCTATGGCAAAAAAATATTTGCTTTTGCCATCTTGGGAACTGCATTAGTGCAATTAAGTCTGGCTCATTGGTCTACGGCTTGGCTTTCCTTGTGTCTGTTCATGTTGGTTTACTTCACCGCATTTAATATTCTAGAAGCCCTTCTTCCTTCTTTAATTTCCAAACAAGCGCCTGCTCATTGCAAAGGAACTGCCATGGGTATTTATTCGACCTCTCAGTTTCTTGGTATCTTTTTTGGCGGTACCTTAGCCGGTCTTCTTTATAATTTATGGCAGCATGAAGGTATTTTTATCAGTAATGCATTATTAAGTCTCATCTGGTTTTTTTGGGCAATCCAAGCGCCAACAAAACCAGTCGAATCACTTTAAAGGTATAGCAATAGCCAATAAATTGGCTATACTTATTAGCTAACTTTCGCATACAGGAGATTTTTTATGGCTCGAGGCATTAACAAAGTAATTTTAGTAGGCAATGTCGGTATTGACCCTGAGGTACGTTATATGCCTAATGGCAATGCAGTGACCACCTTATCCCTTGCCACCAGTGAAACATGGAAAGACAAAACCACAGGCGAGAAACAAGACCGTACCGAATGGCATAGAGTCGTCTGTTTTAATCGCTTAGGTGAAATCGCCGGTGAATACGTACGTAAAGGTTCAAAATTGTATGTAGAAGGCAGTTTACGCACCAGAAAATGGCAGGATCAGCAAGGTCAAGACCGCTATACCACTGAAATTATTGCAGCAGACATCCAAATGCTTGATAGCAAAAGCATGGGCGGTGGTACGGCTTATGAAGACAATCAATCCGCTTATCAAGCGGCTCCCCCAGCCTACGCTCCGGCCAATAAACCACAGCAAACATCCCAGGCGGCAGACCCTTTTGATCAACTAGATGATGACATTCCGTTTTAATTCCCGCCAGGTGACAACTCGTTGACTATTAGTCTTAAGGCCCTTTCATCAAAGGGCTTTTTAATTGGCGTCGCTCTATCGAACTTTTGGGATATTAGACCTCTTCGGCAACTCGCTGCAGAAGATAAGTGACGAGGAGCGCAGAATCGGAGCGTCCACGTCAGTACATGAAGATTAGAGCACCCTATCGACAAAACGCATCGCCTCGGCTGTAGCAATGCAGAAGCTAACCATAATGCTTGTTAATAAGACTCGCGCGCAAAGTGCCAAAATCATGACAAACTGAAAAAAACAAAGACAAAATGAACAAATGCATATTACAATAGAGCACCTTTATTTTGTGGAGCAATCAATTGAAAAGAAAGAGTGTCTTGTTTTTTTTGTTTATTTCCTTTTTTTTGCCAATCATCTACTCTGTTAGCAGAATCCATCTGTTCCAAGACCGAAGTTTATATTCAAAACAATAGTTCCTATGATTGCATTTTAACCGATTACATTTTAATCAATAAAACAACACCCAGTTCTACTATCTTAAGAAATCAATCCATCAAATTTGACGTCACCGCACATCAAGCTGGAAAAAGTCCCATTTTAAGATATCAATGTGGTGATGAATCCAGTCTACTGTTTTACTTTTTTAAACAGTTTCAGTCTAGTGGTCACGCCTATTCTTTTGAAGATCGGTTTGTATACAGTAGTAAAAATCTGGAGGTGAAGATTAAAATGCAAGATCGTAAATGCAATGTCATCACACCTGGCTCTCCGGCAAAATGGTTTGTCACCATTGAAAATCAGTCTGCCTCATAATTACGCCATGGTATGGCACGACCACTTTCAACAGACTCCAGGTTGAGCTGGAATGAACAAAGGGTCGTGCATTGCCTTGCTTGTATGATTTGTTATGATGATTTAACCTGCTCATTCATACCTAAATTTTAGCGGCCTGACTTTTATTCGCTTTCATTTTATCGATGATGGCCATTTTGCATTGCTGAATCTGATTGTCACTAAATTGCACATTGGGCAAGGTTTTTTGCCCTCTGATGATCGGAAGCACGCATTGTTTTATCATCGATTGCTTGTCCGTATAGCCTTGTTCCATACATGCCATGGCAATAGGCATACAAGGGCCATGTGACCAGGCCCATAGCGGCATGAAGAGAGGAATCATGACTATCCATTTATTGCTATTCACTCGGCTCACTTTAGCTCCTTGCATTTTTTGCACAAACAGTATGTTTATTATCAAGTATAGGGCTTGTTTTATAAAATGCAATTGGCCCTAAAGACAAGGAGGAAACTCTTGACACGCCAATAAGGTTTCTTCGATTTGAATGGTGATGTGAGCAATATCGAAGTTTGTTTTGAGCTGCCTGATATATTGAAGGCGCTGTGCCTCACTCCAAGATGTTTTCGGCATATACAAATGAACCGACAGGGCATTTTCTTGAGTACTTAAGGCCCAAATATGTAAATCATGAACGCCTTCCACACCTGGACAAGAAGACAAAAACTGCTCCACCTCTTGCCAGGAAACTGTGGCCGGCACACCATCCATCATCAATCGAAAGCTGTCAGCAAATAATGACCAAGTCCCTTTTAGGATAATTGCCGCAATTAAAATACCCATTAAGGGATCAATCCACAGCCAATGGGTATAAAGTAATACTATGGAAGACACGACTACCCCAACGGATATTAATGCATCCGCAAACAGATGCAAAAAAGCACCGCGAATATTCAAGTCATGGCTACCCTTATAAAAAAATAAAGCCGTCACACCATTCACAACGATGCCTAGTGCAGCAACTACCATCACTGATAATCCATTAATTTCTACAGGAGACATTAATTTAAACAGCGCATCGGTCAGAATAATTCCACAACTGAAAATAAGCAAAGATCCATTCAGCAAGGCGGCGAAAATAGACGTTTTTTTCATGCCATAGGTGCTATGAATCGTTGGTTTACGTCGCATCAACCGAGTGGCAAGCCATGCCAAAATCAAACCCAAAACATCGCCTAAGTTATGAATGGCATCAGCAAATAAACTGGTTGAATGAGCAAACCCGGCATAAACCAGTTGTAATCCCACAAAAAGTCCATTCAGCAGGATGGCAATTAAAAATGCCTTATCAACGGTCTTCGATGGAGGACGCGATTGAGAATGCTCATGAGCCATAGCCGTTCCTAGGATTGCTCTTCCGAATAGTAATTAATTCCTATCTTGATTCGATCACGCGTTTTTTGACGACGCCAGGCATTGGTATCGCGTAATGAATACACACATCCGCAATATTCCTGTTTATAAAATGCTTCCCGTTTGGCTATTTGATACATGCGCTCACCCCCGCCGTTCTTACGCCAATTATAAGTCCAATACTCTACATCGGTATAACGGCCAGCTGCTCGCAAGCCACTGTCATTGATTTGATTCATGTCTTTCCAACGTGAAATCCCCAAAGAACTGCTGATCACCGGAAATCCATGTTCATGCGCATAAAAAGCTGTCCTTTCAAAACGCATGTCAAAACACATGGTACAGCGCTTGCCCCGCTCAGGCTCCCACTCCATACCCTTTGCACGCTCAAACCAATTGTCTTTGTCATAATCTGCATCGATAAAAGGAATGTTGTGTTGTATGGCGAAACGTTTGTTTTCTTCTTTTCGTATTTCATATTCCTGCAAGGGATGAATGTTGGGATTGTAAAAAAAAATGGTAAAATCAATTTCAGAAAAAATTAAAGCCTCCATTACTTCGCCTGAGCAAGGCGCGCAGCAAGAATGCAATAACAATTTTTTAGCACCATTCGGTAATTCTAAACGCTCTCTATTAATCACTTGTTCTCTTCCAAACCGTTAATAAAATGTGTTCTGTAATAGGTCAATTCATTAATTGAGTCTTTAATGTCATCCAAAGCAATATGCTTGGATGCTTTAACAACACCACCTAAAAGATGGGGGCTCCATCGGATGACCAATTCTTTTAAGGTGCTCACATCCAAATTCCTGTAATGAAAAAAAGCAGCGAGCTTAGGCATGTATTTATACAAGAAACGTCTATCCTGACAAATACTATTACCACACATCGGTGATTTTCCTTTATCCACATACTGAGCTAAAAATGCTATCGTTTGCTCCTCTGCCTCAGCCTCGCTTGTTGTTGATTCTAAAACACGCTGAACCAAGCCTGTTTGGTTGTGATGCTTGGTGTTCCAGGCATCCATACCATCGAGTAAAGCTTTAGGTTGTGCAACAGCAAATACCGGGCCCTCAGCTATCACATTCAGATGAGCATCCGTTACTATGGTTGCCAGTTCAATAATTCTGTCTTTCTCTGGTTCAAGCCCTGTCATTTCCAAATCAAGCCAGATTAAATTTTGATTGTTTTTCATTCAGTTTTCCAAAGAGTAATGAGGGATTCAATACGCGCAAGCCGTCTTTGATGCAGTTCTTGTTTAATGGCTTGCCCTTGATGCCCATCCGCTATAATGTCATCTACTGCTACTTTAGCACACTCAGCCAGCAAAGTAGTCCATAGAGCAGCTTGAGGATAGGGTTCTTCCGGTTGCCTTACCGTAAAACCAGCCTGACAGACAAGCAACAATTGCGATAAAAGATGGGGTCTGCGAAATGCATCCAGCCCCTCCAATACCGTGACTAAAGACAGTGCATCTTGTTCTTTAATTTGATTCAATACCCGATGATAACGCGCTGCTAATACAGCCAAGGTGGTATATTCTTTCGGTACGCGTAAACGCTCACCCAAAGCCTGTATCAAAGAAACACTCTGCTTCGAGTCGGTAAAAGACAAGGGCCAACTGGATATAGGAGCCTGTGCGTTGCCTAAATCTTGTAGCAAGGCAGCAAACCGAATAACCGGATCAGGGCTTAATTGTGCCGCTCGCTGCAAAACCAATAAGGCACGTAAGCCACTGTCTTTTTCTACTGGTAAAGACGATAAAGAAGCGATGGGTACACCAAACAAAGCATCCAATTCAGGAAGAATAACTCGTAGTGCACCACAAGCACGTAATACCAGCAGAAATTGTTCCGGATGAGGCTCGCACAAGCTACGTTGCCATTCTTGCCATACTCGCTCCGCAACCAATGCTTCCAGCTCCTTATTTTGCACCATCTGGTACATCAAAAGACGCGTTTCATTGGCTACCCTAAATCCTAAAGAATAAAAACGTGCAGCAAAACGAGCAACTCTTAAAACACGCACAGGATCTTCAGTAAAGGCCCAAGAAACATGACGGAGCCACTTATTGCGCAGA
Source organism: Legionella sp. (assembly GCA_002786205.1). Taxonomy (GTDB): domain Bacteria; phylum Pseudomonadota; class Gammaproteobacteria; order Legionellales; family Legionellaceae; genus Legionella. The sequence goes on along the minus strand of PEQM01000004.1, from coordinate 22,089 downwards.
TCCTCTTGCCCATGATAAGGATCTATAATTTGTCCTTGTTCATCCATTGCCATCGCATTAATCGTCAAATCACGCCGAAGCAAATCTTCTGCTAAAGTGACGTTGGGATTAAAATCGCAAATAAAACCATAATATCCTGGTGCCGCTTTACGCTCCATGCGAGCCAAAGCATACTCTTCTTGAGTTTCAGGATGTAAAAAAACAGGAAAGTCACGCCCTACTTGCCGGTACTTTTTTTGCAACAAGGCCTCAGGACTGCCACCGACGACGACCCAATCACGCTCGCGGACTGGAAGGCCTAATAGGTGATCGCGCACTGCACCGCCGACCAAATACACTTTCATAAACTAAGACTTACCTTCATTAGGGTGAGTTTTGTTGACATTTTTGTATCTTCAGCCAAGATAGGGTGATACTAACAAAAATGAATCCATTAACGCTTCATTATAATACAGAACACCCCCATGAGTAAAAGACGAATTAATAAACAACAAACAACACGTATTGAAAAAATACAAAGCAGATACCAACTAAAAAAAGAAGACGGTGATGGCATTTTAGCGGATGGTTTGGTCATTACACGGTTCAACCGCTATGCAGAAGTTGTCAGCTCGCAAGGTGAAACGATTCGTTGTTCTATCAGGCCTCACCTGAGTACAGTCGTAGCCGGTGATAAGGTAGTCTGGCAACAAGAAGGAAGCCATCAAGGCGTCATCGTCAGTGTGTATCCACGCATGAGTCTTTTGGCCAGACCAACAGGCAAAGGATTAAAAAAAGCGGTCGCAGCCAATATCAGTCAAATCATTATTGTTATTGCCGTCAAACCGGAAATCAGCTGGCCTTTGCTGGATAGCTATTTAATTATGGCCGAAATGCTACAACTGCCGGCAATCATTCTATTAAATAAAACCGACTTGCCTTGCCATGAAATACAAGCACGTCTTGAAAATGAATACCTTCCTCTTGGATACCCTCTACACCTGCATAATCAGCACGATCAAGAAGCCCTACTACGACTTAAACATTTGCTCAATGAGCAAAGCAGTGTGTTTGTTGGTCAATCAGGCGTAGGTAAATCATCGTTGATCTCAGCCCTTTTACCTCATGAGCTCCATATCGCCACCGGAGACATTTCTCTTGGTTCTGAATTAGGCCGACATACGACCAGCAATTCACGCTATTACCCCATTCCTGATGGTGGCGCACTCATCGACTCCCCTGGAGTAAGAGAGTTTAGTTTATGGGACATTGCGCCTGCAGAAATGGTTTATGGGTATAAAGAATTTTTACCCTATCTTAATCAATGCAAATTTCGCAATTGCACCCACATTGCAACGCCTTCTTGTGCGCTCATCCAAGCTGTAAATCAAGGCCTTATTTCATCCAATCGTTATGATAATTTTGTTAAATTATGCTTACAATATGGTGGTCATCCCATTTCTAAATAAGCTTTAGCGCTCAAGTAGGCGCACCTAAAGAGTCACGCCCGGGGCTGCTTGCATCCCTGCTCAACAAAAAATCTGAATTGGCAATAGGACAGGAGCATTGATAAACATACTGCAGTAAAGCATGATTTAAAGCCGAATGAATAGGCGGATCAATGTCGGTCAATAGTTCTCTGTATCTTTCTATCATCTGAGCCACACTGAGATTACTGGGGATGTTAAACGCATCAATAACCTGCGACGGCAAGGTTAACGCTCTGGTTGAACCCATAAAGCTTAATCGGTGATCAGGCACTAATATCTGCACTTTTTTTAATTGTCGCTTAATGTGATGGGCACAATGCTCTATAAAATGACTTTTAAAATCCGAACCAAATTGCTTGTATAAAGCACAGAGCACTATCACTTGCTCTTTTGTATCCAACTTCATTGTCCATTGCACAAACAAAAGATTCACTCGCAGCTGTTTTTCCAGACATGATGCTGTTTTTTGGCTAAAGGTGCAAATTAACGCATCTAAAAATAAATCGATGTCAGGCAAAGAATCCAAGCATGATGGACAAGACAAGGCTTGCATTAGTAATTCACCTGGATAGTACCTGGTACTGAAATCTACTTTTAAATGATTGGATTCCATGCCATAGGGTTTATCAATGCTATCAAACAAATGCTTCCATAAGCCTGAGGATGATGAGGGCAACTGGTTTATTGTCAATGCCAGCTCATTATAGGCATTGCTCAAAGCCATGTTGTCATCCTCATGTAAAGCCTGCTCGAACTGAGAATAAATAGCAACCAATTCCGGGGCAATTTCTACATAAAAATCCCAAAATATAACAGTGCCGGTACCTGGATAATGAGGAGAGCTTAATAAAGAAGTCAGTAAACTCAATGCCTTATGCACCGGTTTGACCGGCGTTTTACTCTGCGCAGTGAGCAACTGAAGAAAAGGGGCAACAGCAAAAGAAGCTTGGTTATTGGTATACAAATCAATTAGGATGTCTATACCATAATATTTTTGGTCATTTTCTACAATCGACAAACCATAAAAGGCATTGATAGTATTTAAATCTTTCGCATACAAAGACATTAAAAATGTATCTAACTGCGCTTTAAACGCCTCATCAGAAACACCTTTATTTTTTAACTCAATTAATCCGTAAAACTCAACATACAGGTCATAATTTAATTTGTTTGTTTCATTTAAATAAGGAAATACTTTTTTTCTTAAGAACTCCCAAAAACTATCAAAGGTTTCTCCATGTACCGCAAAACTACTGGATTCAGATTTTTCGCATAAGGCAATGCGTGACAATTCTTTTACAGTCAAGGCAGTGAATGGGCCGGTGCTCTCTCTTTTAGTAGCTAAAATACCTCGTTTACAAAGATGAGCGCACAGACTTTTTTTCCTGTACAGATGAATATCATCATCTCCCAGATACAAATTAATGGTGCTGCTCACTTCATGTAACTGTTTGAGATTGAGAAAATCATGACGATTGATTACGGTAGGAAATAACAGCTGAATGTAGGTTTTCCCCGATGCCGGAGCAAGCGCTTTAGCCAATTCAACCCAGTAACGATTAATACCATGCTGATTTAGGGTATAATCAAACAATGGCTCGTCTTGTATCTTCTGCCAGCGGCTAGCCAATACAGCTTCAAGAAAATCGCATTCTGCCGGACTGATAAGGCCTGTTCTGTCTTTAAACTCTTTTAGCAGCTCGCCGACAGCAATGGAAATCTCATCTTTGTCTCCAGGAAAAGACTCTACATCTAAAATAAATTGATTTATATTTTCTACTTGCATCGGGCTAAAAACCCCTATAAAAGCGACTAGACAACAAACAGCTACTCGTTTGTAATTTTTTCATATCAGCTAATAATAAAGCATTTTCAGCTTAAAAAACAGAGCGTGGGCCTAAACTTTTAAATAACCGATTCGATTGACACCTTAGGCTAGAGCGACACAATAGACAGGTGGCCTGCTGCTATGACCGGGACTGCAAACCATGAAATACAATCAATTCAGGCGCTAAGGTATGCCAGTAACAACAGACACTTAGCGCCTGATAAACTAACTTAACGAATGCTGCAAGGTGACTTGATTAATTTGCTCATAAGTGCGCCTGGCAGGAATAAAATCTGGATACTGCGTAACCAGACGCTGTAATAACATCCGTGAAGTCATTTCATCACCCAAGTTCCATTCATTCAGTGCATCAAGATACACTCTATCGACAGAGGGGTCTTTTAATACCGGTGTAGAGTTCAGATGAACCGCCTCAATAAAACTAATCCTGCCTTGAGCGGCCTCCAGGCGCTGTAGCAACTGATTGGCTTGAGTACTTCCGTTTTTACTGGCTTGCATTAACCACTGTCTGGCTTTATCTGACAATTGATTGGCATTTTGCGTCAAATAGTAATGGCCTAGCTGATATTGGGCATAGGCATTCTGCCTTATCGCTAATTGTTGATACCATTGCATGGCTTGCTCAAGGTCTTTATTGACGCCTAGACCATATTGATACATTCTAGCCAAAGCCAACATGGCTTTCTCATTGTTTTGCGCTGCGGCTTTCTCGTAGTAATTCAATGCCTTTGCAAAATCCAGTTTGGTCGCAACACCTGTTTCAGACATCAAACCCAAACAATACAATGCATCTGCATTACCTAAAGCAGCCGCTTTTTTATACCAGTCTAAAGCCAGCTGATCATTTTTCGCCTCTCCCAAACCATAAAAATACAAGTGAGCCATCTGACTCATTGCCTCACTGACTCCTCTGTCTGCTGCGGCAGCAAATAAAGTTTTTGCTTTTGCGTAATTGACGGGCATCCCTTTGCCGTATTCGTACATTAAAGCCAAATTATAGTAACCATACGCATCCCCTCGATCTGCTGCCTGCTCATAAGCCTTGAGTGCTTTAGCATAATTGTCGTCTACAGTTTCATACAAAAATCCTAATGCAGCCGATGCCTGGGGTAATTCTTTCGATGCTTTTTGATACCAGGCTATGGCTTGCGGATAATCTGGAGCACCTGCTTCCCCTAACAAATAAAACTGCCCAAGCAAATATTGCCCTAAAACATTGCCTTGTTCTGCAGAAGCGACATACCACTGCAAAGCAGCGAAAGGATCTGGAGCAAGCCCTATGCCTTGAGCCAAAATATAAGCCAGCTTCAATTGTGCTACGGAATCCCCTTTTTCAGCCAGCCCCGCATAGATTTGCCGAGCCTTGGCAAGCCTGTCTGCATCACTGCTTTGATTGCTTTGAGCAATATAATAGTCTGCCAAAACAATGCCTGCATGATTGGCACCCAACTCGTAAGACTTGATTAAACGAGGCAAGAAGGGTTTATTTTCTTTGTAATCCAAAACAGCCAAATTAAAATCGGCAAAAGGAAATGCACTGGCAGAGTGCGCCAACAAGTCCTTGCCTTTTTCAATATTTAAAGCGATACCCTTTCCTTCTAACATAGAGGTACCTAAAATAAAGGCACTAACGGGATTATTGCCTGCTTGTTGATACCAATACATGGCTTTATTGGCATCCGCTGACACACCAATGCCTCTGTCATACAATAAACCTAATAACAAAGCGGCCTTTTCATTGCCTTCATTGGCCAACGTCGCTGCTACCTGGTACGCTGCTTGCTGATGCGTTTTACTTGTTTCCATGGCATTATAAAACGCTAAAGGAAGCATAGCCTGTACAACGCCACCATGCACAGCTCCGGAGTATAGCTCTCTGATTAAAGACAATTTTTGATTTTTAGCCTTAAGCGGCAATCCTTGAGTCCCCTCTGCAGATAAGACATTGGCCAATTCATATTGAGCAGGGCCAAACTCATTCGCAGCAGACAAATACAGCATGGAAAGGGCTTGTTTGGGATTGGTCTTTATTAACTCTTGACCTTCACTATTTTGTTGTCCCTGAGCCAGTAGATGGGCCAGGACATATTGGGCTTTATCATTGCCTTTGTAAGCAGAGTCATTCAGCCAATTTAACGCACTCGTATAGCCACTGGCATCCTGAGCGCGCTGCAAAGATAAAATACCTAAATTGTATTCAGCGCCCAAATGCTGTTGTTCCGCCGCATTTTGGTAAAAAACTGTTGCTGCATCATCATTTTTTGATATACCTATCCCATACTGAAACATTTGCCCTATTTCAAATTGTGCCTGCGGATCGCCCAAGATAGCGCGGGAATACAATTGATTGAATACGGTAGAATAATTGGCTTGTTTTTGCCAGCCTGTTGTCCATAACGCCAATAAATCGGGTGTCTCTGCCATGCTGTTTTCATAACAGGCATCCAGATAAGGCGCGGGTAAATAATCATGCGTTAACACATTACTATAAATCCGCTCTAAAGCAGCAAGTTGTGGATTAAGCGGATAGACCGGATAACTCCACTCACTCGCCCTTGTTTTTAACGAATCACCAGATAAAACATCGTAGTAAGTAGCAATTGAAACATCATTAGGTTGCATAAAAACCAATTGCGGTTTAAAAATATCCTGACGCGTCATTTGTTCTAATTGAGGTGCCTGATTGTAGCGGTTATTGGCCAAAGTGCTGGTATTACTCCAATCATTAAAAATACCACCAAGCTGGTAATTTGTTTTTTCCAGCTGGTCGGTAGTGCCATTACTAAGCCACAAGGCAACTTGCTCTAAAGAGGAAAGAGCCGCTTGTTTCTTGATGGACTCATTGACATTAGTCGTCCATTCTTCAGCCAAAGCAGCATTAGCTTCAACACCAATTCCTTTTTGATAATAAGAAATTAATTCTTGCTTGGCGGGCAAATAATCCGCTTGCGCTGCCTTTAATGTCCATAAAAAAGCCGATTTAGGGTCATAAATGGGGCTTTTTTCCTGCTGATAGGCCTGTGCAAAAACAAGATAGGCTTTAGGATCTTGTGTTGCTGCGGCTTTATTATACCAATCAAGAGCCAGGGCAGAATTCTTATCTGCCAGGGCTTGCTCGGCTAAAGCCCACATGGCAGGTAAATAATTTCTAGCTGCCGCTTGTTGCAACCAATCCAGGCCTTTACTCGTGTCTTTATTAACAACGCTCCCTTTCAGGTACATCACCCCAAGATCGGTCATCGCTTTTAAATTGCCCTTGGCTGACGATTTAGCCAACCAGATGGCGCCTAGTTTTTTATTGGCTGCATGCCGACTGGCTAAAAAACTCTCCGCCACAGCATACTGCGCCAAGGCATTGCCTTGTTTTGCCGCATCTATAAAATAATGCGAAGCACTGTCCATATTTTTCTTAACGCCCAGTCCATGCATAGAGGCAGCCCCCATAAACAATTGGGCATTGATATCGCCTTTATTGGCTGCTTGCTTAAACCAATACGCTGCTTGCTCAGGATTTTTATCTTGAATCAGTGTGTATTTAGCCATCAGTTGAATGGCCGGCAGATAACCTTGCTCAGCTGCCTTGGTAAAATAATGCATGGCCAGTTCATTGTTTTTTAATTGGCCATAACCATACAAATACATGCGTCCCAAATAATAGTTTGCAACCGCATCGGTATTGGACTTATTCATCAGTGGTTCTAATGCAGTCGTATAATTGCCTAGACGATAGGCATTAAATTCTTTATCAGCATAGACTTGATAACTGGCTGATGCAGCAAATAAACAGACCCAAGGTACTAAAGATTTCATGGAAATTCCCCTCTTTAATACGGCACTATACCCCTGGTATAATGCCATAATGCACTACGTCGTTAACGGCGCCATTCCGTGTGTTACTATCCACTATCCAATAATTACCTTTATTATTCAATCCAAATTTAACATTGACGTACTCACATATTTTGACTGTTTCCGCACAATCAATCAGTTGGCCATACTCTTTTTTTCCATCACCCATGCTACAAATAAATTTCACCAATGGCTCACCCACCGCCAATACGGCCCAAGATTTTCCTTTAATGCTGTGATTATAACGCGTTGAATATTCGCTGTCTTTATCACGCATTTGATACAAACTAATCGTCTGCGGCAATTGATTATAGAAAAAATACATCGATTGCAAATGGCCTTCTTTGCCTGGATGCAAGGTCACGATTTTTAATCGCTCTTCATAGCCTACCGGTCTGCATCCTATCGGATAACGCGCTTCTTTCTCATCAACTGCTGCAGGCGATGGCAGTGAAGTACTGCTATTAACCGCATGCAGCGGGAAACTACACAAGCTAGCCGTTATCATCAAAAATAAAGAATACTCTTTATGACATGTGATCTTGTTCATTATATTTTCTCACTATCATTTAATGGACGAACAGTAACTTTGGTCCCCATTTGGTTGTTTCGATCGCTAGATAACTCTACAAAATTTTCATTAAGCCATTTTGCATCTTGGGTAAACATGCGAACACAACCATGACTTGCTCTTACTCCTGGCAGATCATCTGAACCATGCAAAGCAAAGCCTTTATGAAAGTACATACAATAAGGCATTTTTGCCCCCCCTTTACCGATGGGGAATACATCAGAAGAACAATGCACATTTTCCTTGCTAAATACCCGGAAAATACCACTTAAAGTGCGGCAAGATTTGTTGGAATCAGAACACTTGTCGCGTCCTGAGGAAATCGGTCCCCAAAGAATCAGATTGCCTTGCGCATCATAGGCAGCCCAGGCTAATTTTTCCTGATCCACGATGATTTGCTTTTCTGATTCACCAGGCAGCTTGATAGGAAAAGGAGCTACATCCAAAAGAGTCATATGCTCTAGGTTTTTCGGTACCGCAATGACTTTACCAGGCCATAAATGATTGTAAGAGCGATTAACCCTTTGCACGATGTCCCGCTGCGTTTCATCTGGGAATAAACTCTCCCAACTTTGTCCCGAAGCGATAGTCACACAAGTATACTGAGGATAATTACATAATGCAGTACCATAAAAATTAGCGGCATGGGTCATACTTAATGCCAACAACAGCGAAGCGGCTAAAACTGTTCTTTTCATTGTTGTCTCCTCATCCTTTTTTATACCTGATGCAAGAATCGTGCATAAAAAGAAAGAATGCTTTAATTTTTTAAAACTTTCCTAAAAAACTGAACAATGAACCCTTTCAACTGCTATAAAGACGGCAGTTTCTTGTTATTGACAATCCGACTGCAAAAAGTGACGGCAAAATTTGCCAATGAACGCCAACTAGCGCCCGTGAAAATGACCATAAATTCGCTCGGCTAATGCACGGTTAATTCCTGGCACTTTACCTAACTCCTCCACCGAAGCTTTAGCCAAATCACGCAAGCCGCCAAACCGCTGCAACAAAGCCTTGCGCCTTTGTGGTCCCACGCCCTCTATCTCTTCCAATACCGATTGTGTGCGAATTTTTTGTCTTTTTTTCCTATGTGCCGTGATGGCAAACCGATGCGCTTCATCTCGAATGTGTTGTAACAAGTGAGCCGCTTTAGAATCTTCCGGCAAAGTAAACTCCAATCCTTCTTTTACCAAAATATAGCGCTCCCATCCCGCTTTTCGCGTAGGGCCTTTGGCAATACCTAGGATAAGCACCTCACTAATTTGTAGGCCTGCCAATACTCGTTGCGCAACGCGCACTTGTCCAAGACCACCGTCAATCACCAACAAATCAGGAAGGGATTGCAATGCCCGCAAGCGCTTGTAGCGGCGAGTCAGCGCCTGCTCCATTGCGGCATAATCATCGCCTGGAGTAATGCCTGTGATATTAAATCGACGGTATTGATCAGGTCTTGGGCCTTGATTATCAAAAACCACACAAGAAGCAATAGTCGCCTCTCCTTGCGTGTGACTGATATCAAAGCATTCCATACGGCTAATCTTTTGTTTTAAAGACAAAACCGTCGCCAATGCTTCATAACGCGCTTGCAACGTGGCATGCTGGGTCTCATAAGCCGCAACGGCCATAGCCAGATTATTTTGGGAAAAATCCATCCAGCGTGCTTTGACCCCTCTGGGTGAGGCTTCAATTTTACAAGCACTGCCCCTTTGCTGTGTTAAGACCGCTTGCCAATTGTGCTGCTCAGCCAATGGCTTAGGTATCACTATTAATTTGGGAATGCGCTCAGGATTATCCAGATAATAAAACCCAACAAACGCGGCAAAAACTTCCTGCGCTAACCCACTGTCTTCGGTCGACTCAAAACCTTGCCCAGGCACTTCGGGATAAAAACTGTTGCTGGCTAATACCTGGCCATCGCGAATACTTGTGCATTGAATACAGGCAAAGCCAGGGCGGGCATCTATCGCTATCACATCCGCATCGCCCTTCAATTGCACCATGCTTTGCTGTTCTTGCACCATACGCAGACTTTTAATTTGGTCACGTAAAAAAGCAGCCTCTTCAAAATGCAATTGAGCTACCGCCTGATTCATCCTCTCATTCAACTCATCAAGCAAATCTTGACAGGTTCCTTGCAATAACCGTGTGGCATCACGGACTGATAAGGCGTAATTTTTTTCATCAATGTAACCGACACAAGGGGCACTACAACGCTTAATCTGATAAAGCAGACAAGGCCTGGAACGTGCATTAAAATAACTGTCACTACAGGTGCGTAATTGAAATACTTTTTGAATGGTCGTTATGGTTTCTTTCACCGCCAAACCACTGGGATAAGGTCCAAAGAAAAAACCTTCTTTCGGTTTTTTTTTGCTACGATAACTTTCAATACGAGGAAACTGCTGGTGCTTGGTCAAATGAATATAGGGATAGGATTTGTCATCTCGCAACAGAATATTGTATTTAGGCCTTAAGGATTTAATCAGATTGCTTTCTAGTAGTAAAGCTTCTGTTTCACTGCGCGTGACTGAAATGTCGATAGCTACTATTTGACTGACCAAAGATCGGGTTTTTGCCCCTTGGTTATTTTTGACAAAATAACTGGAAACACGTTTTTTTAAATTAGCAGCCTTGCCAACATACAAAACCCTACCGGCATTATCCAGCATCTTGTAAATTCCCGGCTCATTGGGAAGACGGGTTAAAAAAAGCGCTAATTCGGTTGCAGGCAATACCGTATCCACGTATACCCAAGCTCCTTCAAAAGGTGAGATGCCAGACGACTTTGGGTATCTTACAGTATAACATCAAGCATCAGATTCGGAGGGGCTTTCAAGCATGCGGTGCTTGATTGCCAAATGAGTTAATTCCACATCGTTTTTGATATTTAGTTTTTCAAACATGCGATAACGATACCCACAAATGGTTTTGTTACTTAAAAACAAACGCTCAGCAATCTCTTGTATATTCATGCCGCTAGTGATCATTAACATGACTTGCATTTCACGCTCAGACAACATGTCAAAGGGAGAGTTGGTTGCTTCTTGCAAGCTTTTTATGGCCATTTTCTGAGCTACCTCAGCGCTCAGATATTTCTCACCTTGCGCTACTTTCCTAATGGCTGAAGCGATTTCTTCCGCACCGGACTCTTTCGTGAGATAACCTCGGGCACCTAATTGCAGCAGGCGCAAAGGCAAAGGGTCAGCCGACATGGCAGTGATAGCAATAACCTTCACGGCAGGGTATGACTTTTGCAAACGCCGTGTGACTTCCCAACCATCAATGCCGGGCATTTTCATATCCAGAAGCACCACATCGGGTGTGTGCATTTTAACACAAACCAAAGCCTGCTCACCACTGTCAGCATCTGCAACGACTTCCACGTCAGGCATATCATCCAGTAACCGCCTGATACCCATCCTAACCAACGCGTGATCGTCTACAATCAATACTTTAATCAAAGGATGCTCCTTGACGTTTAGCCAATGAACAAAAGAGTAGGAAGATGGTAACAAGACTCTTAGTCCATTACAAGAACATCGCGCCTCACAATCAGTTCAATTAACAAGCTCTTATATGGATGTTTGGATTATTTGCATCAACAGCAAACAACGGAGGATATTCTCCTAGCGCACGAGTACGTTCTAATAAACGATGCAAGTCGGAAAGAACAAAATCATACAAGGTCTTATAATGGTCTATTACAAAATAGATAGGCTGTAATTGATCAATACGATATGGCGTGCGGAACGCAGCAACCGGTTCAAATCGTACACGTAAAGGGACATCACTTTCTACGCTGTATACCGTTTCACTTATCGATGAAAGGATACCTCCACCATAGGCTCTTAATCCTGATGATGTACTGATTAGACCAAATTCGACAGTGAACCAAAACATCCGCTGCAATAAAGGCCAATCTTTTTCAGGAAAAGTAAGTACCTTACACGCATAATCATGGACAAACTCAGCATACACTGGATGGGTTAACATTGGACAATGACCAAACAGCTCATGAAAAATATCTGGCTCTTTCACATAATCCAATTCATCTCTGGTGCGAATGAAGGTTGCCGCTGGAAAATGTTTGGTGGCCAGTAACTCAAAAAATTCACGCGCAGAAATCAAAGCCGCCACCGGAGCAACTTGCCACCCCGTTTTTTCTTTTAAAATACGACTAATATCAGGCAATTGCGGAATCACTTGCGCATTGAAGTTCAAAACCGCCAAGCCCGCAATAAATTCCTCGCACGCCCGATTAGGTAATAATTTTTTTTGCCGCTCAAATAAAATACGCCAAACTTCATTTTCCTCTTCGGAGTAAGCAACCATTCCTTGTGCATCAGGAATATGAGCCACATAATTACTTTGAAATGTCATCATCTGTCCTCATGAAAAAACGTTCTGTTTAAGACTATAGCTCATACATTAGGCGCTATTGGATTGACTGTCCAGAATAACCTTTTGATTCATGGTTCGATCTTAAAATAAGCGTCATAAAATTAGACTCCTAAGGGCAAATCCGGCATACTTTCATGAAAAAAACAGGAACTCCACCATGACCATAGCACTATTAGCAACAGGCGATGAACTAATCCATGGCGATACGCTCAATACCAATGCACATGCTTTAGCTCAACTATTAAGTTTTGAAGGATTTTCTCTTGGCTTACAAGCAACCTGTGGTGATAAAGAAAATGAAATTATTGAATGCCTGACGTTTCTTCGTCAACAACAGGACATCATCATCGTCATTGGCGGATTAGGCCCTACTAAAGATGATTTGACTCGTTTTGCTTTGGCTCGTTTTCTCCAGCAACCATTGGTACTGCATGACATGGCGTTAGATCATGTTGCTAAACGATTACAACAGGCTAATATTCCATTAAGCGAAGGCAATCAGCAACAATGTCTTTTTCCCAAAGACGCAATACTGCTTCCTAACCCACATGGCACTGCCTTGGGGTGTTGTTACCGACAAAACAAACAACTCTTTTTCCTGTTGCCAGGGCCACCTCGCGAATGCTTGCCCATGATGCGAGAACAGGTTCTTCCTTTGTTGCAGCAAACCCAGCGCAGTAGCAAACACATTTTGAAATGGCGTATCTTTGGAGTCGCTGAAAGCGAGATTGCTCATACACTAGAACAGGCATTAAGCCCTTTTCCTTGTCAAACAGGATACCGACTGGATACGCCTTATATTGAATTCAAAATACGTTGTGCAGAAGAATGGGTGCAGGCAATACAACAAACCATCGATCCTATTTTAGCGCCCCATCAAATTGCGCCCATAGAATATAAGGCATCCGATGCCTTACGGGAGCTTATTTTAAAAACCAACCAACCCATTACCTTGATTGACGAGGCAACCGGTGGCTTGTTAGAGTCTGTTTTAGTGCGTCCAGGCACGCATCACTTATTACAATGTCATCAAAAGGGAACAACAGCATTGTCCTTCCATGTGCGTGGATTACAAGAATATTGGTCTATGCAGCCACCGGGAGGCCACACGCAGCTCACTATCCATTACAGCAACCAGCAACAAGAGGGCGGGGAAACACACACCATCCCTTATCGCAGCCCCCTGGTTGTACAATACGCGCTAGAATGGCTAAGCTTCCGGCTCTTTCATCTCATCAATCAATTGCATTAAAGCATAGCACAGCTGTTCTGTTCCTTGATTGCTGATGGCGGAAATAGCAAAAACCGGGCCTTTCCATTGCAAACCATCAAGAATGGTTTGTATTCTAGCCTGTCGTTCATCCAGGTCGGCAATCATATCGATTTTATTTAAGACCAACCAGCGTGGCTTGTCTAACAGCTCCGGATCATAGGCCGCCAATTCGTTAATGATGGCTTGAGCATTAGCAACAGGATCACTGTCATCTAAGGGTGCAATATCCAGCACATGCAATAAAATACAGGTTCGGGACAAATGCTTTAAAAATCGATGCCCCAATCCTGCACCAGTGGATGCGCCCTCAATCAAACCCGGAATGTCTGCCATCACAAAACTTTTATAAGCAGATACACTCACGACACCCAGTCCAGGATTTAAAGTAGTAAAAGGATAATCGGCCACTTTGGCTTTTGAGCTGGAAACCGCACGAATTAAAGTGGATTTTCCTGCATTAGGCAAACCCAACAAACCCACATCGGCTAAAACACGCAACTCCAGCCGAAGGTGACGAGACTCCCCCATACTTCCTTGCGAGGTTTGACGAGGCGCTCGGTTCACACTGCTTTTGTAACGTGTATTGCCTAAACCATGAAATCCACCTTGCGCGATCAAGACCGGAACACCTGGTGTGGCAATATCAGCCAATAATTCACCCGTATCCACATCATAGACCAAAGTACCCACCGGTACTTTAATGATCAAATCATCGCCTTTTTTACCGGTGCAATTACTCCCCATACCCTGTTGGCCATTTTCTGCCTTGTAATGCCGCATGTAGCGAAAATCAATTAAAGTATTCAGATCGCTGCTGGCTTCAAAAAAAATACTGCCACCATCACCGCCATCACCACCATCAGGACCGCCACGAGGGACAAATTTTTCGCGCCTAAAACTTAAGCAACCATTACCGCCTTTACCGGCATCCACTTTAATTATTGCTTCATCGACGAATTTCATTATCAAACCTTTTAACTAAAAAAAAACCCCGTTTCCGGGGTTACAATTCAATAGACATCACTGAACTGCGACATACTGCTAGTTAGCAGTTTCAGGCGCTTGCTCTGCAACAATTGTCACATACTTGCGATTTTTTTCGCCTTTAACCGTAAATTGGACCAAACCATCTACCAAAGCAAATAGAGTATGATCACGACCACAACCTACGCCAGCGCCCGCATGAAAGCGTGTGCCACGTTGTCTAACCAAAATCTCACCAGCAAGAACAAACTGCCCGCCAAATCGCTTTACACCAAGAAACTTTGGATTCGAGTCGCGGCCGTTACGTGTACTACCGCCTGCTTTTTTATGAGCCATTGCTATCCCCTCTTACTTACTGATCGCAGTAATTTTCACTTGCGAATAATATTGTCTATGCCCCATTCTTTTCATATGGTGCTTACGACGACGAAACTTGATAATTCTTACTTTTTTATGACGTCCATGATCAATCACTTCTGCTTTAACCACTGCTGTCGCAATAAAAGGCGTACCACAAGTAATCTGATCACCATCAGCTATCATCAGAACTTCTGAAAACTCAATTACGTTACCAGCATCTTCTGGCAGCAATTCAATTTTGAGCACATCACCTTCTTTCACGGTATATTGCTTACCGCCAGTTTTAATTACCGCATACATAATTCTTCTCCAACTCGCCTGATTGGCTATAACAATTACAACAAAGTTGCATATTCTATGAAATTATCACAATGACTTCAAGTTCATTTTAAAATATTGTATACTTTATCACCCTTTCCGGCTAAACAGCAGGCTTATTGCCCTGTTTATGCGGGTATTTAATCTGGTCGCGGATTAAATAAGGGCTTATTAATCTTTGGAGTATACAATGTCAATCATTCTTTTAGAAGCAGAAACAAGATCCGTTATGGGGAAAGGTGCGAGCCGCCGCCTGCGTCGTCTTGAAAATAAAGTCCCTGCTGTTATTTATGGCGGTGACAAAGAACCTCAATCTATCCATTTCCTTCATAACAAAGTGATCAAAGCTTTAGAATCTGAGCGTATCTATTCTAGCGTATTTGATATCAGCATTGATGGAGAAGTTGAGCATGTTATTTTAAAAGCGCTACAACGCCATCCATACAAACCTTTAGTCATGCATATGGATTTACAACGCGTTTCTAAAAAAGATCTGCTAGTGAAGTCTGTTCCTTTGCATTTCATCAATGAAAGCCAAGCAGCAGGAGTAAAAGCAGGCGGTAGCATCAACCACAGTATTACTCAGGTTGAAATACGTTGCCTGGCAAAAGACTTACCTGAATTTATTGAAGTTGATATGACTGCGGTAGGTATGAACCAGGTTGTTCATTTGTCTGATCTTAAACTACCTAAAGCAGTACAATTGACAGTCGATGTGACTGATGGAAGCCATAATACACCGGTCGTTAGTATTCATGCCGCCAAAGCCGCTGCTCAGACAGAAGAAGAAAGCAGCGTAGCCGCAGAAGTTCCTACGATCAAAGAAGAAAAAAATAAAGAGTAATTTCTTTATTCTTTTGCATTCAGCAACGAGAGCTTGTTTATAGTATCCTTATGCTGAATGCACCACCGTCTCACTACATCAAGACCTGTTTATGACCATTAAACTTATCATAGGATTACAAAATCCCGGTTCAGCTTACGAACAAACCCGTCATAATGCTGGCTGCTGGTTCATTGAGCGTCTTAGCGAACACTACCCTGTCTCATTTAAAGCAGACAAGAAAATAAATGCCCAATGGGCTGTTCTTGATGCACATGCCCATGCATGCAAATTGCTGTTGCCATTAACCTTCATGAATCACAGTGGTCAACCCACTCGCGCTTTTGCTCAATTTTATCAGATAAAACCGCAAGAAATCCTCGTCGTGCACGATGAGCTGGATCTTCTTCCTGGTCGAATTAAACTCAAAACCGGTGGCGGTCATGGTGGACACAACGGCTTAAAAGACATTATCGCCCATTTGGGGAGCACGGACTTTCATCGCCTAAGAATAGGCATCGGCCATCCTGGTCACAAAGATTTGGTACACCAATACGTATTAGGCAAGCCTGCCATGCAAGACAAACAGCAAATCATGGACGCAATCGATAACAGCTTACATGCGCTGCCTTTACTGCTGGCTGGCGATCTTGCCAAGGCAATGAATCAAATCAATATTTAACACATTATCATTGAGGTATGTTCTTATGGGATTTAAATGTGGCATTGTCGGATTACCCAATGTGGGCAAATCCACCCTTTTTAATGCACTAACCAAAGCAGGCATCGAAGCGGCCAATTACCCTTTTTGCACTATTGAACCCAATGTAGGTATTGTTACCGTTCCTGACCCTCGTCTGGATGCATTAAGTGAGATAGCTAAACCACAACAAGTCATACCAACCACCATGCATTTTGTAGACATTGCCGGCCTGGTTAAAGGGGCTTCCAGTGGCGAAGGTCTGGGCAACCAATTTTTAGCCAACATCAGAGAAACCGATGCCATTGCCCATGTGGTTCGCTGCTTTGAAAATACGGATGTCATCCACGTAGAAGGAAAAGTAGACCCTCTTAGTGATATCGATGTGATCAATACCGAATTGGCTCTTGCCGATATGGACAGCGTAGAAAAAGCCTTATTGAAAGCCGCTAAAAACAGCCGAAGCGGTAATAAAGAAGCGCTTTTTGAAAGCAAAACCCTGGAAAAAATCAAAACCCATCTGGATGCAGGCGATCCTGTACGCACTTTAGAGCTTAGTCCCGAAGAAGCACAATTAACCCAACGCTTGTTTTTACTCACCGCAAAGCCTGTTTTATATATAGCCAATGTGAATGATGATGGCTATGAAAACAATCCCTTACTGGCACAGGTACAACAGCGTGCAACCGCAGAAGGGGCTTGTGTGGTTGCTCTGTGTGCGGCAACCGAAGCAGAACTGGTAGAGCTTGAAGAAGGTGATCGCCAGGAATTTATGGTTGATTTGGGACTGAGTGAACCTGGTTTAAATAAAGTCATTCGAGCAGGCTATGATTTATTAGGTTTACAAACTTATTTTACCGTCGGAGTCAAAGAGGTTAGAGCCTGGACTGTCGCTAAAGGCGCTACCGCACCACAAGCTGCCGGCGTCATTCATACCGACTTTGAGAAAGGATTCATTCGTGCCGAAGTCATTGCCTACGATGCTTTCATCAGCTGCCGTGGCGAACAAGGTGCCAAAGAAGCGGGCAAATTGCGTTTGGAAGGGAAAGAATACATCGTCTGCGATGGCGATGTCATGCATTTTAGATTCAATGTGTAGTAAGATTTTTTAAGCCACGGGTCCTGCCAAAAGCAGGGCCAGTAAAGCAGCGGTCATTTTTCGCCTAAGGCATGCACCAGGTGGTGAATAGAGATAAATGCCGCTCCGCCCTGCTTAACATGATAACTTCACCCACTTCATGATCTCGTTGAGTTCATTGCTGTTTATCCCTCTGTCAACATAATGTTTTTTATCCTCGACAGAGAGGTTTTTTAAAATATTCGCTCTTATTTCATTAATTCGGCTAAACATCGTGAAATTAAAATTTTCCGCCTGTAATTGCAACTCCGTCACCAATTGCACGGCCAGCAAGTAATTAATTTTTCTATTCACTGCGCGAGATTTTTTAAAAAACCAAAAACCATATTCAAAATCAGGGGCACCATTTTTCACCTGCCTTTCAATGCGCCGGGTATATTGCAACAATTGCTCAGAAACCAGAGCGGTTTGTATCGCTTTTTTATTCTGCGGTTGGTTAGCCATGAGATAATGCAGATCCTCTGGGTCCTTACAAATCGCAGACCACTTCGCCTTGATTTCCTCGAAAACTATTTTGCACTGTGCTGGCGATAAGCAATTTAATGCCCATAGATCCTCTTCTGTATTTATAATCAAAGCCCAACGCCCTTGCATCGCGGCAAAAAAGACAGACGATTGCTCCTCGGGAAGACCATCAAACACCCTACGAAAATCATCAGCGGTCTTTAGAATGGTGAGCAAATGCTCCTGCATGGCAGAAAAAACTATCTCTTTTTTCCCAGCAAGCCCTTGCTTCAGCGCTGCATAATCACGGCCCTTGCTTATAAAATGGGGCCAATGCTCTTTCATTATCTCGCATAAACGGCGACATCGGTCTTCCCGCAAGTAGTACAAGAGCCAATTTAGCTGACGGCAATCTTTAACGAGGGTTGGGAACGCTTTTTTCATACTGACACAGATCATGGCAAATTGTTCATCGGAAATCCATAAAAACAGACCTTTCAATGTTGAATAATTTTCTATTATGCGAAACCAATGATCTTCCAGAGACTCACAGATCAAGCGACCTTGTTCAGGCTTAAACGCCTTCAATACAAACCGAACATCATCACCATTTTGTACCACCGCAGGAACCGCACTTTGTATTGCACGGTATGCAACTTCCCAGCGCTGACCGCGAAGCAACGTAAAAAAGTCAACCAGCGCCTCTTTACTGCCTATCATCGCAAGCAAATGATCTTTTATGGACTCACATAAAACTGAACCTTGCTCTAGCGTGATCGCGCCAAAGACAAATGCAAGATCATCACCACTGTTTATAATCTGGCGCCAATCCTCTGTTTTCATCGACGCGTATGCAGCCTCTGTCTGCTCCTGATCAAAATACTCACACACAGCAGCAAAATCGTTACCATCCGTTATAAGCTGACGCCAATCATTTTTGATCGATTCATAAACCACGCTTCCTTGCGCTGCGGTCAAATACTTCATGACCTGGCTAAAATCTTTTCCATTCTTGATGATCTGAAACCCGCGATCTTTCATCGCCTCATACACTGCATCCCTTTGCTCTAACGTAAGATACTCTAATACCTGGCTAAAGTCCTCTCCATTCTTGATGATTGCAAGCCAGTGATCTTTCATCGCCTCATAGACTGCATCCTGTTGTTCTGCCGTGAGCGGCTTCATTATCTTGTTAAAATCCGCCCCTGTTACGATTATCCTCACCCAATGCTCTTTCATCGCCTCATAGACTACATCGCGTTGTTCGGCAGTGACCTGTTCCATTATCTCGCTAAAATCCGCCTCTGTTGCGATTATCCTCACCCAATGCTCTTTCATCACCGCACAAAATCTACTACCCTGCTCTGGCGGCAGGTAATTAAGTAAACTAATACAAGCTCTCGGCGTCTGTAATAAACCAGAAAATATTCCGAAGATTATCCTCTCTTTTTCAAGACCAATCAGTTCTAAAATGGCTGGCCAGAGCCAGGCATCCATGGCTAAGACCTTGAACAGCTCTGGCAGCATGACTTTTAAAATAGCAGCGGGAGTTTCAGCTAAATAAAGAACAAAATCTTCGTCTGCTTCTCCCTCAAAAGCAATCACTAACTGTTGTTGCTCTAAAAGTAATTGCAAGTCTTGAGGATTGAATAACGGCAATGCATACAAGTCCTGAGCTGAACGAATGGTGATTATTTTTTGGTAACGCCTCATAAGTGCTGCGGTTAAGCTTAAATGCCTGTCATGTCCTTGATAGACCTTAGCGTGCAAAGCCTGATTAAACGCTTCTCGCAAGCAATCAAGCCGGCTTTGAGCCTCAGCCAATAACTTTTGCTGTTGTTGCGGATAAGGTCCAATGGCAATCAATTGCACCTCATATTCCACCGCTCGCGCCTGAAGAGCCTCACCTCTACTGCCAATGCAGGTCGCCATATTGGTTGTGGCATCCTGATTCATTGTCGGATTATGCAATAACTGCCACAACAGCTCAATTTCAGTCCTTACAGGCGCTGGCACTAAAGCATAACCGGATAAAAATGAATGCCCTGTCTGACTGCTTATCCATGCCAAATCCTCCCGCGACAAAGGTTGGGATTGGCTAAAGCGAGCGCTAAACACCTCGCCCCATCGCGGTGCAGTAAATCCTGCGTCCAATAAAGCCTGGAAGACATGAGCAGAAAGATTGGATGCCGCCAATTGAATGACTCGTTGTTTTTTGCTAGGAAAATTAAGCGCTATCTCATCTATTACTGCCCGGTTTAAAGCAGCTTGCTGAGGGAATAAGGTGTATTGTCCATCATCGGTTTGAACGATGCATGGGGTATTTAAATCTTGCGGAATATCATGCAAGCTGCCAAAGCGTGCCAAAAAAACAGGGCTTTTGGCCTTTTGCTCTGTCGTGGTAAGAGGGGTAATAGTCTGCGTATAGCCATTGATAAAGTACAACTGTTCTTGATCATACACATAAGCAAGCTTCTGCTCTACTGGCACATCCTCCAGCACCGGAGGCCGGTCTTGTATAAGCAGCTGACAGGGCTCCAAAGACCAATAATACTGCATAAAGTTTATAATCGCAGAATAAGCGCCACCTGCAGCATTCTCTTGTGTTCCAAATCCGCCATGGGCATCATACAGCTTGAGCTTTTTAATCAGCAAATGCAGCTGCCCTAACAAATGTTCTGTTTGATTCTTCAAACTCTCGGTGGTTTGAAAGGCATCTTTTAGTGCCTGGGTCTCTGCTGAATGATTGAATAAGGCCTCAATGTCTTGAGCATTCAAGCGTTGGTATTCAAAACTCTTGCTGTCCTCATGATAACGGCCATAAGGACAATAAAGAGGTGAGACGGGATCATCAAGATACTGATTCAATATGCTTATGGGCATTAAAAAACCCGAAGTCAAATACAAGTGAGTGTGCAGTACCTGCTTTATCGGAAAATCAGCCAGACTGACGCCATTGACATCATGGTCTATAGCCACACCCGGCATCAGGACATCTATGAGCGGGCAATGAAGCGCTGTAGCGAGCACCTGGGCTACCTCTATGAGCATCAGGGTCACCGGATGCTCCGGAATGGCCAGATAATCAAGGCAGGAACCTTGTATGAATGCATAATGATTTTTAAAAAAAGCCACCAGGGCTGCTATTTGTTGCGCACGGGTCAATCGCCTCTCAACTATAGTCATCAATTGACCATGAATGTCTTCATAATATTGCCTATACAAATCCCCCCACCACGCCTTCATAGCCTCTGTGGCGGTGGTCGCGGCAGTTAAGGCCATGACTTGTGTCGGATCTGTAGGCCGAAGGAGCCTGGAGGCCATGTCTTCTGCACTAAACAGAAGGGGAGCCAAATACTCTTTGGCGGAATCTAGCATTTCACTAAAAGCGATAGCAGAAAAATCACCAGGCAACCTCTCAATAGCTAGAGGCAAAATATGCTTTTTTAAGGGCATGGCTTTTGCAATATGCCCTGTTTTTGATGGCGCTATTTCATACCAAAGCCCATCATGAAAGACATGCCAGCAAACCAGTGGCTGCTCTTTGTCTGCATTTTTTAACACCCGCACACAATCAGTCTCAACCGGTTGCCCATCCACAAGCCATCGATCCTGTTCAAAGTAGCCCAAACTCCAGGCAGACCAAGTACAATCAGCAAGAGAATATTGTATGTGTGCGTGCATTAGATTCCATTATTTAAGACAATTGTTCAATATTGTATCATTAAATCGGGTATAGTAAAGCGGCTCTGTATAGGATAAAAAAACCTGTCGTGCCCGCACAGGCGCACTACTGTCCGGTTAACGAAAAAAGATTGCAGGTCCTTTGGTAAAACGCCAAGAATGGCATCCTAAATCCCCATTTAGGTCAAGGACGTACCATGAAAGATGGCGTTTTTCGGGAAATATA
>PEQM01000028.1 GCA_002786205.1 Legionella sp. | reverse complement strand
AAGATCCGTTTTCATTTTTTATCCTTATAAAACAACGGACAAAAGATACGGGGTTTTAGAAATTAATCAATAATGGCTGCGTAAGGTGAGTAAGAAATTAGGTCGAAAAACCAGTTTGAGACCATAAGAGCACTGGTGGTACATTACTTTGAGATGATTCGATAGAGGAAAAGCCCTACACGGATGAAAATGAAGTTAATGCCTGGCATTATTCTCATGCCAAAGATGATGTGGTTAAAGGGATTAAATCTAGCCGAATTTAAGCTTTATCCGAAAACGATACCAGCAATGGACGGTACATAAAAGTCAACGAGTTAGAGCTTGACGAAGATTCTATTCAAAATGTATTGAACAGATGTACTCTGCTTAACAAGAGACTTCTTGCAAAACTGCTATTAAAGATCAATCTTGAAAGAAGTCTAATAGAGCCTAGGCGACGTGAACCATGCCAAGAAGGCCTTAGGTATTTTGATCCAGGTATTTTTCTGCATCCAAAGCCGCCATGCAACCAAATCCTGCCGATGTAATGGCTTGTCTGTATACATGATCTGCAACATCGCCACAGGCAAAAACGCCAGGGATAGACGTGCTGGTGGCCATCCCATTTAAACCGGATTGAATAAGAAGATAGCCATCTTTCATGGCCAGTTGCTCTGCAAACAGTTCAGTATTGGGTGTATGTCCAATGGCAATAAAAACACCATCAAGTTCTAATAACTGTGTTGTGTCTGTATCTAATGAGCGAAGACAGACGCCAGTGACTTTTTTACCATCCCCAATGACTTCTTCTAAAGCAGCATTCCAGATGATGCGGATGGCGCCAGACTCTACTTTGGCAAAGAGTTTTTCTTGTAGCATTTTTTCAGCGCGCAAACTGTCTCGGCGATGGATTAAGGTAACAGAAGAGGCAATGTTAGACAGATATAAGGCTTCTTCAACGGCTGTGTTGCCGCCACCAATAACGCAAACTGATTTATTACGATAAAAAAAACCATCACAAGTAGCGCAAGCAGAAACCCCTTTTCCTTGATAAGCTGTTTCAGATTCCAATCCCAGATAACGTGCAGAAGCGCCTGTTGCAATGATAAGCGCATCGCAGGTGTATGTGGTTTCATCCCCTTTTAATTTAAAAGGGGACTGTTTTAGATCCGCGTTTACGATATGATCAAAAACAATTTCGGTATCGAATCGTTCGGCATGTTTTTGCATGCGATCCATGAGGGCTGGGCCTTGTAGTCCTTCAATATCCCCTGGCCAGTTGTCTACTTCTGTAGTGGTGGTTAGCTGGCCTCCTGGCTGCATTCCAGTTATCAAAACCGGTTTTAAATTAGCTCTTGCAGCATACACAGCAGCTGTGTACCCTGCAGGACCAGATCCAAGTATTATTAAGCGATGGTGAATGCTTGCGCTCATTGCCTCTGCCTTCCTTCATTATTTATGTTAAGATGGTAGATATTAGGATAAAAACATCAATATTAAAATAGCTATGGCAAAACAACGTACGAGGAAATCGGCTGTCACCTCCAAAAAAAACAGGCCAGACTTTATTATTAAACGTTTAACAGAAGGAAGCTTTATTCTGGTTTTGACTGGGGCTTTGTTTGTTTTACTTTCATTGCTTACTTACCAGTTGAGTGATCCTGGCTGGTCTCATGCTTCGTTATCAGGTACGACTATTGCTAATGCTGGAGGGCAAGTCGGGGCTTATTTAGCAGATACCTTGTATTTTGCTTTCGGATACTTTGCTTATTTTTTACCCTTTACTATTGTGTATGCAGCATGGGCTATCATGAAAGATTTTCGAGCCTTGAAGTCTTTTGATAAAGTAGTTTTTATGTTGCGAGGCGTGGGATTGCTTTTAATGGTTTCTGGCGGATGTGGGTTATTAAGTATTGAGCCTGGGATCAAAGAATTAAATGCGATTCATAGTGCAGGGGGGCTTCTTGGCAAGGTCGTAGGTGATTGTTGGTACCGAATGCTGAACATTCAAGGTGCGTCTTTAGTTCTTCTGGCAATGTTTTTAGTAGGTATTACTTGGCTGACCGGAATTTCCTGGATAAAAGCGGTAGAGTGGTTAGGCTATTATACCTTGCAGGGTGTGAATCTTCTTCATTCTACAGGTCTTAAGTGTTGGAATTGGGCTGGAGTAAAAGTTTTAGCTTATCAAAAACGTGCAGAACAAGAAGAAAAAGTATCTGTGCCAATGCATGCTGAACAAAAACGTTCTCCTAAATTGTTTACAGAGAAGAAAGAACCAAGATTAGAGCAAGATGCAAGGCCGGTTTCGTTGTCATCGGTAGTTGCTTCTGAGGCGGCTTCTATAGTGAAACCTGTAATAAAAGAAGCACGCAGTATACGTCCGGCTAAGCTAACAGCTCCTTCTATCATTGAAGGATTACCCAGTCTTGATTTATTGGATAAAGGATTACCAGGAAAACCCATGGGAGGGTATACCCACCAGGAACTTGAGAATTTATCACGTGATGTGGAGCAACATCTGCTTGATTTTGGTATTCAGGCTGATGTGGTTTCTGTCCATCCAGGGCCTGTTGTTACTCGATTTGAATTGCAATTAGCCGCAGGAGTGAAAGTAAGCAAACTGAGTGCCTTGGTTAAAGATCTGGCACGTTCATTGTCTGTTATTTCTGTGCGGGTGGTTGAAATTATTCCGGGAAAAACCGTCGTTGGGATAGAGCTACCTAATCAAAGCAGAGAAATGGTTCGTTTGTCTGATGTGCTTTCTGCTGAAGTGTATCAAAATGCACAGTCACCACTTACTCTGGCTTTGGGAGTTGATATTGCAGGTCATCCTATGGTCGTTGATTTGGCAAAAATGCCTCATTTGCTGGTTGCTGGAACCACGGGATCTGGAAAATCAGTCGGTATCAATGCCATGATTTTGAGTATTTTATTTAAAGCCACTCCTGAACAAGTCCGTTTAATCATGGTAGACCCTAAAATGTTGGAGCTTTCTGTTTATGATGGCATTCCACATCTGCTAACCCCGGTAGTCACCGACATGAAAGAAGCGGCCAGTGCTTTACGCTGGTGTGTTGAAGAAATGGAACGACGCTATCGCTTAATGGCATCTTTGGGGGTTCGTAACCTTGCTGGTTTTAATACGAAAGTTTCAGAAGCCAGAGAGCAAGGTGCGCCATTGGTAAATCCCTTATGGAAACCAACAGATTCCATGGAAGAGACGGCACCGGAGCTGGAATTGCTACCCTATGTAGTCGTTGTGATTGACGAACTTGCCGACATGATGATGGTGGTAGGGAAGAAGGTAGAACAATTGATTGCTCGTATTGCACAAAAAGCCCGTGCTGCCGGTATCCACATGATTTTAGCAACGCAAAGACCATCAGTTGATGTTTTAACGGGATTAATAAAATCGAATATTCCAACGCGGATTTCTTTTCAGGTGTCTTCAAAGATTGATTCGCGGACTATACTGGATCAACAAGGTGCTGAACAACTGCTTGGGCATGGAGATATGCTGTATCTGGCTCCTGGAAGTGGTGCACCTTTGCGTGTTCACGGCGCTTTTGTTGATGACAAAGAAGTGCATCGAATTGCTGATGATTGGCGTTCTCGCGGTGAGCCTGACTATTTGGAAGATATTTTAAAGATTAGTGATGGCGAAGGAGGCTCTGATGAAGAGGGACAGGCTGCAGAAGATGATGATCCTTTGTATGATCAAGCAGTAGAATTTGTTGTTCAAACTCGAAAGGCTAGTATTTCATCCATACAAAGGCGCTTGAAAATAGGTTATAACCGTGCAGCCCGCATGATTGAAGAAATGGAGCGAACAGGTATTGTAGGGCCTCTGGATGGAGGTTATAGGGATGTACTGATTTCATCAATTACAGAGGATTAATATGAAAAAATGGGTATTGCTATTGGCAGTTGGCCTCATGCACCAAGCCTTTGCAGAAACAGCAGGCGAGCGATTACAGAGCAAACTAAATGCTTTAGGTGCGATGACTGCAGATTTCAATCAGAAAGTTACAGTGAAAAAAAAATCAGTTTCCAGCTCTTCAGGCACGATGGCTTTGCAAAGACCTGGTAAATTTCGCTGGAAAACAATAGAGCCTCTGGAGCAGCTCATTGTTGCCGATGGGCAAAAAGTATGGGTTTATGATGTGGAGTTAGAACAGGTGTCGGTGAAAAAGCAGGAAAAAGGGCTTGGAGGCACCGCGGCATTATTTCTTAGTGGCTATGATGATAAAGTAACCAATGATTTTGAGGTGACTGAAAAAACAAAGGGAAAAACAAGCGTGTTTACTCTGAAAGCCAAAACAGGTCGAGATAATTTTCAACGTATTGAGTTGATTTTCAATGACAATCAGTTAAGTGCTTTAGAATTGTATGATCAATTAGGGCAAGTCACGTATGTGAGGTTATCGCATATTCAAGTCAGTAAATCACTGGCAAATTCTTTATTTCAATTTAAACCACCAAAGGGTGTCGATGTTATTAGGCAGTAATTGATTATGAGTTTATTCCTTAATGAAAATCAGCCATTGGCTGAGCTGCTAAGACCTAAGCATCTGAATGAGGTGGTGGGACAGACGCATTTATTAGGAGAAAATAAACCATTACGCTTGAGTTATATGGCTAAAAAACCATATTCCATGATTTTTTGGGGACCTCCTGGCGTAGGAAAGACCACGCTAGCGCGTCTAATTGCTGATGCATTTGATGGCAAGTGGATAGCGTTGTCTGCGGTATTTTCTGGTGTTAAAGACATACGTAAAGCCGTAGAAGAGGCGATTGAGCATCGCAAATTGGGATTTCATACGGTGTTGTTTATCGATGAGATTCATCGTTTTAATAAGGCACAGCAAGATGCATTATTACCTTACACGGAATCAGGCTTAATTACTTTTATCGGAGCCACAACCGAAAATCCTTCTTTTGAGGTCAATTCAGCTTTATTATCTCGGGCTCAAGTTTATGTATTAAATCCTCTTAAAGAAGACGAGCTGTTGCAGTTAGTTGATAAAGCTTGTAAAAATGTACTAACGACCTTTCATATTACTGATGAAGCCAGAGCAATAGTGGTTTCTTATGCGGACGGTGATGCGCGCCGTTTGTTTAATTTGCTAGAGCAGTTGCAAAGCGCTGCAATCGCTTCTCAACTGAGTGAAATCGATAAAGAAAAAGCCTACCAGATTTTGGTGCCTGGCAAGAAACGGTTCGATAAACAAAGTGATGGCTTTTACGATCATATTTCTGCTTTGCATAAGTCTGTACGTGGTTCTAATCCTGATGCTGCATTGTATTGGTTATGTAACATGCTAGAGGGGGGTGTTGACCCACTTTATTTGGCTCGTCGTATTATTAGAATGGCTTGGGAGGATATTGGTTTGGCAGATCCTCGAGCCATGCAAATAGCAAATGATGCAGCAGCAACCTATGAGCGCTTAGGTTCTCCAGAAGGAGAGTTGGCCTTGGCACAAGCTGTCATTTATTTATCAGTTGCTGCCAAGAGCAATGCAGGTTACGTTGCTTACAATAAAGCCAAAGCCTTTGTTAAAAAAGACAAGTCAAGAGAAATCCCTCTTCATCTTAGAAATGCGCCAACACCGTTAATGAAGCAGTTGGGGCATGGAAAACAGTATCGCTATGCACACGATGAGCCTTATGGTTATGCCGCAGGAGAGGTTTATTTTCCTGATGGTATAGAGCCACCCAATTGGTATCAACCTGTTTCGCGTGGCCTGGAAAGTAAAATTGTAGAAAAAATGGCGCTTTTAAAAAAACTGGATCAACAAGTACGAGACCAATTAGTTGATTAAGGCTTAATAGCAATAGAGTGTAAATTAAAAGACAGACATTGGTGCGGCAATTTCTTTCCTTTGTAAAGGCAAACATTCTTCTAAAGAGTTAATTTTTTCTTTTTGTCTTATGATTTCCCTGTCAAAACAGGTTATAGCCGCATGCAAAAAGAAGGGGCGATTGGTCTTTGCTTTGTGTATGTCGATATGTTCAAAATAATCAATAAAAGACTCTATCTCATTGGATGGCTCTTGTAAGGATTGTTTAGCCTTTTCTAGTAATCTGATTTTAGTGGTTTTGAAATCTATTTTTTTACGAATGAAAGTGTAGCTTGAGCCCGCAGCACCATGAACAGTCAGTTGGTTAATATGTGCCTCAATCTCTGTGATAGCCTCTCTGTTTAATAAGTAACCTAGCAAAGGCGCATCGTATTTGTTGATATATGTACATAATTTATTTAGTAAATTATTTAAACGCGTAATCGCTTGAGGATTGAATTGAGGAGAAAAACTATCGTATTGGTATAATTCTCTGAGCATTTTATCCACAATGAATCTGTCTTCTTCGAGAGTAAAAGGTGTTTTTGAATAATAGCGAGAGCTTATATTGATACCCAAATAGTCTGCTGTTTGTTCTATTATCCTCATAAAGGGAGGAACGATAGTATGTTTTATAAGAAAAAACAGGTTGATGGCAGAAGCAACTTGATTGATAACGCCTAGTGTAGTGGTGGAGAATAATTGAGTTAATATTAATGGGTGGTAAGAAATACTAAAGCATACGAGTAAGGTTAATATCATCACGGAGATAACTAATTCTGAAAACTCCATTTCATGACGGTATAAGCGATAAAAAAAATTACTTAAGTAACCAATGCAAAGAGACATATTGGCGAGTATAAAAAAGAGCTCTTTTGAAAACAGGCTTGTGGTAATAAGGACAGGAGCAAAAAAAAGAGTAATGATAAAAGGCATGATATTGGTAATGCCATTATAAGTCTCATTAAAAATATCGGCTAATTCTTTTTCTCTGGTTCTGTTTCTTGAAAATTTTATTTTATTTAATTTTAATGGCATAAATTCAAAACCTTATAAAAGTTTCATTGCCAGGCTGTGGTCACTATGGGTTTAATTAAATGACACAGATTATTCCTGATACATGTTTGGATGTATTTGTCCTATGCAAAACTTGAATACACTCTCAATAACGAGCTTGAGTCAAAGCGAAGAGAGAGCATGCTGCATTCATAGCATAATAGCATAGATGACAAGCTCAATTTAAATATGACTATGTGCCATATTGCAATATACAATACATTTAAACATACTTCTATTTTTAAGCTCTGTGTACATGATAAAAAAACCAGTCATGCCCGCGCGCGGGCAACTATCCATCAAAATAATCGGATACCTAAATCAAGCCACTCATCCTGGTTATTTTAAAAAAAATATTGTAACTACGTATAATCATTGGAGTAATAAATAAAATGAAAGAGATATCCATTAATAAAGAACCGGTTGAGCTTTTTAAAATTCTTAAATTTGAAGGTATCGCTGCAAGCGGAGCAGAAGCAAAAGAAATGATAGCTGCAGGCACTGTATTGGTAAATGGTAAAATAGAAAAACAGAAAAGAAAAAAGATGGTTTCAGGAGATACGATTGAATTGAACGGCAAGCTCTTTCGATTAAAAATGAGTTTCGATTAACGTTTGTATACAGCAACCGCCTGGAAAAAAATGAGAAATTCACTAGAGCGTGTTGACCATTGGTCCCCACGCCCTAATTTTGTTACTAAAAAAGGCAATTTCATCGTTTATGTATTAAAATTAAAATAGTTAGACTACAATAATCAGTTTTTTTGGGGCTGTATTGGTTGCAAGGACTAAAGGGAACGATTACCAATAACGCATTTATCATAAATGGAATTTGTTATCATTTTTCTGAGTATGAAATAATGACAATTCCTTCAGTTAGAGAAGTAAAAGAAGAATTAAGACTATTTTTATCAAGTCATAATTCGGTTGTCGAAAAAAAAGCCGATGAGCTATTGATGTTTTTTTCCTTATTAGAAGAAAAACAATTAGATGATGAAGCGATTCGTAAGATGGCTTCCAGTTTGATTTTCGAGTGCAAAAAAAGCAAAACAGATTATCGTAATAATAGAGTTAACGGATGGGTTTTCGCTAAAGTTCTGTATCACTCTTATCTTGCACTCATCTATGATTACCCTCTTAATGATAAAAGAAATGGTGCCTTTTTGGATCCTGCCTCAGGGCAGTGTATTCCACAAGAATATTTGGTGATTTTATTCGATCAATATCACTGGGATGCCAGGCATTTGTATGCTTTTGTTTCTTTGCTAGACTATGAAAAATATGAAAAGTTTACTGCCAAAGAATTACATTGGATAGAAACTATTGCATTGCGCGAGTTTAGTTTTTCTTGCCGGGCCTTGCATGGAGAAAATGTAAATGCCTTGCAAGCAGGGTTGGATTTTTTAAGTCAACCCTCTTTGGTCTTTCAAAAAGTTCCATTAGATGATGCTTTTTTTGCATTAAGTGGACTTTTAGATGCAGAGCGACCTCTTGCAGAACGAGCCATATTGGCATTAGCAAATCTGCAGCGGTACACTTCGGAAATGAAAACGAGTGTTGACCGATTGTTTTCTTTTTTAAGGAGTGATAACCCGCTTGTGATTGCATCTGTGTATCAATTATTAGCAAAATATTCAGATGAAAACAAGCCTGGCCCTCGGATTTTTCAGCTTGCAGGAGGCACTTCCAGATTACTTGAGCTTTTAAATCATTCTAATGACAATGCCGTATTATTTTCTCTTAATATGCTAAGAGAGCTGGTTAGCAAAGGACATGTTCATCGACGTGAGGTTGGTTCGCAATGCGCACACAGACTCTTGCCCTTACTGTATGCTGATGACGAACAAATAGTATCAAGAGCGATGAGTTTGTTTTGGTATTTGTCATTAGATAATTCGGCATGTATCGCATTTTACAAAGCGGGAGCTGTTTTATGTATGATGGAGCTGATATCACATAAGAATGAAGAAGTGGTTGAATTGGCATTACGAAGTTTGATAAATCTTCTTGGAGCCATGCACAGCAATTGTGTTAAAGAAATTCATCGTTCGCAAAAAATAGAAGACTTATTGTCTCTTATAAGACAAGAAAACTCATCTATTTTGGCTTTATCGCTTCAGGTAGCAGAGCAACTTATTGATTTAAGAGCAAGTCACGAATGGTTTACATCGGAAGCTTGTATTTTAAGCTTTCTTTCTCTTTTAGAAAGCTCAGAATATTGCATTCAATTCAGAGCAATGCGTATTGTAAGCCACTTTGCAGCATTATATCCTCAATATAGATTAGCTGTTGTTAATCAAGGGGGCGTTAATATTATTGCTCCTTTTTTGAAAAGTAATGATGATGAGGTAGTGATTTTATCATTATGCTTGTTGGCTTCATTATTTCCTAATGAGCCAGAATGTCAGTCTTTTTTTTGTCAGCCTGAAATAATTTATGGTTTAATTTCCATACTGGAGAAATACAATCAGCAAACTGTTTCTTGCAATGATAAAGGATATCGTGCGCTCATTTTTCTTTTAAAAAATATCAATCATGTCTGGCTCCATTCACCGTCTTGTCTTCTGGCGCAGGAGATTGAGTTTTATGCAATAGCAGCCAAGCTGTTAAAGAAAATGGAAAAAGCATTCATCAACTTTTCTTTTCAATTGGGAATTTTTAGTGAAAAAGTAATTAATGTCTCGCAATACAACCGTGCACTTTATAAATTACTTCTTATACATCAAGATTTTTTTGTTGATGCAGATAATGCAAAATTCCAAAGACAATTTTTAGCGGTGATTGAGGAAATTAAGCCATTGATTAAAAAACCAGTATTAAAGTCGGAAGCAAGTTTTTATAGCCTGTTGGAAAGAACTGAGCAGCTGTTGTCCTCTAGAAATGACACGGTAATTACTTTATAAGTGAGTAGTATCTCGGCTTGTAAATGCGATTTTTTAGGGTAAAGCAGCAGCCTCTTTAGAGTGTTTGTCTTTTTTATTGATTTCAATCATATTTTTTTTTTATTAGAAATTTGTTAGAGTCATAAATACAGGCATTCACATGACGCACTTTATGCACTATCCAAATTACCATACTTGTGCTGTTAAACCGCAAATTGACTTATCCGAGTGGGATATTCTATCTAGTTTGCCCACTGCACTGGTTATTGTGAATTCCCAGGGCTATGTTGTGTGGTTGAATCCTGCTGCTGAGGCAATGTTAGGTTATGGCTTGATTGGCGGTTTGTGGTTGGAGATTATTCAGAAGGCATTTGTTCCTCGTGATGATGATGGGCATGAAGTCTCCTTAGCTAATGGCAGACGAGTTCATGTTGCTATTTCTTCATTAGATAGTTTGCCAGGCATTTTGATAACCTTGGCGGATATTACTGCAAGTCGGGAATACGAAAAAGCAAAAGAGAATGAAAAGCGTCTGGTAGCAATAGGAACCATGACAGCACAGTTAGCGCATCAAATAAGAACCCCTTTGGCTTCGGCTATACTTTACACCGATCATTTACAGCATTTTGCTGATTTGGATGTGCGCTCCCAAAACTGGTTAAATCGTTTACAAGATTGCCATGCAAGTATTGAGCAGCAGATTCAAGATTTATTATTATTTGCCAGAGGGACATCCATTGATCTTGATTGGGTTGAAATGACGCAGTGGTGTCAACAAATTATCGCTCGTGCTCAACCACATGTGGATTCTTATGATGCTTATTTGCAAGTAAACAATCAGTTATTAAATGATAAAGGATTTATTCATAGCGAATCTTTGCTTGGCGCTGTTTTGAATTTAATTATTAATGCGCTTCAGTCAGAAGCGAAGAATATTAACCTGACACTTGCATCAATGGACAATTTAGGTATACAACTGTCTATAGAAGATGATGGCAAAGGAATGAATGAGGAAATAAAAACTCAGGCATTTTTGCCTTTTTACACTACGAAAGCCAAGGGAACGGGGTTAGGTCTTGCCGTAGTATATGCTGTTCTTAAAGCACATGGTGGGACTGTTCAACTAGATTCTGTCCCTAATGAGGGGACCCAGGTCAATTTGTATATTCCGGGGAAGCAACCTATTCCAGCATTTTAAAATTAGAGGATACTTATGAGTCATGTTCTTATTGTTGAAGATGATCCTGTTCTTAGAGAGGCTTTGGCTGAAACGATGACTATTGCCGGGCATACATACATCACCGCTCGAGATGGTAAGGAAGCTTTGGCTTTATTGGAGTTGCATCACCCTGCTGTGGTGCTGACTGATGTAAGGATGGATAATCTGGATGGTAATGACTTATTGAATTTAATCAAAAAGAATAGACCGAGTATCCCTGTTATCATCATGACCGCCTATAGTAGCGTAGAAGATGCAGTCAATGCGATCAGGCAGGGTGCTGTGGATTATTTGCAAAAGCCCTTTAGTGCTCAGTTGCTGATAGAAAAAATAAATAAATATGTTCCATCACCGCTCACTTTTGATGAAGGTAAGCCTATAGCACAAGACCCTAAAAGTCAGGCTTTATTGAGTATGGCCTTAAAAGTGGCGCAGTCAGATGTTGGTGTGATGATTAGTGGTGAAAGTGGCACGGGCAAGGAAGTACTTGCTCATTTTATCCATGATCATTCACCACGACGAAAACAACCTTTTATTGCCATTAATTGTGCTGCCATTCCTGAGCAGATGCTAGAGGCGACTTTATTTGGTTATGAGAAGGGTGCTTTTACTGGCGCTTATAAAGCCACTCCTGGAAAATTTGAGCAAGCACAGCAAGGGACTTTATTGCTCGATGAAGTCAGTGAAATGCCTCTTGCGTTACAGGCCAAGTTATTAAGAGTGTTGCAGGAAAAAGAAGTTGAACGTATAGGGTCGAATAAACTCATTAAGTTGGATGTGCGCATTTTGGCAACGACGAATCGGCAGTTAAAAGAAGAAGTTGCAGCAGGCCGTTTTCGCGAGGATTTATTTTATCGCCTCAATATATTTCCTTTACAATGGCATCCATTAAGAGAAAGAAAAAATGATATCATTCCTTTGGCAAATTATTTAATTCGCAAACATTGTCAAAACAAAGAACCGGTAGTTCCTGTTTTGAGCTCTTCTGCTCAAAAATTGATGCTTTCTTATTCTTGGCCTGGGAATGCACGTGAATTAGATAATGTCATTCAACGTGCGCTGGTACTACAAACACAAGGTATTATAGAAACAGATCATTTACAATTAAATTTGACAACCTTGATACCATCTGAAACCAAAAGTGGAGCAAAAAATTTACAAACTAATGAATACGATTTAATAGAGCAAACATTGTTACAAAACTCAGGCAACAGGCAAAAAGTTGCTGGATTATTAGGTGTAAGTGAGCGTACCTTGCGTTATAAACTAGCTAAGATGAGAGAAGAGGGATATGTTGTATAAACGAAAGGATATTTATTGTGATAAGGTTTTATCAATTAATGAGTTCTTTTAGCTGTGCGCGCAGGCCTACTCAAAAAAACCGGAATGACTGTCGCTGCATTGATTATTTTTGCGGCAGTGGTATCCAATCTTTTTCGTTCACTAACACCGTTAGCAGAGCATTATAAGCAACAGGTAGAGACGTACCTGACGCAATTTATAGGCCAACCGGTGACAATTCAATCATTAAAAACAGGCTGGTATTGGTTTCTGCCTGTCTTAAAGTTTGAACAGCTAACCATACAAAACAAACAGAGCATCATTGAATTAGGACAATTGTATGTAGGTATTAATTTGTTTAATTCTTTGCGCTATAGAACTATTAAACCGGGTTTACTGTATCTTAAAAAAGCCCATCTTTCCCTTAGAAAAAAAGCCAATGTCTGGAGTATGGATGGATTAAAGATCGATCCAGACAGTTCATTGACCGCATTATTATTGGCTTTATCTCAGCAAGGGCGCTTAATGGTAAGAGATTTTTCTGTTGACTTGTATTTGGAACAACAAAAAAAGATACCAATCCGCAATATCAACGCCTCTATGCTTAATCAACGAGGGCATTATAAAGTCAAAGCTTCTGCCTATTTGGCACAACAAAAGCGAACTCGATTAAGGGCTTTGGCAGATTTTTATTTTGATTCAGATCAAAATAAAATCACTCAAGGTCGATTGTATCTGTCAACCCAAAAGGTTTTTTTACCGCAATGGAATATTTTGTTTTCGCCTGAAATTGGTATAGGAAATGGAGAGGGTTCTTTGAAATTGTGGCTTGATATCAAGCAGAATCATTTTTCAGCAGCGCAAGCGGAACTGTCATTAAAATCATTAAGTTGGAATTATAAAAAATACCATTCATTTATTCCTGATTTTTATGCCAATATGCATTGGACTCCTGATCGGCAAGGCTGGATTTTTAGTGCTGATAAAATAAGATTGCAGCTGGAAAAAACAGTTTGGCCTGAAAATCAAATATCGATTCGCCATCATACTGCTGAGCAGTCGTATAGGATTTTCTCAAAAGTCGTTCTGTTAAAGTCTTTAGGTACTCAATTGGCTTTTTTGCAAGGCAAAGACATAAAAGCTTTATTGGCGATGCGACCGGATGGGCTATTGGAGTCTTTTCATGCAACCATTGAGCAAGGTCAATTAAAGTCAATTTTAACACGGTTTGACAATATAAGCTGGCAAAGCAGGGATAGAATTCCTGCGGTAAGCCATTTGTCAGGCGCTTTACAGTGGTCGCCGCAAGCAGGGCGTTTGGCTTTGGATTCCAAAAATACTTATATTCAAATTCCTCATTATCCGCTTCAGATTTTTACCTTGATTAATAGTGTGTTGGAATGGAAAAAAGCAGGCGATGGCTTTAATATCCTGATTAAACAAATTGCTTTAATTCAGCCTGATGTAACTCTTAAAATTCAAGGTGCATTGGAGCAGGTGAGTCGTGATTCTTTGGGTACTATTCAATTGCATCTCGATTTTTTTGCAAAAAATGTAGAGCAATGGCTTTTGTATTTGCCTAAACAGCATATGAAAAAACAATTGGTTGATTGGCTACAGCAGAATATAAGAAAAATTTCAGCAGCTTCAGGCAATATAAAAATACAAGGCAAGGCCGCTGATTTTCCTTTTGATAATCAGACAGGAGCGTTTTCTATTGTGAGCCATCTGACTGGTGGCAGATTAACCATCACGCCGCAATGGCAGCCGATTAAGGACATTGAAGGATTTATTCGTGTCAATAATCGTGATTTTGAAATGGATATTGTACAAGGGGATGCTCAAGGTATGCCTATACGACAGATGAATTTAAATATTAAAGACATCGGTAAAGGAAAAGAGACCTTATTACTTCATAGCATTATTCATAGCAATGCCAATAAAATGTTGCATTTTATTTTGGCATCGCCCATACAAGAAAAATTACGTTTATTAAAAATGATGTCGATCAAAGGATTGTTAGCATTGGATTTAAATTTGGAGATTCCTTTATATCCGGAAAATGATACCAATTTAATTCAAGGCAGCTTGTTATTGAATGACAATTTAATAAAACTGAATTATCCCAAGTATGTTGTTACTATAGATGATATCAATGGTTCTTTGAATTTTAATGAAAGCGGCATTTATTCAGGCTCTTTAAAAGGCACCAGTTTCCAGCGCCCATTAGACATTCAAATACAGACTAATGCTTTATCCAATACCTTATATGATATCAAAGGAAGTCTTTTAATTGCTGAACTAAAAGATCAGCTAAAATGGCCTGCATTGTCTTTATTAGAAGGTATTGTACCATTTCATGCAGTTTTGAAGACGACTTCTGTGCCGGGGAAAAGCAGCCTGACTATAGACAGCGCTCTTGAAGGACTGGCTATTAATGTTCCTCATCCATTAGGAAAAAAAGGAAATGAAAAAGCTTTATTTCATATAGAAGCAAATACAAGACCAGAAGCTGCTTATCAGATAGAGGCACAATACAATAACAAGCTTAGAGGGTTATTTGTTTTCACGCAGGACAATCGAAAAGAGATTTCGTTTCAATCAGGGCAGATTTATCTTGGAAATCACGCTCCAGAGACTAAACTAACCAAAGGCTTAGGGATTGCAGGTGTTTTAGATGAATACCATTATGAAGAATGGGAACCTATTTTAGGATTGAACTCCGATCAGAACGCCTCATCAACTTCTTCGCCGGTTACTTCTTTTGATTTTTCCTGGAATAAACTCAGTCTTTTTCAACAGTCTTTGGATAAGTTATCGGTAAAAGGCATTCTTTTGCCATCAGGGGAATGGAGTCTTCTTGTTAAACAAAAGAAAATAGTTGCTGATTTAATTTATAACGTGGGGCGTCATACTATCAATGGATTTATTCATTATTTACACTTGGATAAAATAAAATTAAATGGAAACAATACGATAAGGCCTCAATTACAGCCGAAAGAAATTCCTGATTTAAATCTTCGTATTGATGATTTGAAAGTAGATGATGTATTGATAGGTAACGTCACCATAAAAAGTCATTCCAAAGACAGCCAATGGACAACAGATTATTGTTTAATAGAAACACCTGCTTATAAAATTCAATTAGATGGGCAGTGGACGGCAAAAAATGACATCCACCAGACCAGAATGCAGATTAAAATGCACATTGATAATCTGGCGAAAAGTTTACAACAGTGGCATATTAATCCTGTTGTGGATGCCAATCGAGGCGAGTTGTTTTTTAACGGTGGCTGGAATGATGCGTTGTACAATTTTTCCTTGGCTAAAATCAATGGTGCGTTGTCTTTGCAGCTGTATGATGGTCGAATTACACATTTAAATAAAGAAACAGAAGAAAAGCTAGGCTTAGGCAAGCTATTAAGTATTTTAAGTTTGCAAACTATTCCTCGCAGATTAAAACTCGATTTTAGTGATTTATCCAAAGATGGGTATAGCTTTGATGTATTCAAAGGCAATTTCTCTTTGGCTAAAGGAATTATGAGTACTAAAGACAGTTACATTGATGGTCCTGTCGCTTATGCAAGTATGACGGGTGATCTGGATATTTTAAGACAATTTTATAATCTGAATTTAAATATTTCCCCTCATATAACTGCCAGCCTTCCAGTGGTTGCTACTTTAGCCGGTGGACCTATTGCCGGGGTTGCAGCATGGGTTGCCAGTAAGATTATAAATCAGGGCATGCAAAAAATTACCGCCTATAGCTATACTATTTCTGGTCCATGGAGTGATCCGGTGATTCATCAATTCAATATGATAAAAACAATGATTAGGAAATAATGAGCCTTTTTAAACGAACTATTCAGCCTTACTGGCATTTGGTCTTGTTGAAAAATAATCCTGAAGACACATCTTATTCGCCTGCTTTGTGTACCTTGGGTTTATTGTCTTTGGTTTTGGTTTTGACAGGACAATGGCGTTTTTCAAATTTTGATTTTTCTAATGATTTGTTATTGGTTTTTTGTGTGGCGCTAAGCTTGGTTTTTTCCATAATGGTTTATACGGGAGTACTGCTTTTTTTAAGGGGACTAAAAACACGCTGTATACAAACTTTGTCTAGTTTATCCTATACCCAAAGTATTATTCATCTGTTAAGTATGCCTTTATTGCTATTAGATCCCTATGTTTCTGCATTGGAGATGCGCAACTCATGGTCATTATTTATAGGGATAGCTTATTTATTGCTGGTTTTTTTGTTGTCTTTATGGCAGTTTGTTGTGACTTCTCATATTTATAAACATGCTTTAAGTGCGACATCTATTCAAGGTGTATTGGCTGCGTTTGGACTAATGGCAGCTAATATATTGACCCTTTCTTTTTGGTGAACAACATGATGCATTTACATATTTTGGGTTTAAGCGGTACGTTCATGAGCGCATTGGCTTTATTAGCACGCGATGCGGGATATAAGGTAACAGGAAGTGATGCGCATTGTTATCCGCCTGTTAGCCATCTACTGGAGTCTAAAGGTATTTCATGGGTTGAGGGTTATGAGGATGCGACATTGGCATTGGAAGCGGATTTGGTGATTGTAGGTAATGCAATAAAAAGAGGTATGCCTGTTTTGGAAGCCGTCATGAATGCAAGAAAACAGTATACTTCTGGACCACAATGGCTGGCAGAACATATTCTAAGTCGTTATAAAGTGATTGCCATATCAGGTACTCATGGAAAAACGACCACCACGTCAATGACTGCATGGATTTTAGAGTGCGCAGGGTTTAAGCCAGGGTTTCTTATTGGCGGTGTGGCAAGTAATTTTAAAACCAGTGCCTGTTTAGGAAAAGGGGAGTGGTTTGTTATTGAAGCCGATGAATACGATAGCGCTTTTTTTGATAAGCGACCTAAGTTTATGCATTACAGACCAGAAATTGCTGTCTTAAATAATCTGGAATTTGATCATGCTGATATTTATGAAAATCTTGAGGCGATTCAACAGCAATTTCACTATTTTCTTCGTACGATTCCTGCTAATGGCCTTGCCATTAAACCCAAAGAAGACCAGGCATTAAATGAGGTGGTAGCCAGAGGTGTTTATTCTGATCTGGAATCACTTGGTTTCTCTGCAGAAGATACTTGGTCGGCAGAGGTTTTAAATGACAGTGGTTCTTCATTTAAGGTATTACATTACGGAAAAGAAGTGGCTTGTGTTAACTGGTCTTTAATTGGTTTATTTAACATAGAAAATGCTTTGTCAGCCATTGCTGCCAGTGCAAAAGCAGGGGTGTCACCGGAGATCGCTGCTCGCGCACTAGAGCAATTTATACCAGTAAAGCGTCGTTTGGAAATCAAATCAAACAGCAATAACATCACTGTTTATGATGATTTTGCTCATCATCCGACAGCTATTGCTAAAACATTGATGGCATTAAAACAGAGTATGCGCCATCAAAGAATTTTCGTTATCATGGAGTTTGCGTCTTATACCATGCGGACAGGAGTTCATGCTCAGGCCATGCCTCAGGCTTTAGTCAATGCGACCCATACTTTTATACTGAAACCACAAGATTTTGATCCTCTGGAAGCTCAAAATTACTGGAGTTTCCCTCATACTATTTTGAATACAACAGGGGATATTGTAGAGCAGGTGGCTCATCTTGCTCAGCCTGGCGATGCTGTTTTAGTTATGAGTAATAGAGGTTTTAATGGAATTCATGATCAGTTGACCAAGGCTTTGGGTTAAGAGTAATAAACGCTTAACCCTTCAAAACTAGGCAAATTGTGAGTGCTCAGGCATCTCCGTATTCACTTCTTCGTCGATAAGGCTTAATATCTGCTCCTCTAGTGCTTTGGCTTTGGCTATCGGTTGATGTATCCCATTGATAATGATAGAAAAAATTAGAGGCCTTCCGTTCGGGTTAATCATAAAACCTGATAGTGCAGAAATATCATGCATAGTACCTGTTTTGGCGTAAATTATTTTTTCAAGCCTGGTATTTTTCATCCTGTTTTTTAGTGTGCCTGATACGCCAGATTGGGGTAAGGCTTCGATAAAAAGAGAAAATAATTTTTTGTCATGATAAATAGTATCTAATAAAACACTTATTTGTTTTGTGCTGGCCAGGTTATAACGAGTACCTACCCCATCAGCCAATTCCAACTGATTATCGTCTAAAATCATATGTTTTGCCAAAATTTGTTTGATGGCTAATACTGCTTCGGCATTGGTTGCTTTTTTAGTCAGTGAATAACCTAGTTGTTTTGCCAGATTATCTGCATACAAATTATCGGATTCTTTGAGCATATGATTGACTAGTTCATGTATTGAGTTCGAGCGTAATGATACAAGATGCTTGGCTGAATCAGGTGTTTTTGCAAAGCGGATACTTCCTTTTAGTTGTATGTTGTTTTTTTGGAGGGTGTTGTAAATAATAGCTTGTGCCCAATGTTCTGGCTCGGGTATGGCAAGTTCTATTAATTGGGGTTTTTCTGTTAAAGGTGCGCACCC
Source organism: Legionella sp. (assembly GCA_002786205.1). Classification (GTDB taxonomy): domain Bacteria; phylum Pseudomonadota; class Gammaproteobacteria; order Legionellales; family Legionellaceae; genus Legionella. The sequence goes on along the minus strand of PEQM01000028.1, from coordinate 70,873 downwards.
ATATAGACGTACAGTATTATTTTTTTCATTAGAAATGTTTAGCGTGCAAGGAGGTCTATTGTTTTTATTTACAGTGATTACCTGGTTAAGGACAGTAAGAGGACTTTGAGCGTTTACTGGATAAAAAGTTACTGGCTCGTTTAATTTACTAGAAGTCATTTTAAAAGAGGCTTTATTTTCATCCAGAATGATTGCAGAATCAGGCGCAGCATAGTACCAACCCAGATCATCATAGGAAATGCCCGCAGGATGATAGGGTGGGCTAAAAATAGAGGCATCAAGCACAATGGAGCCTTTAATTTGTGTTATTCGTTGTTGCAGGAAATAGTCGCTTATCAATGAACTTAAATTGTCTGAAGTTAAAGAAGGTGAGGCACCAAAGCGGATGTAGTAGTTGTTTTTATCTTTTAACAGGCTGGTTTTAAAATAATGATCAGCTTGCCAATGATATAAGGCTGCGGTGGCTGTAAATAATTTGATGGTGCTGGCTGGATAGAGTAGCTTTTTAGTATTTTTATTGACTATTAGCTGCCCATTTTTAGCATCTTTCACCAGAATGCTGATAGTAGCATAGGGTAGTTCTTTTTTAATGACGGATTCAATTTTATCCATCAGCGTGCTTGCATAAAGACTATGAGCAAATAGAACCGTAATACACCATGTGATTGCTAGATATTGCATTAAATCTCCGTATAAAATGGTATGAAATACATTATCAAGGATGAAAAATTAATTGGCAATTGAAAATAGAGTCAATAACCTTATGCCTAATTCAAATAGCAAGCATGATATCCTTTTAATCAAAAATTAGCTGTATTTGTCTGGAATAAATAAATTAAGTTCTTTGTATCTGACAAAAAAACCTGTCATGTTCAGAGAATTAAGTTGCAAAATTATTTTCAGATTGATATAAAAATAAAAACTCTATATAAAGAGTATCTGTTTGCTGTTTTAGCAAGTGCATTTCGGGAGAACAAATGCCAAAATTAAGCGAACTTAAAAATAAAGCCAGACGTTTAATTGAAAAGACAGAGAAGTTATTTCAGAAAAGTCATGGTTCGACTATTGGGTGTTTGGGTTTTTTCCCTGCCTCGATACCATATACCATACTGCATGACATGCAGATAATAAAAGCCATCACAGATTATCTGGATGGTTTTGATGACTGCTACGGATCAGATGGAGTGGATCAAACAAAATTGAAGCGTGATATCGATTTAATGCGCTTTCTGCAAGGGAAAAAAATTCATGCCTTGCTCAGTTGGAGTGAGTTTTTAGAATTCAAAACCAGCATATTAATTGGATGTTATCTATTAAAATGTGAGCAATATAGGCAATCAGCTCCTACCATCTATCATAAGCAGCTCCTTCATTGGCTTGAAAGTGACTTGGAGATCAACGCGTCTGAACAGTGGACTGTTGAAAAAATACATGCCCATTTGGATGCCTTGAGTCAGTTTTGCTCTTTTGTCTACGAGCAAAAAGACAACAATAGAGATTATAGCAAATTAAATCACTTATTAGGTGATTCTATTCAAGCGGATATTCACAGTGCCATGCACCCGATGAAAACAGCTCATCCTGTTTTATTGGATGCCGTTTATTGGGGAATGGACGTAATAGGAATTACGATGAATAATGTCTAAGGAGGAGTTATGCCATTCGGATTACCAGAATTTACCGTCTTAGAGCAAAGGATTAGCAAGCTCTCTAAAAATTACTCTATATTGACTAATCGATATGATATTGCACCTACAACAAAAGAAAAAGAATCAGAGCGTTGTCCTAAAACTGCATTTGGGCTTTTAACTGCCAGAATAAGACAGCATGTTTTGGATTGTGGCACAGATAGAAAAAGTCAGTTGGATGTGTTCAAACAATTGATCAATGAATTAAATGATGGTTCTCATCAGGATGAGAAAACAGCCGCATTATTTTTATTGGGCGCTTTGTTACATCGTTATTTTCGGTTATTAAATGAGTGTGATGCTATTAATGCACCAGCTTTTAATTTGTTTGCCTTTTTTCAGCCCGCCAATGTCAGAACTTGCAGGCTCTTTACAGGGATAAGAAAAGCCTTGCAATTGTCGCCGTTAACTCCAGATGAGAGTTTTCGTCAATCAGATTTAGAACAGCTGGATGTAATGACCATCTCCAGCGCGTTAGAATGCTTTCAGAAAAACATGTTAGAAAAAAATCGATTTTTAAATTATCCTCATTTCGCTTCAGACATTAATTTTGAGTCGCATCTTCAAGAGATTATCGATGTGCATTATCGAAGAGGGTGGGCTGTTTTTCAGCAGTTTAAAGCCATAGATTTTATTCACACCTTTACTGTGGCATTGACTCAAGAACACAATCACATTGAGATTGCGCTTGATGCATGGGAAAATATATTGAAAAGAGACCTGGCAGAGGGGACGCCATTAGTAGCTGAAGATTTGGAATCTCATTTATCAGGATTAGATGTTATCGAGGCAGGATTGAAATCAAAGCTGATAGAATTGCTGCACACACCGCATATTTTGGATAATCTTTCTCGCTATGATGTGGCGCATTTTATTCAGACGATGAAACAATGTCATTCGATGCGTGCCAGTTATTTGGTTTTAGGCGGTTGCACTTTATTATTAGAATCCCGTCAGATTACTGATAAGTTGAAACATTGTATTTATCAAGTATTGGGCATTGGGGAGCAAGAGCGTGCATTGTTTACCGAACAAGACAAAAAAGATGCGGTAGACACATTAAGAACACTTTATGTAGAGTCAGAATCAACCTTGGGATCAGAAATAAATTTTGATGTTTCTTTTTTTGGCACAGAGTCCTTGTTTAAGACTGCCATAGCGCAAATGCACTATACTTTGACAGGGCGCATTTTAAGCGCACCCGCACCTCTTGTTTCTTGAATGTCTTTAGAGAGCAAGCAGGTCAGTAGCTCTTCTTTTGATTAGGTTTTTTTGAAAGAAGTTTGCATGGTAGTGATGCATTCTTTGACAGTCTGGAAAGGTGAGGTAAAAAAAGAGGGTTTTGAGCTGTTGGGTTGATAGCTGTTTGCAAAATTCGCATAGAGAATATTAAATTCCTGGTGCTCCAGGTGTCGCAGATAATCATCAAAGGCTTCTTTGCTTGGACAGGATTTTACAGCGATCATGTCTTGCTTGGTATGAGATTGGATGGCTTCTTTAATCAAGTGGAGTTGGCTATCAAGCCAATGGCTGTGTTCTTCTACAGGCTTTTCCAAGCAAAGCTCATTGTCTTCAATCCAATGTGTGATAGCCTTTTTTTTCAGCCTATCCCATTCTGTTTCAATAATTTTTATTTGCTTTTGGATGGCGGCAATGCTTTCTTGCTGAGTATTGTTTTTATCCTCGCGCTTCATCTGTCTTCCTGGCATTTGAACGCGATTCTTTGGTTCAGGTAAGACTTTTTCTGGTAATTCGTGTAATTTGTCTTGTGCACGTCTCCATTGTGCCGAAGTATGCAGTAAATAAGCCTTGATTGTATTGTTTTTGATTTTTTCTTTTATTAGTAAAGCGATATCCTCTTGTTCAATAGACAGTGTTTGTATAGAGTTTAGTTGATTTTTCAATTGCTGTAGCAGCATTTCCTGTTTTTTTAATGACTCTATCTTGCTTGTACAGACCAGATCAACATAGCCGTCTATTGGTTGATAAGGTGTTTTTTTATAAATAAAAATATCATAAGCAGAATAAAGATTATTGGGCGCAGGCTGGATGATGACTTTTTCAATACGGTTTTTGCCATGAATGGTTTCTAAATAATAATGTAATCGCTGCTCCTGTTCTTGATGAAGGCATTGCGTTATGACTTGATTGTCTTCTTTGGTTAGTGAAAATTGTCCACTATGACTTAAAGATTCGCATTGATTTAGGCAGTCAGCGGTGGTTTTACGAATGTCTTTATGGCCTAGAGAAAAATAAAACCAGAGATTATTGACTTGGGAATGTTGTTTTTTTAGTACATCATACAGTAATTGTATTTGCGTGTTTTTTTCAGATTTTAATGTTTTATTCGCTATCTGCTTAGCCAGAGACAGAAGTTCTTGTGCCGCTTTTCGTACAGCATGTCTTTCAATATAGTAATCCATTCCCTTGCGCTCAACCCAGGAGCATTCTGTAATAATTTGTTGAACTATTTTATCCATTCCATCATGAATAAATTGATTATTAAGTTTTCTTAAATCTTTCTTGGTTTTTTGCCTTACATCTAGCGATAGAGACAAAGAGAAGCAGGCAGAAATAATAGGGTAAAATAAATGGCAATAAGTGGTGGGAATAGAGTGAATATGATTTAGTTGATTCGTAAACTGTTCCAGATTTTCTGCAGGACTGTTTTCATTGAGATAATTATAAGAGCAAAGCACTTTATTTTTAATATGTAATTTTTTAATTTGTTTGTTATAGAAGTTCAAAATACTTTTTAACTCTTTTTTATGCGAGATCATTTTCAATTTGCTTTTTTCTTCTTCTGCGAGTTGAGCATGGCCATAAGTGAGCAAGGCTCGTTCTTCATTGAGTGCAAAGCTTGAGCAGGTTTTTTTTAGTCTGTTGGGGGATGTTTGCAATGCTTGGTGTTTTTTCGAGTAGGACGCGATGGTTAATTCATGTTCTATATCGATGCTTTTTAGAAAATCAAATTGTAAGCGATGAAAGGGCATTAAAGAGTTCATCGACTCTACTAATGCAATAAAGTAACTTTTTTCTTTATTCAATAAAGGGATTGCATCATACATTTCATAATTTTTTAATATTTTTTTAAACGTAACAGCAGAAAATAGACCATCCTCCTCTAGAGGAAGATGATGACGTGCTACTTGTATAGTCCAATGAGTATTCAGCGCTGAAATAAGTGTTGAGCGTCTCTTGGCGCACTCTTTTTTTAGTGCAAGTCTTTGTTTTGTTGATGAGATATTTAATATAAAAAGATACCAGTTATCAAAATGATGTAAGATAGTTTTTTGAATATTGTCTATTTTTTGAAATACATGGCGTTGAATAGAGGCTTCTTGTTGAATTTTGCTTTGAAGTTTTTTTATAGTGAGTTCTGCTTGCTTGTTATCTGAAAAAAGCAGATTGTCTATGTGTAAATATTTAATATTGTCTTTTGCTTCATAAAAGGCAATGTATTGCCCGGGTCGTCCGTTTCTGGCACATCTTCCTGTGATTTGTTGGGTGCGACGGTAGCTATCAATGTAGGTTTGTATTACCAGAAGTCCTTTTTTATGTTTGGTTTCAATATCAGCGCCTCTTCCTAATAAAAAAGTGCTAACAGTTATTTGGTTGGGTCTGCCAGATCTCAGTTGATTTTGATTTTGCTGTTCTTCATTAAGGATGAGATGAACTTGCCCCGGGTAGATTTTATTTAATTGCTGATACAGTGAGGAAGCTTCTTCCCAGTCCTTGGTAATTACTAAGATAGGCTGTCTTCCCGGCGCTGATTGAGGCAATGAATCAATGAACTGATGAATAGCATGCCAGATTTTATTTGAAGAATATGGCATGGGATTTAGTATCTGGCGGTTATTTTTTTTATATGGCGGGATAGTAAGACAGAGCATGTCCCAATCATTTTTCTGTTCAGCCAGTTCTTCAGTAGTCCCGGCTGTGGCGGTGAGACCTATAAGGCTTCCTGGCTTAAAATATTCTATGAAATGGCGCGTAGATTCAGATACAACCACATTGCTTGCCCATTCAATAGGGAAGGACAGGTGGGGGTGTGTTTTTTGTAAACGGGCATGCAAACAATGCAGAATATTATTGGAAAAAGTATGCCCAGATTGAGGCACGCCTTTTATAAGAGGAATAATCTCAGCAACAGGTGCTTGAAGTTCATCAATTTCAGGATGCTGGATAATAAAATGAGAATCAATTTTTAATTGCTGAGCCAGGTAAGCTGCGTCTAACCATTGATCTAATTGTTGTATGCTAAACGAATCAATGGCTTGATATTGTTCCTGGTTACTCACTGTAAGTAATAAATATTTTTTGAGCTGCCAAATTTCTTCTTTGCGCAGGTATTGCGTGTTGGCTTTTAATTCATGGTCTATAAATTCATTAAGATAAGGATAAACCCATGAAAAATGGTTGCCTTGTTCCAAAATTAGTTCGAAGGATATGGTATTGTCTAATAAAAATGCATCGCACTCATCAAGAATAAGATGGCTTATTATCGGAGTATTAACAGCGTCAGAAGGATTTAATTGATTTTTTATTTTATAAAAAAGAAATTCTTCTGCAGTGGCGTAATTGATTCCATTGACTAAAAAGTCTAGAGATGCGCTCTTTATAATAGTATTCGGTATCTCTAAGGCATCGAAAAAATACCGTATTTTTCGTTCTTCGTAGTCTTGCTGGATGAGTCCTTGATGCGCCAAACCAACACCAACAACGCCGCCATCAACCCATTGCAGTACGGCCCAAAAGGCTGTGATAATGCTTTTACCCTCTCCTGTTTCTATTTCAAATAATAGATTGTGTTCTTTATCCAAAGATAAAAGTAATACCATTATCTGTGTAGAATAAGGAAAATGTCCTGTAGTTCGGTAAAACAATTCACGCATCAGTGCAATGAGTAATAATTTCTGTTGTTGCACAGACTCTTTGCTTTGATTTTTTTCCCTCAAAGAGCGCACTACTTGAGAAAAGTCCTGTTGTAATTCCAGGCGGCTTTTATTTATTAAAGGCGTTATTTCTTGGGTAATAAAACGGTGACCCAGCAGGTTAATGTAGGTTAATTGCTGCATGATTTCATATTGTTTTTCTTTTGAAAGCCGTTGCGCATAAAGAGGAATTTTTACATGGTCTAATCTATCTGGGAGTGTACTTAAAGAGAATTGTGCCGCAATTTTTTCTGGTGTAGTGCGTAGTTGAGCAGGGTCTTTGTCATAGCGATGAATAAATTTTAAAAGTTCGCTTGATGGTTTGTTTAGGAAACTTAATAAAATGTCAGTTTCGGGATAAGGTTGTGTCGTAAACAAAAGGGCAACGTCCTTCCATGTCTCGTGGTGATGAAGTAATTTATGGTGAATTTGGTCTAATTCAGCAATATCCGCACCTTGTCGCGCAAGACCTGCAAGAATTTTCAACCAGAAGGCTCTTTTTTCAGGGGATTGAGGTATGCCTTTTATCAATGCTTGATAGCTTGCTAGCTCGGAGGCCGTATATTGCGTACAGCTTGTTAGTAATAGACTTATAAAGGAACTAAAATCAGCTTCTTGTCCTATATAATGATGGATGGCGTCAAACGTTGTATTTACCAATAGTTCTTGTAACGCAGGCTGGTGACTGGTTTTATGAATTCCATCTAACAGTAATTTAAATAAATTATTGTGTTGTTGATTTATATTGAATTGTTGTAATTCAATGAGGGCCTGAATGGGGAAATGATTGCTGTGTGATAACTCATAATGTAGCGTTGCGTTTATTAAAAAAGGAATAATTTCTGCAGGTAATTGTTTTTCTACTGTTTTAATAGCTTTAAGTGCACTTAAGGCTTTATCGAGATTATTGGCTGTCTCCGCATGATTTCTTAAGGCATGAACAATCAAGCCTAATTGCTGACTAAAAGAAACTGAGGAGAGTAATCCTGTAAGGACGTTAGGGTTTTTAATCAGTACTTTTAATGGTTCTAAATGACCGGGGGCGCAAAGCAGGTGAAGGCAGCGTTGATATTCTTCCTTGTCATTTTGTTGGATAAAAAACAAGCGCTCAATAAATGAGTGGATAGAGTCTACTGGTTGTAAGTAGTGCGTCAATGCATCTAAAGTAGCATTTGTCGAATCAAATGAACCAATACAGCTTAGAAAGAGAGTACTTAAAGAGGGGGCATTAGGTTCTAGTTGATCAATTATTTCATTTAATTCCTTGATAAATGCTTTTTTCAGTGATTCATTTAATAAGAACATAAACGAACCCTCGGATAATAAAGCAAGAAATGCGGCTTGTTCCGTTTCATCGGTTATCGCATAACGAATTACCATGCTTATTAATGAGAGCGGCAGTGGTATATTTTTTAAAAAAAATTTTAATTCTTCTTCAATTTGGAGCACAGATTGGAGTATGGTTTGCCGATTAATAGGTGCTTCTAAAGCATAAAAAAAATCGAAGGACTCTTTAAGTTTTAAATAGCGAATTTTAATAGCGAGGCTAATATTTTCTGCGCCAAAAGGTAAAAGATGAGCTAATAAAAGAGGCAGTTCAGTCTCTATAATGGGTAACATTGGTGTTATGATATCTTGTTCTGAAATGGCTTCTTTCAATACGCCAAGAGCATTAAATGGTCTGGGTGGATTTTTAGCTTCCTTAAGTAATGACGTGGCCGTCTCTTCTACTATGGGCGCTACTGTATTTTCTATAGAGGATAGCGTAGTTATTTTTTGCTGCCTTACAATATACGAGGGTAATAAATAACGAATGCGTTGGGCGGTAAGCGTGCTTCGTAACGTACTGTAATAATCAGCATCATCTACTAAAGACGTACAATAGGAGAAAAATTGTGCTTCTTTATAATTACAATATGAGGTATCAAATAACAGCTGAAGCGAATGATTTTGTTTTGTAAGTGGTTTAATTATAAAACGCAAGCCTAGAAGGGGAGGCTGGCTTTGGACAGATTCTAAGAGATTCTCCTGCTCTTCTTCAGAACATTGGTAAATAGTAAGTTCAACTGGAATATTTGATGAGCTGTGATTGGATATTGCCGCTGTTAAATCAGTTACCAAATAGTAGCAGATGCCATTGAATTCAATATTCATGCACACACTTTATAATGAGAGATACTATAAATTATATCTCATTTTTTATCTTCTTGTTCTTTTTTTGATTGAAATTCTAGGGGCAAGGGTCCATTAGCCAGTGCCTTATTTCTATCAGCGTTGCTTCAATGACCTCAATCATTTGTTGATAGAGCTCTTCTAAATACTGCTGTTGGCCTGTTTTCCAGTATCGTTCAAAATATTGGCATGCCATTTTCATTTTAATAGTGCCTACGTATAAAGCACCCCCTTTAATTTTATGGGCAATTTGTTGAGCTTTATCCCAGTCTTTATGTGAGTAAGCATTTTTCATTAAAGCCAAATCAGCAGGCAATCCTTCATTAACTAGAAAAAGTAACATTTCACTTAATAAATTTTTATTTCCTGAAGTTTTAATGCCCTCTTTACTGTCCAGTAAAGGGAATGTATCGAGTTTTAACAGTTCACTTGCTTTCGCTGGCAGATCATTAAAAAAAGAGGATTGAGCCACCTGATTTTCTGGTGTTAAATAAGAATGCAAGATATCAAGGCAGCTATCAAAAGTTAAAGGTTTATTAAGAACAGCATTCATTCCTGAATTAATACATTTTGTTTTATGCTCTTTTCCCAGATGAGCACTTAATCCAATAATAGGTGTTTGGCTATTCTTTGATAAGGAGGCAGTTCTAATACGATGTGTTATCTCATAGCCATCGATGTCTGGTAAGCCTATGTCCATAAAAATCAAAGCATAGGATTTTTCTTGGCATAGTTGGAGTGCTTTTTCTCCGCTGTCGGCCACATCACAACTACAATGCAATGATTCTAATAAAGCGCAGGCAATAGTTTGAGCAATGGTGTGATCTTCTATCAATAACACAGCGTGTTTAGGGGATGTATCAGGCGTTTGTTTTAGTTGAGCGCCATCGCTGTTTGATTTTTTTAGGGCAGGTATAAATAACTCAGCATCAAGGCCAAAATTATTATCCGGTAAATACTCTTGAAGCGGAATAAGGCAAGTAAAACAAGTGCTGTTATGCGGGGTGCTTTTCACAAGGATTTCACCATGTACTTCTTCTTTAGACTGTTTCACGATAGAAAGCTTTGGCTCTGTACCTTTATCAATTTCTGTATGTAAAGGCACTCCTATCGCTAAAATATAATTGCGTACATTTAGTATTATCTGTTGTAACAGATTTAAGGTAACATCCATATTCAAAACTCGAGTATAAAACAAAGCAAGGCATTAGTGAGAACTATAATAAGAGAATTCTCACGCTTCATAAGGTTATTATTAAAAATACAGGCAACTACATTATAGTCTGTTTGTTAAAAAAGATCACATCCTTGTTTAAGAGAACTGCCTACGTCTTCGGAGATACGTGATAATAAGTTGCTTTTTTAGTTGATACCACATGTAACCATGGTATTTTGCCTGCCACACGACATCCTGTTTCATCCAGATTTTTTACAGCAGTAGTTTTAACTGCATTTTAGTATATGCCACTGCAGGGGGAGCTCTCGTCTCGCTCGAAGAAGCTGGAGTAGTATGCAGAGAGTTAATTGAGGATGTGACTTATTAATTTACTGATTTTATTGTAGTTGTTGAGCAGGCAGAGCGCTTGGTTAGTGCGCTCTTGTCTGCTTTATAGCGACATCAATTAAGCAGTATAAAATTGCAGCTGCTCGTCTTTGCATTCAATTTTAATGGTATCTCCTGTTTTAAAGTGCCCGTTTAATAAAGATTGAGCCAGAGGATTTTCCAGTTTTTGTTGAATGACACGCTTTAAAGGTCTTGCGCCATAAACTGGGTCGTAACCTGCCTCTGCAAGATAAGCCAAGGCTTCGGGTGTTATTTCCAAGTGAATGTTTTGTTCTTTTAAGCGTTGATGCAAATAATGAATTTGCAGTTGTGCAATGTGGGCAATGTCTTTTTTTGCCAGAGGATGAAAAACTACCGTTTCATCAATACGATTAATAAACTCAGGACGAAAATGCTGGGAGACCATCTCCATTACAGCATCTTTTATCTGTAGATAGCTAAATTGAGTCCCCATTTCCTGAATGACTTGAGAACCCAAATTGGATGTCATCACAATGACAGTATTGCGAAAATCTACAGTGCGACCCTGTCCATCCGTTAAGCGACCATCATCCATTACTTGTAACAGAATATTGAAAACATCAGAATGCGCTTTTTCAACCTCATCCAAAAGGATAACAGAATAGGGGCGGCGACGTACGGCTTCAGTTAAATAACCGCCTTCTTCATAACCGACATAACCAGGAGGCGCGCCAATTAGCCGTGCAACAGAATGTTTTTCCATAAATTCAGACATGTCAATGCGAACCATTGCTTCTTCCGTATCAAATAAAAAAGAAGCTAATGCTTTGCATAATTCTGTTTTACCTACACCAGTCGGGCCTAAAAACAGGAAAGATCCAATAGGGCGGTTGGGATCAGATAGGCCTGCTCTTGAGCGTCTAATGGCATTGGCAACTGCATTCACCGCTTCATTTTGGCCGATCAGGCGCTGATGCAATACCTCTTCCATTTTGAGCAGTTTCTCTTTTTCACCTTCCATCATTTTAGCAACAGGAATACCTGTCCATTTAGAAACAACTTCAGCAATTTCATCTTCAGTGACCTTGTTGCGAACCAGTTTGGCTTCTTTGATATCTTCTGAGGCCACTTGTGCCAAACGCTTTTCAAGTTCAGGGATTTTTCCATATTGTAATTCAGACATGCGACTTAAATCGCCAGCCCGTCTTGCAATATCCATTTCTTGTTTTGCTTGCTCTAAAGCTTCTTTAATTTTTGTGGAGCCTTGCATGGTTGCTTTTTCAGCTTTCCAAAGCTCTTCCAGATCAGCATAGTTTTTTTCCAGCTCATCAATACTGCGTTGTAGATCCTTCAAACGTTTTTTAGATGCTTCATCATCTTCTTTTTTTAAGGCTTCTCTTTCTATTTTTAATTGAATTAATCGTCGTTCTAACTTATCCATGCTTTCAGGCTTAGAATCAATTTCCATGCGGATCATACTTCCTGCTTCATCAATTAAGTCAATGGCTTTATCGGGAAGTTGTCTGTCTGCAATGTAGCGATGAGCTAATGTGGCAGCTGCAACAATAGCTGGGTCGGTAATCGCAACACCATGATGCACCTCATAACGCTCTTGTAGTCCACGTAATATGGCAATAGTATCCTCAACAGTAGGCTCATTAACCAATACTTTTTGAAAACGTCGCTCTAAGGCGGCATCTTTTTCTATGTACTGCCTGTATTCATCTAAGGTGGTAGCACCAATACAATGCAGCTCACCGCGTGCCAAAGCAGGCTTTAGCATATTGCCAGCATCCATTGCACCTTCTGCCTTTCCTGCCCCAACCATAGTATGTAATTCATCAATAAATAAAATAATTTGACCTTCTTGTTTTGCCAAATCATTTAAAACAGCTTTTAAGCGCTCTTCAAACTCGCCTCGAAATTTTGCTCCAGCAATGAGCGCCCCCATATCCAAAGAAAGCAATCGCTTGTGTTTTAAACCTTCAGGTACTTCACCGTTGACTATGCGTTGAGCCAGTCCTTCTGCAATTGCTGTTTTACCTACGCCAGGTTCACCTATTAGTACAGGATTGTTTTTTGTTCTTCGTTGCAAGACCTGGATGGTTCTCCTGATTTCATCATCACGTCCAATCACCGGATCAAGTTTTCCTTGTTCGGCACGTGCAGTCAGATCTAATGTATATTTTTCTAGTGCTTGTCGTTGTTCTTCTGCATTCGGATCATTCACGGTTTCCCCACCTCTTAATTCATCAATAGCCTGTTCTATTGCCTTGGTTTCCGCTCCAGCTTGTTTTAAAATTCGTGATAAAGAATGATCTTCTTTAAGCGCTGCTAAAATAAACAACTCACTGGAGATGTAATTGTCCTTTCTTTGTTGAGCCAATTTGTCGGTCAGATTCAATAATCGGTGCAGATTATTAGAGACATGAATATCGCCCCCAACACCAGAAACAGTAGGTAATTTGTTTAGTGCGCTTTCCAGCAGCGATTGTAATTTGGCGCAATTTACTCCTGCTTTAGCAAGCAGCGGTTTAACTGTACTGCCTTCTTGATCAAGAAGCGCTTTCATCAAGTGTTCAGGCTCAATAAAATTATTATCTTTACCTAGTGCCAAAGATTGTGCATCGGCAAGAGCCATCTGAAATTTTGAAGTCAGTTTGTCCATTCTCATAAGTGATAACCTTTGTTGGATTAAGGGTATTATTTCGTTTCTATCTACCGTAAAATGGGGTTTATTCTAATTTTTTCAAGAGATAGCAATGCTTAATGATTTCTCTAATCCAAATATAGACTCTCAATCTGTACTTAACCAAATTGTTTTAGATTATATGAAAGAAAAAAAGAGAAAGCGTCGTTGGCGTTGGGTAGTGCGTAGTCTGATTATGTTGTCATTGGCATGTCTGGCGTATTTTTTATTTATGGATAAAGATGACAAAGGCAATGTAAAACCCCATGTAGGCATTATTGACTTAAATGGCGAAATTTCTGATATGAAAGTCAATGCCGATGATTTTGCTAAAGGTTTAGGTACGGCTTATAAAAATGAGGGCCTTAAGGCTTTGGTTATTCGAATCAATAGTCCAGGGGGCAGTCCTGTACAAGCGGAATACATGTACAATCTTATTCAGTTTTATAAGAAAGAACATCCGAACGTTAAAACATATGCAGTTTGTGTCGATTTGTGTGCATCAGCTGCTTATTATGTCGCTGTTGCTGCGGATAATATTTATGCAAGCCCAGCAAGCATGGTGGGCTCTATAGGGGTTCTTTATAATGGTTTTGGTTTTGTGGATTTAATGAATAAAGTAGGTGTCAGTAGACGACTGCAAACAGCAGGCTCTAATAAAGGCTTTATGGACCCGTTTTCACCACTGGAAGAGCCACAGAAACAAAAACTACAGGTCATGTTGGATTTGATACACAAACAGTTTATTCAGCGCGTGAAAGAAGGGCGTGGGGATAGATTGCACATAGATGATGAATTATTCTCAGGATTGTTTTGGACAGGTGAGCAAGCATTAACTAAGGGCTTAATTGATGGTTTTGCCAGCAGTGGTCAATTGGCTCGGGACGTGATTAAAGTAGATAACTTAATTGACTATACTGCCAAACCTAATTTGTTTGATCGTGTGAGCAAAGGTATTGGGGCGGCTATTGCTGATGAATTGCCAGAAAGTCTAGGCATGAAAGAGGGCTTTAGATAAGTCTTAAAGATTGTTCCGGGAAGCAGTAGCCTCCCGGAATAATAGTTATTTGAGTGTAGGCGATAAGGTTTGGAGTAGTGATTTAAATACTTTAGGTGTGCCAGCCACCACATTGCCTTCTTTGAGATAAGTATCACCACCATGCATGTCGCTTACCATTCCGCCAGCTTCTCTTACTAGTAAAATTCCAGCGGCAATGTCCCATGGGCGAAGACCGAATTCCCAAAAACCATCAAGGCGTCCACTGGCAACATAAGCAAGATCCAATGCGGCTGAACCGGTTCTTCTCATACCGGCACATTTCCCGATTAAAGATTCAAAAGCGGGTAAATAACGTTGATTTAATGCTGTATGTCGAGTTAAACCGCTGCCTAAAAGTGAGGCGCTTAACTGCGTTTGCTTAGATACTCTGATTCTTCTGTCATTTAAACGAGCGCCACGGCCTCTGCTGGCAGAAAAACATTCATGTCGTAGTGGGTCATAAACCACGGCATGCTCTATACGATTTTTTATCTTTACGGCAATAGAAACAGAAAAATAAGGGAAGCCATGGAGGTAGTTAGTCGTTCCATCAAGCGGATCAATAATCCAGACATATTCTTCGTTTTTTTCATGGAAACCACTTTCTTCTGCCATGATGCTATGCTCAGGGTACGACTTATGAATAGTATTGATAATGGCTTGTTCGGCTTTAATGTCCACTTCACTAAATAGCTCATCACCTGCTTTGGCTGTGACTTTAAGATGCTCTGCCTGATCTATATGGCGAATGATAATATCACCAGCTTGACGGGCGGCCTGTACAGCAATGTTTAATAGTGGTTCCATGAATATGCTCTTTTATTTACAAAAAAGAGAGATTCTACCACATTTTTTTCGTCTGAGCAGTTCAAATAATAAATGCTGTGTTATAGTTAGATGCTTTAGATGAAATAAACTCTTTATGAAATTAAGTTCTGTTCGTATTGTTTTAATCGCTACCTCACATCCAGGAAATATTGGTTCAACTGCTCGTGCAATGAAAACCATGGGCTTAGACTCCCTTTATTTGGTAACACCGAAATCTTTTCCTGACGCCAAGGCCAATGAAATGGCTGCCGGGGCGGATGATGTACTGGAGGGGGCGGTAGTTGTCTCTTCCCTGGAGGAGGCTTTAGTCGGATGTCAATTGATTTTAGGCACCAGCGCCAGACCAAGAGGATTGTCTTTACCTGGACTCACACCAGCAAGCTGTGCAGAATTGGTTAGCGAGCATAACGATGAAACGCAGATAGCGATTGTATTTGGTCGCGAGCATTCAGGATTGACTAATGAAGAGCTACTCAAATGCCATTACCATATTCATATCCCAAGCAATCCAGAATACAGCTCTTTGAATTTATCACAAGCGGTTCAAATTATTGCTTATGAAATTAGAATGAAATGTCTTGCACCTAAGGCTTTGGTGTCTCTTCGTCATGATGATTACGCCAGTGCAGAGGAAATAGAGCAATTTTATGAGCATTTAAAAGCAGTTTTTGTGGAAATTCAATTCTTAAAGGAAAAAAATCCACGACGTTTGATGCAAAGAGTAAGACGATTATTTAATCGGACTAATCTGGAAAAGATGGAAGTCAGTATATTGCGCGGTATGTTAAGTCAAATACAAAAATCTTTGCACTGGGCTCGAAAAGGTACTGAAGGAAATTCATGAGCAATAAGCCGATTTATTTGGATTATATGTCAACTACACCTGTAGATCCTCGTGTAGTTGAAAAAATGCGCGCTTTTTTGGGACCAGATGGAGATTTTGGTAATCCTGCATCAGTAACTCATCTATATGGAACAAGAGCTTCTTTGGCGGTTGAGCAAGCGCGCGAGCAGATAGCCAGCGTGATTCATGCACAAGCACGTGATATTATTTTTACTTCTGGTGCAACAGAAGCTAATAATTTGGCTATTTTAGGCGCTGCACGTTTTTATAAAAGCAAAGGCCAGCACCTCGTTACTTTAAGCACAGAGCATAAAAGTATTCTTGATTGTATGAAGCAATTAGAAAAAGAGGGCTTTGAGGTGACCTACCTAAAACCTCAGGCAGATGGCATTTTGGCTTTAAAACAATTAGAACAAGCGCTTCGTCCAGATACTATTTTAGTTTCTGTTATGCAGGTGAATAATGAAATAGGTGTTATTCAGGATATTGAAGCAATAGGGGCGATGTTACGCAATAGGGGTATTGTTTTTCATGTCGATGCGGCTCAAAGTGCAGGTAAAGTAGCCATTGATATGACTAGGAATGGCGTCCATTTAATGTCTTTGTCAGCGCATAAAAATTATGGGCCAAAAGGAATTGGGGCGCTGTATGTGCGTAGTACGCCTCGAATAAGGATTCATCCGCTTATTTTGGGCGGAGGACACGAGCAAGGGCTGCGTTCAGGGACTTTGCCAACCCATCAAATCGTTGGAATGGCTGAAGCTTTTACTCTTGGTGAATCCATGCGGCTTGAAGAGCAGGCGCGATTGCTGGGTTTTAGAAAGCATTTATGGAAAGGGATTCAACACTTGCCCGGACTTCAGCTCAATGGTCATGAAGACTTGCGTATAGCAGGCAACTTGAATATGACCTTTAAAGGATTGAATGGCGATTCATTGCTGTATGCTTTGCATGAGTTGGCTTTGTCAACCAGCTCTGCCTGCACTTCAGCCAGTGTTCAGCCCTCTTATGTTTTAAAGGAATTAGGTTTGTCTGATGAACTGGCACAAAGTACAATTCGTTTGTCTTTAGGGCGCTTTACGACATCAGAAGATATAGAGAAGGCCATTACTGTTATTAATGCCGAGGTGATGCGATTGCATCAAATGGTGCCTTAAAATGCTATATAATGATCTGGTAAGAGATTGCTTTTTTTATCCACGACATGTGGGATGTCTGGATTTATCAATACCTTGCACCGTGTTGGCTAGTGCTCAATGCAGTAGCTCCAGGGTAAGGATTGTTTTATCCATGAGGTGTAATGTACAGCAAGAAGTCGAAAGCATGCAGTTTAAAACCAATGGCAACCCATATCAAATTGCTCTGCTGGAATTGCTTTGTCGTTCTAGTATTGGGAAAAAAATAAATCAGCTGAATACTGATTTAAAATCATTTGTTGATCAACTGAGTGCGCCTTTTCAGGTATTGCCAGGTCTGTACACAGTTCAAAATACCTATTTAGAATTAATACAATTAATGAATAAACAATGGGAGGCGGTATAATGAGTGTTGCAATGCAATCTACAGCGCAGGTAACTCCTAAAATATATTTTAGTGAGTCAGCCAAAAAACACCTGCTTGCTTATCTGGATAAACAAAAACAGTATTTAGGCGTTCGTCTTTCAGTAAAGAAAACAGGATGCTCGGGACTGTCTTATGTAGTGGATTATGTGAGCGAGTCTTTGGATTCCGATTTAAAAATGCCACTAACTGATGAATACTCAGTATGGATAGATAAGGGAAGTTACCCTTTTTTACATGAAATGTCAGTTGATTATATAAAACAAGGTCTTAATTTTAAATTCGTATTCAATAATCCTAATCAAACAGGTCAGTGTGGTTGCGGAGAAAGTTTTACTGTTTCTTAATGGTATGGTTCTTCATTGTAGCCATAATCCTTTTTTACATAGTGCAAGGTCATAATTTTTCCTCTAACGCATGCAAAATAGGGTGAATAGATACGCAATAGATTTCATCGGAAACGTTATTGACGAAACGATTTGCTTCGTCAATACGGCGCCCTTTTCCTCATGGACTAGAATTTACACGTCACTTAAGCCATTTTATCTGGCTACATTGAAAATAAAATAACCATTTGGAATAAAAGCGAACGTCCCAATTTTGGGGGAACTTGCTGCTGTGAAAAAAATGTTCAGTTTATGCTACAATAAAAAAAAGCGTATTAATGATAGTAGGAAATAAGATTATGTCTTTGAGCGATAAATTATTCATGCCCTTTAGCATTTCTTCAAGAGGTGAGGCATTCGATTTGCAAATCAATAAATTGAACTTGCTTTCGATTCTTCATCAAGCTGCAGGACTACATTCCAGAGAATTGATAATTGCAATACTAACAAAATACTCTGAGTCTTATGAAGAATTGGGTGAGTGTAAATTAATCCATTGTAAAGAGAGCTTCTTTGGTAATACACCATTAATGTATGCAATAGCGAATACAAAAATAGATGAAGCCTTAATGCTGCTAGATGAAGAGATCATCACTGATGCAACTGATATGCTCCAGCAAGTAAATGCGGTAGATTTTGATGGTAAAACCCCATTGATGCTTGCTATTGCAAAAGGCTCATCGCATCGGTGTGATTTATTTGGAGGACATCATCAGTCGTTGATCATTGAGCGACTTTTAGAGCTTTCTGCTGATGTGAACATACAAAACATCGATGGTCAAACTGCATTGCATTACGCCGCCGCACATCGTGATCTTGCTCTTATAGAAAGACTCATTAGTGCTGGTGCAAGACTAGATTTAGCTGATAAATATGGCAATAAGCCGTTAGACATGATGCATTGCACTCAAGAACAAGCAGATTCCTTTTTAGCTGCAAGTACCGGACAAATATTTACACGTGAAAACACAAGATGGTGTGATGATGCTGCATTGATGACAGAATTTGTCCAAAGAGACATGATACACCCATCTTGGAATATCACGCCAAAGGAACCTCATATTATTACCCCACCTTTTGTACGCAAAGTAATAGACCATGCAGCTAAAGAAAGAGAAAGAGACATAATGTCTCAGAAAAAAGAACAAGCACTTACACGTGCTCTAAGTGCGTTTCATGAGTATATACCACGACCAACAGGATTTACTCTGTAAGATCTTTCCTGAATAACGCAGGGTACTTGCTTGTAATTATGCTTTATACAGTTCTTTTGTACATCGATGACGCGATATCTGTAACCAAGTTTATCTTGGTTATTGGTATCGTTTATTTTTTTGTCCTTATAAAACAACGGACAAAAGACAGCCATTTTTAACAACTAATCAATGGCTACTGTGTAAGGTGAGTGAGAAATTGCATTGTTCACGCGGATTGTCAATTTAATAAAAAACATATATAATATTTCAACAAGTGCCATTAAATTAAGACAACTTGTATTTCTTCAGTTTTTCTTTATCAGACCTTAATAATTCCTTAATAAATGAATATCATTAAATCAATGTTTACACTCTTTGAGATGTTTGGTATTATATGATACATAATGCTCTGGCTTTGGGGTGTTTTATTTTTTATTATTTTTTGTACTAGGAGTATTCTAATGAGTGCAGTAATGCAAGAAGTGCATAGTAGCGAAGCACTATCAAACCAAGTAATTAATGCAGTAAAGGGATATTTGTCTGCTGTGGGCAGTAAAGATGCCAATTTAAATTTATATCAATTGATTATCGAAGAAGTTGAAGCGCCTTTATTTCGCAGCGTGATGGAGCTTACTCGTTATAATCAATCCAAAGCAGCGCGTGTTTTAGGGGTTAGCCGTGGTACTTTACGCACTAAATTAAAGCGTTATTTTGATGACGAGTTCATTGGTACACGTGATTTTTAATAAGGATAATTGCTCCTTACAGGACAGACTTTTTTATCATGTAGAGAAATAATTGCCATCTTTGATGGCCTTTGCCTGCTCACTCTGGTATCATTGGCATCAGAGTCGGTTAAGCAATCGCTCTTTACTAAGGTAAAGGGAGGAAAGTCCGGGCTCCACAGGGCAAGGTGCCAGGTAACGCCTGGGAGGTGTAAGCCTACGGAAAGTGCCACAGAAAATATACCGCTTGTTTGTAAAGCAAACAAGTAAGGGTGAAATGGTGCGGTAAGAGCGCACCGCGCGACTGGCAACAGTTCGTGGCAGGGTAAACCCCACCTGGAGCAAGACCAAATAGGGATCCATTTGACTTTAAGTCATAACGTGCGGCCCGCACGGGATCCGGGTAGGTTGCTTGAGGCATACGGTGACGTATGTCCCAGATGAATGATTGCTCGCGACAGAACCCGGCTTATCGACCGACTCGCCTTATTTCAAGCCAATATATTTGATTAGCACACTTCAACGTATATCAGCAAACAGCCTGTGGGCTCAAGTTATCCGTAATATACTTTTTAGAAATACGTAACTATGTACCACATTCACCGAAAAGCTTACTGATTTAAATGCATTTTTAGTATGTCACTAACTAATTGAGGATTTATTTTTCCTTGTGTTTTTTTCATAATTAGCCCTACAAAAAAACCAAAAAGCTTTTCTTTTCCTGCTCTGTAATCAGCAGCTTGTGTTGGATTCTCCTGAATTATTTCTAAAATGAGATTAGATACACCTGCATAATCGTCTGTTTGTTCATTCATTGCTTGTTCAAGAAGTTTTTCAATGGCGTCTTCTTTTTTCCAGAGAGCTTGAAATATTTGTTTGGCTGTATGGTGGGAGATCTTTTTATCATTAAGTGTATGCAGCAAAAGAGCCATGTCGTTTGAAGAAACAGGCAGGGTTTCAAATGAGCTTTGTTGCTCGTTCAAGGCTGCGGCATAAGGGCCTTTAAGCCAATTGATAATTAGTTTATCCGAAGCGGGGAATGCTTTTCTTATTTCTTTATAGAATAAATAAATTTGCGGAGAAGAGAGAATAAAATGAATGTCGTCTTGCGTTAACTCTAGGTCTTTTTGTAAATGTTGTTTAATTTTTTCAGGTAAGTCAGGCATGGAGCGTTTGATTTCTGCAGTTTGCATTCGGGTAATTTCAATAGGCAATAGGTCTGGATCGGGAAAATAACGATAATCATTTTCATTTTCTTTGCTGCGCATAGCCTGAGTGGTATTGGTGTCTGGATTATATAATCTGGTTTCTTGAAGAACCTTTTTGCCTTGTTCTAAAATATCTTGATGACGACAGGCTTCATAAGCAATGGCTTTTTCAATATAACGAAATGAATTGATGTTTTTTAGTTCGGTACGTGTGCCTAAGACATCTGAGCCTTTCGGCTTTAAGGACAGATTCACATCACAACGGAAAGAGCCTTCTTGCATATTGCCATCACAAATATCCAAAAAGCGTACTAGTTGATGCAATGTCTTAAGATAACTAATGGCTTCTTCTGCTGAATAAAGACAAGGTTCTGTGACTATTTCTAAAAGCGGTGTTCCTGCACGGTTTAAATCGATACCGGTTAATGACGCTTTGGCTTCATGCAGTGATTTTCCTGCATCTTCTTCCAAATGAGCACGATTAATAAGAACCGTTTTGATAGAGCCATCATCTAAAGTAACATTTAATGAGCCGTTACTAATAATAGGCTGTTGTAATTGGCTAATTTGATAGCCTTTGGGTAAGTCTGGATAGAAGTAATTTTTTCTTTCAAAAAAAGAATCATTGTGGATATCAGCATTCAGAGCTAGACCTAATTTAATGGCCATGACCACGGCTTCTTTATTTAACACAGGTAAAACACCTGGCAGTCCTGCATCAATAAAGCAGGCATGAGCATTAGGTCTTCCGCCAAATTCAGTAGAGGCGCCAGAAAACAATTTGGATTTAGTTTTTAATTGGGCATGTACTTCTAGCCCAATAATGAGATCCCATTCCATAATAACCCTATTGTTGAGGTCTGGCATGATGCCAGTTGGTATTCGATTGATAGTGATGCGCCATTTGTAATAACAGTGCTTCGCTATAAGGATTACCCATTAATTGAATGCCGATGGGTAATCCCTGTGCAAAACCTGCCGGTATTGAAAGGGCGGGTAGTCCTGATAAATTTGCTGCTACAGTAAAGACATCAGCCAGATAATTTTGTACAGCATTCTGTTTTTTTTCGCCTAATACAAATGGCAGTGTTGGTGTCGTTGGTCCCAAGATAACATCGACTTGTTTTAATGCGGTAAGTAACTCTTCTTGTATCAAGCGCCTGATTTTCTGGGCATGCAGGTAATAAGCATCGTAATAACCAGAAGACAGGACGTGTGTCCCGGTTAAAATTCTTTTTTTGACTTCAGTGCCAAAGCCTTCTTGTCTGGATTGAACGATAAGCTCCATTAATGAATTGGCTTGCATACTCCGGTGTCCAAAACGAATACCGTCGTAACGTGATAAATTAGAAGATGCTTCAGCGCAGGCGAGGACGTAGTAAGTTGGGACCCAAAAGGAATCATAATTCAAATCCAGTTCTTTAATTTGAGCGCCTGAACTTTTAAATACAGCAACAGTCTCATGGACTGCTTTTTGAATGGCAGGATCAGTTTGTGACTGAAAAAAGCAATGAGGCAAACCAATGGTTAAGCTGCCTAAAGGCTTATTTAATTGCTCATGGTAATTGGGAATACTACGCTGCATCGATGTTGAATCACGCGAGTCAAATCCTGCAATAGCTTGTAATATAATACTCAAGTCTTCGGCGCTATGAGCCATAGGACCTGCTTGATCCATACTTGATGCATAGGCCACCATGCCAAAGCGAGAGACTAGACCGTAAGTAGGTTTTAGCCCGCTGATACCACAGAAAGCAGCCGGTTGACGTATGGAACCGCCTGTATCAGAACCTAAGGTATAGGGCACTAAATCAGCTGCAACCGCTGCGGCAGAGCCACCAGAAGAGCCTCCGGGCACATGGTTGAGATTCCATGGATTCTTAACCGGTCCAAAATGGCTGCTTTCATTAGTAGAGCCCATGGCAAATTCATCCATATTGGTTTTGCCTAGTAATACTGCGCCATGTTGTAGCAATTTATCAGTGACGGTGGCGTTATAAGGAGATTGAAATTGCGCCAGCATTTTGGAGGCGCAAGTAGTTGGCATGTGAGCTGTGCAAAACAAATCTTTAAGTGCCATAGGAATGCCTGTAAGCGGCGTGCTCTTTTTGGCTGATATTGCTTTGTCAGCCTCATGAGCCAAAGACAAAGCATATTCCTCATCTATGCTAATAAAAGCATTCAAGTGCTGATGTATTTTGATTTTATTGAGATAATATTGTGTTAACTCTTTGCTAGAGCATTCTTTTTTTTGTAGCTTTTGTGATAATTGAGCGAGCGAATTATGTTCCATCTTATTTATCCGAATCAATGACTTTGGGCACTTGATATAAATCATCCTCAAAATAGGGTGCGATTGCTTCTAATTCAGCAAGGCATTCTTGTTCTGTTACCTCATCTTCACGTACTCTTTGATGTAAGGCAAAAGGATGGAATAGTGGTGCGATTTGTTGTGTATCTAAAGATCGAAGATGTTCAACAAAATTCATAATGGAGTTTACTTCTTCATTAAGCGGTTCCAGATTGTCTTTGGAATGATCCAGGCATGCCAAACGTGCTATTTTTTCTAAATCAGTACAAGTCAAAGTCATTATTTTATGACATGATTAATATCATGTTCCAATTAACGAAGCATAATGCGATTATAAACGGATTGCATGAAAAAAAAAGCGCTCTATCAAGGGCTTCGTAATAAATAAATAAATCAGGGATTGTACCAGAGTAAAGGATATGACTAAAAAAATATTAACCTTGTATTTTATTTCTGCTTTATTGGGTATCTTAACAGGAATAATTGCGTCCTTATTTCAACTAAGTATCAGCTGGATTGATTCTTCCTTACAGATTGTTTTAGTTTTTCTTCAGCAACAAGGATGGCCTGTTACCTGGTATTCTGCTTTTATATCGATGCTGATGGTTTTGGTGGCTTGGCTGTTGGTTTTTTTTCTTGCTCCCGAAGCATCTGGGAGTGGTGTTCCTGAAATAGAGGGTGCATTATTGCACAAAAGACCTATCTATTGGCATCGATTAATTCCAGTAAAGTTTTTTGCAGGTGTCTTGGCTTTGTCCGCTAAAATGGTGATGGGACGTGAAGGACCCACCATTCAAATGGGGGGAAATATAGGGAAGATGCTTGGCGATGTATTGAGTGTGTCCAGCCATCGCCGCGATACATTAATTGCAGCAGGTTCTGCCGCGGGGTTGGCAGCGGCATTCAATGCGCCTTTAGCTGGAGTTCTGTTTGTTATGGAAGAAATGCGCAATCAATTTAATTATTCTTTTTTAAATTTTAAAATGGTTATTATTTGCTGCGTAACTGCTACGATAACCATGCAGTATTTTTTGGGCTCAGGCCCTGCGATTTCAATGCAAATTTTCCCATTGCCAAGCTTGAATTCATTAGGTTATTTTTTATTATTTGGCTGTCTTATGGGATTGACAGGATTGCTGTTTAATAAAACGCTGGTGTTTTTTTTAGATTTTGTGGGCAAATTAAATCCCCAAAAAAAATTGATTTATGTGCTTATTGTAGGTGGGGCAGTAGGATATCTGGCTGTAGCATATCCTGGAACCGTAGGGGGTGGCTATGAGATTATTGCTCAGTCGCTTCATTTGACCTATGGTGTTAAGGCCTTATTGTTGCTGCTGATCAGTCGTTTTTTCTTCACCTTTTTTTCCTATTCTACAGGAGTTCCTGGTGGTATTTTTGCCCCCATGCTGGCATTGGGTACTTTATTGGGATTGGCTACATTTGAAGTGATTCATTTTTTTCTTCCTGATTTGGACATCTATCCTGGCATGTTTGCGGTGGCTGGAATGGGTGCTCTTTTTGCAGCATCGGTACGCTCTCCGATTACAGGTGTGATTTTAGTGGTGGAAATGACGCAAAATTATTCTTTAATTCTTCCACTAATGCTTACTTGCATCACCTCGACAACCGTAATGCAAATTAGTAAAAATGCGCCCATATACACTCAATTGCTACGTAGAAAATTACTAAAAAAGCAATGAGTAAGAGATAAATGAATCAATAGGCCTAACTTCACAAAGTAGGCCTGGCGAATGATAAATTGCTATGCTCTTGCTGCTAGATGTTGGAGGTAAGCGTGGAGCTATCAGTGTAAAGTTCATTAGTATCTACGAGCGTTGCCTGAACAAGAGGTGCTGTAGCTGACTTTCCTGGTTCTTGTGATGAGTTGTAGTTTTCGTAAACGGGGGCATATTTTTGTGTTGGCGTAGCGAACTGAATACAAGCATTACCCAGTGTAGCCAGGCATCGAATTAGAAAAACAGGTATAACCGTAATATCAGTGATGATATGACTGGAGAGATACCCCGCAACATATAATGTTTCTACTAATACATTAGTGACTGATTCTGATATTTTCTTAGGCGAATAAGCCAAGCTATTAATAGCAAGTAAAGTGAGTTCAAGAGCCAGATCAAGACAGTGCTTTAGAGTAAGATAGCCCGTTAATAATGGTTTAATAAGAATACCGCGTAGCTCATTATACACATCATCCCTGTCTTGAAAGGGTTCTAATAATCCTATTTCTTCACCTAAAGGCATTTTTTCATAATCATAGAAAAAATTAATATTCGTTCTACGAACCGGAGTGAGGCGAGAATGAACGTCATTATCGGCATGATACATGACTTTAGTTAATTCTTCGGTTTTGAAAAGTACAGACATGATAACTTCCTGATCTAGTTGGTTTTTTATCGAACTAATTATACATCCTTGAGTTTTGGGTAGTCAATGAGTCATGAGAAATAGTTCATCACTTCTGAATGTACTGGTTCGTTCATTTTTGTTCGGGGATTGATTTATAATTAAAATTTACTGATACTGTCAATATTAAATGACAAAGTGCTTTTAATAGTTCGGGGTTTTAAAATGGCCAGAGAAACAAATAAATTAAAGCCGATTGATGAGCCTTTATTTGGTTATTGGCGTGCACTGTTCATGTCCTTTTATTCCAAAAAACTCTATATTGATGTGGGAAAAAGATGGAAAGGGTTTGGGCTTTTGTATTTATTGTTATTGGTTTCACTGTGGGCAATCCCGTTTGCTATTAAAATGATCATTGGGTTTAATGATGTTTACTATAGGCAATTAACGCAACCTCTTTCAAGTATACCTAAAATTTATATTCAAAATGGAGAGGTGGTTTTTGATAAACCGATGCCATATATTATAAAAAATCATCTGGATGAGGTGGTTTTGATCGTAGACACAACTAATAAAATTACAACATTTAGTAAAGAATATCCTGACCTTACGGTATTGATTAATAAGGATAAAATATCATTGCGTATGCCGAAATTACATTTTCTCGGCTCAGATCAATCAGGGGAAAATCCTAATAAACCGATTGTTCAGCAATTTATTGCTGGAGAAAACTTTGTCTTTGATGGCAAACGTATTGTGAATCAAGCAGAGTTTACGCGTTGGAAAATAATAATCCAGGTCATGATTTATCCTATTGTAACTGTAATTTTTATGGGGTTATTCTCTGTTCTTTTTTTAGTTTTTGGCTTTTTAGGACAGTTATTTTCTAATATATTCTTTTCATTTCAACTCACCGTTGTACAATCGATCAGAGTTTTAATGGTAGCCAGTACACCTGTGATGCTCGTTTTGATGGGATTGTTGCTTTTTCATAAAGTCTTCCCGGGTTATGGTTTTTACTTGGTTGCACTACTCGCTATGTATTTTTCCTTTGGCGTATATTCTCTAAAATCAGAGAGTATGCGTATGGTGAAAACATGAGTGAGCTAATACATTTTGCTCATGGCAATGGCTTTCCTGCTCTTTGCTATAGCCAGATGTTGAGCGAGTTGGCCTCGCATTTCAAGTATTGTTATATAGACAAAATTGGACATAATCCCTTGTATCCAGTTGATGACAATTGGAGCCGTCTTGTAGCGGAGTTAATTCATAGTGTCCAGTCTCAAGCAGATAAACCCGTGATTGCATTGGGGCATTCACTAGGGGGTGTATTAAGCCTTATGGCAGCAATAAAAGAGCCCTCTTTATTTAAGGCGGTGATTTTGCTGGATTCTCCTTTGATAGGTCCTTTTAAATCGAATATGATTCGATTGGCAAAAGCTTTGGGTGTTATTGATCGGATTACTCCGGCCTATAGAACTAAAGGACGAAAAGAACGTTGGGAAAATAAAACTCAACTGATAAGTTATTTGCGTACAAGGCCATTATTTAAAACTTTTACAGATGAATGTTTGGAAGATTACATCACCTATGGTCTTGAAAAAGGACCAGAAGGCTATTGTTTACGCTTTGACAGACATATTGAATATCAAATTTATCGCACTATCCCTCATGACCTTCCTCAGTTGAAGGGAAAATTAACGGTTCCATCCGCATTAATTTATGGTGATGCCAGTACAGTTATCGATCCAGCAGACAGGCGTTACATGTCCTCTCACTTTGGTATTAAGATCCAGAAAATTAAAGGAAGCCATTTATTTCCAATGGAAACTCCTCAATTAGCAGCTAAACAAATCACTCATGTTATAGAAAAACTGTTAGGCAAACTCAAGGAGGCGTAACGTGTTAAATTATATCGTAATATTTGCATTGACAGGAGCTACAGGATTGTTGCTTGTACGTCGGGCTGCAATTTCTATATGGGCTATTTGCCTGGGCTTGTGTATGGCGATACTCAATCAACTGGATTATTCAAAACAAACGCTACTGATTTTAGGCTTTGTTGAGGTGATTTTTCTTTTGGGGTCGATTAGACCATTAAGAAGAAACATGTTAAGCCGACATCTATTGAAGCTTTTGCAAAAAGCAATGCCGTCTATGTCAAAGACGGAGCGTGAAGCTTTAGAGGCTGGTACAGTGAGATGGGAAGGTGAAATTTTTAGTGGCGCCCCAGATTTCCATGCTTTACGAAGCGCACCGGTTATCGCTTTAACAGAAGAAGAGCAAGCATTTTTAGATGGGCCTGTAAATACATTATGCGCCATGATAGACGATTGGGATATTACGCATAATCGTACGGATTTGCCTCCGGAAGTCTGGCAGTTTATCAAAGACAATCGCTTTTTAGGTATGATTATTCCTAAGCAATATGGTGGATTAGAGTTTTCTGCTACAGCCCAAATGTCTATATTAGTAAAAATCTATGGCCGCTCAGTGACGGCAGCAACGACTATTTCTGTGCCCAATTCATTAGGGCCTGGCGAGCTTCTTTTAAAATATGGTACAGAAGCGCAAAAAGATTATTATTTGCCTCGATTGGCTGATGGGCGTGAGATTCCGTGTTTTGCTCTGACCGGGCCTAATGCAGGTTCCGATGCGGCATCTATCCCTGACACAGGGATAGTCTCTCGCCAACTAGTGCAAGGCAAGGAAGAAATTGGAATTTTACTAAATTGGGATAAACGCTACATCACCTTATGTCCAGTTGCCACGGTGTTAGGACTTGCATTTAGATTGTATGATCCGGAAAACTTGTTAGGCATGGGGCATGATATTGGAATTAGTTGTGCATTAATTCCGGTATCTACAAAAGGAGTGATAACGGGGCGAAGACATTTTCCTCTTAATACAGGCTTTTTAAATGGTCCTACGCAAGGAAAAAATGTTTTTATCCCTCTTGATTATTTAATTGGGGGCGTTACTCGCGCAGGACAAGGATGGAAAATGTTAATGGAATGCCTCAGTGCAGGTCGAGCCATTTCATTACCGTCTAGTGCTAATGGTGGGGCGCAGGTTGTTGCCTTGGCAACCGGTGCTTATTCGAGAATTAGACGCCAATTTAATCAGCCCATAGCGCATTTTGAAGGAATAGAAGAGCCGCTAGCGCGAATTGCGGGAAAAACTTATATTATTGATGCGGCCTTGACTATGGCGGCAGCGGCTATAGACGGAGGTGAGAAACCTTCTGTTGCCGGAGCTATTTTAAAGTACCATACAACGGAGTTTTTACGTGAAATAGCTTGTGATGCGATGGATATTCATGGTGGGAAGGGTATTTGTCTGGGGCCTAATAATTATTTAGGAAGAGGATTTCAAAGTACGCCCATAGGCATTACCGTCGAAGGTGCAAATATTTTAACTCGTAATTTGATTATTTTTGGTCAAGGTGCTATCCGATGCCACCCTTATATTTTTGCTGAAATGGAAAGCCTGCGTAGAAAAGATCTGGTTGCTTTTGACAAGGCTTTTTTTGGGCATTTGAGTTTTATACTGTCTAATTTTTTCCAGTCAGCGTTATTCTCTATTACCGATGCTTATGGCATCAAAGCCCCAGCCAGTAGCGTGAGACATTATTATCAGTTAGTGCATAAATACAGTGCTAATCTTGCGTTTTTAGCTGATTTTTGCATGATTGTTTTAGGTAGTAAACTTAAAAGAAAAGAGCAATTGTCTGCTCGGTTAGGTGATATGCTCAGCAATCTTTACTTAACTTCCGCTGTATTAAAGCGTTTTTATGAAGAGGGTGAACCTGATTCCGATTTGCCTTTAGTCCAATGGAGTTGCCAATTTCTATTATATCGATGTGAAATGGCCATGCAGGGTGTTTTAAGTAATTTTCCCGCGCTGTGGGCTCGCATCTTTCTTAGACTGATTTTAATTCCATTTGGCCCCAAACGTACAGCGCCAAAAGACAAGCTTATAAAGCAGGTTGCTCAAATTCTTACATCACCAAACGAAACCCGACAACGTCTTGGCCGACTAGTTTATACTGAGCCTGTAGAGCGATGCCCTGTCGGGAAAATGGAAGATGCTTTTCATAAAATTTGTGCGGTAGAGCAGTTGGAAAAACGGCTGATTAAGGCAGCAAAAGAGCATCAATTGACTTCTTTGACTGCAATCGAAATGATTGAAGAAGCTGCTTTATTGAATCTTTTTTCTAAAGAAGAAATCAATCAATTAAAAGAAGCGGAGTATGCACGGCAATCGGTTATTAAGGTGGATGATTTTGCTGATGATGAGTTACGAAGAGAGTCTGCCCATGTTGTACAAAGAAAACGAGCGGCTGTTAAACGAGATGAAGAGGAGCCTGAAGCAGTTTGAAATACCTCGTATTTTAAAATTGGGGAATAACTGCATCTAATTACAATGAAATGGCTCACGATGCATCGAATATGGTTTTTTGATGAGGGTGTAAAATAGTTACATTTTCGCTTGGTATCGGTTTGTCTTTATAGACAATATAAAATGATATCCTATACAAAAAGGGTAAGAAATGGCTTTATACATAGGCTTAATGTCAGGTACCAGCATGGATGGCATTGATGCAGCATTGGTTGACATGCCATCGAATAAGTTGATACATGGCCTTACAGTGCCTTATCATGCAAAAGTTAGAGAATTACTTGGGGATTTGGTTTTTGAGCAGCAGAGCACAGTATCGAGGTGGCGGCAGCTTGATACTTTGATTGGGCGTGAGTTTGCAAATGCTGTACAGCTGCTATTAAAAGAAAGCGGCTATTGTGCAGAGCAGATTACGGCCATTGGAAGTCATGGTCAAACCATTAGCCATGATGCTGATGCAGACATCCCTTATACTTTACAGCTGGGTTGCCCACATACAATAGCTGCATTAACGAATATTGATGTTGTTGCTGATTTTCGTACGCGTGATTTGGTTAATGGCGGCCAAGGTGCTCCATTTGCGCCGTTGTATCATCAGAAGGTATTTAAAAAAGGTCAAGAAAGCATGGCTGTTGTCAATATAGGGGGAATAGCCAATGTTACTTTGTTAATTCCAGGAGAGCCTACCAGGGGTTGGGATGTAGGGCCCGGTAATTGCTTACTGGATGAATGGATAAATAAAATCAAAAACACATCGTATGATAAAAATGGTGAATGGGCAGCGCAGGGCAGTGTTTTGCCTTTATTGCTTGAGCAATTATTAGCAGATCCTTTTTTTCAGCAACCAGAGCCTAAAAGTATAGGCAAAGAATATTTTTCCTTATCCTGGCTAGAGCCGCATTTATTACCTGATTATCAAGCTGTAGATGTACAAGCAACTTTATTGGCATTAACAGCTATTACTATTGCGCAAAGCATCGAATCGCGTCATCTCAAACAGCTGTATGTTTGCGGTGGTGGGGTTCATAATAATCGCTTGTTAGAATATTTAGCAGATAAGTTGCCCCAATTACAGTTAAAAAGTGTAATGGATTTAGGGGTTAATCCTGATTTTCTTGAGGCAATGATGTTTGCATGGCTTGCAAGTCAAACCATTCAGCATAAGCCTGTTGATTTGACTTGCATCACAGGTGCCAATAAGCCCTCTATATTAGGAGCCATTTATTTGGCTCATTGAGAGGGTTGAATGTTTTACTCCTCTTGGTTTGTACTTACCAATAGGGTTCTTTGATTTGTATTTTTAAAAATGGCAAAGAGTCAGGTGTTACTGGTATTGACAAATTGAATTACTATAAGCTTTAATGATGAATTATATCAAGGAGTGACTTTAAATTGAGCACGCACTATACTAATTTAGAAAATAAAAATTTTCCTGTTAATTTAAAAATGTCCTATTTCATTTTTTTTCTGGCTGCATCATTTTATTTATATGAATTCATCTTGCAGGTTGCGCCAAGTGTTATGGCAGAATCGATGATGAAAACATTCGATGTATCAGGAGCAGGATTTGGCTTTATTTCAGCATTTTATTTTTATGCTTATGCACCAACCCAGTTGCCTGCTGGTGTTCTGTATGATCGCTACGGACCAAGAAAATTAATGACTTTTGCCATCATGCTTTGTGCTTTGGGTTCAGCATTTTTTGCGTCTACTGACAGTGTTCTCACAGCCTCTTTAGGGCGTTTTTTAATTGGCATTGGCTCTGCTTTTTCATTCATTGGTGTTTTGGTTCTGTTGTCTCGTTGGTTTCCCCCGCACTATTTTGCTATTTTGGCCGGAGTTGCGCAGTTAATGAGTTCTGTCGGTGCTATGTTTGGTGAAATGCCATTGGCTGCGCTAATTAATCAGATAGGATGGCGTAATGCAAGTTTTCTTCTGGCTGCGGTAGGTTTTATATTGGCAGGCTTTTTTTGGCTCTTTATCAGAGATTTTCCGCATCAACAAAATCAAACCATACCCAATCACTATTTAAGAGATGAGTGGAAACGTTTGGTTGCTGTTTGTAAACACAGCTATACCTGGATTATTGGTAGTTATGCGTGTTGCATTTGGACGCCAATTGCTGTTTTTGCTGCTTTATGGGGTGTGCCTTATTTACAAGAAAAATTTCAAATCAGCGTGGTAATGGCGTCTGGTCTTTGCAGCATGATTTGGTTAGGTATTGGTGTAGGCAGCCCATTATTAGGCTGGATGAGTGATAGAATTGAAAGTCGTCGAGTCGCTTTAATACTGAGTTCCATTTTAGGTCTCCTAGCTACCCTGATTTTGCTTTATTGGCCTCCATTAAATTTACACTGGACTTATTTGGTTTGTTTTATTTTGGGCTTAGGTGCTGGCGGGCAGACAGTAAGTTTTGCTGTGGTAAAAGAAAACAATCCGCCAGAATTGGTTGGTACAGCTTCAGGATTTAATAATTTATCGGTGCTTATTGGCGGTGCCTTATTCCAGCCTTTAGTCGGTTATCTACTACAGCAAAGTAATGCTTGGCGAGTTGTTAATGGCGTTCATCTGTATAGCATTGAGAGTTATCAAAAGGCATTAATTGTTATGCCTTTGTGTTTTTTCATTAGTTTATTGATTGCAGCGTTCATCTTAAGAGAATCCCATCCTGCAAGACGCAAGTGAGAAGAATAGTTCGCGCTTTATGCGCGGACTATTGTCGATAACGATCGCTGTACATGACAGGCTTTGTTCTCATATACAGAGGATAACGATAATGAGTTAATATTTTTCCCCATTATGAATGTTCTTATAATTGAATTTGAATGCCCAATATAACGCAATGATAAAAAATGCAATAGAACCCGCCTGGTAAAGGCCGAAATAAAAATGGTTATGAGATTGATAAATAAAATTGCCAATTTCAATGCCCAAGGCATCAATACTCATTATGCTCAAGCTAATGATTGCAGAAGCAGTGCCTTTACTGACCTGGGTAGTGTAAAGGCAAAAACGGTTTAGTGGTGCACTGACAACGCTTAAAGCAAAAAAATAAATCATAATACCTGGCAATAGATAGTAATAATGATTGCCATAGCAGTAGGGCAGCCAGGCCATTAATGAGGTGCCGAGTAATAAAAGAACACATCCAATGCTTATTATTTTTTTCATTTCATAGCGATAAGTTAAACGATGGAGAAACCAATTGCCTATAATGGTTGCACCAAATACAGGAAGCTGCCAGAGTCCGTATTCTATAACAGACAATCTGGATTCAGCGATAAAAATAATGGGAGCCAATGCAATCCAGGTAATACAAGGAATACCTACTAAACTGATGGCTAATACAGCAAAACAAAAAGATTTGTTTTTTAATAACACGCTGTAATTTTTAATAATGGCATGCGGTGTGAAAGCGGTTCTGGCAATGAGGACTCCTTTTTTGGTCACTTGACCTATAGGCTCAGGCATATAAATCCATAACCCCCACGCCACACAAAAAGAAAGGAACGCTATTACAATAAAAATAATGCGCCAGGAAGCGTAATGGATGACAATCGCGCCCAATAATGGGCCAAGAAGGGGCGCTAATATGGCTGCATTTGCCATAATGGCAATGACCCTAATGGCATCCATCTCTTCAAATAGCTCTTGAATGGCGGTATAACCAATGACGCTTATAAAACATAATCCCATACCTTGAAAAAAACGTGCCA
This sequence comes from Legionella sp., assembly GCA_002786205.1. Classification (GTDB taxonomy): domain Bacteria; phylum Pseudomonadota; class Gammaproteobacteria; order Legionellales; family Legionellaceae; genus Legionella. The sequence goes on along the minus strand of PEQM01000028.1, from coordinate 37,290 downwards.
GCAAAAACTGCTCCATGGAGTGTGCAGCTGCAATAAGAAAAGTAAAAAGACAAAAAAGAATGGCGCCACATAGCATAACCGGACGACGGCCGAAAGCATCAGATACAGGGCCAAGAATAATTTGTAAGCTGGCACCGCCTAGCATATAAACGGTTAATGAAGTAGCGACCATGCTTTCAGTTGAATGAAATGAGTGCACCACATCCAGCATGCCAGGCATGATCATGTCATTAGCAAGATATGTAAGAAACTCATAAAGTACCAAGAAAAAAGCGAAGAAAAATGCTTGTTTGCGAGATATAGATATCAGTGGCTTTAACATGATGGCATCTTATTCATCAATCGTCGATTTTATATAGAACAGTATAGACGGATTAACTCATTTGGCTTAAAAATTCCTGCCAATGTGTCTTTTCTTTCTCTGTGCTTAAATAATTTTTTAGTTGTTCAATTTTTTGAGCACACTCTTCTTCGTTAAGAACACCACGAATCAATTCAAATTTTAGATAGACACAATAAGTGTTGAGCACATCGGTCTCACAGTAATTGCGAATTTTTACAAGATTGCCTTGTTGAAATTGTTCCCATACTTTGGAACCGCTCATCCCCATTTTTCCTGGAAATCCAAGCATGCTTGCAATGTCATCCAGTGGTGCAAAGGCTTTGTTTTGATACCCAGCAATAACATCCATTAAATCGATATGCCGGTAATGAAAACGACTTAAATAATTATTCCAGCGAAAGTTTTGTAAGTTGTCCCCAGTTTCCCAATAAGTAGGCGCTTGTATACCATGCATTAATGCTCTGTAATGTAAAACGGGCAAATCAAAGCCACTGCCATTCCAGCTCACCATGGTTGGGGTGTGTTTATCAATGCCTGAAAAAAAACGAGTTATAAGTTCTTTTTCGTCAGAGTTTTCATCGCCTAAAGACCATACTTTAATGTGAGCGCCTTGATGTAGGATTACTGATATTGCACAAACTTTTTGTAAATAGTGTGGGAGAAAATCGGTTCCTGTTTTTGCACGTCTTAAAGCAAATAAAGCTTCTGCTGTTTCTGAATCAGACAGTCCATCCAAATGGTATAGTTTTCTTCCTGATTCTACGTCAGGAATGGTTTCAATATCAAAAACCAGAATGCTCATATTAAAGCCTTAGTCAGGTAGTAATAGTATGTTGGGTGTCTTATCTCATATGTATGAAGTAAAATAACCTCATAACAGTATGAGTTTGAAGTATTTTTTTATAAATTTTAACAGGACGAGAAGTTAAAAAAATACCTCATGTGCATCATAACATGGAACCAAGGGAATATATTTGTTAAAATTTGTTTTTTATTTAGAGATTCCATTATGAAAGTAAGTAGATTAGTTAGTTCTATCATGGAGTTGAAGATCTTTTTGGTTTGTTGTTGTCTTGTCTCTCTTTTCGGGTGTGTGAAGCAGCCGCCCTCCAACATAGACAACGTATGCCATATTTTTAAAGAATACCCACAGTGGTATAGAGATGCCAAGGATGTCGAGCGTCGATGGAAGGTGCCTGTTCCTGTTCAAATGGCTATAATTCATCAAGAGTCAAAGTTTGAAGCGCAGGCCAGACCTCCGAGAACTAAATTTTTATGGTTTTTTCCTGGCAAAAGACCAACCACTGCCTATGGATATGCTCAGGCATTGAATGGTACATGGAAGGAATATAAAAGAGACAATGGTAATTTATTTTCTTCACGTGATTATTTTGGCGATGGGGTTGATTTCATTGGCTGGTATGCCAATAACGCTTACAAGAGGGCGCAAGTTCCGCGGACTGATGCCTATCCTTTGTATTTGGCTTACCATGAAGGGATTGGTGGTTACCAGCGCAAGAGTTATTTGAGTAAACCTTGGTTGATTCATGTGGCCAGAAAAGTTAAAGCCAGATCCCAGGTGTATGCCAGACAATTAAATTCATGCCATGCTTCACTGGCTTCACGCAGTTGGTTCTAAATAGAGGAATATTTGATTGTAGAGGTGGATGAGCGTGTTATTACTTTTTCTCTAACGCATTCAAAATGTGGTGAATAGATATTTTAGTTTTATTATTTTATTTAAAATAGGAGTTTTAAATGCGGTTAATGCTTTTAGGCGGGCCTGGTGCGGGTAAAGGAACTCAAGCGTTACGTTTAATCGAACGTTATAAAATTCCTCAAATTTCTACTGGCGATATGCTGAGAGCCGCTATCGCAGAAGGAATACCTTTGGGGCTAAGTGCTAAAAAAATTATGGAAGCCGGTGGTTTGGTATCGGATGATATTATTATTGGTTTAGTTAAAGAGCGCTTGTCGCATGATGATTGCCAGCATGGCTTTCTTTTTGATGGATTTCCAAGAACTTTGGTGCAAGCCGATGCATTAAAAAATGCCGGTATCTATTTAGATCATATTGTGGAAATTGCAGTGGATGATAATGAAATCATTCAACGAATTAGCGGTCGTCGTATTCATCAACCTTCCGGAAGAGTGTATCATTTAATCAATCATCCTCCTCAAAAAGAAGGATTAGATGACATAACGGGTGAACCTTTAATTCTAAGAGATGATGACAAAGAGGAAACCATAAAGAAAAGATTGCAAATCTATCATCAGCAAACAGCACCGTTAATTAACTATTATAAACAAGAAGCAGAGCAGCAGCATGAACATGCACCACGATTTCATAGTGTCTTAGGAACAGGAAGCGTGAATCAAATCTTTGATAGAATAATAGACGCTCTTGATGGAAAAGAAAATAATGCCTAGCTTTGAGATAAAAAGTGCTCAGTTTGAAGCAACTATCAATGAAAATGAAATTGTATTCGTAGATTTTTGGGCCGGCTGGTGTTCGCCATGCAAACAATTTTCAAGGGTTTATGAGCACGTTTCAGAGCAGTTTCCCTTTATCAAGTTTGTCAAAGTCAATATTGAAGAAGAGCAGGTGTTAGCGGATTTTTTTGAAATTCGCTCCATCCCTCATTTAATCGTGTTTAAAGAGGGTATGGTTATTTATTCTGATGCGGGCAATATTACCGAGTCTGCATTGAAAGAATTGGCACAACAAGCACATGAAGTGGATGTGAAAGACATTAAAATGCAATCGGATGCCTGAAGGCAATTTAGGTGAGTTTTTTTATTCCTGGAGACAAGATGTCTGATAAAAAAATTATATTTATAACGGGCTGTTCTACAGGCATTGGTTTGGATGCTGCAATAGCGCTTAAAAATAGAGGACATAGAGTTATTGCCTCTTGTCGTAATAAACAGGATGTGGATAAATTAATTGCCATGAATCTGGAGGCTATACAGCTGGATGTAAGCAGCAGTTCTTCTATTAAAGAAGCCTTTGCAGAATTAATGGAAAAAACCGCGGGCTGTTTGGATGTGCTAATTAACAATGCAGGATATGGGCAAGCAGGAGCCTTAGAGGATATTCATCGTGCGTTAATGAGAAAGCAATTTGAAACTAATGTTTTTGGTCTGCTTGAGTTAACCAATTATGCGATTCCTGTAATGCGAAAACAACACAAAGGTCTTATCATTAATGTCAGTTCTATTTTAGGTGTGATAAGCATGCCTTTTAGAGGAGCATATAATGCGTCTAAATATGCTGTTGAAGGAATTAGTGACACACTGAGGCTCGAATTAAGTACTTCAGGAATTGATGTAGTTACTATTCAACCAGGCCCAATAGAAAGCAAATTTAGAGACAATGTAGTAGACAAGTCAATTAAAGACATTGATACAGATGGCAGTTTTTTCCATAAACAATATCAAAAAATGTTAACGGATTATAAACAAAAAAAATCAGACTCATGTTTTACCAAAAAACCGGAAGCAGTTATCAGTTGCTTTATTCATGCCATTGAATCGAAAAGACCTAAGGCAAGATACCCGGTAACGACACCTGCCCATGTTTTGATTTTTTTGAAAAAAATTCTTCCTGTTCGGTTATTGGATAGGCTTTTTTTGCGGGTTTCCAAGAAAGAATTGTCATGACTATTTTTTTAGCCAGGGAAATAAATTTTTTATAAAAAATGAAGAAATAAATAAATTTCTTTGCTAATATCTTAGATGAGTCAAGCAATTTTTATTAACTATCAAGGAAGTAATTATGAAAAAATCTACAATGGCTGTGGCTGCACTGTTAACTGCTTTAACTGCGGCTCCTGTAATGTCTGTGGCTTATGCTGATGACACAACAACTACGACTACTGCTGGCTGCAAAGCTTGTGGCGGTTGCAAGGGAACTTGTGGTGGATGCTCTGGCTGCAAAGCTTGTGGTGGTTGCCAAGGAAGTGGCGAGTAATAGTTTTTTAAAAAGAGGTGGTTTTTTACTGCCTCTTTTTTTTTAAGGTTGTGTAAGACACATGGATTTTAATTTACCTGAACTCTCCAAGTGGTACAAAAAAAAATATTTGGCCTATGCGACTCAAGTGTTACAAGCACAACAGGAAATGAGCTCTAAAACAGGTGGGAATATACTTCATTACACGCTTAAAGATAGTGAAAGGCATGAGCGTATGAGCCATTATCCAGCGGGTGATCGGATTGATAAAAAAAGTGGTGGGCAATACTTTTATCACTGTCACCGTGAAGATTTTGAGACCACAGAACACGGTCATTTTCATTGTTTTTTACGCTATAAATACATACCTAAACGAATTAAACCCTTAATGGTAAGTGATTGGGACAGATATATAGACAATCCAATGACTCATTTGGTTGCTATTGGTATGAGTCAGCAGGGTATGCCGATTCGTTTATTCTCTGTAAATCGATGGGTTACTTCCGAAATTTGGTACGATTCTGTACACACGCCTTATTTTATCAAACACTTTCAGATGAGTGTCAATGATCAATCGTATTGGAGTATTTTAGACAAATGGGTTGAAGGAATGCTTCATTTATTTTTGCCACAAATTAGCTGGCTGAATGCCCAAAGAGATCAAATAATTCAACTGCATCAGCAGAAGAATTTGGAAGACAATATATTTCTTAATAAAGAGTTAGAAGAGCTTTCTTCTATTCAAATTGATCTGCAAAAACAAATTGAATGGATCATTGGTTAGATTTTGTTAATCAGTTTTTTAAACCATTTTAAAAATATTATTGCTCTGTTTGCTCTCATGTATGCTTAGGTTGGGCTTCAAGTGCGAAATAATAATACAAGATGAAATAGTGGACTATACTGTATTTATCCATCAGTAAGGATAATTACGATGCTCTATTTAAATAATCCACTATTAACCAGCGACAAAATTATTGTATATTTTGAAAATAATTTAGAAAAATTAAGTGCGATTTCAGATCAAAGCTCCCACACTCCCTCCTCGCTGAGCCAATTAAAAAGTAAATTAAAAGCAATTTTTTTTACACAGTTGAATAAAAAGGCAACGGATGATGAAGTTCTGCAGGCCATAAAAACAGATATGAGGTTTACTGCAAATTATCCTAAGTTAAAACAGATACTGAAAATAATTTTTACTCTAAAAGATACTGATGATAAAAAGGTAGCTTTGGAGCAATTACAATCGATTCAAAGCATTGACTGGGATCCAGTAAATTCAGCTGCTCAATGGGCTTTGCTCAATCAAAAATATAATTATTTTGATAACACACAAGAATTTTGCCAATTTTTTACTGAGTTAGCTGAAGTATGTCGAATCATGATTGTTTTATTTGAGGAAAATAATACTCAAGAAGATACTATGGCATACGAGTATGCATACAAACTTATGGCATTGTATATAAATGGAAGACAACTTAATATCGAAAGCTTCGATACTGTCGCAAAAGAAACTTACAAATTGATTGCGAATAATGATGGTGATAAAAGTCATCCCCTTCATCATGCGTTATTAGTAAAATTGAATTTACCATCTGCAAATACCTTTGAGGATAAAGCTGGCTGGCAAGCACTAGTAAAATCAGCAGGGATTAATGCTTTTTATTTTTTAGCAATGGCAGAAAAAATAGAAAAAAAAATAGCAACAAAACTTGAGGGTTCAGCTCCGCGTGCACCGAAAAATATGAAAGAAGCCAAGGCCATAGCTGCATTATGCCATTATAGACGAGCTAGCGAGGATCCTGATTTTGCTGAGTTATGTCATCGTTACAAAGTGACAGAATATCGGTTTAATCAATGTCTAGATTATATTGCATCAGGGTTCCCCAAAAAAGAAACTGACATAATTCCTGATATTCAAGTAATAGGAGAAGGGCCTGCTGAGGGATTATATTGGTTAAAGCTTCCTCTTGCAGATAAGCGTGCATTAATTTTAGGAGATATTACTGATTGTTGTCAGTCTATTGGCGGACATTCAGCGCAATGTGTTAAAGATGCAGTTACTTTAGCAGAAAATAGTCTTTATGTATTGATAAAAAAACGGAGAAAAGGTGCACATAATTTAATCGTCAAAGGCGAAGTCAATGACAATGATTTTAAAATTATCGGTCAATCTTATGTGTGGAAAAGTGTGAGTGGTAATGTTTGCTTGGATTCTATTGAGTGTTTGTCTTATGAGGTATCTGATGAAGCTTTAAAAAGTATCCTAACTAATTTCTCAAACACGCTACTTCAACTCAATCCTGATATTAAATATGTTACTCTTGGGTGTGGAGGGAAAACACCTGTGAATCTGTTTGATAACGCATTTCTGGCTGAAAAAATAAAGTTAGGATATCAATATGGCGATTCTAATACTCAATATTGTATTGCAAAAACTCCATATGATAATTTCAATCAAGATGAACGTATAATGGTAGAATATTTACTAGAACCCTATCCGAAAAACATAAGGGATCTAGTTAATCACTTCAGCTGTTATATTGATAAAACAACTTTTTTTATCGCGCAGTTGGAAAATATAGAATCTTTTATTGAACAACTAAACATTTTACGTACAAAATATCCAGAACTTGCAGAGAGTTATTTATTAGATTCTGATCTAGAGGAACTTTTAAGTAACAAAGATTTAATTACTGCAATACAAAAAACACCTATAGAACAACGTGCATTGACCAAAGAAAAAATGCTGGAGGATGCTTGTAAAAATAATGATAGAAAAAAAGTTGATCTACTTCTCCAGTTAGATGTTCCAATCACCGAATCTTTAATAAAAAAAATTAATCCATTATGGGTAAGCAAACTAATACCGTCGATCGAAGCAATTCTTGAAAAATTACAATACGTTGAGGGTATTCATTTACTTTACGAGATTAATAGAAAAAAGTTATCTGAACTGATTTTATCATCCTTCATTGAAGAGGTAGACAGTGAAAGCCGTGATATTATTGATGAAAATAAACTTACAACATATATTAAAAATACGTTACACAAAATAAATGAGGAAAAGAATTCACCTATTATTAATACAACTAATAAATTTAAAATAAGATTTTTTGAGTTAAAAGAAAGCTATAACCCTATAGCAGATTACACTGGACCATCTATTTATGAACTAGATTAAACTCGCTTTATTTAACAGGAAGAGATGATATTTTTCATCAAATTAAATAAAAGAAACCAGGCGGTTTTTTCCGTCACAATTACGGTTGAATCTCATCATCCTTGCGAGTGCAGCGCGAAGGATGATGAGGAAGTTACTTATAATTTCTCAATGTCCTCTGGGTATTCAGTAAGGTGCTTTTCAGAAAAAAGCCAAGGCACAACGACAAATAAGGCAAGACCACCGATTAAAAACAATTCAAACAAGAAGGTATCGCCAATTAAAATTTGAGTGGGGGGAACAAAGCCAACAATCATCGCCCCTAAGCAGCAGAAGCCGCCTATGGCGCTGATTATCCATACCACGATATTACCGCCAGGTATTTTATATCCACGAGGCTGATGAGGGTGGCTGTAGCGTAATTTGACAGCAGCGGCAAACATAATCAAATAAACCAACAGCGCCATCTGGGCCGACAGGTCGCTGAGTAGCCAGTATGCTGCATTGATAGAATCAAACAAAATAAAGACAGAGCACAATACCGTAACAATAAGTGCTTGAGTAATGAGAATGGCAACAGGTGCACCGTGTTTGTTTGTTTTAGTAAAATACGTTGGCAAAGAGCCATCTTTTGCCGATACAAGCAAGCCTTTGGTTGGGCCAATAATCCAGGCTGAAACACCGCTTAATCCGCCTAAAATGATTAATAAAGCGATAACAGTGGTCATATACGGCATGTTATAAGAATTAAAAAATATGGCATAAGCGTCAATCAGGCCAGAAACAACACTCAAGCTGTTGTCAGGAACAACAATGACTATTGCAAGAGAGCCAAGTGCTAAAGTTGAGATAATGATGATGGTGGAATAAAGCAATGCCTTCGGATAATCCCGCTGAGGATTTCTTACTTCTTCAGCATGTACAGCAGACATTTCAATACCAATAAGGCCAAATAAAACGACGGAAAAAATAGACAGATTGCTTAAAGAGGCTGCATTGGGAATCCATGTGCTAAAGTCGCAAGCAACAGGCTTCCCTATAAGCAACCAAATGGCCGCCAGAATAATAATTACTATCATTGGAAGTAAGGTGCCGACAGAGGCCCCAATAATACTAACCAGGCTTGATATTTTCATGCCAAAACAGTTGAGCAAGGTAAATAACCAGAACAGGCCTAAGACCGTGCTTAATAAGAAGGTCTTATTGGTACCTAGGGCCGGATTAAACAGATAAGCAATGGTTGCTGCAATAAAGGCCAGTATGGTAGGGTACCAGACTACATTATAAATCCACTGTAGCCATATGGTGATAAAGCCAACTCGCTTTCCAAAAGCTTCTCGAACCCAAACATAGATACCGCCCGTATTGGGGAAAGCAGTGGCCAGCTCGGCTGCAACCAAAGCCACAGGAATAAAGAAAGCAAGAGCGGCTATTATATAGTAAAAAATAACCAAGCTGCCAAGTTTGGCGCTGATGGGTAATGTTCTTAAGCTATCCACAGCAATGACATTGATCATTACTAAAGAAAAAACACTTAAAATTTTGGCTGGTTTCATATAGGTGCGACCCTTTTTTCTACGTCAATAAAGTGTAACTATTTTAATCGCCGGTATTTCTGGGAATAAAGTGTCCATGCACCTGGATTTTTTATAATAGCTAGCGGAAAAAAGTAGCATTTTACTAGAGAAAAATCAATCAAAATAGTATGGAGGGCTGTAGAAAAAAGCCCTCCTAAGAAATAATGCATCTAATAGAGCACCAGTTGGGCCTAAGCCCAACTTGATTAAGAGCAAAGATTGCGTAGTACGTAATGAAGAATACCACCGTTTTTATAATATTCCAGCTCATCTGCAGTATCTATTCGACATAAAGCCTGAACTTTTTCTTTGTGGCCATTAGTGCGATCAATCACAACTTCTATCATGGCACCTGGTTTTAATTCTTCAAGATCAATGCTAATGCGTTCTGAGCCGTTTAAATGCAGTGTCTTTCTTGTGACGCCATTACAAAATTGCAAAGGCAATACACCCATTCCAATCAGATTAGAACGATGGATACGCTCAAAGCTTTCCGTAATAACTGCTTTTACGCCGAGTAAATTAGTGCCTTTCGCTGCCCAGTCTCTGGAGGAGCCAGTGCCATATTCTTTACCGGCAATAATAACCAAATCCTGATTTTGTTCCTGGTATTTCATCGCAGCATCATAGATAGGCATGATTTCATCGGTAGGAATATAACGGGTGATGCCTCCTTCCTGACCGGGAGTCATTTCATTGCGAATACGAATATTGGCAAAAGTTCCTCTCATCATGACTTCATGATTTCCACGACGGGATCCATAAGAGTTAAAGTCAATTTCTTGCACGCCTTTTGATTTTAGATACAAGCCTGCGGGTGAATTGGCTTTAATAGATCCTGCTGGAGAAATATGGTCTGTTGTAATGGAGTCACCAAACAGTGCCAGAACATAAGCATGTTGTATCGGCTTGATGGGGTCTGGTTTAGCCTTCATGTGGTTGAAAAAGGGCGGGTGTTGGATATAAGTTGAGTTTTCATCCCACTCATAAGTTTTGCCCGTACTGGTTTTTATAGATTGCCAGTGTTCATCGCCTTTAAACACATCAGAATATTCTTTATGGAACATGTCACCAGACACTTTGGCTACTTCGGCAGCAATTTCTGCATTACTAGGCCAAATGTCTTTTAGATACACTGAATTACCGTCTTTATCTGTACCTATTGGTTCTTTGCTTAAATCAATGGTTGTGCTGCCACATAGCGCATAGGCTACAACCAATGGAGGCGATGCCAGCCAGTTTGCTCTTACTTGTGGATGAACACGGCCTTCAAAATTTCTATTGCCTGAAAGTACAGAAGATACAACCAGATCATGAGTGTTGATGGATTGGGCAATGGCATCTGGTAATGGGCCTGAGTTTCCAATACAAGTTGTACATCCATAGCCAACCAAGTTAAAACCGAGTTGATCCAGGTAAGTTTGTAAGCCTGCATGTTGTAAATAATCGGTCACTACTTTAGAGCCAGGAGCTAATGAGGATTTGACCCAAGGTTTACGTTGCAGTCCTTTTTCAATGGCTTTTTTAGCAACTAATCCAGCGGCCATCAGAACGCTAGGGTTTGATGTATTGGTGCAACTGGTAATGGCTGCAATCACTACATTACCATGCTTCATGGTGAAGGACTCATGCTCAACAGTGAATGTCTTGTCTTTCTCAGCCGCTTTACCACTTTCATCTAAAAATTTATCAAATTCAACAGGCAATGTGCTTAAGGTTACTTTATCTTGAGGTCTTTTCGGGCCAGCTAAAGAAGGCTCAACAGTGGATAAGTCCAGATGCAATGAATCAGTGAATACAGGTTCTTCGCTGTCAGCCTCATACCACATGCCTTGTGCTTTGGCATAAGCTTCAACCAGCTTGATGGTATGTTCATCACGACCTGTTAGCTGCAAGTATTTTATGGTTTCTTTGTCTACTGGGAAAAAGCCACAAGTTGCACCGTATTCTGGAGCCATATTTGAAATGGTGGCTCGGTCTGCTAATGGAAGGCCTTGTAGCCCTGGGCCGTAAAATTCAACAAACTTACCTACGACGCCTTTCTTTCTTAGCATCTGAGTGACAGTCAAGACCAAATCGGTTGCCGTGATGCCTTCTTTTAAGGTGCCAGACAATCTAAATCCAATGACTTCGGGTATCAGCATCGATACAGGTTGACCAAGCATTGCTGCTTCAGCCTCAATTCCCCCAACACCCCAGCCAAGCACTCCCAGACCATTGACCATGGTTGTATGCGAATCGGTACCCACGAGCGTATCAGGATAAGCGTAATCAACCCCATCGCACTCGCTAGTCCATACTGTTTTAGCAAGATATTCAAGGTTAACTTGGTGGCAAATCCCCGTTCCAGGTGGTACTACCTGGAAATTGGAAAAGGCTTTTTGTCCCCAGCGCAAGAATTCATAACGTTCGTTATTTCGCTCCATTTCAAGTTGAGTGTTTTCTTTTAATGAAGAAGCGCTGCCAAATTTATCGACCATAACTGAGTGGTCTATGACTAAATCTACAGGAGACAATGGAGATATTTTATCGACATCACCACCCATTTTTGCTATAGCAGCCCGCATGGCGGCTAAATCCACTACGGCAGGAACACCGGTAAAATCTTGCATTAAAACACGAGCAGGGCGGTAGGCTATTTCATGTTGTGAGGTTTTGGTTTCAAGCCAGTGAGCTATTGCCTCAATGTCTTTGGTTGTTACGGTATTACTGTCTTCAAAGCGTAACAGGTTTTCAAATAATACTTTCAATGAATATGGAAGACGGCTAATTCCTTTAAAATGCTGTTCTTCCGCTTTTTTCAAGCTGAAATAATGGTAAGTTTTTCCATCAACTTGTAATTGATTTTTTGTTGATAGGCTATCGTGACCTGCTTTCATTAGCACACTCCAAGATCAAATAATAATCATAGCTTAAATTGATACTGTTTTATAAAGTCTATTAAAAAAAGACCAGTATAAAAAGAACAAATAAGGGTAGAAACAAGCTCTGATTTTATAGTGTTTAACATCATTTTAAAAGGCTCAATGTGATTCAAGTTCTACAGATTCATTATAAACAGTAGCACAAGAATGATTTAAAGGAGCATGCAGCGCCATAAATTCTGCAATATTCTCTTTTTCTTCTTCGCTAATGGATAAGCCTAATTTGGTTCTGCGAAATAAGACATCTTCAGCAGTCATTGCCCACTCATCAGTTATCAGATACCTTAGCTCTGCTTCATAAAGGGTAGCTCCAAAATGTTTTCCTAATGACTTTATATCAGAGCAGCAGGAAAGAAAGGATTCGCTACGAGTACCATAAGTATTTAAATACCGCTCAAGGATATTTTTATCTAGCCAATGATATTTTTCTTTTGCATAGCGACAGTAAGTTGAGAAATCCATAGAATGCAAGCGGGCACCCGGAAGTGGCGTATTTTTGGTGCTGGAGGATGGCAGATGATCAAAGACGATGTCGAGTTTATCAATAGCTTCTTGTGCAAGTTGCCTGTAGGTGGTGATTTTGCCGCCATAAACGGTCATAAGTGGTGCTGGAGAATAAGACACCGACAGATCATAATCCCGGCTTAAGGTGGATGCCTTTTTTTTATCTTCTGCTAATAAAGCACGTATGCCACTCCAGGAATAAATCACCTCTTTTGCTGTAATCGAATGATTAAAGTGTCGATTAAACACATCAATCAGATAATCCACTTCTTCTGGACTGATGACGGGATTGTTTATGGGGTCTTGCAAGATAATTTCGGTGGTGCCAATCATTGTTTTATCTTGGAAAGGGAGGACAAAAATCATGCGTTTATCGGTGTTTTGTAAGAAATAAGCCTGATTTCCTTCATATTGCCTGGGGACCACGATATGACTGCCTTGAACCAGGGTGATTTGTTTTGTCGAGGCTTGTTTGAGTCTCTGGTTGGTGTGATTTACCCAAGGCCCAGAAGCATTAATTAGTGTTTTTGCTACAATGGAGTAAGGTGAGGCAGTTTGGGGCTGTATCGTCAGATGCCATAAGGCCTCTTTAATGTCTGCTTTAATCACTTGTTCTCGTACTTTGATAGACGCACCATGCTGCCTGGCTTGCATCGCATTGGCCAAGGTGAGTCTTGCATCATCAGTAATGGCATCGTAAAAAATAAACCCTTTATTGATGGTTTTTTTTAATGGTTCAAAAGCTTTATTTTTTTCCCGAACGATGAACTGACTATGAGGCAAGCTATTTTTTTTACTTAAATGATCATAAAGAAATAATCCAGCGCGTAGAAGCCAGGCTGGTCGAATGCTTGCTTGATGAGGCAATATTAAAGCTTGGGGATGTACTAAATAGGGGGCTTGTTCTAGTAGGGTTTGGCGTTCTTCCAGGGCTTTTTTAACCAGTTTAAACTCAAAGTGCTCTAAATAACGCAGTCCGCCATGAATTAACTTGCTACTGCTAGATGAGGTTTTTGATGCAATATCATCTTGTTCAAACAAAATAACAGACAATCCGCGGAGTGCTGCATCTGCTGCAATGCCGCAGCCATTAATTCCACCACCAATAATCGCCACATCAAAAATGGGATCCATTACCAAGCCCTCCATTGGCACACTAACAATAGTTTTATCATAAAAGATCTGTATATGAGAATCATCCTATTTTATGATAATGCGATAATAATTATTCAGGAATGAAGCCGATGCGGTATTTACTTGCGCTAGATCAAGGCACCAGCAGTACACGAGCCATGGTGTATGACGTCAATGGAATGCTTCTTATCAGTAGCCAGCGAACGCATGCTCAATTTTATCCTCATCCAGGTTGGGTTGAGCATAATCCGGAGGAGCTATGGCAAAATTGCCTGGCAGTAATCAAAGAGGTTTTGCTACAAGTTCCGGTGCATCAAATAGCCGCTTTAGGCATTACCAATCAGCGTGAAACAACGCTCATATGGAATAAAAAAACAGGAGAGTGCCTGGCTCCAGCCATGGTATGGCAAGACAGGCGTACACAGGATTATTGTTGTTCTATGCAAGAGAACTCAGCGCTTATTAGTAATAAAACAGGCTTATTATTAGATCCTTATTTTTCTGCCAGTAAATTGCATTGGTTATTGGAAAATAATTCAGAAGCGCAGATTCTGGCGCAAAGAGGGGAGTTAGCCTTTGGCACGGTAGACAGTTTTCTAATTTGGCGATTGACGAAAGGCAATCATTTCACTGATATCACCAATGCCTCTCGAACCATGTTATTTAATATTCATGAAAAACAATGGGATAAAGAATTGTTGTCTTTATTTGATATTCCTGAGTCAATCTTGCCGGAAGTGAAAGCTTGTGACAGTTTTTTTGGTAATACAGATAAAAATCTTTTTGGCATGGAGATACCCATTACAGGCGTAGCAGGCGATCAGCAAGCTGCATTGATTGGACAGGGTTGTTTTAATGAGGGAATGATTAAAGCTACTTTTGGTACGGGAGGTTTCTTATTGTTGAATACAGGCGATCAGATGGTTTCATCAACACACAAGTTATTAACTACGATAGCCTATCAAATTCAAGACCAAACCGTTTATGGACTAGAAGGTAGTATATATCACGCGGGAACAAGCATTAAGTGGCTGCGCGATGAAATGAAATTAATCACGCATGCAGCTGAAACTGAGCAATTAGCCGAAAGCCTCGCCAGTAATGAAGGTGTATATTTTATTTCTTCTTTCACTGGCTTAGGTGCACCCCATTGGCTGTCTACTTCGGGAGCAACCATTTCCGGATTATCTCGCACATCGAATCGAGCACATTTTGCAAGGGCAGTATTAGAGGGCGTTGCTTATCAAACAAGAGAGGTTCTCCAGTGCATGAACGAAGACAGTGATTTACAGGGAGCATTGTTGCGCGTGGATGGGGGTATGGCTAAAAACCATTGGTTTTTGCAATTTTTAGCTGATCAGTGTCAAGCGATAGTACAAAGGCCCGATGACATTGAAACAACAGCAAAAGGTGCTGCATTCCTGGCTGGATTGGGCTGTGGGCATTATGGTTCCTGTCGCGATATTCAGAGATTAATTTCAGCTGCACATGAATTGTTGCCAACACCTGATGAAGAGCGTATCAGTGAAGAATATCAAGGCTGGGTTGCTGCTTTAAAACAGCTAAAACGGGAATAGGAAGCCAGTACACTGGAGTAATCAGGATTTATAGTGAAATGGCTCTATTGAGCGAGAATAGCTTATCTTGTGATTGAATTGCCGTAGATAAGCTACGGCACATAGGCAGTAAGGTTAGTTTTTGTCTCGGAAAATAATGCGTCCTTTGGACAAATCATAAGGAGTCAATTCTACTTTTACCTTGTCTCCTGTTAATATTCTGATGTAATTCTTTCGCATACGACCGGAAATATGAGCAGTCACTACGTGACCATTATCCAATTCCACGCGAAACATGGTATTAGGTAAGGTTTCAATAATAGTTCCTGCCATTTCAATGTGATCTTCTTTTGCCATAACTCTCTCTATAGATGTATCAATGGTATAAAAAACCAAATAGTGCACTAAATTTAACAAAATGGCAATCGAACCCTTGTTTTCATTTTGTGAAGTGAGCTTTATTAAAACATTTAGTGTACTTTATGGGTTGAAGTTGCTATTTAAATTCAGATAACGTATAGCCGGCATCGGTCCATCCTTGTGAACCTTTATCAAGAGAATACACCCTGTGGTACCCCATTTGTTGTAAACAGTCAGCAACCAAAGCGCAACGAAATCCGCCGCTACAATAGACGACAAGTGATGCATCAAAATCCGGAATCGTTTTTTCGATATCTCGCTCAATAATACCTTTGCCAATATGAATGGCGGTAGGAATATGTCCTGTTGCCCATTCATGATCCTCTCGTACGTCAATTAAATAAAAGTCATCTTGTTTGTCGATCATATTTTTTAGCTGCTCAGCTGAGATCTCTTGGATGCGTTCTTTGGCTTGATTAACTAGTTTTAGAAATTGCGGTGAGTGATGTTTCATCAGAAGTCCTTGTTAATGAATTTGAATAATGGGGTCTGTTTATATTTTAAGATAGTACAATTAAAGCGAACTGTTGCTAACTCATGGGATAGTAAGAGTAGACTTACACTATAACAGTTCTAAAGACAAGTGAAAAAAGTATGATACTTGCCGAGGTGAGTTTAGGTGCAGTGAAATCCAAATCTTAGAAATTGTCAGGGAAGGCTACTTTTGAAGAAAAAAAGGCCTTTAAAATGCTCATGTGCTTGATGTACACAACGCTTTTTTAGGTCATTTTTTCTTCAGTCTAGTCTCTTTTCACTGAAGTATAAAAATTAAGTAATAAAATTTGCCTAATTTTTATGCTGCATATTTTGGGGAGTTCTTTCACTGGGCTCGGTAGAGGCACTGCAGGAGCGATGCTTTTCTTCCATTCGTTCTACTTTCTTTTTAGCCTCTTCGATTTTTTTAACCACATTCTGACAAATTTTCACATTATGAGGCGCAGTTAAAATTTTGTTACGTTCATCTTTATTCAGTGGCTTTGAACGAAAATTGTAATTTTCGTGCGATCCAAAACCAATTAGAGCCATAATTCGTTTTTTATTGTCAATGACGGTCCATTCCAATTCATAAGTTGTGCCGTCGTCATGATTGACGTGACCATGAAATATAAATCCTTTAGCCAGACCTTTACCTTCTCTAATGTCTGGTAGTGCGCTTGAAACGGGACCATAAGTCTGTAATGAATGTTTGAATGCATTGACTCTACTACATAACATCGTTCCTTTGGCGCAGGTTTGTAATAAATGAGTATTTAACACGATCCAATATTGATTAGAAGCCATCGCTAGAAGCTGATCCTCAGCAGAAGGGCCTCCCAGGAAAATTTTTTTAGGTATGTTTTTCTTTTTAAAAAATTTTGATTCACTTGGCATACAACACGCTCATTAAAATAAATGTCCAGATAAAGTACGATGTAATTTTTTACATTGTAACACAATTTCTGGAGTTGCTACACAAACCAGGTCAAGATCACAGGGCAAATGCATCTAAATTTTGAGCACTAAATGCTCTTTTTCTGGCTACGTACCGTACATTATGCACGGTATACATACCATCTTGAATCGAGTGATAAGCGCATAAAGCGCGGAACGTAGCTGATTTGGGTTAGCAATAAGCGTTTAGACACGGTTGCCCTGGTCAAGATCATTTAGCGCCCTAAAATAAGACAAAAAACACCCTAATACTGGGAATTATGTCCAGAATGTGATCTTATATAGCCAAATTTATTAATGAAGGGTTATAAAATGACGGGATCACCAGGTAACATTCCTGACGTTTTTTTAGACAAGATTTAATTTTGAATGGAGTGCAGATTTTCCATTTTACTCCGAGGTGTTCCCTCTCCCGCGCCAGGCGTTTTGATAGTGGAATTAGGCAGATTTTAAACTGAATTTCTTATTGAGTTAGGAATTGATAAGATGCCTTTTCTCAGATGGTATGGGTTTGATTAATAAAATATAAGGGATATTTGAAGAGACTGTTTTTTTGACCAAATGAGCAGGAACATCCAGTTTTTTTATTAGAAATTGATCAGTTATAAAATCTAATACAGGGGCTGAATCTGTATTGGGTTGAAGAGTTTTTTTATCAATAATAACATCTAATGTACCAATCCATAGCGGGTTATTATTTTGATACAGATGATAATTAGATTGCCATAGCATCAGCTGCATAAGAGTTTGAGAGTGTTTTGCATAGTAAGTCATTATTAATTTGGGGCGTTTGTTTTCATAGAGTTGCGTTAGGATGGGAGGCTTGATGGTGGTCGAATTATTTCCTATATGTAATGCAATTTTTTTAAGGAAAGATTCTTGCTGTTGGTTTTTCCAGCCTTGTCGTAGTAATGCATCAGATAGTAAATTTAAATCGCCTGAATATTGAACATTGAGTAGATTGGTTGTTTTGCCCACTCTATTCATTCGATATAAGGGTAAGGTAGGTGTTTGTTGGTTCCACCAGGATTCACTGTCTAAAATATATTCTTTGTTATCAGGGGTATGTGCATAAAGTAAGAAAGTGTAGTTTAGATACAAAGAGGTTGCTGATGAACTAAAAATGAAAACAAGCAATAAACAAAGAGCCCACGTAGAGCCAAGATGCGGATGAATTAAGTTTTTTCTATAGAAAATATAAAACCCAAGAGCAATAAATAGTCCCCAAAAATAAGAAGACAGAATATCACTTAACCAGAAATCGCTTAAATAAAGGGAGCCAACGCCACTAAATATCAATATAACAGCTAAGAGCAATCTAATCGAAGCGGTGAATAAAGTATGGCGAGTGGCTATAAAAAAAGAAATAAAACCATACAGCGCAGTTGCAACCAACAGGTTCTTATTAGGGAATGAGCTTCCTGTCATGGAAATAGCAATACCTTCTGGCCTTGGATGAACAATAAACCAATTCATGGCATAAGCCAGGAGAGTGCTTGTAATAACTAGCAATGACAAATAAACAATACCTCTTTTGTCTCGTTGCAGAACAAACCAAATACAACCAAAGAGATAGACTGTGGCCAATGTTAATGTGCTAGTCAGTTGCGTGCATACAATGAAAGCAATTTGAAGCAAATGAGTATGAAGGCTTTGGAGAAAAAGAAAAACAGGATAGTCAATATTGTTGAGTTGAGATGTTGCAACTAAAGTACAATAAATTAGCAGAAGGATAAAACTTACTAAAGTGAATAACACCAGACAAGCGGTGGCATAATGATTTTTTTCATGAGTTGGCGTGAGTGCAGTATATGCTTTTTTCCAGAAAGCATTCTTTTCCAGTGCGCTCCAGAAGGCATGGAGGTTGTTGTTTAAAAAGGTTTGAGCACGGAGAAACAACCATTTAATCAGCAAGCTAATAAGCCAAACAGCCACAAGGAGTAATAAAATAAAAATAAACAAGCGCGTTGCACTTTCTGTCGAGAGCTCATGACCGGCAACACCAATGAGCACACCAGGCATAACATATAAAAGTGACCAGCCGATAGCCGAAATAACATTGGCGATTAAAAAACGCCATTGCTTCATGTGCATAATGCCTGCAATAACAGGAATAATGGAGCGTAATGGTCCAACAAAGCGTCCAATTAAGACGCTTTTTCCACCATGTCGCGCAAAGAACTCTTGACCATAATTCAATAATTTAGGATATCTTTTAAAAGGCCAGATGTAGATTAACTTATCACTGTAAATATAGCCGAGCGCATAACTTAAACTATCACCACAAACAGCCCCAAGGATTGATGCCATTAGGGTAAAGTCAATTCGCATGATACCAGAGCCTGCCAAAATGCCGATGGTGGTCATGGTCACAGAGCCTGGAACAATACTGCCAATGATGGCCAAAGACTCTGCTAATGAAACGCTAAAAGTAATAAACAACGCCCAGCTTGGGTGCTGTTGAAGCCAGGACGTTAGAGGATGTATGTATTCACCAAGCCAACTCATGGGTAGGCACATTCAAAATAAGTAAGAAAATCACGTTCAAGATGTTTTCTGACTTCCGAAATCGTGACGTTAGGGTAATACTCACTGATTTGAGTCATTTGCAGCTGAGAAAAACCGCAAGGATTAATGTTTTTAAATGGGGATAAATCCATGCAAACATTAAGAGCAAGACCGTGATAAGCACGTCCATTTTTTACTCTCAAACCAATAGATGCAATCTTGCTCTCTTCCACATATACACCAGGGGCACCGCACCGTATTTTTGCGGTGATGTTGTAACGCGCCAAATGCTTAATTAGAATGCTTTCAAGACCAGAAACCAAGGTTTTAATACCCATATTTCGTCTGGTGATATCGATTAGAGTATAGACTACAATTTGTCCGGGACCATGATAAGTCACCTGACCGCCTCTGTCCGATTGAATAACAGGAATAGCGCCTGGATTAAGCAGGTGTTCCGCTTTGCCAGCTTGTCCTTGAGTATATACAGGATAATGCTCGAGAAACCAAAGTTCATCTTGGGTTTCTGGAGTACGATGGATGGTGAATTCTTTCATTTTCATCCAGATTTCATTGTATTCTTGCATATTCAAGTGTTGAATTTTCATAGCACCATTTTTACCTGAGCATTCTGAGTAATTTCTTGATAATACGCATCAAGCATCTCTTGGTTTTCTGCAAATACAGTGACCGTTAGTGCCAGGTAACTGCTTTTTTGACTGATTTTTTGAATTAAATCATCTTCGCAAAAGTTGGGGAAATGTTGCATTGTTATTTGACTGATTTCTTTGATAAAAGAATCGGAATTTATCCCTATTATTTTAATAGGGAATAAACAAGGAAATTCAATCAAGGTTGTTTTACTCATCGCTGATGCCTGTGTTAGTAGAATAGACAAGTTAGACTTTACATCATCCTTCTGATGAATTAAACCAGCTGTTAAATGTCAAGCGAATGGAATCTTTGGCACGTGTATATAAGCCACCAGCCTCGACAGTTTGTAATGCGTACAGCGGTTTTGTGGCAAGAATATCCTTATCGAATTGGATAACCAGCTCGCCTACCTTATCACCTTTTTTAATAGGGGCTTGTAAATACGAAGGAATCCGAGTGCTAATATTCAAACGTTGATATTGACCTGTTGGAATAGTGATGAATTGATTTTCAATCAAGCCAACAGACACTTTGTCAGCCAGGCCTTTATAAAGAGGTAGCTCAGAAACAGGTTGTTCTTTTTTGTATAATTGATGTGTTTCAAAAAATCGAAAGCCATAATTTAATAATTTTTCACTGTCATCGGCACGAGAGGAGTCATTGGGCTCGCCAAGAACTACAGCCAGAAGCCTCATGTTATCGCGC
The DNA here is from genome assembly GCA_002786205.1 of Legionella sp. Classification (GTDB taxonomy): domain Bacteria; phylum Pseudomonadota; class Gammaproteobacteria; order Legionellales; family Legionellaceae; genus Legionella. Next base: position 16,419 of record PEQM01000028.1, on the reverse strand, counting down.
ACAGCAGAAGAAACCAAACAAAATCCCGCCTCGTTGGTATGACCTGTCTTTAGTCCATCTACATTACTGTCTCTCCAGAGCAGGCGGTTTCTATTGGGTTGTCGTATCCCATTATAGGTAAACCATTTTTGTTTGTACCAGCCATAATACTGAGGAAATTCTGTAATTAACGCACGGCCTAAAATCGCCAGATCTTTGGCTGTTGTATACAGTTCAGGATCAGGCAGGCCTGTGCTGTCAGTGAAGTGACTGTTAGTCATTCCTAAATTTTGTGCTTGTTGATTCATGACATCAGTAAATGCATTTTCACTACCACCTACATGTTCAGCCATGGCAACACAGGCATCGTTTCCTGAATCTACAATAATGCCTTTAAGAAGGTCCTCGACAGAAACTTGCTGTCCTTCTTTGATGAACATGCGTGAGCCACCAATTTTCCATGCCTCACGACTGACTCTTACACTGTCGTCAAGATGTATTTGATTGTTGTTCAATGCATTGGAGATAACATATAAAGTCATCATTTTAGTTAAACTGGCGGGAGGTAAACGCTCATCACTGTTTTTTTCTGCGATAATTTTGCCACTATTAACATCGATTAATATATACGCTTTCGCATTAAGATTAGGGGCAGAAGGCGTTACAATAGGCTTATGCAAAGCGGATGGAGCCGGTTTTTCCAGGTTGGTTGAAGGTGTGGGAAGGGTGTCTTCCGCCAGCACATGAGTTGATTGCGCAACTAATGTAATAAAAAATAAAGAATTTAATAGAAAAGAAGTCACTTTGGTCATGCTTTGGCTCTTCGTTTAAGAAAATAATGTTATCTTATCACAGGGTTAGCGGCGCAACCAATAAAAAAAGGATATTTTTTGAACGTAATCCAAGTAAAGAATTTTTCAAAAATGGCTTTTCGGTGAACGTGGTGAATAGTTACAATTAGCTGAAGTCGAGGTATAGTGTTCTGATAATTATAAAAAAAAGAAAAAGCGTATGCGAGGTATTTTATTTATCGTTGTATTGTTAATTTCTGGATGTCAACGCCTTGAGAAAGAAGCGGATTACCTCGAGGCGCCTATAAAAAACATAAGTAATAAAGGCAGTGACCATCTCATTTATGAGCGATACAAGTACAGTAAAGACCGATACACTATTCAACAAGATGCAGCGCCGATACATCCTCCTCATTTTAGTTTTAAAGAGCTTATTCCGATTAAAGAACCATTAAGCCGTTATGGCAATCCATCAGAATACAAAGTAGCGGGGCGAAAATATCAGGTATTACAAAGCGCGCAAGGCTATAAAGCACGAGGCATTGCCTCCTGGTATGGTTCAAAATTTCATAAACAGCGCACCTCAAGCGGAGAGCCTTATGATATGTATGTTATGAGTGCAGCTCATAGGACTTTACCTTTACCTACTTATGTCAAAGTAAGAAATTTGGAAAATGGCAAAACAGCAATTGTTAAAATAAATGATAGAGGTCCTTTTCATGGAGACAGGATAGTAGACCTATCTTATGCTGCTGCACTAAAATTAGGTGTATTTCCCAAAGGGACTGCTCATGTAGAAATAGAAACTTTGAAAGGCCCCTCTAAAAAAGCCCAGTATTATTTACAAACAGGTGCTTTTACATCCGAAGTCTTGGCGAAGCATTCAAAAGACAAGCTAAGACGATTTACATCGCAGCCGATTATAGTTGAGCGATATCAACAACATTATGTAGTTCGTATAGGGCCATTTTCTGATAGAAATTTAATCGAGAAATTAAAAATAAATTTGGCGCAACAAGGTGTGAAGGGCGCTTTTTCAATCTTGGCCTAGATTATTCTGCTTAATATACTAATTCAGCTAGATAATTATTAAATTAATCGATAAAATCAATGTAATTCAATTGCCACTTTTCTCTATAAGGTACAGAAATCAATGCATGATGGCTCTATTTTTTATACTCTTTTCTTAATATTTTGTGGGGCTGCTTTTTTTTCTACTGTCGTTTTATATACCAAACAATCTTTATTGGTTGCTTATATTCTCTTGGGGGCCGCCTTAGGGCCATGGGGATTGAAAATGGTTCCCGATTTGACTACTGTCAGACAAGTTGGGGATGTGGGCATTGTTTTCTTATTATTTTTATTGGGCTTACATTTACAGCCGCAAAATTTAATTCATATGTTACGCAAAGTGACATCAATTGCGTTGGTAAGCTCTGTTCTTTTTGCTGCGATAGCTTATTACATTGGTAAGTGGTTTGGTCTTTCTGAAGTCGAGTCCTGGGTTTTAGGGGCCTCAACCATGTTTTCTAGTACCATCATAGGCTTAAAATTGTTACCAACAACCATTTTGCATCATCAGCATACGGGTGAAGTTATGATAAGCGTACTCTTGATGCAAGACCTTATCGCTATTATTGTTCTTATTTTAATAAATGGAGCTCAGCAAGGTGGTGGTCTATCGTTTAACGATTTTATACTGGTAGGCGTTGCCTTGCCGGCTTTGTGTTTGTTTGCTTTTTTATGTGAGCGTTACATTTTAATTAAACTATTGGCCCGATTTGATAGAACGCAAGAATATGTTTTCCTATTGTCTATAGGATGGTGTTTGGGTATTTCTGTTCTGGCTCAAAAATTAGGATTATCTGAAGATATTGGTGCATTTGTTGCTGGTGTTGCTTTGGCTTCTAGTCCGATTTCTTTATTTATAGCTGAGAGTCTAAAGCCACTGCGCGACTTTTTTTTGGTAATGTTTTTCTTTTCAATAGGTGCAACATTTAATTTTGGTTCAGCGTCTCAGGTGATTATTCCAGCCTTAATTTTAGCTGCTTGTATTTTGATTGTGAAGCCAGCATTATTTTATGCCTTATTGCTTCGTTCTGGTGAAAAAAAGAGCGTTGCAAAAGAAGTAGGATTTCGGTTAGGGCAGGGGAGTGAATTTTCATTGCTAGTAGCAAGTATTGGCTTAAGCACCAAGCTTATTTCTGATGTGGCATCTAATTTAATTCAGGCCACAACAATTATCACTTTTATTGTTTCTTCTTATCTTGTCGTAATGAAGTATCCTACCCCAATAGCATTATCTGAGAAAATGAGAAAGGATTAATTAGATGAAATTACTGGTTATTGTATTATGTCTTTTGAGTGAGCGTTTTTTAATTCATGCTATTTCGTATCAGCGGTTTAGTTGGTTTAATCAGTATCTCCTGTTTATTGATGAGCATATTTTGAAAGGTAAGTTTTCGACTCATCCTCCGTTACTGCTTGCTTGTTATATACTACCCATAATTTTGATAAGCAGCCTGATTTATTTATCGATGTGTTCTGTATTATTTGGCTTTGTGGGGCTACTTTTGAGTTTGTTGCTTTTTTATTATTGCCTGGGGCCAAAAAATCCTTTTTATCCTGAGATACCGCAAGCGGAGTCTGCTGACCAAGAGTCTTCTATTAAAGAGTATCTGGCTGTTGTTAATAATCAGCTTTTTGCTGTGATTTTCTGGTATATAGTTGGCGGTCCAATTGCGGCTTTGTTCTTTAGGATGGTTTCATTATTTCAATCTCATGCCATGACCGCTTCATTAGCTAAAGACATAACAGAGGTGCTGGAATGGATCCCTGCAAGAATGACGGTCTTATTGTATTTATTAGTTGGGAATTTCCAATCGGGTTTTAAAATACTGCTGTCCTATTTAGTCGCTAAGCCTGCGGAAAATCAAAAAATGCTTGTTGAATGTGGCATGCTGGCTTTGAAAACGGATGAAGCCAATGTGATTTCAATGCCTGCAGCTCAAACTTTAGTTGAACATGCGGTGATTGTTTTGCTTGTTTTAGTTGCTTTGTTTACCATGGCATCATGGTTGTAATGGGTGAATGGTTTGAATTATTTATTTCGTTTAATAGCGTATTGTCTATTATTTAATTTATCAGCATGTGCTTTATTGCATTCTAATGTTAAGCAACATCTTGAAATAAACCAATGCCAGGTTTTGTGTGCCAAGCGTTTTGATTTGTGCCAACACAGTTGCACAGACAATAGTTTTCTTTGTGCGCAAAAAGCAAATTATACTGCTAAATTAAGTTATGACAGATACATCCAGCAAGAAAAAGTTAGCGGTGGTTATCAAACGCGTGGGTTGAAATCTTATCGCGATCCACTACAATGCCGCAAAGTAACATGTAATTGCTATGCTGATGCAATGGATTGCAAGCAAAACTGCATAAAAATTACCAAAAGCAATTGAGCACCGTGCTGTAGGGCACTTAAATTTATATAGAATATCGGGGAAATTTTCATGACTAATGAAGCTCATTTAGACCAAGATCCAATTGAAACTCGTGAGTGGCTGGATGCATTAGAGTCTGTGCTGGCACATGAGGGTGCTGAACGAGGTGCTTTTTTATTACAACAACTAATAAATAAAGCCAATGCAGAAGGGATTAGCCTGAAAAACGCTTTGAATACACCCTATAGAAATACTATAAAAACGTATGAAGAGCAGCAGATGCCGCCTGATGAGGGCATGGGCAAGCGATTGAGTGCTCTGATTCGTTGGAATGCTGCAGCAATGGTTTTACGTGCTGGAAAATATGCCCCCGAGTTAGGTGGCCACATTGCATCTTATGCGTCGTCATCCACCCTTTATGAAACAGGCTTTAATTATTTTTTCAAAGGGGCAAATGGTGAGCACGGCGGTGATTTACTTTATATACAAGGGCATTCATCGCCAGGTATTTATGCACGCGCTTTTCTTGAAGGACGTTTGAGTGAGTCTCAATTGGGTTATTTTAGACAGGAAGTAGAGAAAGATGGCTTGTCCTCCTATCCTCATCCCTGGCTTATGCCTGATTTTTGGCAGTTTCCTACCGTTTCTATGGGATTAGGACCTCTGCAAGCTATTTATCAAGCTCGATTTTTAAAATACCTCGAAAATAGAGGATTAATAAAAGCAGATGGTCGTAAGGTTTGGGCATTTTTAGGTGATGGTGAGACTGATGAGCCAGAATCTTTGGGGGCTTTAAGTATTGCGGCGAGAGAGAAGTTAGACAATCTCATTTTTGTTATCAACTGTAATTTGCAACGGCTGGATGGCCCGGTACGAGGTAATGGAAAAATCATTCAAGAACTTGAAAGTATCTTTCATGGCGCAGGTTGGAATGTAATTAAAGTCATTTGGGGTAGTCGTTGGGATCCTTTGTTGGCCTGTGATAAAGAAGGCTGGTTGCAAAAACGGATGGATGAGTGTCTGGATGGAGACTATCAATCCTATAAAGCAAACGATGGCGCTTATGTCCGGCAACATTTTTTTAACCATTATCCCGAGCTGAAAAAAATGGTTGAGCACATGTCTGATGATGACATTTGGCGTTTAAATCGAGGTGGACATGACTCTCAAAAAGTTTATGCTGCCTATGCACAGGCAGTAGCGCATAAAGGAAGTCCTACGGTCATTTTAGCCAAAACCATTAAAGGTTATGGTATGGGTGCGGCAGGAGAAGGTCAAAATATAACGCACTCGCAGAAAAAAATGACAGTCGAGCAGTTAAAAGTATTCAGAGATCGTTTCAGCATCCCTATCAGTGATGAAGAGATTGCCGAGGTGCCCTTTTATAGACCAGATGAGAACAGTCCGGAAATTAAATATCTCAAGAAGCAACGTGAAGCTTTAGGCGGCTATTTGCCCTCTCGCTCTACAGAAACTGCGCCATTGAAAGCGCCTGAGCTGAGTGATTTTTCGGCAGTAACGCATGGGCTAGGTGATAGAGAGATATCGACGACGATGGCTTTTTTACGAATTCTTTCTGTATTACTAAAAGACAAAGAGATGGGGCCTCGTGTTGTTCCTATTGTTCCTGATGAGTGCAGAACTTTTGGGATGGAAGGTTTATTCAGGCAAATTGGAATTTATTCTCCTGTAGGGCAGTTGTATACACCTGTAGACCGAGAGCAGGTCATGTATTATCGTGAAGCAAAAGATGGACAGATGCTTGAAGAAGGCATTAACGAAGCAGGTGCTTTTTGTTCATGGATTGCTGCGGCAACCTCCTATAGCTCTAATAAGCTAGCAATGATTCCTTTTTATATTTATTACTCCATGTTTGGCTTTCAAAGAATAGGTGATTTGGCTTGGGCTGCAGGCGATATGCAAGCCAGAGGATTTTTGTTAGGCGGTACAGCGGGAAGAACTACTCTTGCCGGAGAGGGTTTGCAGCATCAAGATGGACATAGTCATTTGTTTGCATCAACGATACCTAATTGTATTTCTTACGATCCTGTTTTTGCCTATGAGTTGGCTGTTATTATTAAAAATGGCTTATACCGTATGTATGAGAAAATGGAAAATGTTTTCTATTATATTACCGTAATGAATGAAAACTATAACCATCCTGATATGCCAGAAGGTGTAGAAGAGGGAATTATAAAAGGGATGTACCTGTTTTCTGCGACTAAGGCAAAAGCTAAAAAACACGTTCAGTTAATGGGGTCAGGGACTATTTTTCGTGAAGTATTGAAGGCGGCTAAATTATTACAAGAAGATTACGGTGTAACTTCTGATATTTGGAGTGTGACCAGTTTTAATGAGTTACGCAAAGAAGGCTTGTCTCTGGAGCGCTACAATGCATTGCATCCTCAAGAAACTCCAAAAGAAAGTTTTGTTGCTTCTCAATTAAAAAATGCAATAGGCCCCGTGATTGCAGCAACGGATTATATGCGTATTTATGCCGAACAGATTCGTCCTTTTATATCAAACCGGTATGTCACATTAGGGACAGATGGCTATGGGCGTAGTGATACACGCAGTCAGTTGCGTCATTTTTTTGAAGTCGATGCAAAATATATCGTCTTGGCTGCTTTAAATGCATTAATTGCTGAGGGCGTTTTAGATAAATCAGTAGCGATCGATGCAATAGATCGTTATCAAATTAATCCTGACAAACTAGATCCTGTGGCTTGCTAATTATTTAGTTATACATGCTGACTGAATATTGAGGATAATTATGGCAAATGAAATAGAAGTAAAAGTTCCAGATATTGGTGGAACCAATCAAGTGGATGTGATTGAGGTTTTAGTCCAGGTAGGAGATGTAATTGAACTGGATACACCGCTAATCACCCTGGAATCAGATAAAGCCAGCATGGAGATTCCTTCTTCGGTTGCTGGAGTAGTGAAAAAAATTCATCTAAAGGTAGGTGATAAAGTCTCTGAAGGCGATCTGATCTTGTTGGTTGAAAATCAAGATAAGACAGCAGAAAAACAAACAGAGTCTGTGGTGCTTCAGGCGCAAACCGATGCACCGGTTGAGGTCAATACTGTGATTGCAAAAGCAAGCACCCCTCGGCTATTAGAGGTTGTGATACCTGATATAGGTGGTGCTACAGATGTGGATGTGATTGATATTTCTGTTGCTGTAGGTGATGAAGTTAAGAAAGATCAGGCTTTAATTACCTTGGAAGGGGATAAAGCAACGATGGATATTCCTTCTCCTTATGAAGGTATTGTCCGTGAATTAAAGATTGTATCCGGTGCAAAAGTTTCTCAAGGCACGCCTATTTTAGTGATGGAAACCGTTGAAGCCACGTCGATGGCTCCTGTTGAGCATATTTCTGCTCAAAAAGAGGCTGTGCAAGACATAAAGACTCCTGTTGCTCCAATGCAAAAGCCATCAGTCTCACCTGACAATAAGACTGCCAGCAGTGACAAAATGGTTTTTGCCGGCCCTGCTGTGCGCCGTTTGGCTCGAGAATTTGGTATTTCCTTATCTCAGGTTTCAGGCTCTGGACGTAAAGGACGTATACAAAAAGAAGACTTGCAAGCTTATGTAAAAGCACGCCTTGCAGAGCCTTCTGCGGGGAGTGCTTTTAACTTGCCCAGTGCTCCTGCGATAGATTTTTCTAAATTTGGTGAAGTCGAAGCAAAACCACTTAACAAAATTAAAAAAGCTACAGGCATTAATGTGCATCGCTCTTGGATTACCATTCCTCATGTTACTCAATTTGACGAAGCTGATATTACTGATCTGGAAGCATTTAGAAAATTGGAAACAGAGCAGAATAAAAATGCAGATTACAAGCTGACTATTTTGGCTTTTGTTTGTGCAGTAGTTAGTAAGGCATTGGCTAAATATCCACAATTTAATGCGTCATTAGACTCTACTGGAGAGCAATTAATTTACAAAAAATATTGTAATGTAGGAATTGCTGTAGAAACTCCCAATGGGTTAGTTGTTCCAGTTATCAAAGGCGTAGATAAATTAAGTGTCGCAGAGATTGCTAAAGAAATGGCTCGTTTAAGTGGCAAGGCACGCGATAAAGGGTTAATGCCGGCCGAGATGTCAGGAGGTTGTTTTACCATTTCCAGCTTAGGCGGAATAGGGGGCACTGCCTTTACACCTATTGTAAATAGTCCAGAAGTGGCTATTTTAGGATTGTCTCGTTCCACTATAAAACCGGTATATCAAAATCAACAGTTTGTGCCTCGCTTGATGCTGCCTTTGTCATTATCTTATGACCATAGAGTAATCGATGGCGCAGAAGCAGCCCGCTTTACGCGTTTTATCAGTGATTGTTTGGCGGATATTAGAAAAATATTGCTTTAATTATTAATACTAACAATTTATCTATTTATAAAGAGGCTTTTTACGATGGCTAATCAAATGAAGACAGAAGTAGTGGTTATAGGAAGTGGTCCAGGAGGATATACAGCCGCATTTAGAGCCGCTGATTTGGGAAAAAAGGTGGTGCTTGTCGAGCGCTTTGATAGTTTGGGCGGTGTATGCCTTAATGTTGGTTGTATTCCATCCAAGGCCTTGCTGCATATCGCCAAAGTAGTCGATGAAACACATGAAATGGCTGATCAAGGCGTTGTATTCAGTGCTCCTGAGCTAGATAATAAAAAAATGGTTGGCTGGAAAAATTCAGTTATTAACAAATTAACCGGTGGATTGAAGGCATTAGCAAAGCAAAGAAAAGTAGAAGTTCTAACCGGAACAGGCGCTTTTTCTGGCACTCACCAGTTAACTGTTGAAACAAAAGATGGTGCTGTAGAAGTAGAATTTGAGCAGGCTATTATTGCTGTGGGTTCTGAGTCAGTTAATCTGCCATTTATTCCTGAAGACCCACGCATTTTCAGTTCTACAGGTGCGTTGGAGTTGAATGATATCAAAGGAAGTCTTCTTGTTCTTGGCGGAGGAATCATTGGGTTGGAAATGGCGACAGTGTATTCATCTCTTGGTGTTGATGTTACTGTTGTTGAATTCATGGATCAACTTATTCCAGGTGCCGATGCAGATTTGGTTAATGTATTACAAAAGCGAATGACCAAAAAAGGAATTAAATTCCTTTTAAAAACCAAGGTAGTTGCTATTGAAGCCAAAGAAGAAGGGCTATTGGTTTCTATGGATGGTGAACATAAAACTGAAACGCCACTATGCTACCAGCAAGTGCTGGTTGCGGTAGGACGTAAGCCGAACGGGCATGCTATCAATGCGGATAAAGCAGGCGTGCAAGTTGATGAGCGTGGTTTTATTAAAGTGGATAACCAACAAAGAACGAATGTTCCTCATATATTTGCAATTGGTGATGTGGTTGGTCAACCGATGCTAGCTCATAAAGCAATTCCTGAGGGCAAAGTAGCTGCTGAAGTTATTGCCGGCATGAAACATTATTTTGAACCCAAATGTATTGCCAGTGTGGCTTATACTGATCCCGAGTTGGCATGGGTTGGCTTAACTGAAAAAGAAGCCAAAGAGAAAGGAATTCCTTACGAGAAAGCCGTCTTCCCATGGGCTGCTAGCGGGCGAGCTTTAAGCATGGGTAGAGAAGAGGGCATGACCAAGTCATTGTATTGTCCTGAGACACATAAAATTTTGGGAGCTGGGATAGTTGGTGTGAATGCAGGCGACTTGATTGCTGAAACAGCTCTGGCTATTGAAATGTCCTGTGATGTAGAAGACATTGCATTAACTATTCATCCTCATCCTACTCTCTCAGAAACCATTGCTCAGTCAGCTGAAATTTTTGAGGGTACGATTACCGATTTGTATTTGCCTAAAAAGAAAAAATAAGAACAAATCCTGTCTGAACCAGGAAAAAGCAGTAGAACTGGTTGTAAGCGCAGTGCTTGCTGCTTCTCATTCAACCGCTTTTTTCAGGTTCAATCATTTTTTATTAAGTGTTGACCTTTGTTCCCCAGTGCCTAGGTGCCTCGGCTTGTCCCAAGGCAGTCAGGAAAATCCTCAATTGAGAACAAATTTCTTCGTATAAATCATCTCAAGCAGGGTTGATTTTCTCAATTCAATTGAATTTCCACCGTCTAAGCCTAATTTGCCAAAGACAGGGATTATCAACACATTCATTTTTATTGAGAAATCGGCTTGCCTGATCATGGCTCATTGTTCCATCCACTGCATCGGACAAGCGGGTTGCTACTGCCTATTGAGTTTGGCTGGTCAGGTAATCGGTTTAAATATCAAGCAGTTGCATAGATTTTTTTCCTTAAAAATCTGATGCAGAGTCTACTTAATCTTTACTGCCTGGCAAAGATTAGTGCGTAAAGTGAGTGATTTATCCCAATGCATAGAGACGATCAAGCACGGCAAATTGCCCGTGTAATCCTGTCTCAAGCCATCAGCAGATTAATCGAGCCCCATGTTCTTCCTGCCTTAGATCTGTAAGCGTCTTTTTAGGGTCATTAACTATTCTGGCCTGATATAGGGCTTCGATGGCCCGTGCATCAATAGCAAATTGCCTAGCGATTTCAGTGCGATGTTGGTACCAGTTCTGATGCATCTTAATCGCCTGTCCCTTTTTATTTTCTCCTTTAGATATAGCAACTGAAGAACCTAATTCAGAATGAAGATCAGCTCCCCACCAGGACTTTTCGTCATGAATTAACCGATCATAAAAGATCACTGTCCGCTTTAAATCGGGTTCTTCAAAGGTTGGTTGTGGCTCAAATGGCTGATTAGAGCAATATTCCTGAGCAACATGAGTCGGTACTTTAGCTTGTTCCTTGCCAATATTGAGCCATAACTCGATAATAGCACGGTTGAATTCGGTGTAGATTGCTGCCTCATTTACTTGGGCTGCTGCCTCATTTACTTGGGCTTCTGCCGTAAGATAATCTATATAAGCATTGAGCAGAGGCTGAAAATCAAAGTGTGTGGAGCCGGTATTTTTTTCACCCCGGAAGGTAAAGTCAACACCCTTATTCTCAATTTGATAACATTCCTCATAGGCTTGGTTTTTGGCTTCCTCGCTCATGTATTGCTCCATCATACGGCGCATGCGAGTATCGCCTGACCAAAAAGCGTAACCATAGGCTGACATATCTTGAAAAGTTCTGCCCGCAGCATCTTGTATGGTCGTACGTTCTGTCAACATGGCTAAGACCAATTCGGGCTCTTTAATCGATGCTTTTAACATCGCTTCGGCTTTATTTTGATTGCCTTCGCCCTCTATGGCGATGAGAGCACAGAATCGTTTGAATTGCATCTTGGCTTTTAAAAAAGTCAGTGCCCCTGATGCGTTTAATTCTTTATAAAAAGAGCGATTTAAAAATAAAGCTGATTTTATGTCGCGCGGAATTAGATAGCTTAATATTTCACCCATTAAGTTGCCGGGCAATTGAACTGGCGATATGCGGTGATGGAGGGCAATGGCCTTTGAGTGCTCATCGGTAGAATCCGAAGACGGTTGGCTGGGCGTCGGCGCAAACCAGCTGGAAAATAAAGCAGACAGCCATGTAACTAAAAAATTCGTTGATAACAATCTTAGGAGCCAAGACCAAATGGTGATATTGGGTTGTTCTGGTGGTTGCTGAGTGCGTTTTGCCATGGATATGTTCCTTATGATTTATTTGTTCACATTATAAACAGTTTGTTGATTAAAAGCAATAGTATGGCATGAGTTTTTCATGAATACACCTGTTTATGAGCTGCTTTGATAATTTGTTTATGCTCGGTGAGCAAGTAAATTCGGTTGTTTTTGAATTTAAAGCATTAGATTGGTATTAAATAGCTGCCATTGTTTTCATCGAATTGATATAAAGTTTTTTTAAAATAATAGCGTGCTATTTTTCTTTATTTCGTTTTAAAAAAGAAAGTTATGCCTTTATTAAAATCAGTTTATTTTTAATGATAATGCATTCATCATTTTTAATGATGGATACATTATAAAAGTCTTTTTCAAATCATATTCTTACAGTAGAATGAAGTCTATGTGTCATCTTGAGGATTATTTATGTCTGCTGCATCGATAAGAAAAGTATACAATGTATATGCATCTTTTTATGATTTTTTGTTTGGAAGTATTTTTAATCCAGGTCGGTTGTCTTGTGTAGATATAATCAATAAATCTGCTGCTAAAAATGCAAATATTTTAGAAATTGGCATAGGGACCGGTTTGTCATTGCCTCTATACCGAAATGATTTAAAAATAACAGGAATAGACATTTCTGAAAAAATGCTAGAAAAGGCTCAGGATTTGGCGACTAAAAATCATCTGGAGTCACGTGTCCGATTGAAGGTAATGGATGCCGCAGATTTAAAATTTGAAGACAATAGCTTTGACATTGTTGTTGCCATGTATGTTGCCTCTGTTGTTCCTGATGTAGATAAGTTTCTTGAAGAGATCACTCGCGTAGCGAAGCCAAATGCTCAGATTATTTTTGTTAATCATTTTTCGTCAGAAAATAAAGTAATACGTTTTTTTGAGGAAAAGCTGGCATGTTTAAATAAAGTTATTGGTTTTAAATCAGATTTTTCCATTAATTCACTCCTGCACTATAATAAATTGAAACTATTAAGTTCACACAAAACTAATTTATTTGGCTATTGGAAATTACTTCATTGTCAGATTCAAAAAGGTTAATGCATTCATATTACTATGTTAATTTGATATGACATCCTCATTAGGTTTACGGTAGGTTGATTTTCAATCTACCGTTATCCTATCTTTTATCTATAGATATTCTCAACTGTATCCCAATTGTATAAATTAAAACGATAAAATGCTGTCTTAATTGCCTTAAGTGGCCAACAAAAAAACTTATTAAGTCAAAAATATACTAATATTAGATAAGAGTCCATGCTATAGACGTATCAAATTGGCATCATATGAAAATTTATAGTTATCGTCTTTTAGTTAATACTTGCGTGATAATCCTTTTTATTATTCAAATAGGGGTTCGGTTCATTGCCTATTCAGAAACCCAAAATCTGGTGGGATCGTTTAAGTGGGCTACACACACCAATGAAGTGCTTTATGCTATTCATGATCTATGGCTCAATGAAATAGAAATTGAAAATGAGGTTCATGATTATTTATTAATGCGCAATATCAATGACATGAAAAAAGCGAAAGAAAAAATGCAGCTCATTAAGGGCAAGTTAGACAGGTTACAGCTTTTAGTTGCAGACAATAGACAGCAATCTAATAATGTGAAATTAATGATTCCTTTGTTTTTGAATCAACAGCAGCAATTTATTGAGTTTATGGATGCAAATAATAATGAAAATTTGCAGTTAGTTATTAAAAGCTTGAGGCAGAGCAGCTTTGCTAGCGCTCTTGTCAGTATCATGCAATCCATGATAAGTAATGAACGTTCTTTACTGGAGGAAAGAAAGCAGACAGTTTATAAAAGAAATTTGATCTCCAATGTCTATTTCACAATAACCATTACGCTTAATGCGCTCTTCCTTATCTTATTTCTAATTATTTTCAATCTGCAATATAGTAAAGCAATATCTTACAATCGTAGAATCAGAACTACCGAAAGCCGGTTAAAAGGCATCATTCAGGGAACGACAGATTTGATTGCGGCCATTGATACTGATTATCGTCTTATCGTTATGAATCAAGCATTTGAACAGCAATATTTAAGCCGTTACGGTAAACCTGTTGCTTTAGGGGATAATATCAAAGAGTATATTCTTGCTCTACCCAATAGTCAGCAAATATTATTGGATTATTTGAATAAAGCCCTTCAGGGTGAAGTATTTCAAGCAGTGCATAATGTGGTTGTTGATTCACAAAAAAAACATTACGAAATCACTTTTAATCCAATTTATGATAAGGAACAAAAGCTGATTGGAGTTGTACTTATCTCCAGGGATATTACAGAGCATTTGCAATTAGAAAATAACATGCAAGAAGCGAATAAGAATTTGGCGATAGCCATTCAAAAGATGAAAGAAAAGAATCTATATATTTCTTCATTGAATTTACTGGGAAGTACTTTGCAGTCTTGTTTGACCATTGAAGAAATGTATGCTCCTATTGCAACGTATGCACCTAAAATTCTATTAGATACAGCTGGCATAGTTTATATTACTCACCCATCCAGAAATTATATGGATTTAGGTGTTTCATGGAATTCACCGCAATTACAAGAAAAAATTATTTCTCCAGAGCATTGTTGGGCGTTAAGAAGAGGACAATTGCATGTTTTTTATAATAGAGAAAGCAGTGTGTCTTGTGATCATTTAAAGGGTGTTGTAAATCCCCCCGCATCAATATGTATTCCCCTGCAAGCTCAAAATGACATTGTGGGTTTAATGTATATTGAGTTTATAACCGTGGCTAACCAAACTGAAAAGGAATTTAATGAGGTTGTTAAGGAGTATTCATTATTAGTTCATTCTTTTGCTGAAGCCATTGCGTTGTCTCTTTCAAATATCAGGTTACGCGATACCTTGCATAGACGCTCTATCAGAGACTCTTTGACTGGGATGTACAACAGGTCTTACCTTGATGAGTCTTTAGATCGTGAAATTTACAGAGCAAGAAGGCAGCATGCGAATATGGCTGTGGTAATGGTGGACATTGATTATTTTAAAAAAATAAATGACAGTTTTGGACATGAAGCAGGGGACATGGTTTTAATAAAGATTGCAAATATCATATTGAGCAATTTAAGACAAAGCGACATTGCTTGTCGTTATGGCGGAGATGAGATTCTATTGCTTTTATTTGAAATTAATACAGAAGAAGTGGTCAAACGTATCAATGAACTTCGTGAGCTAATCAGTAAGACAGAGTTTTTGCATCATGGAAAGTTGCTAGGGAAAATTACAGCTTCTTTTGGCATCGCCTGCTTGTCTGAGTATGGTTCTGTTCCTAAGGACTTAATAAGAGAAGCGGATGAAGCGCTTTATTTATCGAAGAAAAATGGTCGAAATTTAGTAACGCTTGCACAAGCTAAGCAATAATATTTTTTAACTTTACTTTATACACCATCGTCCTTCACCCCAGATAAAAATCTAAAGTCTAATCAATCGGAAATCATAAGACAAAATTAATTTAATGGAATAGTGCCGTGAGAATTTTATAAAAAGATATTTTTTGCAACATGTATGAATGGTATAAAAACAGTCACTGCTATTTAGACAGGGCAACCGCGTCTAAATGCTTATTGCTAACCCAAATCGGCTACGTTCCGCGTTTTATGCGCAGAATCTAATTTATCACTCGATTCAAAATGGTATGGATATCGTGCATAAAGCACGGTACGTAGCCAGAAAAAGAGCATTTAGTGCTCAAAGTTTAGATGCGTTTGCCCAGGCTATTTAGATCTGTGTTTTCATAAAAGAAGCAATGTGATATAATTTGAATCATATTTAAATATGCCGAGTATGATTAATAACGTAATGTCAGCATGTTAATCATGCTAAATTTTTGAGGTGCATATGTTTGAGCAAATTTATCAAGATATGAAAGTAGGGTATAAGCAAAGTTGGTTTAGATTCTTCTTTAAATATACAGCGCTAGGAAAACTTTTAGAGCAAGATACGCAAGTTTCTGCCTTCACTTTTTCCGATACCTATCTTTCCTCCTGGTGGTGGAATCGCTTATGGTTTGAAACCTGTATTCGGCAGGAAGACAATCTCAGTCAATTTGATAGGATGCTTCGGTCTTTTTCGGATTTAAAAAAAGCAGAGCTTTTAACCCAAGAGAATTTTACTCTGGCCGTCAATCATCCTGATCCTGGCTCCTTGGCTCTTGCGCTTTTTTATTTAAGGAAAGCCAGTATTTTAACTCAAGCGAATTTTACTCTAGTTGCCAATCATCCTGATCTTCAAAGATTAAATTCTGTGCTCTTTGATTTAACGGATTCTAGAATCTTAACCCAAGAAAATTTTGCCAAATTGACTGCCCCCAATCATACAGTACTTATTTCAGAGGAATCTCGACGATTGATATGGTCAAGAATCCCCCTTGCTCTTCTAACGCAAGCCTATTTCGACAGACTGGTCATTGCTTCTGAAGATGCCTATCCTATAGTAGCGCTTCAAATAGTGCTCTATCAAATTTTAGCCTCAAATCTTATGAATGTTCTAGGTGTTCATCCGGGTCATGCTGTTTTTAATCAAGCACAAAGCACGCATACTGCATCGGTACATCGCTCCGTATCAGAGTCTGCTGTAAGGCTGA
>PEQM01000039.1 GCA_002786205.1 Legionella sp. | reverse complement strand
AGTATGGTGCTCTAAGAGTTTTCCTAGCGCTGTGTATTGCAAGAAAAATCTAAACCAGCTTTGCTGATACCTTTTTTTAAGATTGCTATAAATTTGCTCAAACATGTGTCTCTCAACAATTCAGACTAATTAAAATGCTCCTATTACCTTATCCATAATGCTTGAGCCTCGCCTGGGCCCTCAAGGTTTTAAAGGAATGATAGGATGATACCGGAGTGCCTATTTTTTGTCAATTTTGGCCAGCAATGTGTCTTGAGCGTCTACGGTGTGCCATGAAAGTGCCCCTTTGCCAGGAAACGAGAAGAGCACTTCACAAGCGCAAGTGAATACGGGTACTGCATTAGCCGAGATCGCATGCTTGTCGTCAAATAATCCACAACAGGTGTTTTTCAGGGCTTGATGCATCACTTTGATGTGGCCTTACTTCGGCCTTGTTTTGAGAAGCTGGATGGACAGAATGCCTTAGGGGTAGATTGGATTAGTTGTAGTAGTTCAAATTTGAGCTGACTGTCTCCTGCTGGTCCAGACTCGTTTCTTTTTGCAAAAGGCTGCAAATTGTTAAAGAAGGGTTCTTGGGGTATACTTTTTGGCTTTGTTAAAGAGAGTTCTTTATGCTCAACCCACAGCAAATGGCAGCAGTTCATTATATTGATGGGCCATTGTTGGTTCTTGCTGGCGCCGGAAGCGGTAAAACTCGAGTTATTACGCAAAAAATCGCTTATTTGATCAATGAGTGTGGTTATGCACCGACTAGTGTTTTTGCGGTTACCTTTACCAACAAAGCAGCCAATGAAATGCGTACTCGAATTGCTGCTTTTTTACCGGCTCAGCAGCGGAAGGGATTAAAAGTAGCAACCTTTCATACCTTGGGTTTGACCATGCTTAAGCGTCACTTGGCCTTGTGTCATTTGAAACCGGGTTTTTCTATTTTTGATAGTGAAGATTGTTTGTCGATTTTGCGTGGTTTTTTGCCGGTCAATAAAGCCAATGACAAAGAAGTTGTGATGCAGATTCAGCAGCACATTTCCCGCTGGAAGAATGATTTGCTAAGCCCCGATGACGTACACAAAATAGACTCCTCCTTGCCTTTGTTCATGGAAGCCGCTTTATTATATCCTCGTTATCAGCAGGCGCTGAAAGCCTATAATGGCGTGGATTTTGATGATCTGATTCGTCTGCCAGTTGAATTGCTGACCCAGCACTCTGAGGTATTGGAGTACTGGCAAAATAAAATTCGTCATTTGTTAGTGGATGAGTATCAAGATTCCAATACCAGCCAGTATTTGTTAGTGAAGAAACTGGTCGGTGTGCGTGCGCATTTTACGGTGGTAGGTGATGATGATCAGTCTATTTATGCCTGGCGTGGTGCCAAGCCTGAAAATCTGGGCCAATTACAAAAAGATTACCCGCGGTTGAAATTAATCAAGCTGGAACAAAATTATCGTTCTACTGGCAGAATTTTACATGCCGCCAATCACTTGATTGCCAATAATCCTCATTTGTTTGAGAAAAAGCTATGGAGTGAACTGGGTTATGGTGATTTGTTGCGGGTGATTAGCTGCAGGGATGAGCAAGATGAGGCTGAGCGTGTGGTGGCTGATTTGATCAGCCATAAATTGCGTGCCCGTACTTGTTATGGTGATTATGCCATCTTATACAGAGGCAATCACCAATCGCGTATGTTTGAAAAGGTATTGCGCCATCATGGTATTCCCTATCGGATCAGTGGTGGGCAGTCCTGGTTTGCCAAAGCGGAAATTAAAGACGTCTTCGCCTATTTGAAATTGCTTTGTAATCAGGCTGATGATGCCGCTTTTCTGCGGGTGATTAATACGCCCAAAAGAGGCGTGGGAGAAAGTAGTCTGGATGCTTTAGGACATTATGCTCATCGACGTAACATCAGTTTGTATCATGCGGCAGATCATCTGGCTTTAGCCGAGCATCTTGCTGACAAGCCTCGTCAGGCTTTACAGGCATTTAAAACTTGGTTTGAAGCCTTAAAACAGCGCTTGGCTACTACAGACCAGGTCGTTGACTGTTTGCAAGAAATGGTTGAAGACAGCGGCTATGAAGCCTACTTGTATGAACAAAGCGATACGCCAGCCAAGGCACAGAAAAAAATAGACAATGTCTGGGACTTGCTTGATTGGGTAGGTCGCTTGTTGCAAAAAACGCCAGGACAAACTTTGGCTGATGTGGTGAACAAGCTTATCCTCATTGACATTTTGGAGCAAGCCGATGAACAAGATAGGGAAACCATACAATTGATGACCTTGCATGCCTCCAAAGGTCTGGAATTTCCTTTTGTGTATTTGGTGGGGATGGAAGAAGAGCTGCTGCCACATCGAGTCAGCATGGATGAAAATCAGATAGAAGAAGAAAGACGTCTGGCTTATGTCGGCATTACCCGAGCGCAAAAAGAGCTGTGCTTTACGCTGGCCAAACAAAGAAAGCGCGCCGGAGAAGTGTCGGATTGCCTGCCTAGCCGCTTTTTAGATGAATTACCGCCTGACAGTCTGGAGTGGTATGGCAAGGGCGAGCCGAATGAAGAGCAGTCTAAAAAACTGGCTCAATCGCATTTGTCAGGCTTAAAAAATTTGTTGCTTTCAGAGTAAGAAAAAGCCTCTGCTGCTGTTTTGCAGCAGAGGAAGTCATCTAGGCTGCCGGTACACGCAGAGCAATTCGTTCTGGCAGTTCGGCAATAAAGCGCTCAGTCTCGGTAACCTCTCCTACGTTAAAGAAGCGATGCTTGCCGTAGACTTCAACCTTGGCTTGATTTTTAAGTTGTAATGCCAGTGCCTGCGGTTTCTTTTTCCTTATATTGTCTTGCAAGGTATGGAGTTGCTCTATTTTTTCCTTTGCCAGGTCGTTGCCAGTTGATGCCATAGCCAATTGTTGCGCATGCCTTTCGATGAGGAATAAAGCTTGCTCTTTTTGCCAGTGCATGGAGGGTGAGCCCATGAAGGACACGGGCACCTGTTCTTTTTCTGGAATGCCTCGTTGCTTATTCCAGGCTTGGGTAAAGGATAAGACTCTTTTTGGCGAGTCGGATGAAGCATTATTTTGACTGGCCCATACATCCCAGAGCGTAGCGAGCAGATACAGTGGTGAAGCAAGACCATTGAGTAGGCGAGTAGGGATGTCATCTTGATGAGTATGCCCGCTTTCTTCCTGACAATGCGCTGCCAAAATGGTTTGAAATTCGGCATGTTCTATATACATTTTCCCTTCCAGCAGATGATAAGAACATTGCTCATGATTGTCTGTTGCTGTATGGGTGTGCGTATCCAGAAAATAATGTGCATCTTCAAAGCCTTCACTGATAAGAGCAATCAGTGAGGAGACAATTTGCGACAAGCCAGGCATTCTGTTTGCGGTGAGAGCAATACTGCCTAGGTGTCCTAAAAACAGCAGGGCGCGTAAAGGGGTGATGGTCAGTTTGAGTAGAATACGGAAGGGATTCAATTGTTGCCAGATGTTTTCAGTCGCTTGCAAGTGAGTCCATACTTGAGTCATGGCATTGCTTTGTTGAGGCTGTTCTGCTGGGGCCTTAATGGATGTTTTGCTGTTCTCTTGAGGGCGAATGGCTGCATAAAATAGCTCCAGGCTTTCTGCTGTATTCAGTAAGTTAAAGAAGATGGCGGAGAGACCGGAGATCAGGGGATTAACAATACCCATGATGGCGCTAGGCAGGCGTTTCATCCAATCGAATACAGGACGCCCCTGTGTTGCAATAGTCCACCAGGTTCCAGCTGTGCAAACGGTTAGTGCCAAAGCCAAAGAGACGAGGAAGGTGGCCATGCCGGTCATGAAGACCGTGCGTGCATTCCAGCCTTGCTTGATGTCTTCTCGCAAGTTTTGATATAAGGCTTTGATCGTTTCATTTTTAACCAGGTCATCGACCGTGTTGTAGATTAAATAATAATAGGCTCTGCCGGCAATCAAAGACATGGGAATAATCAACATAGGCCAGAATGCAAAGGGGATGGCGGCAAAAAAAGGAATAATTTCAAATGCTTCTACCAATAGGTAAGTGCTGCTTAAACCCATAAAAAAGGCAGAAATCAGGCTGAATCCCTTGGCAAAATAGAGGCGATATTGCAGGGTTTTGTAGCGCTCTTGAGCTGCTTTTTGCGCAGTCTCTTCTTTTTGTAGCCATTTTTGCAGTGATTTTGCATAGGCGGAGGTTTCTTTCGGTTTATGAATTAATTGATGTGCAAACCAGTATTCCATGTCTTGCAGGGTATTAAAAATGCGTTCTTTTTTGTTTTTATCTGCTTCGCTCAGCTCTCTGTGCAAATAAGTAGTCAAGAGCAGTAATTGTGCTTTGTAGTCTTTAAAAAACTGCGGACAGTCAGTGTCTTCTGTTTCCGTTGGAAAATGAGCCAGTAAATATTGCTTGGCCACATGGTGTTCGAGATTTCCCTTCCGGAATAGTTTTTGAAAGGCTTTTTTAATATTCTCTGAGTAAATTTGCCCCTCATAAGCAGAAGATAAAATAAAAGTCGCATATGCCCAGCTTAAGACCGGGTAGAGAGCGTACATGCCACTAAAGCTCAATAGACCTAAAATCAGACTGGCGCCACCGGTGAGCAGAATTAAATCAAGAGAGGAGAGGATTTTTTTAAAGCGAAAAGAGTCGTTTTTTGTCATGATTGCAATATATTGTGCAGGTAAAATGAAGTTAAAGAGTAGCGCAAATGAAAATGATTATCAATAGCAAAAAAAAGAAAGGCCGAAATTTGACTTTTTAGCCTGCTATCAGGCTTTATCGTTTAAAGTTATTTTCATCATGCCTTTCATCCTATAGTATCAATAGGGCATCATTATCATTATTTAGGAGAGACAATGCGTTTGAATCAAAGGATGGCTCTGATTACCTCAGGTTTGGTTTTAGCCAGTACCAGTCTGATGGCTTCTTCATTAGCGGTTTATGAACCACTACAAATGCCTCAATGTTTGGCCAGTCACCTCGGCAAGCAGTATGAGTTGTTAGCAGAAAATAGCGAATTTAAAGTGCTGAAGGTGCCGGCTGCAGAAGTGGAGTCTTTGGTGTTATTGGCAGACCAAGTACATTGCGGTCATTTTGTAAATCTCAGCGCGAAGATCAATGCGCATCAATCCTGGTCTTTACAAGCACAACAAATCCTGGCACAAAAAGCGGTGTTGCCAACAGCGCAACTGGACTATCCGTTGACTCATCAGGCGC
Source organism: Legionella sp. (assembly GCA_002786205.1). Classification (GTDB taxonomy): domain Bacteria; phylum Pseudomonadota; class Gammaproteobacteria; order Legionellales; family Legionellaceae; genus Legionella. The sequence continues at coordinate 97,976 of PEQM01000039.1, read as the reverse complement.
AAGTCAATCCATTGCTCTCGCAAATTAATTCCGCAGCCATTTGGGATACCTTAACTCATTTAACCAGTTATCCTAATCGTTCAGCGACGAAGCAAAGTGGTGTTGATGCAGCAAAATGGCTGCAAGCACAATTTGAGCAAATGGCAAGAGAGTATGGTCGTACAGACACGGATACTTTTTTAGTGAAAACAGGCCGATACAAGCAGCCTTCTGTTGTTACCGTCATTGGTAAGGACATTAAAGCACCGGCTGTCGTTTTAGGTGCCCATAGCGACACTTTAGATGGCAGCATGCCCGGTGCAGGCGATGATGGCAGTGGATCAGCCAGTTTAATGGAAGCTGCTCGTGTGTTGCTGTCTTCTCGTACGCCTTTGAAAAACCCGGTGTACATCATTTGGTACGCAGCAGAAGAGCGTGGTTTGGTGGGCTCACAATATGTAGTCGATTACTTTCAAAGTCATGCCATCAAAGTCAAAGCGGCCATTCAGCTGGACATGACTGGCTATCGAGTACAAGCCGATGATCCAACCATGTGGGTGTTTACTGACTACACAGACAAAGGTCTAAGTCAATTTGTAGCGCAGTTAATACAGACCTATATCAAGGTACCTGTTGCTTACTCTCGCTGTGGTTATGGCTGTAGCGATCATGCTTCCTGGACAGAAATAGGCGTGCCTGCAGCATTTCCTTGTGAGAGTAATTTTGAGCAGCATAATCCTTATATTCACAGCTCCTCGGATACTATGGCTTTACTCAATTTGGAACATATGACGCATTTTTCCCAGTTGGCATTGGCTTTTGTCATAGAGTTGGCGGCTGAATAAAAACGGCATCCTTTCTTCCCCATCAGGAAGAGAGGATTCTAAACCATGGCGTGAGAATGGATGGTGTTATTAATGAGGCTGTTATGTCATTATGCACTCAGCCTGTATGGTATAAGGGCTTAAATTAGTGATGATTGCACTGGCATTGTTGCTGGCAATCAATGGGATGTATTGGCTGTTTAGAATATTTTGATACAAGGTGTCACCGCGTTGTATGCTGGTGCCATTAAACAGTCCATTGCCTTGGATCATTTTAATGGAAATGCTGTTGACGACATTGAGTGCTGCGTGCATGAGGCAAGATGCGGATACCGGATGAGATAAGCTGTTGCTGATGAGCAAAGGTTGCCCGGGGACTAACAGGTAAGTTGCAGAGGCAGCATGGATGGATGCATTTCCGGCAAGGGTTAACAACAAGGTAAGACAACGAAAATAGTAGCGCATGCGAAAAGTCCTTTTTAGTTGGGGATCATTTAGGCGGACAAGTATACTCGGAAATGATTTTATTTTCGCTATCAACAGTTTCTATGGCAACAGGAAATTGCCATAAGGCATGCAAGTGTTTTAATACCGAATTCGTATTGCTGCCTAGAGGTATCCGATGGTGTTGGTAATGGCGTAAAGTTAAGGCGCGGTCGCCTTGTAAATTGACATTATAAATTTGAATGTCTGGCTCGAGATAGCCTAAATTGTATTGCCTGGATAAGGCATCACGTATGCTTTGATAGCCTTGTGCATCATGAATGGCAGGGATCTGTAGTTCGGTACAGCGGTCGTCATCAACCAATTGAAACAATTTTAAATCCCTGATCAGTTTGGGTGACAAGTACTGCGCGATGAAACTTTCATCCTTAAAATTACGCATGGCCAGATCGAGCTGAGTCAGCCAATTGGTATTGGCCAGATAAGGAAACCATAATTGGTCTTCTTCGGTCGGGTTTTCGCAAATGCGCTTGATGTCTTGCATCATGTGATAGCCTAAAGTGTAGGGATTAATACCACTGTAATAGGGGCTATTATAAGCCGGTTGCATGATCACATTGGTATGATTGTGGAGTATTTCCAGCATGAATTCGTCAGTAACCAGGCCTTCATCATACAACGCATGCATCAAAGTATAATGCCAAAAACAGGCCCAGCCTTCATTCATCACTTTGGTTTGTCCTTGCGGATAAAAATATTGTGCTAATTTTCTGACAATACGGACTATTTCCCTTTGCCAGGGCTCCAGTAAAGGGGCATTTTTTTCAATAAAATACAATACATTTTCTTGCGGTTCCTCAGGGAAGCGTTTCTTTTGTTTTGCCCCCGCTGCGATTTTGCCTTGAGGGATAGTGCGCCACAATTCATTGACTTGCGATTGCAGATACACTTCTCTGTTTTGTTGTCTTATTTTTTCTTCCTGAATGGATAAGGCCGCCGGGTGTTTGTAGCGGTCAACCCCATAATTCATTAAGGCATGGCAGGCATCCAAGATCGATTCGACTTCATCTATACCATAGTGTTCTTCACAGTCACTTACATATTTTTTAGCAAAGACCAGATAATCAATAATGGCATCGGCGGAAGTCCACATTTTAAAAAGATAATTGTTTTTAAAAAAAGAATTATGACCATAACAGGCATGGGCAATAACCAAAGCTTGCATGGCCATGGTATTTTCTTCCATCAAATAGGAGATGCAAGGATTGGAGTTAATAACCATTTCATAAGCCAAGCCCATCTGTCCGCGTTGGTAGCTTTTTTCAATGCCGACAAAATGTTTGCCAAAAGACCAATGATGATAACCTAAAGGCATACCTACTGAAGAATAGGCATCCATCATTTGTTCTGCCGTAATGACTTCAATTTGATTGGGATACGTATCCAGCTGAAAGTCTTTAGCTATTCGTGCTATTTCCTTGTCGTAAGCCTGAATGAGTTCGAAGGTCCATTCCGCACCGGTGGATAAAGGTTTTTTTTTCATGTTACTTTCCTTTTAAATAACTCGCGGAATACAGGATAAATATCGGCAACCGTATCAATATTTTCCATAGCAAAATGACCGTAGCGTTCCTGAATGCCTTGATAAACTTCCCATAGGCTTTGGTGGTGTCTGGGCATGATTTCAATGTAGGCAAAATATTGCAGGAGCGGCAATATTTTATCTTCTACCAGTTGACGACAATAAGGTGAGTCAGCATTCCAGTTGTCTCCATCTGAAGCTTGAGCCACATAGATATTCCATGCTTCAGGAGGGTAGCGGGTTTCGATGACATGATACAGTAACTCTAGTGCGCTCGAGACGACAGTGCCGCCGGTTTCGCGAGAATAAAAGAATTCTTCTTCACTGACTTCCTTGGCAGACGTATGGTGACGGATAAAAATAAGTTCTATCTTTTCGTAATTTTTGGTGAGAAACAGATAGAGTAAAATAAAAAAACGCTTGGCAATGTCTTTTTTGGCTTCATCCATGGAGCCAGAAACGTCCATGACACAAAACATCACCGCTTGGGTAGAGGGGGCTGGGATGCGGATGCGGTAATTGTAGCGTAAATCAATGGTATCAATAAAAGGCACCCGCTGAATTTTACTTTTTAACCGGGCGCATTCTTTTTCCAGTTGGGCAATTAAAGAGGGGTCAGCATCGGCTTGTTGTAACAGTGCTGCCAGCGCCTCTTCGCTTTGTTTTAATTGTTTTTTATAAGGTGAGGCCAGAGCAATGCGGCGTCCGGTTGCTTGTCTTAAAGAACGCGGGATATTGATGTTATTGGGGATGCCGCTTGTGGATACGCCAGCACGGATGTTTTTAAACATTTTAATTTGAGAGAGTTCTTTTTTAACCAAATCAGGTAATTCCAGGTCCTCAAAATACAGGTCTAGAAACTCTTCTCGGGTTAATTCAAACACGAAAGGATCTTCTCCATCCCCATTTTGACTGGCCTGACTGCCGCCGCCATCACCTGCTGCATCACTGGGTCTTTTTACTCGGTCACCACGAGAAAAAATGTCATTGCCGGGCAATATGCGTTCTACATATCCCCCTTTCCCACTGTGAAAGCGTGGTTCTGAAATGTCTTTGGCCGGAATGCTTACCTGTTCTGCCTTATCTATTTCAGTAATGCTTCTTTTGCCCACGGCTTCAGCAACAGCCTGTTTGATTTGTTTTTTGTAACGGCGGATAAAGCGTTGTCTATTCACCGTACTTTTTTTGCCGGCATTTTGGCGTCTATCAATGAATTGCGACATAAAAGCCCCCTGTGTTGACCCAGCCGGCATGATTATTGTGATTTACGGACACGCAAATACCATTCACATAACAAACGGACCTGTTTGCGGGTGTAGCCTTTGTTTACCATCCGGGAAATAAACTCTTCATGTTTTTTCTTGTCGTCTTCGGATGCTTTGGCATTAAAAGAAATGACGGGGAGCAAATCTTCGGTATTGGTAAACATTTTTTTCTCAATGACACTTTTTAATTTCTCATAGCTATTCCATACTGGATTTTTGCCTCGATTGTTTGCGCGCGCTCTTAACACAAAATTGACCACTTCATTACGAAAGTCTTTAGGATTGGATATTCCGGCGGGTTTTTCTATTTTTTCCAATTCTTGATTTAATAAAGCGCGGTCAAAAATTTCACCCGTATCGGGATCGCGGTAATCTTGATCTTGAATCCAAAAATCAGCGTAGGTGATATAACGGTCAAAAATGTTTTGTCCATATTCAGAGTAGGACTCCAGGTAAGCAGTTTGAATTTCCTTGCCGATGAATTCAACGTATTTGGTGGCCAGATATTCTTTGATAAAAGCCAGATAGCGATCTTGGGTTTCTTGGGGAAACTGTTCTTGCTCAATTTGACGTTCAAGAACATACATGAGGTGTACTGGATTGGCTGCTATTTCTGTGTGATCAAAATTAAAGACTTTAGACAGAATTTTGAAAGAAAAACGAGTGGAAATACCATTCATTCCTTCATCGACGCCAGCAAAATCTTTATACTCCTGATAGGATTTTGCTTTGGGGTCGGTGTCTTTTAAGCTTTCGCCATTGTACACCCGCATTTTGGAATAAATACTGGAGTTTTGTGGCTCTTTTAAGCGTGTCAATATGGAAAACTGTGCCAGCATGTCTAATGTTCCTGGTGCACAATGAGCAAGAGACAAAGAGCTGTTGTTGATCAGCTTTTGATAAATTTTTAATTCTTCTGAAATGCGTAAGCAATAAGGCACTTTAACAATATTAATGCGGTCAATAAAAGCCTCATTGTTTTTATTGTTTCTAAAATTTTGCCACTCAGCTTCGTTAGAATGTGCCAGGATAATCCCTTCAAAAGGGATGGCAGACAAGCCTTCAGTGGCGTTGTAATTGCCTTCTTGCGTGGCGGTTAACAGGGGGTGCAAGACTTTAATCGGGGCTTTAAACATTTCCACAAATTCCATCAGGCCTCTGTTGGCTCGGCATAAGCCACCTGAATAGCTATAGGCATCAGGATCATCTTGGGAAAATTCTTCCAGTTTGCGGATGTCTACTTTACCAACCAGCGAGGAAATATCCTGATTGTTTTCATCGCCTGGTTCAGTTTTGGCAATAGCAATCTGCTTCAAGCGAGAAGGTTTTAATTTCACGACGCGGAACTGACTGATATCGCCATTAAACTCTTGCAAGCGTTTGACTGCCCAAGGCGACATGAGATAACGCAAATAACGAGGGGGAATATTGAACTGTTCTTGTAATAAGGCCCCGTCTTCTTCAGGATTAAAAAGAGAGAGAGGCGATTCAAAAACAGGAGATCCTTTGATGGCATAAAAAGGGGTTTTTTCCATCAAGTCTTTCAGTTTTTCTGCAATAGATGATTTCCCACCACCGACAGGCCCCAAAAGATAGAGTACTTGTTTGGTTTCTTCTAAACCTTGGGCGGCATGTTTTAAAAAACCGACGATTTGTTCTATGGGCTCTTCCATGCCATAAAACTCTTGAAACACAGGATAACGATGAATCACTTTATTAGAAAAAATACGGGATAAAACAGGATCATGACGGGTGTCTACCAATTCAGGTTCACCGATGGCCATTAAAAGTCGTTCTGCAGGATTGGCATAAGCAGAAGGGTCTGTTTTACAGAGTTCAAGATACTCATTGAGGCTGAATTCTTCTTCTTTGTTGTCGACAAAGCGTTTGGTATAGCTGCTCAAAAAATCATTGGTATTCATCTTGTATCCCCTCGTAGGCAAACTTTTCCTGCAAAAACTGGTTTATTGTTTTTTAGTCTCTCAATTCTTAGTATAGTAGCTAACTAGTATGAAACCATGAATTTTTTACGCAAAAATTACTTAAAAACATTTTTAGGAATGCAACGATTATGCCAAATACAACAGTGTATTTAAAAGATTACCAACCACCCGTTTTTAATGTGGAGGCGGTTTCATTACATATTGATTTATATGATGATCATGCTTTGGTGCAGAGTAAATTACAGTTACAACGCCAGCATGAGGGGGCCTTGTATTTATTGGGTGATGAATTGGAATTGGTGCACATTGCCTTGAATGGCAAGTCCTTGACGCCTGACCAATATCAGCTGACAGCAGAGCAGCTGATTCTTGCCGATTGTCCAGCACAGTTTGTTTTGGACATCACAACGAGGATTAAACCGCAAGACAATACGCAATTATCCGGTTTATATCGTTCTAATCATTTGTTTTGTACCCAATGCGAAGCCGAAGGCTTTAGACGGATTACCTATTTTCCAGACCGACCGGATGTGCTGGCAACGTATACCACTTATTTATCGGCTGATAAAAATAAATATCCCGTTTTGCTATCCAATGGCAATCTAGTAGCGCAAGGCGATATGGATAATGGTCGTCATTGGGTGCAATGGCATGATCCTTTTAAAAAGCCGTCTTATTTATTTGCCGTAGTAGCCGGTGATTTAGCCTGGGTGAGCGATACCTTTATCACGGCCTCAGGTCGCTCGGTAGCTTTGCGCATTTATGTGGAACCCGGCAATGAAGACAAATGTGCACACGCGATGAGTTCCTTAAAAAAAGCCATGTTATGGGATGAGGCGGTGTATGGCCGTGAGTACGATTTGGATTTATTTATGATAGTGGCAGTCAGTGACTTTAATATGGGGGCGATGGAAAATAAAGGTCTCAATATTTTTAATTCCAAATACATTCTTGCTCGTCCCGATACCGCTACCGATCAGGATTTCGCCGCCATAGAAAGTGTGGTTGCGCATGAGTATTTTCATAACTGGACAGGGAATAGGGTGACTTGCCGTGATTGGTTTCAATTGTCTTTAAAAGAAGGCTTAACGGTTTTTAGAGATCAAGAGTTTTCGCGGGATATGAATTCACGTGAGGTGAACCGGATTAGTGATGTGCAGGTGTTGCGTAAAACACAGTTTCCCGAAGATGCCAGCAGCATGGCGCACGCCGTGCGGCCTGAGTCCTATCAAGAGATTAATAATTTCTATACCGCAACCATCTACAATAAAGGGGCGGAAGTGATCCGAATGCAGCATACTTTGTTGGGCGTGGATGGATTTAGGAAAGGAACGGATTTGTATTTTCAGCGTCATGATGGACAAGCGGTGACTATCGATGACTTTGTGGCCGCTATGGAAGAGGCTAATGGCGTGGATTTGACCCAGTTTAAACGCTGGTATAGCCAAGCGGGAACACCACAGGTGAAAGTAAGCCAACATTTTGTTGACGGCACCTTGACGCTGACCATGGCGCAGCATACTTTGCCTACTCCAGAATGTCAGGAAAAACAACCCTTTCATATCCCTATTAAAGTGGCGCTATTTAATGAACACGGTGAGTTATTGCCTCTGGAGCAAGACGTTTTGCAATTAAAAGAGACACATCAGGATTTTGTTTTTAACGGTTTGGCAAAAAAACCGATAGTGTCTTTATTAAGAGAATTTTCTGCGCCTATACAATTGGAAATGCCGCGTGATGAGGCAGAGTATTTGTTTTTATTGCAGCATGAAACAGACGGCTTTGCCAAGTGGGATGCCGGTCAATCCCTGATTATTCATCATTTGCACCGAGCGCTACAGGCTAATGAAAGGCACGAGATAAGCTTTCCTGAGTCTTTGTTCCATGCGTTTCAAGCCATCTTGTCAGACAATAGGCTGGATTTGGAATTTTGCGCACAATTGATAACACCACCGAGCTTTGAAGAAGTGATTGCTACGCTCACTTTCGTAGAGGTGGACTTGGTCGAGCGAGTACGTGATCAATGGCGTCAACAATTAGGTCGAAAATTATTTCATGATGCGTTGTCGATTTATGAGCACTTATGGCAACAAGAAGATCACCAAATGAATGGACAGGCTTATGGACGACGTGCTTTACGTGCACTTTGCTTGTTGTTGATGATGAAAGGCAATGAAAAAGAAGCCATGGGTCTTTGTTTGCGGCAATTTAAACAGGCGCAAACGATGACTGATCAAATGGCCGCCTTTTCTTTGTTAATCAATTGTTCGGATGAAGCAGTACGCGCTGAGACCATAGCAGACTTTTACCAGCAATGGGCTCATGATGATTTGGTCTTGGATAAGTGGTTCTCATTGCAAGCCATGAGTGAACATCCTGATACCTTAAAGCAGGTAGACATGCTGATGCAGCATACCGCTTTTAGTTTGACCAATCCCAATAAGGTACGGGCTGTGGTGGGCGCTTTTTGTCAAGCCAATCCCAGACATTTTCATCATAAAAATGGCAGTGGTTATGCGTTTTTAACTCAAATGCTTTTGCGATTAGATGCCATTAATCCACAAATAGCAGCGCGCTTGGCAGCCCCGTTCACCCGCTGGCAGCGTTATGATGATTTAAGACAACAACTGATGCAAGATCAGTTGCAGATACTGAGCCAGGCCAGCTTGTCTCGTGATTTGGCTGAAGTTGTGTCTAAAAGTTTACCCTAGTGAAGTGTTTAAATGATAAGAGGCCAATTCTGCTATGATTTGGCCTTCTTCATTGGCTATGCCCACGGCCAAGGTATCCATAATCCCACTGGGCTGTATCGATGTATGTTGATTAAACAGAGCAACCGCTTGTTGCCATTGGTGAAGATTTTGTTGTGCTTTTAAATGGGAAGGGGCGGCTAAAACAGAGACATGAGGTTCATATCGTGCCAAAACACCCGGACTGCCATAGAGTGAAAAGAGTTCTTGCCGGTTTTGGTCTTGGGCTGCCCAGGCAGGGATGGAGGCCTTGTGATCGCGCAAATCCTTTAATAAAAAAACAATGCGATCACTTAAGCTTTGCAAGGATTGGCTTTTTTTTATCCCTAACATGATATAGGCGCCAGCACCAACACGAAATGGCTCGGCATCGACTTTCAGGCTGCGTTCTTGTTGTGCCAGGCGGTTTATTCTGTAAAGGAGGGTGGGCAGTTGCTTTTGGTTATAATGCGCCAAATACAACGTAATATGAGCAGGGTAGTGTGTCAAATAAGGGCTGACAGATGACATCGGCGCTTTTTGTGTTGCCCAAAATTGATTAAAGGCTTTAATATGCTCGACTATGACATGATCTGAATGGGGTTTTAGGTATACATTAATAAAGACCCGCTCTGCTGCATGAACCAGATTCAGGTAACAGCAAAAGCCATACACTAGTAAAGAGGGGATCAAGTGCTTACTCCATATGCCGTTATAGGGAATCCTGTTGCCCATAGTCTGTCTCCAGTCATTCATCATTATTTTGCAAAACAACATAATGTAGCGCTGTCTTACAGCACAATTCAAGGCGATGATGTTTTATTTGAGCAACAAATTACTGAATTTTTTAATAACCAGGGCCGGGGTTTGAACGTCACTTTGCCTTTTAAAAAAAGAGCTTTTGCATTGGCCAGTGTTCACACTCCTCGCTGTCAGCAGGCAAGAGCAGCCAATACCTTATGGTATCAGAATGGGGTATTGCATGCAGACAATACGGATGGAATTGGTTTGGTGACTGATTTGTTACGTTACTGTGCGGTTTCTGCATTAAAAATTCTTATCGTGGGCGCAGGGGGGGCCGCTTGCGGAATTATACCCTCTTTATTGGCTATGCAACCGAAAACGCTTTGCCTTATGAATCGCAGTGTCGCTTCTCTTGTAGCCATACAAGCAGCATTTCCTCAGGTTGAATGCTTGCCATGGCATAACGTCAAAGACCACTTTGATCTGATTATCAATGCCACGGCTTCAGAAATGAGCTCTTCTCCTGTAGAGTGGCCGCCAGTGCTACTGGCTGCTCGGCCTTTTTGCTATGATCTGAATTACCAGTTAAGCCAGGACACGGCCTTTGTTCGTTATGCGCGTGCACATCAGTGTGAGGCTACAGATGGTTTGGGTATGTTAATAGAGCAGGCTGCAGCTGCTTTTGCACAGTGGCATAAGATTCAACCTGAAACAAAATTACTGGTCAGCTCGCGCCTTGCCTGTGCAGGAAAGTAGGCCGCAGATTGTCAAATGGGCAAGGAAATAAAATCTCAGCAGACTTTGGATTATGCGGCAAAAAAAGCTTCAACTTCTTTGGTGTTTTTCATGGTGTCATCATAGCCCATGGTAATGAGCTCCCGTGTAAACTCTTTTTCAAATAACAGAAAACTTAATAAGTCACCTGATTTTTTGTTAGAACCGAGTACATTAAGCATGTACCTTAATAAAGCGGGCATGGTTTCATAATGTTTGGTGGCCAGTATTGATATGGGTTGAAGGGGTCTTAAATACAAAGTAGAGATCGGTCGCCAAGGTGAACGATGTTTATTCCAGATAGACAGCATGCGGGCAATTTCGTTCATGCGATTGACTGTTTCTATGTCCCTATCCAGGGTATCAAGAAATAAATTACTGAGTAAAGTAGCCAGTACACGAGCAAAAGGGATCACCTGGGTTGATGGTGCAGAAGAGGTGTAGCCTTCTGGAAATTCTCGAGTACCCAGAATCATGATTTGGTCCACGTTAAAACGAATAGGGCCGCGCAAGGGCGTAATTAAACCCATGCTGCCATCGCCATAATGCAATCCTGCCAAGGGTACAGTGGGGAAAAAAAGAGGCAGAGCGCTGGAAGCCAGCACATGCTCTGCCTGAATTAGGCTGCGCTGTCCTACATGTCTTGGCAATTGCCAATCAGGAAATTGATGATTGTGATGCATATAAAAAGAATGGCTTTGTTGTCGCTCATAACAGGAGGCAATGACTTCCAACGCAGACAAAGTGCCGTTTGTAATGTGTTGCTCTATGCGTGAAAAATCAACATGGTCATCGAGAAATTGGTGTAAGGGAGAGGTATCAAGTAAAAAACCACTTTTTTGTTGTTTTATAACCAGCGTACTTAAATTACGTAATACGGATTTGCTTAATTCATAGTTGCTGGTTTTATAGATTTGTTGACAATGAATTTCTCCCCATAAATTTTCTATCTTCTCTATGGCGTTAGGAAAATCATCGGCTTGTTCTGCCAGTACAACCGCGTTAATACTGCCCACACTAACGCCAGTTAAGGTGTCAAAAGGTATTTTTTTAACCTGAAGAATCTGATGGATTGCTTTTAAAACGCCAGCCTGATAGGCGCCCCTGGCGCCACCGCCTGCCAAATACAATGCTTTTTGAGTCATAATGTAAAGTGATTCAGTCCTATGAAAAAGTATAGTGTCACTATAGTGGACTTTCTTTTATCTTGGCAAGTAAAAACTAAAAGCAAGGCGCTGCTGATGGTGGGAACTTATTTTGGTCAGTATTGTGCTATTATTAGTAAATAAGACCAACGAGAGGGCTTTTTGCGTTAATTTAATCATGAAATCCAAAGATGAGTTGCTCCAAAAATTACAAGAAATACAGCAAAACTTTTCCTACCAGGATTCCTTGGCGGATGATGCGGTAACTAAAGATTTGCTGATTCGATTGTCTGGTTATCAGCGCATGATGGATAATCTTCATCGTGGCGGCAGTGCTGTTGTCAAAACAGGAGACGCTTCTGCAACCTTGAGTCACGCCAGACCTGCTGTTGTTGAGGATTTGCATGCTGCCGGATTGGGATTGGCAGTATTTGATTTTCTTCAAATCCCTTCGCTGTATTTATATGCTTACTTATTGGGATACAAACTCCCGTTCACATGGGGGAACGGGGCGCAATGGAGTCGTTCGGCTCTGTTGTTGGGTTTGTCGCTGACTTGTCTTTTATTTCCTCCGGCAGCGCCTATTATCGCCTTTGTTATGGCCGGAATCGCATTGGTCAGCAGTGCTTTTTTTCTGGTACAAGTTGTTTCTGAGCTTAAGATCTTAGCGAAAAAGAAAACGGAGTTAGATGAGGCGCTGGTTATAGCCGAAAAAGACCTAGGCAATATACAACAACAAGCCTCAGAGCTAATGCAACAGCTAGCGAATAAATGCACTCAAGATCTAGACCTTATGGCTGATGAGGTAGCAAAGCTGGATGCTGCCTGGGTGAGTCAAACCGCTTTGCTTCAGGACTTGCAGCGTCAGCTGTCTGAAAACAGGCAGGCGACAGAAAAATTAAGTGGAGAAGAAATCAGAGGCCGTTGTGCTCGTGTTTTTTTTGCTTCTTTAACCGTTATTGGGCTAGTGACAGCTGTTTTTTTTCCTCCAGTCGGGATGGCCTTTCTGGCCGGAACCGCTTTATTCGGGGTCGCTTATTTTTTAGTCCCCTCGCTTTACCACTTGGGTAAATGGATGGGAAAAAAGACAGAAAGCACCTTGAATCCAGCTGAAAAGTTATCCGATGAGGAGCAGCCTCTTATCGAATTATCATCTGACTATAAAATACAAAAAGCACTAACTAAGCAATCTATCCTATCAGAACGCTCTACAACAGCAGTTAACCATCCTCAGAATACACCAGAAGCCATCCCGGCTCAGGGTCGTTTTCTCTCTCATCCTGTCGTCGATAAAGAGCCTGAAAGTGAGGACGTAAAAAGTCTCTCGCCATGAGGCAAGTTATAGGGCGCTGGGGACCAATGGTCAACACGCCCTGGAATTCCCTGCATGCCTGATAAAAAATTATTGTATTTATCCATTGCACAAAAAAATAATTTCCTTTAATTTGGAATGTAAGCCGGATAAAACTAAGGAAAAGTTATGCTTGCTCTTTTTCGTGAACAACCGCGTGCATTTCATATGATTTTTATGCTGGAGTTGTGGGAGCGGTTTGGTTTTTATACGGTTCAGGGTATTATTACCTTATATTTCATTCGCTTTTTAGGTTACAGCGAGACAGATGCTTATTATACCTTTGGTGCTTTTTCCGCCTTAGTGTATGGCTTAGTGGTGGTTGGTGGCTATTTGGGCGATCATCTCTTAGGCACAAAGCGCACTATCATGATAGGCTTGGTTGTTCTTATTGTTGGTTATGCCAGTCTGGCATTCGCCAATTCGGATAATGTTTTTATTGCCTTAGGACTTATTTGCATCGGTAACGGCTTGTTTAAAGCCAATCCCGCCAACTTATTATCCAAATGTTATGCAAAGCAGGATCCCCGATTACACGGTGGCTTCACCCTATACTATATGTCAGTAAACATAGGCTCCATGTTTGCTTTATTTTTAGGGCCATTGATTGCCAGTCGTTATGGTTATTCTCCTGCGTATATGCTCAGCGCACTGGGATTGGTTTTAGGTTTGGCTAATTATGTCTGGCGTAAGCAATCCATTGCCTCCATTGCAATACCTGCGGATGAGAAATCCATTTCTTTCATACAATGGGCGTTTTTAGGTGCCCTGATTGTTTTGAGTGTGTTTTGTGTGGCTTACTTACTACAGCATGTGGCCTTAACTAAAAATTTATTAGTTTTGGTCATGGTTGTGGTCGGCAGTTGTTACCTGTATTTGATGTGGAAAGAAAATAGATCAACACGGATTAAGATGCTGATTGCAATGGTACTTATGTTGGAAGCCATTTTGTTTTTCACTCTATATCAGCAAATGCCAACCTCATTGAACTTGTTTGCGGTGAATAATGTATCCGCCTATTTTTTCGGATTGGCAATAAATCCGCAAAGTTTTCAAGCTTTAAATCCTATTTGGATAATCATCATGAGCCCCGTGTTGGCTTCGATTTATAAAAAATTACACCATAAAAAAATTCATTTTGCCGTGCCTCAAAAATTTGCTCTGGGGATGACCTTGTGTGGTTTTAGTTTTTTAATACTTTATATTTCTCGCTACAGTGATAATGGCAGTGGCATGGTTTCTTCCTGGTGGTTGGTAGGCAGTTATTTGCTACAAAGCATAGGGGAGCTGTTGGTTTCTGCTTTAGGTGTGGCCATGGTTGCTGAGCTTGTGCCTGCTGCTATTGCCGGTTTTGTCATGGGAATGTGGTTTTTAACCACCGCCGTAGCCGGTTTTTTAGGTGCAAGCGTGGCATCGTACACGGCTTTGCCGACTCATATTAAACCCGGTATTGATTCTTTAATGATTTATACCGATGTCTTTGGTTGTATTGGCTTGGTAACCTTGCTCATCTCGGCCGGTATGTGGGTTCTTTCTCCTTTGTTATGCCGCTATATGGTTTCAACTACAGAGGCTTCGGAAGTAGAGCCTCCGCTGGTTTTGTCTGTATCCAATGTCTCTTGATAGTTCTAGAGACACTTTGCAAGCAGGCCATGTAATCCCTCTTTACATGGCCTTGATTAAATATTATACTAAGTGTCGATTTGTTCTTACGAGTAGGCTGTCCATTTATGGCGCGTTCCTTCTTTTTTCCTTCTTCAGGGGTCACTTTTTTTAAAGAAGGGGAAAATAAAAAAAGCAAAGAGAGTCTAAACCATTACAAGCCTTCCATGCTGTTGTTTTCTTTGGAGCCAGAGCAACAACAACGTGAATGGGAGAAGGTTTCTGCACGTCTCCAATCTTTAAGGGCATTGCGTCAGACTTTCCTTGCCGATGTAACAGCCGAAATCAGCACTTCTCAGGCTAACGCCTTCGATTACTCTATGTTTTATGGGGTGCTTTTTGTCGGTGCTTTGGTTGCTGCGTGCGAAGGGTTTGATGGTATTACTACCTTGCTTGGTTTGTTTTTATTGCCTTCTTCATTGATCTTTTCAACGGGAATCCTTTTCTCTGCTTTGTCTGTCGCTATTTTTTATAGTTTTCACTGGGCATCTATCTCTAAAGCTTTGGGTATTGAGTGGCAGGATCAATCGGAATTATTGACACTGTATGTCTCACAATTTGATGAAATAAAGGGCATTAGTAAGCTTATCATGCAGTGTCATTGGGCTGAGCAATCAGCTGAAAAATTAGTGCATTTATTAGCAGGCATTGCTTTATTAGAAGAGAGTATGGAGGCGCTTGAAGCATTTAATAAACAATTGGAAACCATACTGCAAGATACAAGAATGGCTGTTATAAAAAATAGCTTAATAGGCTTGGCAGGGTTGTTATTTTTTGCAAACGGCTATTTTTCCGCGCAATCGGTTGCCTTATTTGTTTGTAGCCTGTTTTTTTCTGCATCGATGCCGGCAGCATTGCCGGTGGTTTTATTTAGCATGGCCGTAGGCTGTGCTGCTTTGGCTTTTTATTGGTATGTTGAGAAGAGCGCGTTAGAGGGACTTCTTAGTTCTTTTTTTGGTTTGGATGAAGAAAAAATGGCAGTGATATCATCGGCCAATTTACAGGAAGAAAAAGAAAAACTACAACATCTGAGAGTGCAACTAGATGGAATCAATCAGCTTTCTTGTCAACTAAACAAGTTACAGCAAAGAGAGAAGCAAGACCTTTCAGCCATTGAAAATACAATAGATAGCCATAATGAACTTACAAGATATGCTTTATAAAAGGGATGGTTATTTTTCTTTGAGCTTGCAAGGATGCTTTATCTAAAAGATCAAGCAAATCACAAAGGTCATGCATGTTCCTTGAACAACGGTTAATTAAAAATTGACCGACATTATGAGGCAGTTCAAAACCTCGCTCCAAAGCCAGTGCTTTTAAGGTATTGATTTTTTCTTCATCATTCAATTCGTGCAGTTGCATGACAAGACCCCAGCCTAAACGGGAGCGTAAATCAGCCAGCTGGATGCTGCTTGTCGCCGGTGGGTTGAGTGCAGAGATTAATAGCAGAGTTTGCTCATTGTCTTTTACTTTATTATACAAATGGAATAAGGCTTCTTCCCATTGCTTATCCGCTGCAATGGACTCAATGTCATCAATGCACACTAAAGCCTGATCTTCTACGCCCTCTATTGATTGAGGTCCCCATTCTTTTAGCAGTCGCAACGGCAGATAAATGGCTGATTGTGATCCATTTAAAGCCTGGCAACAGCCTTGTAGTAAGTGTGATTTGCCACTGCCGTAGGCGCCCCATAGATAAAGAATCTTTTCACCACGCCAAGACAGCATGGCATCTATTTGTTGTTTTACCAGATCATTATTATGCCAATTAAAATTATCTAAGGTGGCTTCATCATTTAATTGTATCGCTAAGGCTAACTGCTTGTTCATCATACTAATTCTTTTTTTGACCAGGCCTTATGGTATGCAAGCCATAAATACTGTGCATAGGTAATTAATGTTGTTAATGAAGTAAGATAGATGAGTGTCTTGGTCAAATAAGGAGAGTATTTAAAATAAGCCAGCTCGAATAAGCAAACAGTCACTAATAACAGTTGTAATAAAGTATTAAACTTGCTAAGCCTGGTTGGTTCAAAATCCAGCTTGCGACGAATCAGATAATACCAGCTCAAGATACCCATAGAAATGGACAGATCACGTAAAAAGACTAAAATAACCAGCCACCAAGGCAATAAACCCAATAAGCCTAAAGAAATGAAGCTGGAGGCCACTAAAAGCTTATCTGCTAAAGGATCGACAAAAGAGCCAAAAAAGCTTTGCCAGCTAAAATGACGAGCTAACCATCCATCAAGACAATCGGTTAATCCAGCCAGAATAAACAAATAAAAAGCTTTGGGGTATTCGTCAGTAAATAAATAAAATAAAAACGGAACAATTAGGAGTAATCGAAAAAGAGTTAAGGCATTAGGTATGTGTTTTAATATCATCATGGGCATAGGTTTTGGGGTCAATAACCTGGTCTTTATTGGCCTCAATACCTGCTCATCGTGGCAACAAGACCTCGTTCCTAAGGACTTCTATTACGTAGTGTATACAATAGTGATTACTCTGTCATCTTATTCACCATGTTAAGCGTCTTTGTTTTTACGATACACGATAGCCGTGTTACCGATCATTTGTACCAGTTCTGCGTGTAGCGCGGCACACAGATCAGTGGCCATAGCGATACGATCTTCTTTTTCTGCGCCATTAATTTTGACTTTAATTAACTCATGGGCATTCAGCGCGACATCGGTTTCAGCAATAACTGCTTCGGTTAGTCCTTTGGCACCCAATAAGACTACGGGCTTTAGATGATGCGCTTGTGCTTTTAATGTTTTTCTAAATGCGGTGTTCAAAGAGCTTTCCTATTAATTAAAAATGGCAAATTATTGCACGTTTTGCTGGGAAACGGTAGTAAAATTCAGTATGATACAATAAATTCCTTTGTATGCAGTATAAAATGCGCCGTTCAAAAAGCAGTAAACGCTGGTTACAAGAACATTTTGATGATGTTTATGTTAAAAAAGCCCAGGCAGAAGGTTTTCGTAGTCGAGCCGTTTATAAGTTAAAAGAAGTAGATGAAAAAGAAAAATTATTAAGGCCTGGAATGACCGTGGTTGACTTGGGGGCAGCACCTGGCGGATGGACTCAATATGTATCACAACAGCTAAAAGGCACCGGACAGATTATTGCTTTGGATATTTTACCTATGGATGCCTTGCCTGATGTCCATTTTATTCAGGGTGATTTCAGAGAAGATGTAGTTTTTGATGAACTGATTAAAATTACTCCTGAACGCGGCGTTGATTTGGTATTATCAGACATGGCGCCTAATATGAGTGGGAGTGCAGAAATTGATATCCCGCGTGCCATGTACCTGGTAGAGCTTGCTTTTGATTTTGCCGCACGCATGCTAAAGCCTGATGGCAGCATGCTCATTAAAGTGTTTCATGGCGCAGGATTTGATGAATTGGTTAAACAAGTTAAAAGTGCATTTGGCAAAGTGACTATTCGTAAACCTTTGGCATCTCGATCTCGCTCTAAAGAAACCTATTTGCTGGCAAAGGGCTATAATTTATAGTAGCTTTATAGTAATGGTTGCAAAATATTTTTTGTCAGGGCAGTTTGGTGTTTACATTAGACAGTCAATAACTTAAGAGGTTAATACTTTGAACGACATGGTTAAAAATTTATTTTTATGGCTGATTATAGCAGTTGTTCTGGTTTCTGTTTTCAGCAATTTTGGCCCACGCAATGCGGTCGCTGAAAAAGTTTCCTACAGTCAGTTTTTAAAAGAAGTAGAGCAGGGTGCTGTGACTTCTGTGACCGTAGAAGACAATAAAATCATTAAAGGGATTACGAAAAACAATAAACATTTTACTACCTACATGCCAATGCCTGACAATGCTTTATTGGGACAACTGCTGAAAAGTCGTGTGGATGTTAGTGGCCAGGAAAAACAGCAGGAAAGCTTCTTGTTTCACTGGTTTATGAATTGGCTTCCTATGTTGTTGCTGGTGGGCTTATGGGTCTTTTTTATGCGTCAGATGCAAGGTGGGGGTGGACGAGGAGCCATGTCTTTTGGCCGTTCAAGAGCCCGTTTGCTCGGTGAAGATCAGGTGAAAGTTACTTTTGCCGATGTGGCAGGGGTGGACGAAGCCAAAGATGAAGTAAAAGAGCTGGTTGACTTTTTAAAAGATCCTACCAAATTTCAAAATTTGGGTGGACGCATTCCCCGCGGTGTCTTATTAGTAGGTTCGCCAGGTACAGGTAAAACCCTACTGGCGCGTGCTGTCGCCGGTGAAGCGAAAGTGCCCTTTTTTACCATTTCAGGCTCGGATTTTGTGGAAATGTTTGTTGGCGTGGGAGCCTCTCGCGTTCGTGATATGTTTGAGCAAGCCAAAAAACATGCCCCCTGTATTATCTTTATAGATGAAATTGATGCAGTAGGTCGCCATAGGGGCGCAGGATTAGGCGGTGGCCATGATGAACGGGAACAAACTTTGAACCAGTTGTTAGTTGAGATGGATGGGTTTGAGGGCAGTGAAGGGGTTATTGTGGTTGCGGCAACTAACCGACCTGACGTGCTCGATCCTGCTTTATTAAGACCGGGACGTTTTGACCGACAAGTCGTGGTTCCTCTACCTGATATTCGTGGACGAGAACAAATTTTACGAGTGCACTTACAAAAAGTACCTGTTGAAAATGACGTGCAAGTGATGCCCATTGCTCAAGGTACTCCAGGTTTCTCCGGTGCAGATCTGGCTAATTTGGTCAATGAGGCTGCTTTATTTGCCGCTCGCGCCAACAAGCGTAAAGTCTCTATGAATGAATTGGAAAAAGCAAAAGATAAAATCATGATGGGTGCCGAACGTCGCTCCATGGTGATGGATGACAATGAGAAGAAATTAACTGCTTACCATGAAGCGGGACATGCCATCGTGGGGCTTTGCGTACCTGAGCATGATCCTGTTTATAAAGTTTCAATTATTCCTCGTGGTCGCGCTTTGGGTGTTACCATGTTTTTGCCTGATCAAGACCGATACAGTCATAGCAAACGTCGTTTGGAAAGCCAATTATCAAGTCTTTTTGGCGGACGTATTGCAGAAGAATTAATTTTTGGTCTCGATGGCGTTACCACAGGGGCATCAAATGACATCATGCGCTCTACAGAAATTGCGCGTAAAATGGTAACCAGCTGGGGATTGTCTCCTTTGGGGCCATTGACCTTTGGTGAGGAAGAAGAAGAGGTCTTTTTAGGTCGTTCGATGAACAAACAAAAAGACATTTCTGATAATACCGCACAGCAAATAGATGAAGAAGTGCGAGCGATTATTAATAGAAACTATCAACGGGCCAAGAGTATTTTACAAGACAATATGGATAAACTGCATTTGATGGCAGAAAGTTTAATCAAATATGAAACCATAGATGCTGATCAAATTCAGGAAATCATGTCTGGTAAAGAGCCGACCCCACCTTCGGATTGGGGCTCAGATAAGCCTTTGGAGAAGAAAGACGCCACAAGTACCAATCCATCGGATAAGCCTCTTCATAATGAGACTGCCATTAACCCCGCAAAAGAGCATTAATGTTGGGCTATTCATCATTTGAAGTCATGAGGTTATTGGCGTGAATGCGCAACAATTAAACGACTGGCTGGTTCATAGCCAGTCAGCGTCATCAGCAACTTTTCAACGTCCGTTAATTATGGGTATTCTGAATATTACCCCTGATTCTTTTTCGGACGGAGGCTGTTTTTACTCGGTTGATAAAGCCCTAAAGCAGGCTTTGCTTTTGAGTGCCCAAGGGGCTGACCTCATTGATATTGGTGGTGAATCGACCAAGCCCGGTGCACAGGAAGTATCCATTGCAGAAGAGATAGACCGAGTAATCCCCGTAATTGAAAAAATACGAGAACACTCGGATGTGTCTATTTCTATCGATACGTATAAGCCACAGGTGATGGAAGCGGCGGTCGCCGCAGGAGCCAATTTTATTAATGACATTTATGCCTTGCGTCAAGAGGGCGCTTTGGCGATGGCTGCTCGTTTGTCGGTGCCTGTTTGCTTAATGCATATGCAAGGAAAACCGCAAACCATGCAAGTCAATCCAGACTACCCAGCTGGCGTAGTAAATGAGGTACTGTCTTTTTTTCAAGAGCGGCTTTTTGCCTGTGAACAAGCAGGGATAGCGCGCACCCAGCTGATCTTTGATCCAGGCTTTGGTTTTGGCAAGCATAACAATCACAACCTGATGCTATTGAAAGAATTACAACAGCTGAAATTAGCTTCCTTACCTTTATTGTTGGGGGTTTCTCGAAAAAATACATTAGGTGCTGTATTGGAGCGTCCAGTCAATGAACGTTTATTAGGCAGCTTGGCGGTGGCGGTTTATGCTTCATTGAAAGGCATTAATGTGTTGCGTGTACATGATGTGGAAGAAACACAGCAGGTGTTGCAGGTGATGCATGCGATTTATCATGGAATTGCCCACTAATCACATTAAAAATAACGTATCTATTCACTACCTTTTGCATGCGTTTCGGTGAACGTGGTGAATGGTTACAAAATAATAAGATGACTTCATTAACGGAAGAAAGACGAATGACAAAACGCAAGTATTTTGGTACAGACGGAATCAGGGGCTGTGTGGGACAGTCTAATATTAACCCTGAGTTTATTTTAAAACTTGGTTGGGCTGTAGGGCGTGTATTGGCCAATGGACAGCGGAAAAAAGTAGTCATCGGAAAGGATACGCGTGTTTCTGGTTACATGTTGGAATCTGCTTTGGAAGCGGGTTTGTCTGCTGCCGGCGTGGATGTGGTTTTGTTAGGCCCTATGCCGACGCCGGGAATTGCCTATTTAACGCAAACACTGCGTGCCAATGCAGGCATAGTGATTAGTGCATCGCATAATTTATATCAGGATAATGGGATTAAGTTTTTTTCGTCAGAGGGAGGAAAAATTCCTGATGATATCGAATTACAAATTGAAGCTGAATTAGATAAGCCTTTGCAGACGGTCAGCTCAGAAGCTTTTGGCAAGGCCAGACGAATTAATGATGCCGCTGGACGTTATATCGAATTTTGTAAATCAACCATTCCAGCTTTGACACGGTTGGCTGGTTTAAAAATAGTGGTCGATTGTGCCAATGGTGCTACGTACAGAGTGGCGCCTAGTGTTTTTAGCGAGCTAGGAGCCGATGTCATCGCCATTAATAATGAACCCGATGGGTTTAATATTAATGCGCATTGCGGCTCGACCAATCCAGAACAATTAAAGCAGCAAGTTTTAAAACAAAAAGCAGACCTCGGTATTGCTTTGGATGGCGATGGTGATCGGGTTTTATTAATTGATGCTCAAGGTAATGCCGTGGATGGGGATCAAATTCTGTATATTATTGCCAAAGATCGATTACAAAGAGGCTTGCTCAATGGTGGTGTTGTTGGAACGCTGATGAGCAATTATGGTTTAGAGCTGGCAATAGAAGCTTTGGGTGCACCATTTATTCGCACCAAAGTGGGCGATAGATATGTGATGGAAGCGCTTAAAAAAAACAACTGGAAAATAGGTGGTGAAACATCAGGGCATATCGTCTGTCTAGATAAAACAACAACAGGGGATGGCATTGTTGCGGCTTTACAAGTTCTGACCATCATGGTGAAACAGAATAAACCTTTGGCTCAATTGTTAGACGGGATTACATTGATGCCGCAAACGTTAATTAATCTAAAAACAACACGGGCGAGCCTGTTGGCTGCTCATACGCAAGTTCAGCATGCGGTGACCTGTATGGAACAGGAAATTAAAGGAGAGGGGCGTGTTTTATTACGGCCTTCAGGAACTGAGCCTGTTTTGCGGATTATGGTTGAAGGTCGAAATGAAAAGATGGTCAATACGGTTGCGGAAAAATTATTTAAAGACATTCAAGACATTGATATGAATCTGGCTGGTTAGATGGGCTTGTCAATCCAGGGCAAACGCATCTAAATTTGGAGCACTAAATGCTCTTTTTCTGGCTAGGTACCGTGCTTTATGCGCGGTATCCCTACCATCTTGAAACGAGTGATAAATTAGATTCCGCGCATAAAGCGCGGAACGTAGCCGATTGGGGTTAGCAATAAGCAGTTAGACGCGGCCGCCCTGCTTGTCAATCGCAGTTTAAACATTTGCTTTGAGCAGGACAAGGCAGTGGCTCGATAGTGTTGCTTTAGCTGCAGCTTTTTTCTTCCACACAAGCTTGTGCTTCTTCAAACAGTTTGTTGGTGGTGGTATTAAAAAAGCATGGTTTTTTCTGATACTGATATGCATTTTGTCCAGCAGCCATTCCAATAAGCAGACGAAAGAAATCTTCAATTTGTTCCCATAGCTGAAGAATGCCTCTATGCCTTTTTAATGGCGTATAGCGAGGATCTTGAGTAATAAGCGGGGCCTTGTAGAGTGACGCCTCTTGATTATTAGATGCCTGATAGGTAGACACCAGTGATGAAAAGGCTTGTAATGCCAGCTCTGCTTCGACAGGGTATTTGACTTTTAAAGTTAAACTGTGTTTATAAAAGGCTCTTAGTGAGGCAGGTAAAGTATGAAGCATGGCCGCGGAGGGGGATGCGTGGTCTTCAATAGGATAATGCGGTTTTAAGCGTAATAGCGCTGTGCAGTGCGTTACAGGATTTGGACTTAATCTTTGATAGGTCAAAAAAACATCCCATTCTTTTTTAATATGCAATTCAAAAAACAAGTCGCGAAGGAGATGTGTGTACTTATTGCGTGTTAAAGGATTCGTCGCGGATAAGGCTTGTTGATAGAGTGCTAAATACCATTGTGTATACGATTCAGGTTGGTCTTGTAATGCAGCCAAGATGTGTTGATGCCATTGTTCTAATACGTCTACAGGCTGGGGCGATACGGGGGGGGCTTCTTCAACAGCAGTCGCTGGTGCAGGGGCAAGCTCTGGGGAGTCTGTCTCTATGATGGTATTTAATGGGGTGCGAATGGGACTTTCATCTGGTCGATAATAATCGTCAATTGGAAAAAAAGTCGTTTGGAGAAGAAGAAGGGGGGTGTCAGGAGTAATGGCTTGAGGGGGCATTGGCAGTGCCGGTTGGTTTTCTTCGGCCAAGACCATAGAAGAGTCAGTCCTATCTGGCAAAGAAGTAGAATCCATTTCAGCATGATATTCTGCTGTTTCCAGTGCAGGCGTTGCCGGTAAAGACAACCTATCTTGAATATGCTGTAGTTTGTTCGTCAGATCATTTTGTAAGACAAGCAATTGTTGATTAACATGGCTAATTTGCTCAGGAATAGGTTCTTTGTATTCGATATGTCGTTTTTTTTCTAATTCTATGGCAAGTACCTGTCGGTCAAACAGGTTGTGTACAGTATCATTTTTTATCTTGCTCTCTTCTTCTCTTTTTTGTTTTAAATAAGTGATTAATACACCAATTTCATTAAGAAAAGCATCACACTGTTTTAGTTGCGCTTCTTTTGCGGCTAATAATTGTGCTTCTGGAACAACCCGATTAAGCTCGTCAATGGATGGTAAAAGGTGATCTTGACTTTCAAGCAAGTGGTATTTTTGTCGTAATTCAGTTAACTCCGTCATGCAGTGCATCAAGTCATGCAAATGAGGTAACAGAGATTCATAATCATTTTTTTTCTGTGAAAGATACACAATATGATGAATAAGTAAGAGATAATAGGCAGTACCTTCATCATTGGGATCGAAAAAATCAGGGATGTTAGCTAATGCAGGAGGCAATTTATTAATCAGAATACGGGTTTTTTCTTTATATTCTTGTTTAGTGTCTTTTTTATTTTCTGCGGTGGGAAAAGGCAATGAAGGTAATAATTGAAGTTGATTTTGTATCGTTTCCAAGGCGTCTTGTTTTTCTTTTTGTAAATTCAGCTCCGTTAAAAATTGGAAGCTACAATGAAATTCATCTTGTTCTTTGGCTTGAGATTCATGCAGTAAATTAAACCACAAGCCGGGATTTAATAAAGATAAAACATCCGGCAGGCTGTTTTTATAATCCATCAGCAGCTTTTGACCGCGGCTGGCATACGCTTCTTTCAATTCCTTTTTTTTGTCAGGACTTAACGTGGATTCCTGGAGTCGTTGATTGATGGCCCCTAGTTCTTTTTGAATTTGTTCTTGCTGGGTATTTAATTCTTGCTTTTGCTTGTTGATGTCTTCTGAGCTGATGCAGGTGCTAAAGTCTTCTTGTAATTGTTCTAATTGAGGTTTCAGCTCAATAATGTTATCCAGATAGCGCTCTAAGGTTGGAATAAGCCTTAGGTATATCTCGGGTGTAGGGGATAGATCACCTGGCGTATCAATGTTATAACTTAAGCACAGATGCTGTATTTCGCCAAGCAAATGATTCTGGCTGGCTTTTAATTCCAGTAGTTGCTTTTTGGCAGTAGGGACAGAGAGCAAAATGAGCTCATTTTCAATGACAGTTCTCAGCTGCAAAACAGTAGTTGTCTGCCATTGAGAGAGCGTGTCTGGAGTATTAATCAGAGCCATTTCATTAAACAGATCTTTACGCATGTCTTCATCAGTCAGAGCATGATTAATAAGCTGAGTAAATAGGCTGGTGAGTTTTTTGCGTGTACACTCAATATCGCGTTGTATGCCATGAAGTGTGCGATTCAACTCATGTAGTTGTTCTTGCAATTGATTTTCTGAGTGTTTGTATTGATTAAATTCTTCATCGTACAATCTTAAATCCTTAAGTTTTGTAGTTAATTGCACCCCTTCTTCAGCCAGTTGTCTGATTACATTCAATTCTACACAAAAGCTATCAAGGCATGCGGGATCATCTAAATGATTAAATGCTGGATTGTTATCGAAAAGCGCTTTAATACGCTCAAGGGGAATGGGGGGGGGTAAATGAGAGAGCTCAGTTATGATGTGCTGGATAATAGGGTTCATCAGGTCACTTCTCCTTGTGTGCTCTTTTTTGATTCTAACTAAATCTAGTGTAGATGCAAGAGGCAATAAGAAGTCTTAAATAAAATTTGCTGGCTACTGGTCATCTAATTTAAGATTCGTTATAGTTCAGTCCTAATTTAGGAGTGCATATGAAACAGCAAATGGTAATGGGTAACTGGAAAATGAATGGCCAGTTACATCAGATTACAACATTGATTGAGCAGTTGAATGAATTAATTCCGGCCAATACGACAACCCAAGTAGTGGTTGCACCGCCTTCTTTGTATATTCCTCATGTCAGTTCCTTAATGCAAGCGCCCATTCAATTAGGCGCACAAAATTTTTTCCCCAAAGATGCTGGCGCCTATACCGGTGAAATATCAGCCCCCATGTTAAAAGAGTTCCATTGTACTCATGTGTTGGTAGGACACTCGGAGCGACGTCATTATTTTAATGAAAATGAAAATTTTGTAGCAGAGAAATTCCACCAGGCAAAAGAACATGGTATGATACCTGTTCTTTGTGTTGGTGAAACACTTGCTGAGCGTGAAAAAGGACAAACAGAACAAATTATTGGCAAACAATTGCTTGCCATCAGTCAGACAGCAAGTAAAAACTGTTTTCAAAATTGTGTCATTGCCTATGAACCCGTTTGGGCCATAGGAACAGGTAAAACAGCATCACCCGAACAAGCACAGGAAATACATCAGTTTATAAGAAAATGGGTGGCAGCATTAAATCAAGATGATGCCATGCAGTTGACGCTTCTTTATGGTGGTAGTGTTAATGAGCAAAATGCAAACGCATTGTTTAACATGCCTGATATTGACGGTGGATTAATTGGCGGTGCATCATTGAATGCGCAACAGTTTGTGGAAATTATTAAATGTATCAATTGATATTAATGATTCATGTATTAGTAGCGATAACCTTGATAGGCTTGGTGCTGATTCAGCATGGTAAAGGTGCTGATGTTGGTGCTGCTTTTGGTTCAGGGGCCTCTAATACGGTATTTGGCAGTCAAGGCACTGGCAGCTTTCTATTTAAATTAACAGGCGGTCTGGCATTGACTTTTTTTGTAACCAGCCTTGCTTTATCCTATATTATTTCAACCAGACATCAGGAGACAGTACAACAGGTTCTGCCTCAATCAATTAAGGTGCAGCAAAATTCAGTACCTGTTCCTGTTGATAAAAATGCCAGTGAGAAATAATGAAACCCTGTTAAAGCTTGTATTTTTATTGTAGAAGCTTTAATTAAGTAAACAACAGCCGAAGTGGTGAAATTGGTAGACACGCCGTCTTGAGGGGGCGGTGGCGTAAAGCTGTGCCGGTTCGAGTCCGGCCTTCGGCACCATTTTAATCTGAACAATGGTGAGCACATGCTATCTCAATATTTACCCGTATTGGTTTTTATTATTATTGCTATAGTTCTAGGTTTGGTGATGATGGGTGCGGGCGCGTTGCTATCCAAGCACAATCCGGATGCAGCAAAAAATGCCCCTTACGAGTGCGGTTTTGGTGCATTTGAAAGTTCTCATATCCCTTTTAACGTGCGATTTTACCTGGTTGCTATTCTATTTATCATCTTTGACCTGGAGACCGCTTTCTTTTTTCCTTGGGCGATTGCCTTGCGTAAAGTAGGCTGGTTTGGTTTTGCTGCCATGATGGTATTTTTAGGATTGTTAGTGATTGGTTTTATTTATGAGTGGAAGCGCGGTGCTTTAGAGTGGGAATAAGCATTAGCGTCTAAACGTATTTTTTAATTTATTTAACTGCTTAGAGGCGAACTATGGCGGTTGCAGAATTGCAAGAGAAAGGTTTTACTACGACTACAGTCGACAAATTACTGGGATGGGCGCGCAGTGGTTCTATGTGGCCTATGACTTTTGGCTTGGCTTGTTGTGCTGTAGAAATGATGCATGTCGGCGCAGCGCGCTACGACCTGGACCGATTTGGTGTGATATTCCGCCCCAGTCCACGTCAATCCGACGTCATGATTGTTGCGGGCACATTATGTAATAAAATGGCGCCAGCCTTAAGAAAAGTTTACGATCAGATGTCAGAGCCTCGTTGGGTTATCTCCATGGGTTCTTGTGCTAATGGTGGTGGCTATTACCATTATTCCTACTCAGTGGTTCGTGGTTGCGATCGTATTGTGCCTGTAGACGTTTATGTTCCTGGTTGTCCCCCAACAGCGGAAGCACTACTTTATTGCATAATCCAATTACAAAATAAGATTAGAAATAAAAACGTCTTGGAAGCCTGATCAAGATTCTCTATAGGGGCGAATTAAATGACTAAAAACGATTATTTGGTGGCACAGCTCAATACTGAATTAGCCGATTACCTCCAGGTGACCACCCTTGCTCATGAAGAAGTAACGGTAGAATGTGATGTCCGTCATGTAAAAACTGTATTAACAACTTTACGTGATAGCCATTCTTTTTGTTTTGATCAACTCATTGATCTCTGCGGCGTTGATTATCTTTATTATGGCCAAGACGATTGGAAGACAGAGACTGCAACAGAAAGTGGATTCTCTCGTGGTGTCGCAACGCAAGAACACCGAAGTGCTTTTGACAAGCCTCGTTTTGCCGTAGTGTATCATCTGCTATCAACGCAAAAAAACCATCGACTACGTGTTAAAACTTTTACTGATGAAGCGCATCTGATTGTTCCTTCTGTTCATGACCTCTGGAAAGGTGCCAATTGGTTTGAGCGTGAAGCCTATGATTTATATGGTATTTTATTTGAAGGGCATCCTGATTTAAGACGCATTCTGACAGATTATGGGTTTATTGGTCACCCTTTCCGTAAAGACTTTCCTGTGAGCGGCCATGTTGAAATGCGTTACGATGCGAAGTTAGGAAAAGTGATCTACGCTCCTGTGGAAATTACACCGAGGGTTTTGGTGCCTAAGGTAATACGACATGACAATCGCTATATAGCGAATAAAGGTGGCGAAGAATGATGGAATTAAAAAATTATACTTTAAACTTTGGCCCTCAACATCCTGCAGCACATGGTGTACTTCGTTTGGTTATGGAGCTGGAAGGTGAAACGATAGTTCGTTCTGATCCGCATATAGGCTTATTGCATCGTGCAACAGAGAAACTGGCCGAAACCAAGCCCTATATTCAAAGTATAGGCTATATGGATAGATTGGACTATGTGTCCATGATGTGTAATGAACATGCCTATGTCCGTGCAATAGAAAAATTATTAAATATTGAAGCCCCAATCAGGGCACAATACATTCGTACTTTATTTGATGAGGTAACTCGAGTACTCAATCATTTGTTATGGCTAGGTGCGATTGCACTGGATTTGGGAGCCATGACCGTTTTTCTTTATTGTTTTAGAGAGCGCGAAGATCTGTTTGACTGTTATGAGGCCGTGTCTGGAGCACGCATGCACGCAACCTACTACAGACCAGGCGGTGTAGCGCGTGATTTGCCCGACTCAATGCCTCAATATAAGGCCTCACGCTGGCACAGTGAGCGTGAAGTAGATAAAATGAATGAGCACCGTCAAGGAAGCTTGCTCGATTTTCTTTGGGCCTTTACCGAGCGGTTTCCCAAATGTGTTGATGAGTATGAAACCTTATTGACAGACAACCGCATCTGGAAACAGCGCACCGTTGATATTGGCGTTGTTTCTCCGGATGAAGCATTACAATGGGGCTTTACAGGTCCGATGCTTCGGGCTTCTGGTGTGGCTTGGGATTTACGTAAAAAACAAAGCTATGCCGCTTATGAGCATGTTGATTTTGATATTCCTGTTGGTAAAACGGGGGATTGTTATGACCGTTATTTAGTGCGTGTTGCTGAATTAAGGCAGTCTAATAAAATTATCAGACAATGTATTGAGTGGCTACGTAAAAACCCAGGGCCTGTTAAAATAGATGACCACAAGGTAATAGCACCGCGTCGCGCAGAGATGAAGCAGGATATGGAAGCCTTAATTCATCACTTTAAGCTGTACTCGGAGGGATTTTGTTTGCCCGCTGGTGAAGTGTATAGTGCGGTAGAAGCACCTAAAGGCGAATTTGGTATTTACATGGTTTCTGATGGAGCAAATAAGCCCTATCGTCTAAAAATCCGTGCTCCCGGATTTGCTCATCTTTCCAGTTTTGATGCGATGGCACGCGGACACATGTTAGCAGATGGCGTAGCCATATTAGCAAGCCAAGATATCGTATTTGGTGAAATTGATCGTTAACTCTATTGTCTAAAGGCAACAATTATATAGAAAGGTTTTTCAAATGTCTGAACAGTCTGAAAAAAATTTGCATGACTACATGTCCGCAGAGCAAATGAATGCTATTGATCATGAAATTAATAAGTATCCATCCGATCAGCGCCAATCAGCTGTCATGGGCGCCTTGAGAATAGTGCAAGAAGCCCATCATCATTTAACGCAGGAGTTGATGGATGCTGTCGCTCAATACCTGAACATGCCGCCCATAGCGGTTTATGAGGTAGCCAGCTTTTACACCATGTATGAACATCAACCACTAGGCAAGCATTTAATCAATGTCTGCACTAACATCTCTTGCTTGTTAAGAGACTGTAAAAAAGTAGTGAATCATTTAGAAAACAAACTGGATATTAAATTAGGTGAAACAACAGCTGATGGACGCTTTACACTGAGAGCTGTAGAGTGTTTGGGGGCCTGTGTTGAAGCTCCGATGATGCAGGTAGATAAAGACTATCACGGCAATCTAACTGCCGAATCCATAGATGCAGTATTGGAACAATACCAATAAGATAGAGGTGGTTAGAATGATTGAATTAAATCAAGTATGTTATCGAACCTTGCATTTGCCAAAGTCCTGGACTTTGGCTGCTTATGAAAGCGTAGGTGGATATAGTGCGTGGCGAAAAATTTTACAAGAACAAACACCGCCCCAACAAATTATTGAAGAGTTAAAATTATCTGCATTGCGTGGCAGGGGAGGCGCTGGATTCCCTACTGGCTTAAAGTGGAGTTTTATGAACAGAAACAACCCTGTTCAAAAGTACGTGGTATGCAATTCCGATGAAGGCGAGCCAGGTACTTGTAAAGACCGCGATATTTTAGCGCTGAATCCGCATCAATTAATTGAAGGGATGGCCATTGCCGGTTACGTGATGGGTGCCACCGTAGGCTATAACTACATCAGGGGTGAGTTTTGGTTGCCTTATGAGCGTACAGAAGCGGCATTAAAAGAAGCCTATGCAGCAGGCTTGTTAGGTAAGAATATTTTAAACTCTGGCGTTTCTTTTGATTTATTCAATCATTTGGGCGCCGGCGCTTATATTTGTGGTGAAGAAACCGCTTTGCTTAATTCTATTGAAGGCAAAAAAGGCCAGCCTCGCTTTAAGCCTCCTTTTCCAGCCAATTATGGTTTATATGGCAAACCCACAACAATTAATAATACCGAAACCTTTGCTTCGGTTCCGGTCATTTTAGAAAAAGGTGGCGACTGGTTTTTAAAATTGGGCAAACCCAATAATGGCGGTACTAAATGTTTTAGTGTGAGTGGGCACGTTAATAAACCGGGAAATTTTGAAATCCCGATGGGAACCCCTTTTAAAACATTACTGGAATTGGCTGGTGGCATGTTAAATGATCGCAAGATTAAAGCCGTCATTCCTGGTGGTTCCTCCATGCCTGTTTTACCTGGTGATGTGATGATGGGATTGGATATGGATTATGACAGTATCCAAAAGGCAGGTTCAGGATTAGGCTCTGGCGCAGTCATCATTATGGATGAAACGACTTGTATGGTAGATGCTTTGTATCGTATCTCTGAGTTTTATATGGATGAGTCTTGCGGCCAATGCACTCCTTGTCGTGAAGGAACTGGCTGGCTGGTGCGTTTGTTACACCGCATCAAACATGGACATGGTGAGCCTGGCGATATAGAACAGCTGGTTAATGTCGCTGATCATATAGAAGGACGTACTATTTGTGCTTTAGGTGAAGCAGCTGCTTGGCCAGTACAAAGTTTCGTGAAGCATTTTTATCATGAATTTGATTATTTCATCAAGCATAAACGCTCTATCGTTGCAGCATAATTATTAAGGTTAGACCATGGCTACAATTGAAATTGACGGTAACACATTTGAAGTTGAAAATGGCAAAATGATTATCGAGGTGGCAGATGAAGCAGGTATCCATATCCCTCGTTTTTGCTATCATAAAAAATTATCGGTAGCGGCAAATTGCCGTATGTGTCTTGTCGAAGTAGAGAACGGACGTAAACCGGTTCCTGCTTGCGCGACACCAATTACCAATGGGATGAAAGTATTTACCAAATCAGCAGAAGCGCTGCACTCACAAAAAGTAGTGATGGATTTTCTTTTGATCAATCACCCACTGGATTGCCCTATTTGCGATCAAGGTGGCGAATGTGAATTGCAAGATGTCTCTATGGGCTTTGGTAATGATCAATCCGAGTATGAAGAAACCAAACGTGCGGTCACGAATGATGATTTAGGTACTTTAATTGCTACGGAAATGACCCGCTGTATTCATTGTACTCGCTGCGTTCGCTTTGGTGATGAAATTGCAGGTTTACGTGAGCTAGGCGCCACCGGTCGTGGTGAAGCCATGCAAATTGGTACTTATGTGAAGCACAGTATGAGCTCAGAAGTGTCTGGCAATATCATTGATTTATGTCCAGTTGGCGCTTTAACATCAAAACCTTTTCGTTTTAAGGCTCGTGCTTGGGAATTGCAACAGCATGAAAGCATAGCGCCACATGATTGCCTGGGGTCCAATGTCTATTTACACACGCGCAATAATCAGTTAATGCGTGTGGTTCCTAAAGAAAATGAAAGCATTAACGAAACCTGGCTTTCTGATAGAGACCGCTTTAGTTATCTAGGCCTTAATAGCGCTCAAAGAGCCGCTCAGCCTCAAATCAAGCGCAATGGACAATGGGAAACCGTCGATTGGGAAACTGCATTGAAGTTCACTGCAGAAGGTTTGAGCAAAGTGATTAAACAATACGGCCCAGAACAGGTCGCAGCCTTTGCCTCCGCTTCATCTACGTTAGAAGAATTGTATTTATTACAAAAAATGATGCGTGAGTTGGGCGTTAATAATCTTGACCACCGCCTTCAGCAAGTAGACTTTAAAGATCAGGCATCACAACCCCTGATGCCGCAAAGCACCTTGCCTTATAGCGAGTTGGAACATCAAGATGCTATTTTAGTTATTGGTTGTAATCTGGATAGAGAAGTTCCGCTAGCCGGCATCAAACTACGAAAAGCACATCGCAATGGCGCTTTGGTTTATGCAATAAATCCGGTTGATTTTGAGTATAGAGCCACATTGACAGCAAAAGCCGTGGTTTCTCCTTTAGAGCTTCCTATGCAATTGGCTCGCCTGGTGAAAGCCTTGACAGCCGATACCAGCACCCTGCCTGCGCCAGCGCAAAAGTTGTTGATTGGTCTTGAAGTGGATGAGACAAGCCAAATTATTGCCGCGGCCTTACTAAAAGGAAAAGGCTGTATTATTACTGGTGCCTTATGTGAAAATCATCCAGAAGCGTCTCTCATTAGGACCTTAATTCACTTAATTCAGCAGATCACTGCTACAAACCTATTACGTTTAACCCAAGGTGCCAACACGGCGGGTGCTTGTTTGGCGGGTATGTTGCCGCATCGAACAGCGGCAGGGAAAGCAGTTGCCGAGCCAGGATTGGATGTGCAGGCTGCATTGATGGCCAAATTAAAAGCTTATGTCTTACTGGCGGTAGAGCCTGGTTATGATTTTGCTAATCCGCAAGGAGCCAGAAAATCGATGCTCGGTGCAGAATTTGTTGTTTTATTGTCTGCTTATGCTCAAGACTCCATGCGTGATTATGCCGATGTTATTTTGCCTATTGCACCTTATGCAGAAACATCGGGCACTTATATCAATATCAACCAGACCTGGCAAACGGTTAAAGGTGCCTCAGCTCCCTTTGGTGAAGCACGCCCAGCCTGGAAGATACTAAGAGTTTTGGCCAATTTACTTTATTGCCCTCAATTTGAATACAGCTCTACAGAAGACATCCTCGCAGAAATTCGCTCTTTGTCCTCTATGGCGGCTACATTGAGTTACACCCCTTATTATCCTGAGTCTTTACCTGTACTTAAGCATGATATGGTGCGTGTTGGTGAATGGCCTTTATATCGTGCTGATGCCATAGTACGAAATGCTACAGAGTTACAATTGTGTGCTGCTGCAGAACCTGCGTGCATTCGAATTCATCCTGCTACTGCGGATAAATTGCAATTAGCAGAAAGTGCCACTGTATCTCAAGGTGATATTGAGATAACATTGCCGCTTAAACGAGATGAGCGCATTGCTGCAGACGTTGTATGGGTAGCAAATGCGATGCCTGAAACAGTTGATTTAGGGCATTCCTTTGCTGCAATAACTATTAAGCGCTAGATAGGTAAGAAGATGCTCCAGAATATAGGCATATTGGTTTGGGTTATTTTAAAGATACTTGTCATCGTACTTCCTTTGTTGATTGGTGTCGCGTATCTGATTTATGCAGAGCGAAAAGTGATAGGCTATATACAAGTACGTATAGGTCCCAATCGCGTTGGATTTAAAGGCTTGCTACAGCCTTTTGCCGATTTGATTAAGTTAATCACTAAAGAAATTATTATCCCGACAAAATCAAACAAGTATTTGTTTATAGTGGCGCCATTATTTTCTATGGTTCCCGCATTGATAGGTTGGGCGGTAATTCCCTTTGATCAAGGCATGGTTTTAGCCAATATCAATGCGGGAATGCTTTATCTTTTTGCCATGAGTTCGCTCGGTGTCTATGGGGTATTGATTGCGGGCTGGGCATCAAATTCCAAATATGCGATGTTTGGTTCTTTACGTAGTGCGGCGCAGACCGTTTCTTATGAAATTGCCATGGGGTTTGCTTTCGTAGGTGCCTTAATCGCTGCTGGCAGCATGAATTTGACTGACATAGTCCTTTCCCAAAAAGGCGGATTATGGCACTGGTGGTTTGTGCCCTTATTTCCTTTATTTTTGGTATTTTGGATAGCGGGTATTGCCGAGACCAATAGAGCGCCTTTTGATATGGCAGAAGGGGAGTCTGAAATTGTCGCCGGTTTTCATGTTGAATACTCAGGAATAGGCTTTACCTTGTTCTTCTTGGCTGAATACGTAAGTATGATATTAATCTCTACGGTATTGGCTATAGTATTCCTTGGTGGCTGGCTTTCTCCGTTTGAAGGCGTGCCTTTCTTGCAAGACGTATTTTATGTCGTCCCTGGAATAGCTTGGCTTTTATTAAAGATTAGTTTCTTTTTATTCGTCTATTTGTGGGTTAGGGCGACCTTTCCTCGTTATAGATATGATCAGCTCATGCGCTTGGGATGGAAGGTGTTGATTCCGGTCACCATTGTCTGGGTAATAGTAACGGCTTTGATGGTTCTTTGTCACCTGAAGCCTTGGTTTTGATAGTCTAACGAGAAGCCGATGAAAAAAGCATACCAATTTATAAAACATTATGTACGCAGTTTTCTTCTGTTAGAGCTTTTGTCTGGTTTAAAACTAACAGGCAAGTACTTTTTCAAGAAAAAAACGACCGTGCAATTCCCTGAAGAGCAAACGCCTTTGTCTCCTCGATTTCGTGGATTATTGGCTCTACGACGTTATGCCAATGGTGAGGAACGCTGTATCGCTTGCAAATTATGCGAAGCAGTTTGCCCTGCTTTGGCCATCACCATTGATTCGGAAGAGCGAGAAGATGGATCGCGTCGTACTACTCGTTATGATGTCGATACTTTTAAGTGCATTTACTGTGGTTTATGTGAAGAATCCTGTCCGGTGGATTCCATTGTCGTAACTCCAATTCATCATTATCACTATACCGAGCGCGGTCAGAATATTATGACCAAGGACAAATTGCTGGCTATAGGCGATATGATGGAGCCACGGTTGGCAGCAGATCGTCAAGCTGATGAAAAATACAGGTAATGGGTGAGCTATGAATCAATTGTTAATAGAAGTAATTTTTTACCTGCTTGCCGCATTGGCAATAGGATCTGCGGTCATGGTAATTAGTCAAAATAATCCAGTGCGCTGCGTGCTGTTTCTGGTGGTGACTTTTTTTGCCAGTGCAGGCTTGTGGCTATTAGCAGAAGCGGAGTTTTTGTCTTTGATTCTGGTATTGGTTTATGTTGGTGCGGTGATGACTTTGTTTTTATTCGTGGTCATGATGCTCAATATCGACGTAGAAAGTTTAAAAGGTCATTTTTTACGTTATATGCCACTGGGTTTAATGCTGGTTGCCTTTTTAACGGGCTTATTAATCATGGCATTGCCAGAGCAGACCAAGTCTCCCAGTTTGCCAGTAACAACCACGTCCCAACTGGATGTATCGGCAACCCATGCGAGTAATGCAGTGGTGTCTAATACAGAAGCTTTGGGTCTCGTTTTATATACTGACTATTTATTGGCTTTTGAGCTGGCAGCAGTTATTTTGCTGGTTGCTATCATTTCAGCGATCACCCTGGTACACAGTGGGGCGTCTCATTCCAGAAGACAAAATGTAGTGAAACAAATAAGGACTCGCAGTGAAGACAGGGTCTCTTTAGTTAGTTTGAAATCAGAGAAATAACCTTGGGGAACTTATTCATGATACCTGTTAACTATTATCTGATATTAAGTGTGATTTTATTTGGCTTAGGCTTGGTAGGCATTATGCTAAATCGCAAAAATATCATTTTATTGCTTGTTTGCATTGAGCTTATCCTGCTTGCTGTAAACACTAATTTTGTAGCCTTTTCTCATTTTTATCACGATATAAGTGGCCAAATTTTTGTTTTCTTTATCTTAACGGTAGCTGCTGCAGAAGCGGCTATTGGGCTAGCAATAGTCATGTTGCTTTTTAGAAATCGCGGTACTATCGACGTCGATAAAATGAATCATTTAAAGGGCTAAGACTGTGAGTATACATCAACTTTGTTTAATAATTATTCTGGCGCCGTTGTTGGGCTCTGTGGTTTCGGGTTTCTTTCGCAAGCAAATAGGTCGTCAAGGTGCGCATACGGTTACTATCGCTTTAGTAACGGTATCCTTGCTAGGCTCTTTGTATGTTGCCTATGCTTTGTTTTCTGGAGCCTTACCTGCTTCCAATGAACTGGTTTATCATTGGGCAACCGGTGGCGGTTTATTACCGTTTGAGTTTAACATTGGCCTGTTGATTGACTCACTGACGGTTGTCATGCTGGTAATAGTCAACTTTGTTTCTTTGCTGGTGCATCTATACAGTATCGGTTATATGGCAGATGATGAGGGCTATCAGCGCTTTTTTAGCTATATCTCTTTGTTTACTTTTATGATGCTGATGTTAGTGACTGCCAATAATTTCTTGCAATTGTTTTTTGGCTGGGAAGGGGTAGGATTGGTGTCTTACCTGTTAATCGGTTTTTGGTATCAGAAAGAATCCGCGATTGAAGGGAATTTAAAAGCTTTCCTGGTTAATAGAGTAGGTGATTTTGGTTTTATCCTGGGCATAGGATTGGTTTTTGCCTATACGGGGAGTGTGGAGTACAGCACGGTATTCAAGCATGCTCAGTATCTGGCCAGTCAAAGCATCGAGCTATTCAGTGGGCATCCATGGTCTTTGATGACGGTCATTTGCATTCTGCTGTTTGTTGGCGCAATGGGTAAATCAGCTCAAGTCCCGCTTCATGTCTGGCTGCCTGAGTCTATGGAAGGTCCTACACCTATTTCTGCTTTAATTCATGCCGCAACGATGGTGACTGCTGGTGTCTTCATGGTGGCAAGAATTTCTCCTTTAATGGAGCTGTCGACAACCGCATTAAGCTTCATTTTGGTGATAGGCGCAACAGGCGCTTTATTTACCGGTCTTTTGGCTCTCGTTATGAATGACATCAAACGAGTGGTGGCCTATTCTACTTTGTCGCAGCTGGGTTATATGATGGTTGCTATGGGGGCCTCGGCTTATAGCGCGGGTATTTTTCATTTATTAACGCATGCTTGCTTTAAGGCTTTATTATTTTTAGGCGCAGGCTCAGTTATTATTGGCATGCATCATGAGCAGGACATGCGTAAAATGGGGGGGCTGTGGAAAAAAATGCCCATCACTTACGTCACCTCCCTGATCGGCAGTCTGGCTTTGTGTGCCTTTCCTCCTTTTGCTGGCTTTTATTCAAAAGATACTATTATTGAAGCGGCGCAGCTGTCGGCCATCCCTGGTAGTAGTTATGCGTATTATTGTGTACTAATCGGAGCCATGGTTACCGCACTTTATACCTTCCGTTCTTTATTCATGACCTTCCATGGCAAGCCTCGAATGGATGAACACACCTGGAGTCATTTGCATGAGTCCCCTTGGGTGGTTTGGTTGCCTTTGGTTATTTTGGCGATTCCTTCGGTAATATTAGGTTATGTCCTTTACATGCCGATGCTGTTTAGCAAGCCTGTATTGCTAAGTGATTCCTTGTTTATATTACCGCAGCATAATGTATTGGCTAAACTGGCCCATGAGGTGGTGTCTCCTTTAAACAGTGCATTGCATTCAGTCACCTCCTTAACTTTTTGGTTGACGGTTGCCGGTGCGTTTGTGGCCTGGGTATGCTATATGGCTGTTCCCGCTATTCCTGTGATATTAGCACAGCGATTTTCGCTGATTTACAAACTCATGCTGAATAAATATGGGTTTGATTGCCTTAATGACCTGGTCTTTGTGAAAGGATCAAAATTGTTTGGCGCACTTTTTTATAAAGTAGGTGATCAAAAACTAATTGATGGCTTGGTAGTTAATGGCAGTGGGAAATTAGTGAAGTGGTTTTCTAGTAAAGGGCGCGCCGTACAAAGCGGCTATCTATATCATTACGTAACCGTTATGGTATTGGCCTTATTGGGTTTTTTATACTGGCTTATAGCGCGCTAAAGAGAAGGTGAGGATATGCATCATTTGCTTAATTTATTAATTTGGTTACCCATTCTTGGTGGGGTTTTTGTTCTTCTGACAGGAGATGATGACACGCCTAATATTGCCCGTTACCTGGCTTTATTTACGGTCGTATTAAGCTTGCTTCTTTGTATCCCATTGGTCGCTGGCTTTGATACGGCGCTGACTGGTATGCAATTCATAGAAGAAATGTCCTGGATGCCATCTGTAGGGATAAGCTATAGTTTAGGCATAGATGGATTGTCTTTATTGCTTATCGTTTTAAGCATCTTTACTAACCTCGTTGTGATTCTGGCAACCTGGACTAGTATCACAAAACGTGTATCGCAGTATTTATGCGCTTTTTTAATGATGCAAGGTTTGCTGGTAGGCGTTTTTTCAGCGCTAGATGCCATTGTTTTCTATATTTTCTGGGAAGCCACCTTGATTCCAATGTACCTCATTATCGGTATATGGGGTTCTGATAACAGAGTTTATGCGGCAATTAAATTCTTTTTATATACCTTTTTGGGTTCGGTTTTAATGCTGGCCAGCTTTTTATTTATGGGCTATTTAGCAGGAACCTTTAAGATAGAAACTTTTTATGCATTAAAATTAAGCATGACAGCGCAAACATTGATTTTTATCGCTTTCTTTCTTGGTTTTGCAATCAAGATTCCTATGTTTCCTGTGCATACCTGGCTGCCTGATGCGCATACCGAAGCACCGGCAGGTGGCTCCATTGTACTGGCGGCTATTTTATTAAAACTTGGCGGTTATGGCTTTATTCGATTTACTCTTCCTATCGTCCCCGATGCCAGTGCTCAGTATTCAGGCGTGATGGTTGCCTTATCACTGATAGCGGTAGTGTACATAGGATTGGTTGCCATAGTACAAAAAGACATGAAGCGTTTGATTGCCTATTCTTCAATTTCGC
Source organism: Legionella sp. (assembly GCA_002786205.1). Classification (GTDB taxonomy): domain Bacteria; phylum Pseudomonadota; class Gammaproteobacteria; order Legionellales; family Legionellaceae; genus Legionella. The sequence goes on along the minus strand of PEQM01000039.1, from coordinate 58,789 downwards.
ATATGGGCTTTGTCACTTTAGGTTGTTTTACTATTTTTGCCATCGCCAATAAAAGCGGATTAACCAATGCCGGTTTGGTATTGGAAGGTGCTATTGTGGTGATGATTTCACATGCTTTTGTTTCTAGCGCCATGTTTGCAGGAGTTGGTTATATTTATGACCGAATGCACACCAGAATGCTCAGTGACTTTGGTGGGGTAGTGAATACCATGCCGGTATTTGCTTCGTTCTATATGCTATTTGCTATGGCCAATGCAGGACTGCCAGGAACCTCTGGCTTTGTTGGTGAGTTTATGGTTATTTTAGGCAGTATCAAGGCAGGTTTTTGGGTTGCTTTTTGGGCTGCAAGCACATTAATTATCGGTGCAGGCTATACCTTATGGATGTACAAGCGAGTGATTTTTGGTGCCATTGCGAACCAAAAAGTGGCGCAATTGAAAGACATTTCAGGTTATGAATTAAGTGCCTATGTTTTACTTGCATTCATGGTTATTGCTATGGGGGTTTACCCTAAACCTATGTTGGAGTATATCCATCAAACGGTAAGCCATACTTTAGTGCTTGCTGGCCACTCTAAACTCTAATACTGCAAGGTTACGAATATGAACTCATTACTACAAAATTTTCCCATAGCACTTCCTGAATTGGTGGTGCTAATAACCGCATGCCTTGCCTTGCTTGCTGATTTATTTTTGCAGCATAAATGCAAGTGTGTTGCGTATGCGATTGCTTGTTTAGGACTTATGGTGGCCTTTGCTTTAAGTTTTATGGCCTTGGGTAGTTATGCTACTCTAACTTTTCATGGCATGTTTGTCAGTGATGATGCCAGCATCATTATGAAGTTGTTTATTTACTTGACCGTACTACTGAGCTTTATTTACGCAAAACCCTATATTGGTGAGCGTAAAATGCCTGGTGGTGACTATTATGTATTGGGTCTCTTTGCCACACTGGGTATGATGGTGCTCGTTTCGGCACATTCTATGCTAACGGTCTATTTGGGCTTGGAATTGATGTCTTTACCTCTTTATGCCTTGACGGCAATAAGAAGAACTCATGGTGATTCTACTGAGGCTGCAATTAAGTACTTTGTTATGGGTGGGATTGCTTCAGGGATGCTATTGTATGGAATTTCTCTGGTTTATGGCGCCACTGGAAAACTGGATTTATTGGAAGTTGCCAACGCCATTGCTGCAAACGGATATCATGACAATTTGCTATTGTCCTTTGCTGTGGTGTTTATTTTAGCAGGAATAGGTTTCAAATTGGCCGCAGTTCCTTTTCATATGTGGGCGCCTGATGCTTATCAAGGTGCGCCTAGTTCTGTGACTCTGTTCATCAGTACTGCCCCCAAAATTGCGGCTCTAGGCATGGCCTATCGCCTATTGAATACAGGTTTGATAGACATTACTGCACAATGGCAGCAAGTATTGGTAGTGATGGCTTTGTTGTCTGCTGGATTGGGTAATCTATTGGCTGTTGTTCAATCAAATATTAAGCGTCTGTTTGCTTACTCTGCTGTCTCGCACATAGGTTATACTTTATTTGGCTTATTAACCGCGACACCAGAAGGCTATTCTGCTGCCTTATATTATATTGTCATTTATGCCTTGATGTCTGCCGCGGCCTTTGGCTTGGTGGTTTTGCTTTCTTCCCATGGCATGGAAATTGAATCCGTTGATGATCTGAAAGGCTTAAGTAAAAGAAATCCCTGGTTTGCTTTCTTAATGCTCATCGTCATGTTCTCTATGGCTGGTGTACCGCCTACAGTTGGTTTTTTCACCAAGCTATTGGTTCTGAAGGCTTTGGTTGATGCGCATTTGATCTGGGTTGCGGTGCTGGGATTACTCTTTACGGTGATTGGTGCATATTATTATTTACGCATCGTTAAAGTCATGTATTTTGACAAACCAGAGACAGAGGCACCGGTCTTGGTAGGCAAGACAGGCAGTATAGTCTATTCAATCAATTGCTTGGCATTGCTAGCACTAGGCTTGTTCCCTGGGGTATTAATTACCTGGTGTATTAATGCTTTTGCAAATTAATTTATAAACTTTCTTGAAAAAGGCTTGCTAGAAGAGGAACTTTTTAGTATACTTTCTTTCAGTTGACGCGGGGTGGAGCAGCATGGTAGCTCGTCGGGCTCATAACCCGAAGGTCGTAGGTTCAAATCCTGCCCCCGCTACCACTTTATTAGAACCCCATTTATGGGGTTTTTTATTATGCTGAATAAAGCATCTGTGCGTTCAGACGCAATAAAGAATGAACCGTCAATAGAGGTTGCAGAGCCAGGGAAAACCGCTACAGTCACCATGTAATGGTTGAACGAATGTATCCTTTACCACTTATGGGATAATAGTTTTTTCTTTCATTTGTTTTAAATTTCCTGGAATTTCAATCCATGATACATTCGGACTGTTATCGTGTTTTTGCGTATCAGTTGCTGAATTAAGTGCATTAACCCTTATTAAATAATTAAACGTATGATACGAGATGAATTAGTGACGTTGCTATTACCTACGGTTAATAGCATGGGATATGAGTTGTGGGGTTGTGAATACCTGTCTCAAGGCAAACACGCCCTGTTACGTATTTATATTGATAAAGAAGATGGAATCAGCATTGATGATTGTCAGCTAGTGAGCCGTCAAATCAGTGCCGTCCTTGATGTAGAAGATCCGATATCGGGTAATTACAGCTTGGAAATATCTTCTCCAGGTATTCCCAAGCCTTTATTTTACAGTTGGCAGTACCAACGCTACATTGGGCAAGAGGTTGACGTTAAAGTGTTTAAGCCAGTGAATGGGAAGCGTAAGTTAAAAGGGATGATTGTCTCTGCCTCTGATAACTCCGTGGTGCTGGACATAAACGATGAACATCAAGAATTGCTTTATTCAAATATTGTAAAAGCCAGTTTGGCAATCTAGAGAGGCGAACAATGAGCAAACAGTTATTATTAATTGCTGAAGCATTATCAAATGAAAAAGGGGTTAGTAAAGAAGTTATTTTATTAGCCATTCAGGCCGCTTTGGAGTCTGCTGCTCGTAAAATTTTAGGAATGGACGTTGGTGTTCGTATCAAATTGGATCCTCATACAGGGGAGTATGAAACGTTTCGTTATTGGGATGTAGTAGAAGACGATGCCCTTGAATTTCCGGACAGAGAGTTGACTTTAGCTCAAGCTCGAGAACGTAATCCCGCTATAGAATTGAATGAGCGAATAGAAGAAAGTATTCCCTCGGTTGAATTTGGTCGTATCGAAGCGCAGACTGCCCGTCAGGTTATCATGCAAAAAGTTCGTGAAGCTGAACGTGATCTGGTCATAGAGCAATTTCGAGGTAAGTTAGGTCAGCTGGTTTATGGTACAGTTAAGAAAGTAACCAGAGACAATGTCATCATCGATTTGGGCGGCAAAGCAGAAGCTTTTCTTCCGCGTACCGAAATGTTGCCACATGAAATGTTTAGGGTTAATGATAGAGTCCGAGCTTATTTGTATGAGATTACACCACAGTCCAGAGGGCCACAGCTTTTTGTGAGTCGGACACGAAATGAAATGCTTATCGAGCTGTTTCGCATTGAAGTGCCGGAAATTGGTGAAAACATCATTGACATTAAAGCGGCAGCCAGAGATCCTGGTAATCGATCTAAAATTGCGGTTAAAACCAATGATGGACGGATTGATCCCATTGGCGCCTGTGTGGGAATGCGTGGTGCCCGAGTACAGGCCGTTTCTACCGAATTAGGTGGTGAGCGTGTCGATATCGTTCTATGGGATGATAATCCTGCGCAGTTAGTGATTAACTCTATGGCTCCTGCTGATATTACCTCTATTGTCGTTGACGAAGACACCAACACCATGGATTTGGCGGTAACTAAAGAGCAGTTGTCTCAGGCCATAGGAAGAAATGGGCAAAATGTCAGATTAGCAAGTCAGTTAACTGGCTGGACATTAAATGTCATGACCACTGATGAATTTGACAATAAAAATCAGGAAGAATCAGGAAAAATAATCAAATTATTTACTGACGCTTTGGAAATTGACGAAGAAATTGCTGCCTTACTGGTTTCACAAGGCTTTTCTTCTTTGGAAGAAGTGGCTTATGTTCCTAAAGAAGAGTTGTTAGCCATTGAAGAATTTGATGATGAAATCGTAGAAGAGTTGCGGAATAGAGCCAATGATACGTTGTTAACAATGGCTTTGTCTTCCGATAAGAATGTCAATAATTCACCAGATCAGTCCTTATTGGAAATGGATGGCATGACGGAACAGTTAGCGCATAAATTAGCAAGCAAAGGAATAAGAACAATGGAAGATTTGGCTGAGCTTTCTGTTGATGATTTATTAGATGTAGATACGATGACAGAAGAACAGGCAGGGGCTTTAATTATGAAAGCAAGAGAGCCTTGGTTTTTATAGATTGAATTCAAACTTGCACCTGTTAGGTGTATACAGTATAAAAATAGATGCAGCGTATACTATAGCTGAAAGGGGATTAAAATATGGCGGATGTAACGGTGAAGCAATTAGCTCAAGTAGTTGGTATCCCGGTTGAGCGCTTATTAAACCAGTTGCAAGAAGCAGGTTTGTCTTTTTCTGATGAACATCAAACTGTGAATGAAGAGCAAAAAAGAGTTTTGCTTAATTTTTTGAAAGGTAATTCTGATCGGGTAGCCAGCACGGCTCCTGAGCGAATTACTCTACGAAAAAAGAGCGTGTCTCAAGTGACTGTTGGCCATGATGTGCACAGTGGAAAAACAGTGAGCGTTGAAGTGCGTAAAAAGAAAACTTTTGTTAAGCGTAGCGTTGTGGTGGATGCCCCTGTTGAAGAACAAGAGGTGACTGAATCGATCAATGAAATAACCGAGCAGGATGCAGATCTGCATCCTGCTGTAGCAGAGGAAGCCATAATCACTGAAGACGCTGTTGTATCTATTGAAGCAGAGATAAAACAAGAGATTACGGATACAGACGCGATTGCGCCTGAGGCGACGGCATCTGATACGGCAGAAGCTGTTTCCGTAGAAGTCGCTGATGCGCCGACTGATGAAGTGGCGTTGGCAAAAAAAGAAGAGGCCAAAGTCGCCAAGAAAAAGCACACAGAAACCAGCACAAACGAAACAGAAACCAGTGAATTTAAAAAAGGCAAAAAGAAGCCCAAGTATCAAACTTTTGAGCGTGAGGAAGACGATCAAGATGCTCCTAGACGTGCCGGTCGCAATAAGTTTAAAAAGCGTAAGGGCTCTGAAAAATCAGATAAATATCGTGAAGCAGAAGAGTCATTAACTCATGGTTTTGCTTTGCCAACAACACCTGTAATCAGAGAAGTGCTGGTTCCAGAAACGATTACTGTCGCTGATTTGGCCAAGCGCATGTCTGTAAAAGCTGCGGAAGTGATTAAGATCATGATGTCTATGGGTGCCATGGCAACCATTAATCAGGTTATCGATCAGGAAACGGCTGTTATTGTAGTTGAAGAAATGGGGCATAAAGCGGTTGCCTTGAAAGAAGATGCCATTGAAACCAATTTAGGCGAAGCCCTTGCTACGGGAACAGACACGCAATCGCGTGCGCCAGTTGTTACCATTATGGGGCATGTAGACCATGGTAAAACTTCCCTTTTAGATTACATACGACGCGCCAAGGTGGCCGCGGGTGAAGCAGGCGGAATTACTCAGCATATCGGTGCTTATCATGTGAGCACACCTAAAGGTGATATTACCTTTCTTGATACACCAGGCCATGCTGCATTTACTGCAATGAGAGCCAGGGGGGCTCAGGCTACTGATATCGTCGTACTTATTGTTGCTGCTGATGATGGTGTAAAGCCACAAACTATCGAAGCCATTCAACATGCCAAAGCCGCTAAAGTGCCAATGATTGTTGCTATTAACAAAATGGATAAGCATGGCGCTGATCCAGAACGGGTAATGAATGAATTGTCAGTTTATGAAGTGATTCCTGAAGCCTGGGGTGGTGACACCATGTTTGTTAATATCTCTGCCAAGTCAGGTTTAGGTATAGATGAATTATTGGATGCCATTTTATTACAATCGGAAGTACTTGAATTACAAGCACCAACTGATGGTTCGGCCAAAGGGGTAGTGATTGAGTCTCGACTGGATAAAGGACGAGGCCCGGTGGCCACTGTTTTGGTGCAAAGTGGTACTTTGCGCAAGGGAGACATTTTATTAGCTGGATTCCAATATGGCCGCGTTAGAGCTTTGGTCAGTGATAATGGTGATTTGGTTGATAGTGCTGGTCCTTCCATGCCAGTTGAAGTATTGGGTTTATCCGCTATTCCTCATGCAGGAGACGAAGCCGTCGTTGTTGCTGATGAGAAAAAAGCGCGTGAAGTGGCTTTATTCCGTCAAGGCAAATTCAGAGATGTGAAGCTGGCACGTCGTCAGAAATCTTCTTTGGAAGGTATCATGGAAAACATGACTGCTGCGGAATCCAAAATTCTTAATATCGTATTAAAAGCGGATGTACAAGGATCTCTTGAAGCCATCTCCGATGCTTTGGTAAAACTGTCTAATGATGAAGTGACGGTACAAGTAATTTCTAATGGCGTAGGCGGAATTACTGAATCGGATGTACACTTGGCTATTGCTTCTAATGCGTTGTTAATCGGCTTTAATGTCAGGGCAGATAATGCTGGAAAACGCTTGGCAGAACAAGAATCAGTCTCCTTGCATTACTATAGTGTTATTTATGACATTGTTGATCAGATTAAAGGCGCTTTAAGTGGTATGCTGGCACCGCAATTTAAAGAAGAAATTACAGGAACGGCAGAAGTCCGCGATGTGTTTAAGTCTCCCAAGATTGGTGCTATTGCTGGAACGATGGTCATAGAAGGGGTTATTAAACGTAATAATCCTATTCGCGTATTGCGCTCTAACGTTGTTATTTATGAAGGAACTCTAGAGTCCTTGCGTCGTTTTAAAGACGATGTATTAGAAGTCAGACAAGGCTTTGAGTGTGGTATTGGGGTGAAAAACTATAATGATGTTAGAGTAGGCGATTTAATTGAAGTCTATGAAATCGTTGAAATTAAGCGTGATGTCTAATGAGTAATTTTAAAAGAACAGACCGCATCGCAGGAATGATCCAACGCAAGCTGGCGCAGATCATTCCGCAAGAAGTAAGAGATCCGCGTTTAAAGGGTTTTATTACTTTGTCTGCGGTAAAAGTTGCCGCGGATCTAGGTCATGCCAAGATCTATTTTACGGTATTTAATGATGATAAAGAATTAGTTGCGAGCATTTTAAATGCAGCCGCAGGGTATTTGCGTAGCGTGCTGGCACGCAGTATCAGTTTACGTACTATCCCGCAGTTGCATTTTGTTTATGATGAATCTATTGAATATGGCGAGCGTTTAAGCCGCTTGATAGACAATGCCAATGCCAGTGATGCAGATGGTCTTGGTTCTGATGATCATGAATAAAAAAAAAGTCAATGGAATTTTGTTGTTGAATAAGCCGCAAGGCATTAGTTCAAATAGTGCCTTGCAAAAAGCAAAAAAAATTTTCCAAGCGCAAAAAGCTGGTCATACAGGCAGTCTGGATCCCTTGGCAACAGGGATGTTACCGATTTGTTTTGGTGAGGCTACTAAAATATGCCAGTATTTGTTAGATGCTGACAAATGTTATGCTAGTACCGGGCTGTTAGGATTTAAAACGACAACGGCAGATGCTATGGGTGAGATTATTGCCCGTGCAGAGCAAGTCAATATAACGACTCAACAGTTGGAAGAGGTTTTAAGTCAGTATACAGGCCATTTAAAACAAGTCCCCTCGATGTTTTCTGCACTAAAGCATCAGGGTGTGCCTTTGTATAAGCTAGCCAGGGCAGGAAAAGAAGTGGTTCGTCCTGCACGGGATATAGTAATTAAACAATTAGAATTGATTGCTTTTCAGGACCATCATTTTTCTCTGCGAGTGGTTTGTAGCAAAGGGACTTATATTAGAAATTTGGTAGAAGATATTGGCGATGCCTTACAAGTAGGTGCTCATGTCACACAATTACATCGCGTCTACACAGCAGGCTTTGAACAAGAGCCTATGTTTAGTCTGGAACAGCTACAGTTGATGTCGGAAGAAGAGCAGCAAGCTTGCCTTATTCCCATGGATAAAGCGGTGACTTATTTGCCTGCTATATCTCTTTCTGATGAAGAGGTCTTACTATTGCGTCAAGGAAGAGTCATTGCAGGTAAAAAATTGGAAGATCAGGTTGAATGTGTTCGTTTGTATGATGAGCAGAATCAATTTATAGGGTTAGGTGAACAGCAATACAATGGGGATTTAAAAGCAAAACGCTTGTTGTCTTTTTAATTAATATTGCTTAAATAGTTTCATATTTGCTTTTTATTAATGCAAATATGAAATTATTTTAAACAAATTAATTTTCAGATCTTGTTTCGCTAGAAATGCCTTGGTAGAATGTCCGCCTTTAAATGAACATTTAGTAGTTCCAGGAGTGTATAATGTCGCTAAACAGCGCAGATAAAGCAGCAATTATTAATGAATACCAACGTGCCGATAAAGACACTGGTTCCCCTGAAGTCCAGGTTTCTTTAATGACCGGTCGCATTAAGTATTTAACTGATCATTTCAAAGCCAATAAGAAAGATTTCCACTCTCGACGTGGCTTGCAAACATTGGTTAACAAGCGCCGTAAATTGTTAAAATATTTGAAGCGTAACGACAGTGGGCGCTATCAGACATTAATTCAATCTCTTGGCTTAAGAGATTCTTATTGATAACCAGGGCATTGCTCTTGAGAGCAGCATGGTATTCAATACTGATTTAAAAAGAAAAGGCGCAGTCTATCTGCGCCTTTTTTCGTTATCATTGCTAATAAGGAACTACTCGTGGCTAAAATTATTAAAGAAGTAGCATTTGGTGAACACACATTAAGGTTAGAAACAGGTGAAATTGCCCGTCAGGCAGATGGCGCCGTGTTGGTGAGTATGAACGGCACCCAGGTATTGGTTACGGCGGTTGCTAAAAAAGACGGAGCAGAGCAAAACAGTTTTTTTCCGCTGACGGTAAACTATATTGAAAAGTTTTATGCCATAGGCAAAATTCCTGGTGGTTATACCAAAAGAGAGGGACGCCCTAGTGATCATGAAACATTAGTTTCTCGTTTGATTGACCGACCCATACGCCCTTTGTTTCCTGAAGGCTTTCACAATGAAATACAAGTGATTGCAACGGTTTTATCATTTAATCCTGAAGTGTCTGCTGATATTTTAGCCATGATAGGTGCTTCCGCGGCATTGTGTCTTGCCGGTGTTCCTTTTGCAGGTCCCATTGGCGCTGCGCGTGTAGGATATAAAGACGGGATTTATTTATTAAACCCCAGCAAAAAAGCATTAGAGCAGTCAGCTCTTGATTTAGTGGTTGCAGGTACCAAAGATGCCATTTTGATGGTGGAATCTGAAGCCAAAGAGTTAAGCGAAGACATTATGCGCGGCGCCATTATGTTTGGTCATGAAATGATGCAAAATGTGATTAAAGCCATTAATAGTCTGGCAGAAGAAGGTGGCAAGGCGCCTTGGCAGTGGCAACCTGTTGCTGTGGATGCAGCCTTGCGCGCGCGGATGGCTGATGTGGCCAAGCCAGAGGTGGAGGCAGCTTATTTAATTAAGGACAAACAACAACGTCATCAGCGTTTAGCCGAATTGAAAGAGCAAGTCATTGCCGCTTTGCTGGCTGAAAATAATGAGTTGTCTGCTGATGTACTGGCTAATTTATTTTCTGATTTGGAAAGCAGTATTGTTCGTAATCGTATTTTAGATGGTGAGCCACGTATTGATGGTCGCGATCAAAAAACGGTAAGACCGATTGCCATTCGTACTAAATTCCTTGAAAGAACACATGGTTCTGCCTTGTTTACTCGTGGTGAAACACAGGCCATAGTGGTTGCTACGTTGGGCAATGACAGGGATGCACAGCTATTAGATACCATCAATGGCGATGCTAAAGATCGCTTCATGCTTCATTACAACTTCCCTCCCTATTCTGTAGGTGAAACCGGCATGGTCGGTAGTCCCAAGCGACGTGAAATCGGTCATGGTCGTTTGGCAAAACGTGCATTAATGGCGGTATTGCCACAAGCCAGTGAATTTCCATATGTACTCCGTGTGGTTTCTGAGATTACAGAATCTAATGGTTCCAGTTCTATGGCTACCGTGTGCGGTACGAGCCTTGCCTTAATGGATGCTGGTGTGCCGATGAAAGCGCCTGTGGCAGGTGTGGCGATGGGATTGATTAAAGAGCAAGATCGTTTTGCCGTTTTGACTGATATTTTAGGTGATGAAGATCATTTAGGCGATATGGATTTCAAAGTAGCCGGTACAGAGCAAGGTATTACTGCTTTACAAATGGATATGAAAATCACAGGGATAACCAATGAAATTATCGAACAGGCTTTAGAGCAAGCATTGGCAGGCCGCCTGCATATTCTGGGCGTGATGAATAATGCCTTGGCAGAGCACCGCACTGAATTGTCTCAGCATGCACCACGGATTACTACTATGAAAGTGGCAGAAGACAAAATTCGTACGATCATTGGAAAAGGTGGTGCAACAATCAAAGGACTGATTGAAAGTACAGGCGTTTCTATAGACATTGATGATACGGGTGTTGTTCAGTTGTTTTCCCCTGATGCAGACGCTTTGGAAGAAGCACAAAAACAAATTAAACTACTAATTGCTGAAATTGAAGTAGGAGTGACCTACCAAGGTAAAGTAAGCAAAATCGTTGATTTTGGTGCCTTTATTAATTTGTTGCCAGGTAAAGATGGCTTGCTTCATATTTCACAGATTTGTAATGACCGCTCACAAAAAGTAGAAGAAGTGTTGCAAGAAGGACAAGAAATAGAAGTTTTTGTCGCCGGCATTGACAAACAAGGTCGTGTCAAGTTGGAATGGAAAGACAAACCGCAAGCGACTGAATCGGTGGCGGCTATTGTAAATGAGAGTAAAGAAGCAGTCGAGCCTATGGATGCTTCCGAAGAAGAATAATCGTCAATTTCACCTGCAGCACTTAAAATGCGGTGAACCGATACGCACCATCATTGAATAAAAGGAGCGCTGTTGTCCTCCTTTTATTCACTTTAAAATCTATTGAAACTATTCGCAACACTTCTCAAGTTACCGTATTGGGCGCCTGTTGAAGAACGTCACTGCAAAAAAAGCTCACCTATCCCTGTCGGTAGTACTTGGTTCTCTGTGCACTCTTTGCACCCAAATGCAATTCTAATTTTTCCGCGCAACTATTATCAAGAGGTTATAAATACAATCAATCCATATTTGATTGCTTATTGCCCTCTCTGTATTTAATATGCTATTATGATTATAATAAAATCACAATGATAATTTTATGATCTTCCATGTTGGCTATATTGAAATGAAAGGGCATGCAGGCCTTATCTTGTCGCAACAGGCAAGCCCTGGAGAGTCAACTAAAATTGTAGAGCAAGTTGGTTTTGGCAAGCTGTCACCATCAAATTCTTTTTTTGATATATTCGATAAGCCAGGAAAACTGACAACAGAAAACTTTGCCACTCGCCTGCTTTATGGCTCTAAGTCACAAGCCAAACACAGAACTTATTTAATATCTGAAAAAGAATTTAATCAAATTAAAAGTAAATTAGAAAAAGATAAAAAAGAGCAGCATACTTATAATCTGATGAATTACAATTGTAAAACCTATGTGATGAATTTATTTAGAGAAGTCGGTATTTTTGATGGAAAAGAGTTAGGCAACTATTTTATACAAAGACCAGGAAGTACGGATAATTTACTCAGTGCTATTAAAAAAGATGAGCTTGAGTGCCCGATTAAAGACGAGTTAATAAATAATATTGATACAACATTAGCAACTTTATTAAAGTCAGTAGAGAACAAGCCGCCTACCGATGAAGAGTTAGTTGTGGAAATTAATAGAGTAAAAAGTCGATTAAATAAAATAGGATTTGATAACTCAGTGAACTTAACGGCGTTAATCATTCGATTAAAATTTGATCCTGAGTATTCGCACATGCATACAGATCTGGAACAATTGAACAATCGAATCAATGCATTAAAGGATCAAGAGTTTTATTGGAAAACATCGCCCATAATAAGCTCTAGATTGCATTTGGATCAGTTTCAACCTGCTGAAAAGCATTTTTATTCAGTTAAAATAAAAATAACCGAGGCGTTAAGTTGTTATGATGAATTACTTAGACAATTGCACGGACTAGAACAAGAAAGTCAAAGTCAATCTGGCTTGTCCTCAGATATTTCTCAAGTAAAACAAATCATATCCATAGGAAGAGGCAATCTTGAAAGAGTGAATGCAGACTATTTAAATCATTATAAAGGAAACATAGTAGATGAAGAAACATTAAATCAGCAAAATAAACGGATAAATGATTGTATTAACGAAACGCAAAAACAGTTAGAGTCAATTCCAATATCATCTAAAAAAGCTTATTCGATAAAAGCTTATATCAGGACGATACTCAATTATTTAACAGCAGATTATATTAGCCCTGATCCATATCAAAAAATAAAAGATATGAAGCAACAAATACAAAAAATAAAAAAATTGGATGAGATTCAGCAGAGAGCAGAAGACAATCCATTAAATTTAGAGACCACCCATTTATTATTCCGGTAGTGCATTTATTCATCGCATTTTGAATACGTTTGCGATAAGTCAGCTTTGCGACCGCCATGCCAAAGATCCATTTAATATGGCTTTTTGTTGAACGTGGCGAATCATTACAAAGTAATCACCAATCTTTTGACTCTTGACTCGACTCAAGAGAATGAAATCTGTTTTGAGTGGTTAATTGTAGTCCTGTTTTATAATGGGCACAGGCGGCTATAGCATTGCCGAGCTGCTCATCGAGAATACCTAGTGCTTCATAAGCTTGCGGTGTAGGATAAACAGCAATGGATTGCTCTAGATACGTTTTGGCTTGGCCCCATAATTGTTTGGTCATGGCTTGTTGGGCAAGGCAGAGCAATAAAGGTGCGCAATGCGAATTTTTCTTCAGCAGGGACTCAATAAACGCAACCTGTTGCTCATTAGCCGGAATGTGACTATACAATTCAATCAACCGAGGATGAAATTCTTTACGTAATGCATTTCTTAGTAAGGTTTCAGTTTGACTGTTATAACGATGGTTTAGCAGATAGTGGCCATGGGCAATGATTAAATCGATATGATGTTGCAGCGATTTAGGCATGCTATCAAAAAAGGCGATGACTTCTTGTGGCTGATTTTGTTTTTGTGTTTCTTGTAATGCATTTAAATAAGCCTGGCGTTCTAGGTCATCTAGTTCACGTGAGTGCAGGACGTTATGCTTTTTTAAAGCAGGTAACAGCGCAATAAGCTGTGACCAATCGCGAACATGTTGATATAACTTCACGAGGAGCTTCAAAACATAAGGATGGTGTGGTGCTAAATCGTGTAAATGTCTTAAAGTAGCCAAGGCTTGTTCCCATTGCTCATTAGCCAGTTGCAGTTGGGCCTGAGTGAGTTCAACCGCAATTTTCGCTTCGGGCATGGCTTGTTGAGCTTGTCGCAGATAGTGATCCCTTAATTGGCTATCGCCCATTTTTTGTGCTGCACGCGCTGCAGTAAGGTAATTGAGTAGGGGCATGTCTGTATTGGGTATGGCTTGAATTAAATGTTTTTTAGCCTTATCCCAGTAGCCTTCACTGTATTCTATTAACCCTTTTCGTGTGATGCGCTGGGCTTTATGAGCCAGGCGACGGGCATTCCAGTGTTGTAAAGTTCCTGGTGTTTTTATGATTTTGAATAGTGCATACAGGATCAAATGCAGCAAGCCAAAGAACACAAGCAAAGCAAACAGAGCAACCCATAAAGTGGTTTCTAAAGTCCAGTGCTTCAAACCAATAAGCACGTAGCCTGGGTCATTATGTAACTGAATACCCAAAAAGACAGAGCCTAATAACACAAGGAAAATAGATATAATTCTAAGCATGATATTTATTCTCCTGTTTTTTGAAGGGGATTTTTTGCATTCTCTGCTTGGCGATTGGCAATAAGCGCATGAAGTAATGGCAAGGCTTTTCCTACTGATAAAGGTTCAGGTCTGACATTTACATGAGACAAATCAGTAAGTTGTTGTAATAAAAATGCAGTGTTTTGGTAAGTGGGTCCGTATTTTTTTAGTGTATTTATTGCTTGCGTTAAAGCCTGTAGATAAACTTCTGGATTGGCATGAATGAGCGCCCATTGTGCCTCTTGCAAGCTAATACGCATGCTTTCTTTAAACAGAGATTCCAGCATGGGAGAAAGTAAGGGAGCCGTATCTTGCTCGACGTGACGAATGATGATCAATTGCTTTAAGACATCCAAACTGTTGTCAAAATGAAATTTCCAGGCTGGCATTAAGGGTTTGGCGCTGGCAACTGGGGTGCTCTGTTTTGTGAGTGGTGTTGCGAGCGTTAAGGCATCTACTTGCTGTTGGATAGCGGCCAATTGATGGAGTAAGCCGGAGAGGTCTTGTTGCTGTGCTGCTTTGCTGGCAAGGATTTCTTGGGCTAAAATGTCTCGGATCTGAAACAGCTGTTCAGAATGAATAGATGCCAAAATCTGGTCTGCTTGTTCAAGAAGCATGGTGGTTGAGGTATCATTAAAGCGCGTGTTCCAATGAGCGTTAATCTGTGCCAATTCTATATAATGTTTTGCTTTCAATAACAACCAGTCTTGAGACAGTACCGGAATTTTTCCCTGAAGCTGTTCTTGCTGCTGCTTTAATCGTTGAATTTGGTCTTTTAGCGCAGCATTCGCCACCTCAAGCTGATTTATTGAGTGGCTGTTTTGATGTTGAAAGCGGTCTTGCTGCTGCGTGAATTGCTGTAGAGAAGACGCAAGCAATTGATTGGATTGTGCTGTTTTTTGTTGGATTTGGTAAACGGCATAATAGGTATAGCCTGCCATGATTAGAGCACAAGTACTCATGAGGGTGAGTATTTTATGGCAGCTTGTGGTCTTGCAATGGTTTTTAAGCGGTGGAGTGGGCGCCGCATCTTCTTTTTCTATGAGTTCTGTCGAAGAGGTATGGTTCGCCATGAGTTAGTCCTTGTAGTCAAATAATGAATCAATAATCTGATTCGGATGGCTGATGATGATCTTTTTAAACCCTGCTGCTTTTGCAATCTGTGCAAGGCGTTCACTTAAAACCAGTCCGGTTTTACTGGTTAACCACGGATGCTCACTGGGGTCAAAGAGTAAAAACAGATGCTGTATCGCTTGTGCGCTCGTTAACAGTATAATATCAACCGCATCATCTCGCCATAAAGAATGTAAAAATTGCCGATCTAATGCTGGAAGCACACGCTGGTAGAGTGTTACAACATGGAGCTTGGCTTGTTGCTTGTGTAAGTACTCTTCAATTACCGGCCGTCCTCCTTCGCCTTTAAACAGCGCGACTTGTTTTTGTTGCCAGGATTGGGACTCCAGTAGGGTTAACAAATGCTCGCTTTGCGGTGAATCAGGTAGCTCATGCACGTGGATATGATGTTTTGCTAAACTATTGGCCGTTCCTTGTCCGATAGCAATAACATGTATGTGTTCTGGCCAGATGAGCTTTTGTCTTGTTAGTTGTTGGCAACATAACTCAACCGCATTGGCGCTGATAAAAATGGCCAGGTTGAGCTGGTGCAAATCAGGCAATAGCGTATTGCTCAAGGAGTTAATTGCTATTAATGGACAAGAAATTGCAATGCCGCCTGCTTGATGAATTTGCTCGCTCAAGACCAGTCCTTGCTCTAAAGGGCGAGTATTTAAAATGCGAAGTCCATTTAAAGTACGCATTAGTTGGAAGTCTCAAGCAAAGCAGCAGCTCCTTGCTCAAAGAGTGCCTGGCTGCATGCTGTGGCCAAAAGTGCGGCTTGGTGCAAGGGTTTTTTGTCGGCATAAGCAAGCATGGTGGTGCCATCATTGCTGAATAAACGTGCCCTCAGGAATAAGAGGTCTTGTTCTATAGTACAAAAAACAGCCAGTGGGGTATGGCAATTGCCACCCAATTGCGCATTGACTTGGCGTTCTGTTTGCACACAAAGTGCGGTGCTGCTGTCGTGAAGTGGCTGGATCAATTGCTGCATCACGAGATCTTGTGTTCGCGTTTCAATGCACAATGCTCCCTGGCCACAAGAAGGCAACATGATATGGGCGGCCAGCAGTTCTGAAATACGGTCATGAAGTCCCATCCGTTCAAGTCCTGCCGCTGCGAGAATAATGGCATCGTATTCTTTGGCCTCTAGTTTATTCAATCGCGTTTGAATATTGCCTCTTAATAATTTGATTTGTAAATCGGGTCGATAGGCTAGTAATTGTGATTGCCTTCTTAGGCTTGCAGTCCCCACAATGGCATGAGGCGGCAGGGCATCCAAACGTGCATATAATGGACTCACCAAAGCATCAAAAGGATTGTCTCTTCGGCAAATAGCTGACAATTCCAGCCCCTTTGGCAAGAAAGCTGGCATGTCTTTGGTTGAATGTACCGCCAAATCAGCACGACCATCCAATAAGGCCTCTTCCAGCTCTTTCACAAACAATCCTTTTCCCCCTTCGCGTGCAAGCTTGTCTTTTAAAAATCGATCGCCTGAGGTAATCAGGGGGAGCAATTCTACTTGTACGCCAGGCCAATAAGACTGCAGTTGCTGTTGAATAAAATGTGCTTGCCATAAAGCAAGAGGGCTACTTCTTGTTGCGATACGGATTGTTTTTGAGTTCATAGCATAAAAGGTAAATAATTTTACTTATCATATCATTGATTTTAAGCCAATGCAGGTTTCTTAAGAGCAGGCAATTGCCAACAGACTCTAGTATTTTTTACGTCTTTCTGAAACAATAATGCTTTGTATTGTTCTGTGAGTTGGTTATGCGTTGGGTGATTCAGATAGTATGGGGATTGTTTTTTGGTGTTATGGTAACAAACGCCAATTCATTAGCTGCTACAGCTTCTATAGATAACAGGTCTCAAGCAATTGAATCCAATCCCAACGCAACTGAATCGACTGGACAAAAAATATATGAACGTTTTTGTGTTGTTTGCCATCGAGATGGGTTGGTTGGTGCACCTAAATTTCGTGAACTTTCTCAATGGGAAAAACGTTTGTCAGGACGTGAGATAGACGAATTGGTAGCCTCAGCCTTAAAAGGTAAAAATGCAATGCCTGCTAAAGGAACTTGTTATGAGTGTACTGAGGATGATTTAAAATCAGCAGTGGAATACATGTTACCTCATCATGACTAAATTACATTATAAAAAAATACAGTATCTTCTGGTGGTCTTAACCGCATTGGCTTTGTTTTTCTCTTTATACAGTCAGTATGTTCTTGGTTTGGAGCCTTGCCCTCTTTGCATCACTCAGCGAATTTGTGTTTTTATTTTATTGGGTTTTATGAGTTTGTCTTTGGGGACTTTGAAAAAAGCGCATGTTATCAGTTTATTGCAGGTTTTTATTGCGACGGCAGGACTCTTTTTTGCCCTAAGACAATTATGGCTGCAATCTTTGCCTCCAGGCACGGCACCGGCTTGTATGCCTGGCTTGAATATTTTAATGCATTATTTTCCATGGCAAGATGTCGCCCATGCTTTGCTTTGGGGGTCGGGAGATTGTGCAGAAGTCAGTGGCCAATGGTTAGGGCTTTCTTTACCAGCCTGGTCTGCCTTGTATTTTTTCGTGATGATTCTAGGCAGTATTTATTTATTTGTTCGGACTCAAACTGTAGATTAACACAAGGTTTCAAGGCCGCAGGAGTGATCGAGAAAGATTACACAAATATCAGGTTGGCCTTTTATTTGACACCTTCGTTTGTGGGGTGATACCATTCGCTATCTGATTTAGATAGCATCTACAGGTGGCGCATGCTGTATCAAAATAACTTTTATCTGCCGAGTAATAAATTTTATGCTGTCCCTGCTTATAAAGATTATCTGCAAGCAAAAAAAGATACGCTAGAGTCTCAATTTTCCAATTATCAGGGCATGAGTACGCAGGAAAAATGGACTGTCTTGATGGAAGCATTTAAAGACTCATTGCAAGAAAATGACATGTCTTGTGAAGAGTTAAAACACTTTCGCCAGGAGTTATCAGCATTTACCAGCAAGCGAAAGGAAACGGCAGTCAGTTACTATAATTTGTCATTACAACAATGCGTTAATTATTTTGAAGAATTTCTTTTTTTATACACCAATACCGATGCACGTTATCAGCTCAATTCCTTTGAAAGAAAAACCCTGTTAAAGGCTATCCTGGATGCTCTAGGCACCTGTGAGACTGGAATTAATGGTCGATTTTATACCACCTTACAAGATCATCGCAAAGACGGCGACTGGATACAAACCGAATTGGCTAAAGCACGCAATCAGGTGATGCATCTGCTACACCAAGCCTATGGTAGTTCAGATGTCCATACTTACAATAAACTGGTTGAATTGGCGAATAAAGAACATTTGGGGATCACTACGGCAGAAAAAATTTGGGATGTGCATGTCAGCATGATTGATACGACTGCTTTGCAATCATTTTTTAATAAGCACTATCCTGCCTTTTTTGAACAGTATGAGCAACAAGCCACAGATAACCTAACCCATTATTATTTAGATGAACTGATTTCTACACTACAGCTTGATAAGACCCTCTGGGAAAAGAGTTCGGTGACGTTTTCAGCAGATAAAACAGTTCTTTTGCAGCGATCTATTGATGCTGATTTTAACGGCGTTAAGATGACCGAGATAGTCCATTCTGTAGGTGATATGTCAGAAGACTATCTTGAGTTTACCTTAAAATCAAAAAAGGAAATTCAACCAATCATCAAGCGGTTGGTTAGCGAAAAATTAGTGGTTGATCAGTATTGGCTTAGCTTGCATGCCTTAAAAAATAAGCCGGATCACGTACCTGATGTATGGTTAAAAAAAGGTATTTCTTTGGAGCAGCTGCTTCATGTCAATGAAAGCTTACAGCAGCATAATCATGCTACTCATCATGTATTAAGTCAAAATGTGCAGTTGCTGATACAGTATCCTGAACTCCTGTTAAGCCATATCGAAACCTGCCTAGATGTGTTAATGATGGTTCCTCGGCAGTTAAAAACAGACACCCGTTTTATTGAAGCAGCGATGATTATTCTTGATCTGATGCTATGTGAAGCAAGCACAGACCATGATCCAGCGAAAATGAACCTTATTATCACCCAAATGCTGAGTTTAATCGGCACAGAGCACCATTTGTTGCAAACGCTGTCTGCCCCCTTGTTGAAGAATGCTCATATAGCGAAGGTGCTGTTGGATAATAATCCGCTGTTTTTTGGCTATTTGGACCCCTCTTTGCAAAACCAGAGCGAGCTGTTTTTGCAAGCGAGTCAAGCTGCATCTTTTAATGAAACTCCGATTAGCGGTAGCATCAAAGATTGGATGACGCAGGTCCTCTCTCAACATTCCTATCTCCTATGGCATCTTCCCAAGGAGTATCAGAAAGAACCTTTCTTGCTTTGTCCTGTCAAGCCTGTTTCTTACCAGCAGGCCTTGACTTCTTTTCTCCGAATTAAAGCGTTTCATCGCTTAATAACACCAGCCCAGATAAGCGCCAGTGACTTTCTTCAAGTCGTTGGTCAACTTAATCCTGAGTTATTAGTGAAAGTCATCGAGTACCGACAAAAAAATGCATACTCGCCTCTGCCTTTTTTCGAGGACAAGGACGCGATGGCTACTTTGCAACAATTCAACCGACAGATTAAAACGCAATTGAATGTCGATTGGAGTGATGAGTATTGGTCTATACGGCAAATGGCTTGCCGGCAACAAGACCCTGATAAGATTTCGCTCTTTTTAGCCCAGACAGACAATTGGTTTGCCGGATTTAAGTCCTATCAAAATAGTTTAAGTTTCTCGCAAGCAATATGGACTCAGTGGATAAAGTTGATGAATGCATTATACCGACTGGCTCTTTCACTGTTAAAAATCAGTTTGTCCTTTGTTGCTTTGACACTCCTTCCGTATTTAACGGCCGCCATAAGCCCTTTTTTCTGGTATGGGCTTATAGGTTGTCTTCTGGTGGGTCAACTCAATCGCCAATATTGGCAGAATCCACTGGTAGGAACGGGCAATGAGCTCCTTTGGCGAATACTGTTTTTGGACTGGGAACTCTATTTTTTGTGTATGGCTCAATTAATATTTATCCCCTTTGCTGCCAGCTATCAGAGCTATCATGTCCTTCATGCTGCAGTTTCGATTGTCCTGATTGCATTCGATGCCATGCTGTCTTGTTTTAAGCAAAATGAAAATCTCTCATCTACATTGGAAGATACCTGTGATAAAGCAATAGTACGCTTAGACAGTATGAGTGATGCCTCAGCGCATAAAAAAAGTGATGTTTTGCGTGAATTGTTGTCGCAAATGAAAGCCGATGTGCAAGAACAAAAATGTACTTTCAAAGAGTCAATTGAGCAAAAGTACCCCGTCTGGCATCAAAACCAGCAATATAAAGTCTCTTTTGCCGAGATTGCAGCCAAGCGACGACTCAATCAGCATGATTTTACGTTGGAGAATGCATCCGAACATTCCTTTTTTTTCCGGCCTACGCCGTCGACTAAAGTATTAATCGATGCGTTTGACCATAAGCCTGAAAATAACCTATTGGCTTTTTGAGGCGAAGGGATGGGGCTGTGCATACAATTGGGCGCAGCGCTAAAAAGTCGGTTTCGGTATGCCATCTGCTTTAATCAGACAAGCGCAGGTTTTCCTGTGTGTTGTCTGGTAATCTGCAGCCGATTTGAGTATGATGGTCTTTTTGCTATTTTTTACTTATGAGTTCATTCTCCTGTCGTATTTTACAACGTTATCCGCACAATAATGCCCGTGTGATGCAAGTAACTACTGCACATGGTGATTTTATTACGCCAGTTTTTATGCCTGTAGGTACCCGTGCTGGGGTGAATAATATGACGCCGTGGGAGTTACAAAGCAGTGGCAGTCAAATTATTCTAGGCGGTAATACTTATCATATGCTTTGTGCACCAGGCACCAGTGTCATTGAAAGAGCAGGAGGCATGCATCCCTTTATGGGCTGGCATGGTCCTATGCTGACGGATAGTGGCGGTTTTCAAGTATTTAGTCTGTCTAAAAATAAAGAAATTTGCACTATCGATGAAGAAGGCGCTCATTTCAAATTACCCGGCAGTCATCAACTCATTCATATGACGCCAGAAATGTCTTTAGAAACACAAAAAATTATTGGCGCAGACATTATCATGGCCTTTGATCAATGCACGCCAGATAGCTGTAGTAAGGATGAGGTAGCTCATATCATGAAGAGGACCCATCGATGGCTACAACAATCGATAACTTACCATCAAGAGCATCCTTGTTCGCGTTATGGGTATCAACAGGCGCTGTTTGGTATTATTCAAGGTGGTATTTTCGCTGATCTGCGTCAGGAAAGCGCTCAATTTGTTGCCTCAATGGAGACTGATGGGCTGGCAATAGGGGGCGAGACGATTGGGTTTGATATGCCTAAAACCTTGGAAGTCATTCGTTGGGTAGCGCCATTGTTGCCTGAGAACAAACCACGCTATACCATGGGGCTTGGTATGTCGCCACAAGATTTGATCGAAGTAGTGGCTGAAGGCATTGACATGTTTGACTGTGTTGCCCCCACAAGGAATGCTCGCCATGGCGCCTTGTATTGTGGAAAAATAGTGCAAGAAGGCCATTGGCTGCGTTTTAAAAGTGATTTTGATCAAGAACGCATTCAAATTAAGAAAGCCTGCTTTGCCGACGATTTGAATCCGATTATGGAGGACTGTGCCTGTACGACCTGCAAACACTATTCACGGGCCCACCTGCATCATTTATTTAAACAAAAAGCCAATGTATTTACCGCATTGGCCAGTATTCATAATATTCATGTATTGCATGATGTTTGTGATAAAATGCGTGCGTTAATTCTTAATTCATAGCAGTTAAACAGGAGAGATGATGGTTGTTATCAGTACATCCAAAGGTGATATTCACCTAGAGCTGGATCACGAAAATACCCCTAAAACCGCAGATAATTTTTTGAGCTATGTGCGTTCAGGATTTTATAATGACACTATTTTTCATCGGGTTATTGATGGCTTTATGATTCAAGGTGGTGGCTTGACTGCTGATATGGAGCAGAAAAAAACACAACAGCCAGTGCAAAATGAAGCACAAAAAGCCCAGCCTAACAAGCGCGGCACTATCGCTATGGCTCGTACCATGGACCCTCATTCAGCCACCGCCCAGTTTTTTATTAATGTAGCGGATAATGGATTTTTAAATTACAGTAGTGATTCCATGCAAGGGTTTGGGTATTGTGTTTTTGGTCATGTGGTAGACGGGATGGATATCGTAGATGCCATTGCAAAAGTAAAAACTGGCCAACGCTTAGGCCATGGTGATGTGCCTGCAGAAGACATTCACATTCTTGAAATCAAAGAAGTACAATAAGAACACCACACTAGCTCCCCTCAGGGGCTAGTGGCTGACCTGCTAATGACACCTGCTTTTTAATGAGCAGCGCAAGGTTGATTAGCACCACGCTGGCTAAAGTACAGATAATAAGAGCAGGCGAACTTACCCAATGGGTGGTACGCACCAAAAAATCCGATAATAATGGCGGAATCCCTGATGCCAGACTGGCTGAAACAGAATAAACCAAAGACAAAGTGGTACAGCGAATAGGCATAGGAAAAAGATCCGTCAAACTGACGGTGGCTACGCTGTAATAGCAAGCACAGGGAATAGAGATGAGTAATTGCATGCTTAAAAAATAGGCCATATTGCCGTAATTAATCGCCTGCATAAAAGGATAGCTTAATACTAATAAACCGCTGCTGGCGAGAGCCAATAAAAACAAGCGATTGGTTTTGTCTGAGAGCCAGCCAAAGAAAGGTATCAATAGAATCACAAGCAGCAAAGAACAAATGGTAGAAAACATCACAAAACGATGAGACAACGCATTATATTCCATGGCATGGATAGGAATATACAAGTAGAAAAAATAACCGGTTGCAACAGACAGAAAACTGGTAAAAAAAGCAAAATGAATTAAAAAAGGATGGGTTTTAGTAAAATGCAAGGCTTGTTTGTAAATTTGCATGGTGGAGGGCTTGCTTCTCTCGGAATAATATCGAATATAAGCCAGGCTTTCTGGCATTTTTATCCGGATGACATAACCTAAGCTGGTAAATGCCAAAGCCAAAAAGAAAGGAAGACGCCATAAAGAGGGCGACTCAGGACTGTAATAGTGAATGGACTCAACAAGTAAACAAGCCATCAAATAGCCTGCTTTGACCCCGACAGAAGACCAGCAGCCCCGAAAGCCGCGTTGTTTTTCACTGCCACTTTCTACCAGCAAGGAGGATGAATTGAGAAATTCAGATCCCAGCGCCATGCTTTGTATAATGCGTAAAAGTAAAAAAAATCCGGCCGCCCATAAGCCTATAGAATGGTAATTGGGGATTAATCCCATGAGTGCAGTCGCACTGCCCATAATGATTAAAGAGGAGACCAATACATTTTTTCGTCCATAACGGTCAGATAGAATTCCTAATATGAGTGAGCCTAGGGGCTTGGCAAGGTAGGCGATAAAAATTAAAGAAAAGATAACGGTGGGTTTTCCTTTGCTGTCACCTAGTAGTGCTTTTGATAATTCAGCAGATAAAAAATAGCAAATAGACAAGTCATAGGCTTCGACCAGGTTGCCGATAAAGCCGCCGGTAATTACTTTTTTTTGATAGTTCATGAGCTTATATCCTGTGAGCCTTTTGAAAAAGGTACTTGCAATGTTTGAGTGAATAAGGGCTCCAGCAGATTAAAGCAGTATTGTCCAATTTTATAAAAATCATCATGCATGCAAGAAAATAATTCACGCGCTTGAGGCGTATCGTGCTGGATTGCCAGAGAATAGATTATTTTTTTATCAGCAAGCGCTGTTGCTAAAGACAAACCAAGTGCATATTGATGTTTGATTTGTTTTAAATAGTACAGTTCATCATAGCGTTCTGGATGATATAGCTGATGCCAATAGCAAGGAATAGATGAGCTAAACCACGCTGGATCATAAGAGCGATCATAATGCCATAAGGGGCTGCTAAATAAATTAAATTCCAATGACGGAGTAGATGACAGCGTTAATAAATGATTGCCCGTACTAACTTGAGTAATGGCTAAATGAGCCAGATCATGTATGCCTAGAATATCGCGAAAAACACTGGATGTCTTTTTTTTAAATGCAAACAAAAAATCAAGAAAAGCAGGGTGGGGAGTCACTTTATTACAACAAGTATCCATAATCTCTGAGTACATCCATGTTTAAGAATTAAAATGTTTTATTGATGAAATAGCCAAGTCTATAATTTTTTTGGATTGTTCTTCATTGGCATTAATCAAGCTGATGTCGCGAATTAATTCCATAAGAAAGCTTGGTACTTCATG
Organism: Legionella sp.; assembly: GCA_002786205.1. Lineage (GTDB taxonomy): Bacteria > Pseudomonadota > Gammaproteobacteria > Legionellales > Legionellaceae > Legionella. The sequence goes on along the minus strand of PEQM01000039.1, from coordinate 34,293 downwards.
TTCCATATGCAAAGTAGTATACAGGGATGAGGCTTTAGTGAAAATATAGTGAAGTAAATTTTTGTTAATGACCACCGCATCCTGTTCTTTGTTGGTGTCATTATGGGCATCCCCAAATAAAAGCCATCCAGGAGAAACATTGAGTTGTTTCGCAATTTCTATTAATTTGACAGGTTCTGGAATGGCTTGGCCTCTCAAATATTTACGGCAAATTTGCATGGAATAGCCGGTAATTTCTACCAATTTATCAATACAAACTCCCGTGGCCGAACGTTGAGAGTTAAATCCTGCATGGATCATGGCATCACGTAAGCGATAAGAAAACTGTTTGGTTAAATCAACTTTTTCCATGGAGTCAGGTTAAGGAAGAGGATTAGAAAGTGTAACAAAAGCAGTGATTTTATTCAATGAAAAGAAAATATGGAAACTATTGGTTTCCATTTGAAATTAATGGTTGACTTTATTGGGTTTATTAGTAAAATGAGCGGCGAAACAGTAAAGGATGGTTTCATAAAAGAAAAACGATGGAACATTTTCTTTTGTCCAACAGACAAGGATGCAAGAGTGGGCTGCCATAGTTGGTTTTGCCTCGCAACCCAGGCCTGAATAGCTCTCCCCTATTCGGGCCTTTTTTATTGATGATAGGGAGAGTAGTCTTTTGCAGCTAAAAACAGTGGTAGCGGGCTGTTGTGCACGATTTTTCGTATGGCATGATGTTGTCGTCATTTAGGGCGTGCTGGCGATGGCTTTTATTGAGGCATCAGGTGTGCTAGGCTGATTTACTATGCTGACGACTTCATCTTTATTTTTAAAAATAAAAACCAATCCCTGCTTGCGCTTTGTCGGTTGGTTTTTTTTCTTTAATGCGCTTTTCTTTTGGCTAGCTGGCTTGAGCTACTTGCATAGCATTTTACATAGCCCGACGCTGTTTAAAAACATGATGGCTGATTATTCAAGTCCCGCAGGCCAAGTCTTGATTCTTTTTTTTACCGGAATCAATTTTATCAGTTATATGACCGTGCTGGCCTTTATTCCGGCTATAGTGCCGGCTCTGGTTGCGCTGTTTTATCCAAAGAAAACTATGGTGATGGGTTTAAGCTGGATTCTGGCTACCTTGTCTTTGTTGCTGTTGATCATTGATGTGCAAGTTTATGCTTTGTTCAAATTTCATTTAAATCAAACCATCTTTGGATTTATATTCAGTAAAGAGGCACATCGAGTATTTAATTTAAGCTCGGTAGAGCAATTGATTATTTATGGCGTGGCCATGTTGATTTTATTGGTAGAATGGGGGCTTGCTTATGGCGTCTGGTATGGCATTATTTTACCAAAACGCTTGATGATAGGCCGATTTCTTGTTTGGGGCTGGAGTAGTCTTGCGGTATTAAGCTATTTTATTATGATGCTGAGTCTGGCGGTACATCATAATAACCTACTCATCCAGCAAGCTTCTAATCTTCCACTGTATAATCAATTGCTTGGATTACTTATCCCACAAAAAAATGCCGAAGAACTACTCAATGATTTCAGTGAGGCGCATTACATGCAGGCCCCTTATTCACATGAAACCATCCAATATCCATTACACCCGTTAAATTGCCAACGACCTGATGCCAAACGGCCTTATAATATTTTTTTGATTATGGTTGATTCTTTGCGTTTTGACAGTTTGCAATACATGCCTTATCTCCAGTCTTTTGCGAATGAAAGCTGGCAATTTTTGCATCATTACAGCGGCGGGAACTCAACTCAGGCAGGCTTGTTCTCTTTATTTTATTCTATTCCTGGTACTTATTGGAATGCCGCGCTAGAGCAGCATGTGGCACCGGTTCTTTTTGATTGGTTGACGCAATATCAGTATAAAATGCGAGTGATTTATTCTGCGGAAATGCGTAATCCGCCATTGGACAAAACCATTTATCAAAGAGTACCGGATCTGGCGGCTGATGGTTCTTTAAAAAAAATAGAGAGCGATTGGGATAGAGACAGTACAGACCAGGCCTTGCAATTTTTAAGACAAGAAAAAAAACAACATCAAGCCTTGTTCTTGAATGTTTTTTATAATGCGCCTCATGCCTATTGTAATTTGGCTAAAATTCCTATTGTCTACCAGCCTTACCAGAGAGTTTGTTCTCGAATAGGAATGGACAATCGCGTTGATAGAGAGCCTTATTACAATAATTATTTAAATACGGTACATTTCATCGATGAGCAATTGCAGCTGCTGTTAAAAGCCATTAAAGACGAGGGCTATTGGGATAATAGCATTGTTATTATCACTTCAGATCATGGGCAAGAGTTCAATGAAAACCATCAAAACTATTGGGGACATGCCAGCAATTACTCGGTTTATCAAACGAAGATCCCCTTATTGATTCATTGGCCCAAGCAATCTTCGCGCAAAATAGCATACCGCACCAGCAGTTATGATCTGATGCCTACTTTAGCAACACGTTTATTTCACTGCACTAACCCGCGCTCAGATTACAGCATAGGACAAGACCTGTTAACTGCGACCGACAGAAAGCCTTTTATCATCGCTGGCAGTTACGCAACGACAGGTATTATTGAACCCGATCGATTAACTACGATACATACCTCAGGCGCTATCAGTATGACGGATCAGTATCTAATGCCTTTGTCTCTTTCCTTGTTAAGAAAATCGATAGTCCGCGATGTTTTGTTATTACAACGGACTTATTATCAAAAGTAAGTGAAATCGAAAGTGAAATTATTGCTCAAACACAGCCAGGCCCAGATTCGTATTTTGGTGCTCGTTTCTTGTGTGCCATCGGTTGGCAACATGCCCTGGAGTAAGTTCAGGTGAGTGAAGAAAGAAGCAGGATTGTTTTTTGGTCATGCGCTGTCATCAGGGAGGGTATTGCCCATGTTCTGCAGGGGATGATTTATTTTGGTCTTTTGTGACCAAGAGATGAAAATAAAGATTGCGTTGACGCTCTTTTTGCATATATAATAATTTCATTATTGTGTGTTAAGCTCGAAATATAGGCACGTAGCTCAGTGGTAGAGCACCACCTTGACATGGTGGTGGTCGGTGGTTCGAACCCACTCGTGCCTACCATACGTAGATAATGCTTTTCTAGTATTATAGTTTTAGCCCTGCTTTGCAGGGCTTTTTTTTCTTTATCAAGTGCTTGATGGACAAAGCGGTGACTATTATGCCTACTATTACATTGCCTGATGGAAGTATCAAACAGTTTGAAGTACCGGTAACAGTATATGATGTAGCACATCAGATCAGTCCGGGGCTTGCTAAAGCCGCTTTGGCCGGTCGTGTGAATGGAAAACTGGTTGATACCTCTTATTCTATCCAGACCGATGCGTCTTTGGTCATTATTACAGAAAAGCAAGAAGAAAGTCTGGAGGTAATTCGTCATTCCACCGCGCATTTATTAGCGCAGGCGGTTAAATTATTATTTCCGACAGCACAAGTGACTATCGGTCCTGTCATAGAGGATGGGTTTTACTATGATTTTGCTTTTGCTCGTCCCTTTACGCCGGATGATTTGCTGGCCATAGAAAGCAAAATGCAGGAGTTGGTAAAAGAAAACTTTCCCATATCACGCCGCGAATTGCCAAGAGATGAAGCCATTGCGTATTTCAAAAGCATAGGTGAAGAGTATAAGGCACGGATTATTGCGGATATTCCTGCCTCTGAAATCCTTTCACTGTACAAGCAGGGGAATTTTGAAGATTTATGCCGAGGTCCGCATGTGCCAGCAACCGGATTCCTTAAAGCCTTTAAATTAACCAAAGTTGCGGGTGCTTATTGGCGTGGTGACTCTAATAATGAGATGTTGCAGCGTATTTATGGTACCGCCTGGGCGGATAAAAAGTCTCTGGCTGCCTATCTGTTCCGTATAGAAGAAGCAGAAAAAAGAGATCATCGTAAATTAGGTAAGGCACTGGATTTATTTCATTTTCAAGACATCGCACCAGGCATGGTTTTTTGGCATGCGAAAGGCTGGACTATTTATCAGGAATTAGAGCGTTATATGCGCGCCCGGTTGGTAGATTTTAATTATCAAGAAATTAAAACGCCACAATTGGTGGATAAAATATTGTGGGAAAAATCAGGACACTGGGCTAATTTTAGAGAAGAAATGTTTGTGACAGAAACAGAAAATCGTCACTATGCAGTCAAGCCGATGAATTGTCCTTGTCATGTGCAAGTTTATAACCATGGTTTAAAAAGTTATAGAGATTTGCCTTTGCGATTGTCTGAATTTGGCAGTTGTCATCGTTGTGAGCCTTCAGGCTCCTTGCATGGATTGATGCGCGTACGTAATATGGTACAAGACGATGGCCATATATTTTGCACAGAAAGTCAAATTCAATCAGAAGTTTCTCATTTATTGCAGCTTGTTCAGTCTGTTTATGCTGATTTTGGTTTTGAGACCATCAAATACCGCTTGGCGCTGCGTCCGGAAAAACGTGTCGGTTCTGATGAAGTATGGGACAAAGCAGAGAGTGCTTTGCAACATGCCATGGCAGAACAAGGAATCACTTGGGTTGATGCACCAGGTGAAGGGGCTTTTTATGGTCCTAAAATTGAATGTTCTTTGTCGGATTGCTTAGGGCGTATCTGGCAATGTGGTACTATTCAAGTTGACTTCTCTATGCCTGAACGCCTGGATGCCAGTTATATTGCTGAAGATGGATCTAAACACATACCGGTCATGTTACATAGAGCCATTTTAGGATCTCTTGAGCGCTTCATGGGTATTTTGATCGAGCATTATGCCGGCAAGTTTCCACTTTGGCTGGCGCCTGTGCAGGCAGCCGTGCTGACCATTAGCGAAAAACAGAACGATTATGCACAAAAAGTGCAGCAAACCCTACAAAAAAGAGGACTGCGCGCTCATTTTGACTTGAGAAATGAGAAGATTGGCTTTAAAATTCGCGAACATACCTTGCAAAAAGTACCCTATTTATTAGTGATAGGGGATAAAGAAATGGAATCCGGTCAAGTCGCAGTTCGTTCGCGAGAAGGACTTGATTTGGGCGTGATGACAATAGACGCACTTTGTGATACATTAGAACAAGAAATACGAAGTAAAGGTAGAAAAGAGACTATAGACGCCTGTTCTGCTGGCGCAGTCGAAAAACATGAGATCTCGGTAGCACTCTAGATCTCAAATAAAAAACAAACTGGAGGATGATACCATTAGTGCACCAACTAAGCGTGATCAAGATCGCGCACGAATTAATGAACAAATTAATGTACCCGAAGTACGCTTAATTGATGTTGATGGTAATCAAGCAGGGATTATATCCACACGGGAAGCTTTGCGAGCAGCAGAGGAAAGTGGGCTGGATTTGGTTGAAATATCGCCTACAGCAAAACCTCCGGTATGCCGTATCATGGACTACGGCAAGTTTCTCTTTGAGCTGAGTAAAAAACAAGCTGAAGCACGTAAAAAGCAAAAGCAGATTCAGGTCAAAGAACTAAAATTCCGTCCAACGACGGAAGATGGGGATTATCAGGTCAAGCTACGCAACCTGATACGTTTCCTTAATCATGGTGATAAAGTTAAAGTAACACTGCGTTTTCGTGGTCGTGAAATGGCGCATCAGGAATTGGGTATGAAAATTCTGGAGCGTTTGCAGCAAGACACTGCCGAGTTTGGTGTGGTTGAGCAGCATGCAAAACGGGAAGGGAGACAATTGCTGATGGTTTTATCACCGAAAAAAACCAAGTAGCCTAATGAATGCGGAGTAACATCTAATGCCTAAGTTAAAGTCACATCGTGGAGCAGCAAAACGCTTCCGTAAGACAGCAAGTGGTGCGATTAAACGTCGCGGCGCTTACAGAAATCACATCCTGACTAAAAAGTCAACAAAGCAAAAACGTCATTTACGCGTTGGCGCGAGTACTTTGAAGCCATGCGATGCTCGTTTAGCAGAACGCATGTTGCACGGTAGTTAAGGGGAGATTTAAAAAATGCCAAGAGTTAAACGTGGTGTGACCGCCAAAGCGCGTCACAAGAAAATTTTAGCACAAGCAAAAGGCTATTACGGTGCTCGTAGTAGAACCTATCGTGTTGCCAGACAAGCAGTGATTAAAGCGGGTCAATATGCATACCGTGACCGACGTCAGAAAAAACGTCAATTTCGTGCATTGTGGATTGTCCGTATTAATGCGCAAGCTCGTGAATGTGGTTTGTCTTATAGCCGTTTGATTGATGGTTTGAAAAAAGCCTCTATCGAACTGGATAGAAAAGTACTTGCTCATTTGGCAGTACACGATAAAACAGCATTCGCTGCAATAGCAGAACAAGCTAAAGCAGCCCTTGCCAGTTGATTGTCTATACAATCAATGGAGTAAGGTGTTACACAGGCAAGACAGAGTTTTTATCCGATTGCATTAGCTGTTTTGAGTGAATACTCTGTTCCTGGATAAATGATAAGGGAGGCCATGGCCTCCCTTTTACTTGTGGGTGTATATATGCTCGATACTATCGCTATACAAGAAGAAGCAGCAAAAGCAATTAATCAAGTCGAAGACATTGCATCGCTTGAACAGCTTCGAGTGGAATACTTGGGTAAAAAAGGCAAACTGACTGAATTACTCAAAGGGCTTGTCCATATCTCTGCAGAAGAAAGACCCAAAGTAGGGCAATTGGTTAATCAGACCAAGCAGTTCATCGCTGCTTTGATAGAAGCAAAAAGTGCCGAATTAAAAGAAAAGCAGCTGCTAGCCAAATTAACCGCAGAGCAAATCGATGTCACTTTACCAGGACGTCATTTGGCTTCAGGCTCCTTGCATCCTGTGACCCAGGTAAAACATCGCATTAATGACTATTTTAGCCGTCTGGGTTTCGATATAGTCGATGGGCCAGAAATTGAAAGTGAATTTTATAATTTTGAGGCCTTAAATATTCCTGATCATCATCCAGCCCGAGCCATGCATGATACTTTTTATTTTGGCGATGGTCGCTTACTTAGAACACACACCTCACCTGTACAAATTCGGACGATGGAACAAGGCACGCCGCCTTTTCGTTTGATAGCTCCTGGTCGTGTATACCGCTGTGATTCCGATGTGACGCATACGCCGATGTTCCACCAGGTTGAAGGCTTGCTCATTGATAAAGACGCCACTATGGCGGGCTTGAAGGGGTTGCTGGAGGATTTTTTTGCTTACTTCTTTGGCCGACAATTGGCTATTCGTTTCAGGCCTTCGTATTTTCCATTTACCGAACCTTCGGCAGAAGTGGACATTGAATGTACTCAATGCCAAGGACGCGGCTGTCGTTCTTGCAAGTTTACTGGCTGGTTGGAAGTATTAGGCTGTGGTATGGTTCATCCGAATGTACTTAAGGCCGTCCATATTTCTCCCGATGAATACCAGGGGTGGGCTTTCGGCATGGGGATGGACAGATTGGCCATGTTATATTATGGCATTGATGATTTACGAATGATGTTTGAAAATGACATGTCTTTCTTAAGCCAGTTTTAAAAATAATGAGTTACCTAGTTGAGGTTTTGTAATGAAATTAAGTACGTTATGGTTGCGTGAATGGGTCAATTATTCTCTAACAGAGCAAGAATTAGCGAAACAATTAACCATGGCTGGTCTCGAAGTTGATGCCATCACTCCGGTCTCAGGGGCCTTTACTCATGTTGTAGTAGGTCACGTGATCAGTACAAAACCTCATCCGGATGCGGACAAGTTAACGCTTTGTGAAGTAGAGGCGAACACGGGTAAATTGTTATCCATCGTCTGTGGTGCGGCTAATGTAAGAGCTGGTTTAAAGGTTGCAGTTGCTTTGGCAGGCGCTACCTTGCCAGGTGATTTTAAAATTAAAGTATCCAAACTCCGTGGACAATTGTCAGAAGGCATGCTGTGCTCAGTTACTGAGCTAGGGCTTGACGATCATTCCGAAGGTATTATTGAATTGGCTGAAGATGCTCCAGTAGGAATGGATTTACGTCAATATCTTTTGTTAGATGATCAGGTATTGGATGTGGATTTAACCCCTAATCGAGCCGATTGTTTTAGTGCTTTAGGAATCGCTCGCGAAGTGGCGGCCTTAAATAACTTGCCTTTAAACAAACCACCAATCACCGCTGTTCCTTCTGCGATAGATGATGCTTTAAAAGTAGAAATAAAAGCGAAAGAGGCCTGTTCTCGTTATTGTGGACGCATCATCAAGCAAATCAATACGACAGCAAAGACTCCTGTCTGGTTGGCCGAGCGATTGCGTCGTAGCGGCATCCGATTGCAGCATCCTGTCGTCGACATTATGAATTATGTGATGATAGAGCTGGGTCAGCCTATGCATGCTTTTGATTTGGCTCACGTCCAAGGCGGTATCGAAGTGCGCTATGCGACGGCAACAGAGCAATTGAAATTACTTAATGGTCAAGAAATAACCTTGGCCGAGCGAGTCTTGGTTGTTGCGGATGAAAGCAAACCATTGGCATTGGCTGGCGTGATGGGAGGCGCAGAGAGTGCGGTTGAAGCCGAAACGCAGGACATTTTTTTAGAAAGTGCCTTTTTCCATCCGGTAACGATTGCTGGTGTGGCTAGAAAATACAATCTATTCAGTGATTCATCACAACGATTTGAGCGTGGCGTTGATCCCATGTTGCAGTGTCTTGCATTAGAGCGTGCAACGGCTTTAATCCTTTCTATAGCAGGCGGTATACCAGGCCCTATTAGTGAAGTAGTGGCACAAGAGTGTTTACCCCAACCAGTGACCTTGTTATTTGATACCGCTAAAGTTGAAAAGTTGACCGGGGTTACTATTCCTGTAGAGCAACAAGAGAGGTTACTCAAAGGAATAGGTTTGAGTGTGCATTCCGTAGCAAAAGGACAATTCCAGGTAACCATGCCTTCGCATCGGTTTGATTTGCAGCTGGATGTCGACTTGGTTGAAGAGATTATTCGTTTGCAAGGTTATGATACATTGCAAGCACAGCCGATGAATTGTACTGTCCACGCCGGAAAGTCTTCGCCTGTTGCGGCTTTAACAACAAAATTAAGTCATTGGTTTCAGAGTAAAGGCTATCATGAAACCATCAGCTACAGTTTTGTGGACCCTCAATTGCAAGAAACCTTATTTCCACAACAAAAATTCATGCAGCTGGTTAATCCTATTTCTGCTGAGCTGGCACAAATGCGCGCCAGTATTTGGCCGGGTTTAATTGCTGCGATGATACACAATATGCATCGCCAGCAGCCTACCTTGCGATTTTTTGAGACAGGTGTCACGTTTAAAATTGAAGATGATGAAGTTAAAGAGCAACCCAGTATTGCAGGACTGTTAACCGGTTCCTTAGGTGCTTGCAATTGGAGTGAAACCACAAGGGCATATGATTTTTATGACTTGAAAGGTGATCTGCAAGCCTTATTTGCTTTTTTACATTTGCAAGACGTTTCCTTTGTTGCTGGCGCACATGATGCGCTTCATCCTGGTCAGGCAGCGCAGATCATGGTACAAGGACAACCTGTAGGTTGGATAGGCGTATTGCACCCGCGTATTGCCGATGTTTTGGGAGTACAGCAGGATGTCTTGTTATTTGAATTGGCCTTGGCTGGTTTGGCTCAAGGCGAATCAGTACGTTATAAAACCATTTCCAGATATCCGCAAATTCGTAGAGATTTGTCATTTTTAATCAATAAGGAAATTACAGCCAGCCAAATAATAGACACAGTACGGAATGCGTCAGACACTAACTGGTTGAAAGACATCGATGTCTTTGATGTCTACATGGGCAAAGGAATTCCTGAAGGAAAGAAAAGTGTAGCGATAGCGATTACCTTGCAAGATACATCGCGGACTTTAGTTGATAATGAAATCAATTTGTTAATTAGTGCTATAATCAAATCACTAGAGCATCATTTTTCAATCCTTTTGAGGGAATAAATTATGAACGCATTGAGCAAGGCTTTAATCGCTGAAACTTTATGTGAACAATTGAAGTTGGCTAAACCGGCAGCCAAGGAGATGGTTGAGTTGTTCTTCGAAGAAGTGCGTCAAGCTTTGGAGCATGGACAGCATGTGAAATTATCAGGTTTTGGCAATTTCACGTTAAGAGACAAACCTCAACGGCCCGGGCGTAATCCTAAAACAGGAGAAGACATTCCTGTTTTGGCGCGTCGTGTGGTGACGTTTAGACCTGGATTGAAGTTGAAAAATAAAATTGAAGAAATAGGAATTTAATTTTTGAACTATTATAAACAACATGTTATTTTATGTACCAATCAAAAAGAAGAGGGAAAGGTTTGTTGTGCTCATTTAGGGGGCGAATCTTTTTTTCTTTATATGAAAAAAAAGCTCACGGAGCTTGGCCTGCATGGCCCCGGAAAGATAAGAGTCAGTAAGTCAGGTTGTTTGGGGCGATGTCATTCTGGTCCTTGTCTGGTGATTTATCCTGAGGGAGTGTGGTATTCTTACACTTCGATTGAGGATATAGACAGGATAATCAATCATTATGTATTAGAGAAAAAGCTGGTAGAGGATTTGTTAATTTCTAATACATGATTATAATGGATGTCAATCAAAAAAAGCATGTGATTGACATCCGTGCAGCATTATTTTGTGATAGAGTTGTAACTTTTTATAAAATTTGGCGATAGTTTGTAAAAATTTTCCCTTTTTACTTGTAGGATCTTTCTGTTTTGGTTAAAATCGCCCGTCCATGATAGAAAGAGTACCAATTTAGGCGGTTCGGAGTTTAATTAATGAAGACAATTAGTGCCAAAGGCCATGAAGTCAAGCGCGAGTGGTTAATCGTTGATGCCAGCGATAAAGTTTTAGGTCGCTTAGCTACTGAGATTGCACATCGTTTACGTGGCAAACACAAAGCTGAGTATACCCCCCATGTCGATACTGGCGATTACATCGTTGTTACTAACGCAGAAAAAGTAAAAGTAACCGGTCGTAAATTTAAAAACAAAATGTATCATCACCACACCGGTTTTCCTGGTGGTATCAAATCAGTAAATTTTGAAAAATTGCAGGCAAAAAATCCTATCAGAATTATCGAAATTGCTGTTAAAGGGATGTTACCAAAAAATCCATTGGGTAGAGAAATGTATCGCAAGTTAAAAGTGTATGCTGGTAATGAGCATCCACATGCTGCACAACAACCCAAGAAACTTGAGATTGAGGAATAAGTTATGGCTGAAATGAAGCAACACTATGGCACCGGCCGTAGAAAAAGTTCAACAGCTCGCGTGTTTTTGCGTCCTGGTAAAGGCGACATTAAAATCAACAATCGTACTTTAAAAGAGTATTTTTGTCGAGAAACATCTTGTATGGTCGTCATGCAGCCTTTAGAAACTGTAGACTTGGTAAATAAATTTGATATCTATGTCACTGTTACTGGTGGCGGTATTTCCGGTCAGGCAGGCGCTGTTCGTTTAGGTATTGCCAGAGCATTGGTTGCTTATGATGAGCAAGGAATAGACAAAGATGCAGAACCTAATCCTGATTCTTTCAGAAGAAAATTGCGTGCACGTGGTTTGTTAACTCGTGACTCGCGTCGTGTTGAACGTAAAAAAGTCGGCTTGCACAAAGCACGTCGTGCGACTCAATACTCGAAGCGTTAATTTTTTTCTGCTCTATCAAAACCCCGCATGCTCGGGGTTTTTTTATGCCTGCTCTGCAGGTTGCCCTACCGGCTTTGTTCTCCTTTTATAAGGCCCCAGATCATTTTTATCTCCGCCAGATTTTGCGCTTCACGAAGCGATATTATTAGGCGAAGTCTGACTGCTAAGTAGTAAGTCAAAACCCAAACGGGTTAATTATTTATCATTGGCATGGGTTAAATTCACCTAAAAAGGTAAAAATGTGATAGAATAAGCGTTTTGCGTCTGGAATGCGGGTAGCCAATTCACAAGTTGTACTATCAGTTAAATTAATAAGTGGGTTGTATGCTCTGTTTAACTCAATTTTAGGAGTGGCTAATGGCTATAGTAGCAAAACGTACCATAATGTCTTTATTTTCTGATATTGATGATGTTTATAGTCATCAAGTCCGGATCGTTTTAGCTGAGAAAGGGGTTAATGTAGAAATTCTCCCAGCAAAACAAAATGAGCCAAGTGCTGATTTATTAGCCTTAAACCCCTATGGAACAGTTCCTACCTTGATTGATCGTGAATTGGTGCTTTATGAAGCTCGCATAATCATGGAGTATTTAGACGAACGCTTTCCACATCCTCCTTTATTGCCCGTTTATCCTGTAGCGCGAGCAGAAACACGTAAAATGATGCATCGTGTTGAACAAGACTGGTATTCATTGATGAATGACATTCGGAATGAAACCAATGTAGAGCAAGCCCGTGCCCATTTATTTGAAAGCTTGACTAGTCTTGACCCGGTCTTTTTGGATAAACCTTATTTCTTAAGCGATGAGTTCTCTTTGCTTGATTGTGCGGTAGCACCTTTGTTATGGCGTCTTCCTCAATTGGGTATCGAATTAGCCCCCAACCATAAAGGCTTGCATGCGTATATGCAAAAAGTATTTAAACGAGACTCTTTTCAAGCCAGTTTGACTGATGCAGAGCGACAAATAAGAGCGGCATGAATATGATGATGACATCGAATAAACCTTACTTGATTCGTGCCTTTTATGATTGGATAGTTGACAATCAATTAACGCCTTATATGCTGGTTAATGCGACTTATCCCAATGCTCAGGTGCCCAAAGAACACATTCAACATGACAGAATTGTGCTGAATATCTCTCCTACTGCAACACGGGGGTTGCTATTAGAAAATGATCGCATTGTGTTTACCGCTCGTTTTTCAGGTCAAGCACAGCAGGTTGTTTTTTCACCTAATGCAGTGTTGGAAATATACGCAAAAGAAAATGGCAGAGGGATTGCTTTTCCCGATGAAGAAGAGCCATTACCTCCCGTTACCCCAGCTAGTGATGCTGCCAGTACTGCAAAAAATAAGCCTTCTTTAAAGCTTGTAAAATAGCTTTGCCTTCATGCTTGGTATGCCTTGATGGGCAGACCAAGCCGTAATTCATGGCTGTAAAAAAAGACCATTCTCTAGTAGCATAAAGACAAGATAAAGAGAAAACAGCACACGGAGTTTATTGATGTCTCAATTACAGTATCCTTTGTATCGCAGTGCGTCCTTGAAAGCTTGTGAGCAGTGGGCTCAAAAAAAACAACATATCAGTAGTTATCAGCTAATGATTCAAGCAGGAACGGCAGTATTTGCTTATCTGCTTGAGTTCTTTCCATCAGTGCGACGTCTTGCCGTTTTTTGCGGCGCTGGTAATAATGGTGGCGATGGGTATGTGGTTGCTCGTTTAGCACAAGAGCATGGTCTTGATGTCACTGTTTATCAATGCAAAGAAGAGCAGGCTCTTCCTGAGCCGGCCAGACAAGCGGCATTGGCTGCTCAAAGCAGTGGCGTTGAATTTCAATCTGCCGATGAGCCTATTGATGCGGACATTGAATTAATTGTCGATGCCTTGTTAGGTACCGGTAGTCAGGGTGTTATTTATGGCTTAATAGCCGTTGCCATTGAGCAAATAAATGCCAGTGATCTACCGGTTTTGGCCATTGACTTACCTTCTGGTTTGGATGCTGATACGGGCATGGTAGCCAATTTGTGTGTGCATGCAACAAGAACCTTGACCTTGTTAGGACTTAAAACGGGTCTTTTTACCATGGATGGCCCTGATTATTGTGGAATAGTTGATTGCCATGACTTGGGACTTCAGTGGTTTTTAGGGCAAATGAAACCGGAGGCACATCAATTACATCAAGAAGCACTCCCCTTGCCGTTGTTGCCAAGGAAAAAAAATTCTCATAAAGGCTGTTATGGTCATATTCTGATTCTCGGCGGCGGAAAAGGAATGCCTGGGGCAGTTGCTTTGGCTGCAAAAGCGGCATTGTACACCGGTGCGGGGGCGGTGAGTATTGCTACTTTACCCGAGCATGTGGCTGCTGTGGTACCTCTAGTACCAGAGGCCATGGTTTGGGGCATAGAAAAAAGCGAGGAATTGACGGCTTTACTGGAAAAAGCAACTTTTTGTATTATTGGTCCAGGTCTAGGCGACAGCGACTGGGCGCAACAATTGTTTGCCGTTGCAATAGGATCACAACTGCCGATGCTAATAGACGCCTCAGGCTTAAGATGGCTGGGATGTTATCCTCAGACAGATGACAATTGGATTCTAACTCCTCATCCTGGTGAAGCAGCCGCTTTGCTGTCTTGTCCTGTAAAAGACGTGCAAAGTGATCGTTACCGTTCAGCTGCATTAATTCAGCAAAAATATGGTGGCGTGGTTGTGTTAAAAGGAGCAGGCAGTATAATTCATACTTTGGCCAAGGATGCATGGGTTTGTACTAAAGGAAATCCCGCTATGGCGAGTGCAGGCATGGGAGATGTACTAAGCGGTGTGATTGCAGGGCTTAGTGTACAAGGATTGTCTTTGTCTGATGCTGCCTTGCTCGGTGTCTGGGTTCATGCTTTGGCTGCGGATATTCTGGTGCAGCAACAAAGAAGGCACAGTCTCTTGGCGAGTGATTTATTAAAGATGATTCCTCTCATTTTAAATGGTTAAGCACATGAATTCTAGTGATCAATCAGTAAGCTTTTTTTTGCAAGATGAAGAAGCCAGTAATCGATGGGCTTCTCAATGGGCGCAACAGTTGTCTGCGCCTTTGGTAATGACTTTTAGTGGTGAGATTGGCGCAGGAAAAACAACGCTAATTAGAGCGATGCTGCGTGCTTTGGGGGTGCAAGGTGCGATTAAAAGTCCGACTTTTTCTTTAGTTGAAAGTTATGTCTGCCATGAGCTTACCATTCATCACTTTGATTTATACCGTATTCATCAAGAGGACGAATTAGAGTATATGGGCTTTCGAGAATTTTTTTCTCCTCATGCGCTTTGTTGTATTGAATGGCCAGAACATGCAGGCTCACTATTGCCTAAGGCTGATTTACATAGTGAATTGAGGCTTGAAAAAGATGGGCGACGCTTAATAGTTACCGCCTTCAGCTTAAAAGGACAATCTATTCTGGCATGGAGTGATGCATTAGACCCTACTATCGAGCAAGGTGACACATGAAAAGACAATCAAGTCTATGGCTGGTACTTTTTTTGATGACTCAGTGGCTGGGTGCTGCACAGCTGACTGCGGTTTCATTAGAGCAAACCAAAAACAAAGTGTCTTTGTATTTTGCCGTCCAAGGTCCCTTTACACACAAGGTGTTTACTTTAGCCTATCCTGAGCGCGTCGTGTTGGATTTGAATTCTGTGCAACCAATGGCGACAGTATCCGGACTAACAAAAAACAATCAGTTGATAAAGCAAGCACGAAGCGCCACAATCAATGGTCACACATTACGCATTGTTTTTGATGTCGCTCAACGAGTACAGGTTAGTAGCAGTGCTTGGTCATCACAGGGCATTTTAAAAGGCATTAAAGTCGATTTACAAGCGCAAAATGGTTTGCCAGCCCCTGCGAAGCGGCCAGCCCCTGATTGGGCTGAGGTGAAAACAAAAAAACAAAGCAATCCTGTATTGTTGCATAAGGTAACCGCCGCTAACAAGGCACAACACTCTTTGCCCATGCGCAAAACCAAGGGGTCAAAGCCTACTGCCTTACGTGATGTGATTGTTGTTTTGGATGCAGGACATGGCGGGAAAGATCCGGGGGCAAGAGGACCTAAAAAGAGCCAGGAAAAGCAAGTGGTTTTGGCTATTACTTTGAAATTAAAACAGTTAATTAATCAACAGCCAGGGATGAGAGCGGTATTGACTCGTTCTGGTGATTACTATGTTGGCCTCAGAGAGCGTCTCGATATTGCGCGCCAGTATAATGGTGATATTTTTGTCTCTATTCATGCGGATGCTTTTAATAACCCCCATTCTAATGGGGTGTCGGTTTTTGCTTTATCGCAAAGTGGAGCGACCAGTGAAGCCGCACGCTGGATTGCTGAAAAAGAAAACTATTCTGAATTGGGAGGGGTTAATCTTGAAGGATTAGATGATCGCAATGGGGTCGTGCGCTCGGTACTGATAGATTTGTCTCAAACAGCAACAATTAATGCCAGCCTAGAGATGGGGGGGCGTGTTTTAAATCAATTAAATCGCATTACTCGTCTGCACAACCAGCATGTAGAACAAGCGCGATTTATGGTATTAAAATCGCCAGATATTCCGTCTATTTTAGTGGAAACAGGATTTATTTCTAATCCCGTTGAAGAACGAAACTTGAATAATCCAGCGTATCAAAATCGTTTATGTCAGGCTATTTTTGCCGGGATTAAAGGGTACTTTTGGGATAATCCACCCTCTGGTTCACGTATAGAAGCGCAGCTTGTGCCTCGTTACCATCGAGTCCAAAAAGGCGAAACATTGCCTGCAATAGCCGCCAGATACAAAATATCCACCGCGGCTTTATTAAGAAAAAATCATTTAACCACCCAATCGGTGATTAGGCCTGGGCAAAGACTTGAGATAGTGGTATGACGCAGCGTATAGTGCCTTTGTCATCCATTGTTGCCAATCAAATTGCTGCCGGAGAGGTTATTGAGCGTCCTGCTTCAGTAGTAAAAGAGTTACTAGAAAATGCGATGGATGCAGGGGCTACCCGGATTGACATTGAGGTAGGGTATGGCGGCTTGAATGAAATAAAAATCAGCGACAATGGTACAGGTATTTTAGCCGAAGATCTGCCTTTGGCTCTTGCGGCCCATGCAACCAGTAAAATAGCTACTTTAAATGATTTGTATGCCATTCAGAGTATGGGTTTTAGAGGTGAGGCTTTGGCGAGTATTGCTTCGGTTGCAAAAATCAAGTTGACTTCAAAGCCTGTCAGTCAAGCGCATGCGATGTGTCTGACTCATGAAGGCAAACAGCAAAGTATCATGGCTTGTGCGCGTGCGGTGGGAACGACTATTGAAGTGAGTGATTTGTTTTATAATGCACCAGTGCGTAAGCGCTTTTTGAAAAGTGAACGCTTGGAATTTCAGGCTATCGATGCGGTAGTAAGACGTTTTGCTTTTAGTGCACCACAGATTGCCTTAACTTTAGTACACAATAAAAAAGTAGTATTGACGTTGCCAGCAGCAACTAACGACAGTCTGACCAGTCAGCGAATGGCTAAGATTTTTGGCAGTCAGTTTATGCAAAATACTATTTACCTGGATGCAGAACATGCATCCATGCGGCTTTGGGGCTGGATAAGTAATCAGACCTACCAACGCAGTCAAAATGATAGACAATGGGTTTATATTAATCAACGTATGGTAAAAGACAAGCTCTTGTACCATGCCATCAAACAATCCTATGACGATCGCTTGCATGCAGGACGATTTCCTTCTTGTTTATTGTATTTCACGTTGAATACCGAGGAAGTCGATGTGAATGTGCATCCGACCAAGCATGAAGTACGATTTCAGCAACCACGGCTTGTACATGATTTTTTTGTTTCTCAGCTCACGCAGGCATTACAAACAGCACCTCATGTAATCAAAGAAACAACTCATTATGCTGCGGTGCATGAATCATCGCCGGAATGGGCTGCTGTCCCCAAAGCAAAAGCGCCTTCTTTTCGTCGCCTTGATTGCATCGGACTCAAACAAGAACCGTCGACAAAGGACGGTTCTTCTTGGGTGTTGGTGAATGAAATGTATGCGCTCGCCTGGCTGGACGAGACAGCCTATTTGATTGATGTCCATGCTTTATATCAATTGTGGTTACAAGAACAGCAGAACAATCAAGATGATTTTTGGGCTAAGCGGCCTTTATTGGTTGCCGTCCATTATCCAGCGCCCAAGAGAATAGTGACTCAATTTTCTTTAGTTCAGTCACTGCTGCACTCTTTGGGCTTGGAGATCAAGCTGGCACAGGATGAATTGCTGATAAGCAGCATTCCGGTGATGTTACCTTATTTGAATTTGGCATGGTTTATTAATCAGCTGGCTGAGTGTGATGTTTTGGATGCTGGTACTATCAAAGAAAAGCTGTTTGCTTCACAACAAATGGTGATGTCGCTCTTGGACAAAGAGTTATTGGTTGAACTCAATGCTTTTTTAGTGCAAGAAAAAGAAAGTAAAATTCAGGCTGGAATAGTGAAGCCACTGACAGAAGCCTGGTGTCGGAAGGTATGGAATGTCTAATTTGGTATTTTGTTTGATGGGACCTACAGCATCAGGTAAAACAGCTTTGGCCTGTGATTGGGTACAACGGTTTCCTTTTGAGATTGTCAGTGTGGATTCGGCGATGATTTATCGCGGAATGGATATAGGGACAGCAAAACCGTCTGCAGAAGAATTAACAAAAGCCCCTCATCATCTCATTGATCTCATCAGCCCTTTGGAGTCGTATTCAGCAGCGCAATTTTGTACTGATGCCCAGCAACAGTGCGAGAGGATTATCGCGACAGGAAAAATACCGTTGTTGGTTGGCGGAACCATGATGTACTTTAATGCCTTACAACAAGGCTTAGCGACTTTACCTGAAGCTGATGCGCTATTGCGTGCTCAAATGGAAGCAGAGGCTGCGTTGAAGGGTTGGCATGTTTTACATGCTCGATTGGCAATCGTTGATCCAGAGGCGGCTGCTCGCATCCATGTTCATGATACACAAAGGATTCAGCGGGCATTAGAAGTCTACGCATTAACCGGTATTCCTTTGTCTATTTTCTTAAAAGAGCAAAAGGCCAATGCCGCTTACTCTTTTGTCAATTTGGCACTCATGCCTGAACCAAGACAAGGCTTGCATCAACGCATTGAAAAACGTTTTGATCTCATGTTGCAACAAGGTTTTATAGAGGAAGTGCTTCACTTACAACAGCAGTGGGCTTTAAATCCAGAATTGCCGTCGATGCGATGTGTCGGGTATCGGCAAGTCTTGGAATATTTGGCCGGTGTTTATGATCGCGCCACATTGAGAGAAAAAGGGATTGTGGCAACCCGTCAATTGGCAAAGCGTCAATTAACCTGGCTTAGACAATGGCCTTCTGCAAGCTATTATAATAGTGAAGAGCATGGTTTTGAGCGTGAAATGATAGCGAAAATTAAGGAAATAATAGATAATAATCTTCTTTAATTACAAAAAGTCGTCAGAGGAATTTATGTCAAATGAACAAAAAGAAGCGCCCTGTGCGCAAAAGAATTATATAGTGCA
Organism: Legionella sp.; assembly: GCA_002786205.1. Classification (GTDB taxonomy): domain Bacteria; phylum Pseudomonadota; class Gammaproteobacteria; order Legionellales; family Legionellaceae; genus Legionella. Next base: position 15,155 of record PEQM01000039.1, on the reverse strand, counting down.
TCCTGATGAATTGCCATTAAGCTGTCCTACTGATGCCATGGCTTTATGGTGTGCGCATCCGAAAGTGTATTTACCGATAGAAAAAACGGGAGTTGAAGTTTGTCCTTACTGTAGCGCACGTTTTGTTTTGCAACATGATTAAATCTATTTGTATTGTCAGGCTTTCTGCTCTAGGTGATGTGTTAATGCTGGTTCCTTTGATTAGAACCTTGCAAACCTATTTGCCTGAAGCTCAGTTGACCTGGATTATCTCACGACCTGCCTATGATTTGGTTGAGGGCATGGATAATGTTGAGTTTATTGTGATTGATAAACCAAAAACAGTGGGCGATTTTTGGCGCTTTAAACAACAAATGAGTGGCCGCTCTTTTGATGTGTTATTAGCGCCACAAGCCAGTTTTAGAACCAACTTGCTCTATCCCTTGATTAAAGCAAAAAGAAAAATTGGCTATGACAACCACAGAGCCAATGATGGTCATCGTTGGTTTATTAAAGAGCAAATAGCGTCAGGAAAAGAGCATACGCTAGAGGGTTTTCTCAAGTTTGCAGAGCCCTTAGGCATTGATAAAAAAATCATTCGCTGGGATTTGCCTATTGGCGAGGAAGACTTTCTCTGGGCAAAAGAGAGGTTGCCAAAGGAAGGGCTCATTCTGATAGTGAATCCTGCGGCCAGTAAATCAGAACGCAGTTGGCTCGTTGAGCGCTATATAGAGGTATTGCTGGAAGCACAGCGTCGTTGGCAGGTGCATGTGGTTTTAACGGGTGGGCCTGGTCCTTATGATCAGCAATTGGCCGCACAAATTATGGAAAAAGTGCCTGCAATCAATCTGGTTGGGCGAACCAAACCCAAACAGCTATTGGCCGTGCTAAGCCGTGCACAGGCCTTGTTATGTCCTGATACGGGGCCTTCACATATGGCTGCTGCTGTCAATACGCCAACGGTTGCTTTGCATGCAGTGACTAACCCTCAGGTTTCTGGCCCTTATACCTATTTGGATTTGGTAGTGAATCGCTATCCAGATGCACTAGGCCAATTTTTAAATTGCTCTTATGCTGAACATGTTTGGGGTACTCATGTTCATGGTGAGCGAACCATGCATTTGGTTACTGTAGCAGAGGTCTTAAACCGGTTAGAAAAAATTTTTGCCGTGGAATCCGGTCTGTCCTGATAGACTTGGTGCGCACCGTTGACTTTTTCCCTGCCTATTCAACCTACGGTGAATAGACAGGGAAAAAGCAGATGGGTTAAAGCAAATGATACGAAAAATACCTACGCTGTATGAATTTTTCTTTCCAAGAGGATGCCAGTACAATTTATAGGGAGAGTGCTGTGTCTGATTTACATTCTTTGCTGCAATCGTCTTGGCAAGCAGAAGAGCTGTTGGAACCGATTAGAGCACGACAGCATGGCTCGCTATTGAAACTACCAATCCACACTGAATCATAAGTGTTATTTATGCCAAGCAAGAGACAAAAAATCAAGCGGTGGGATGCCCATAGGATATGGGTATTGATGATAATAATACTCACTATTCTTTGTAATCAGCTGGCTTATGCGGTTATTTCTTATAATAAATATTGGGCTCCGGTGGCGATTGTAGGCGCATTTTCAAAAGACAGTGCATGGAAGTATTATCTCGAACCTCAATTGCGTTTAATCGATGATCCCTATGTTTTTAACCAAGGGCTATTGCTTGCGGGTGCGGGCTATCGATTAACAGATCAAGTGGTTTTTTTTGCCGGTCCAGGATGGGTCGTCTCGAAAGATGCTTTGGGTAAATTGCACTACGAAAAAAGGTTATGGCAGCAAGTGAATTGGGCCGTATGGAACACCCCTCAGGCTAATTTACATAGTAGAACTCGCTTGGAAGAAAGAGAGCGTGAAGATTTTGCTCAAGTCAGTGTCCGTTTTCGCGAGAGGTTATGGCTTCGTGTTCCCTTGCAGGTTAGCTCAGCTTTTTCTTTGTCTTGCTTCAATGAAGTATTTGTCAATTTGAATTATCCTGTTTGGCATACGCCATCCTGGTTTGAACAAAATCGTGCTTTTATTGGTATGGCAGCCCAACTCAATCCCGCTGTTCTTTTGGATGTAGGTTATCTCAATCAATACATCAATGCAGAAAAAAAAGAATCAAATAATGTGATTTTATTTAATTTTACGGTCAGTTTATAATTAGAATGTTGGCTTTTCGGTGCGTGTTGTGAATAGTTGCTTTGGACTTTGTTTACGACGTAGCAGCAGAACATCGCAGTTTTTTGAATTTTTTCTTGTTTTTGTACATGGATTGATCGGCAAAAACCAGCAGTTGTTCTGCTGTTTGTGCTTCTTTAGGGTAAGTTGCCATGCCAATGCTAATGGAGCAAGACAAGTTAATTTCTTTAATCAAGAATGATTTTTGAAATTCTTTAGTAATGCGTTTGGTTAACAAAGAGGGGATAGTATCTTGCGCTTGATGTTTAATCAGTGCGGTGAATTCGTCACCACCAAAGCGGGCAATGAAGTCATTTTCTCGAAAACAAGACTGCAAACGTTTGCTTACTTGCAGTAACAGCAAATCACCGATTTCATGACCGTATTGATCATTAATCTTTTTAAAGTCATTCAAATCCATAAAATACAGTGTAACCGCATAGGGAGGTTGGTGGTCCTCTTTAAGTAATGTATGCAGCTGTTCTAAAAAGTATGCTTTATTGGGTAAATTGGTTAGCAGGTCGTGATGGGAAAGATAGTGTAGTCTTCTTTTATCGGCTGACAGGCGAAAATTCTGTTCTTTCAGTTGCATTTCATGGCGTTTGTTTTCTGATAACAAATTATACAGCAAAGTACAAATCAAAAGAAAAATAAAGATAGGATGTACGCAGCTTAATACGGGTGCCATATGGGCTGATATCGAAGCAATGGGTACGAAGAGTTTGGTTAAAAACAAAATCAAACCAGTGCCTGATAAAATACCATAAAGCATAAGCCCTTCAAATCCCGTCGTGACAGTCGCAATGACCGGGACAATATAAAACCAATCTAAAGTCACATTGGGTGTGCCAATAAAACAGCAATTAATCAGCATGCCGAAGGCAAAATAGAGGCTATTAAGACCATGGCAGACTCCAAAGAGATGTTTCTTTTTTTGAATTGACTTTAAATGATAAAAAAGGGCGGCAGAATGAAGGGATAAAATACAGGAGATGAGCCACAGATGAGAAGCAAGGCTTATTGTAAGTAACAGGCCATTGAATACCAGCAATTCAATAGAAAGTGCTTTTAATAGACGAAATTTCCTGTCTACATCTTCAACGGAATGGTTCTTCTTAACATGGAAGAGTTGTAATGGGTTGCAGTGTAACATGTTTTATCCCTAAATATGGATACACTTTGCATGACTTCATGATACCTATAAAGGGTTCTATTTGTATATACCCAAAGCAAATTTACCTGCCGTTAACCGCAAGGCAGGTAAATCACCGCACATTAATCCTTAAGTCGTTTAACGTGTCAAACTTAAAAATTCCATGCGACTACTGGAATTGGATTTGATATCTCCTAACATGACGGAGGTCGTCATAATAGAATTTTGTTTTTCGACACCACGCATCATCATGCATAAATGTTTGGCTTCAATGACTACCGCTACGCCTCGTGCATTAGTAATGTCTTGTATGCAATGTGCTATTTCACTGGTCATTCTCTCTTGAATTTGCAAGCGTCTTGCAAAAAAATCAACAATACGTGCAATTTTAGAAAGACCTAAGACTTTTTTATTAGGTAAATACCCAACATGACATTTGCCAATAAAAGGCAGCAGGTGGTGCTCGCACATAGAATACATTTCAATGTCTTTGACCACGACCATTTCACTCATGTCGGAATCAAACAGCGCATCATTAATAATGTCATCAAGACGCTCTTCATAGCCTTTGGTCAGGTAGCGCATGGCTTGCGCTGCTCGGGAAGGGGTATCTTTCAGGCCTTCTCGCGTTACATCTTCGCCTAATTCTGTAATCAGTTTTTCAAATAATTGTTCCATAGTAAAGAATCCTAACCTGGAGGCCAAGTCATTTGACGTCCGCCCAGTACGTGTAAATGGATGTGGTAAACTTCCTGCCCGCCACCAGAGTTGACATTAAACACCAATCGATAGCCGTCATGACTTAATTTTTCCTGCGCTGCTAAATTTTTAGCGCATACAATCATATTACCGACCAACAAGGTTTCTTCATGTTGCAGATCATTGATCGTTGCAATATGACGTTTGGGTATTACTAACAGATGAGTAGGTGCTTGCGGCTTGATATCACGAAAGGCAAGTAAATCCTCATCCTCATAGACTATTGTTGCAGGTATTTGGCCTGCACTAATACGACAAAACAAGCATTCCATTGGCTTCAATCCTGATTTATCTTTTTATAAGATATTATATACTCAACAGAGTAGAAAATGCTATTTTTGTCCCGAGCTTTTGTTCGATTCGATGTCTTTTGCGCTTCTCTTTGCCTTTTATACCGTTTTTTCGCATAATAGCGTTTTTTTTATGAATCGAAAGGTACTTCAATGAGTTTAAAGCAAATTAAAAGTGGTCGAGATGTTCCTAATGAGATCAATGTCATTATTGAAATCCCTATGCATGGTGCGCCTGTTAAATATGAAGTAGACAAGGATTCAGGTGTTTTATTTGTTGACCGATTTATGGCAACGGCGATGTTTTATCCTGCCAACTATGGTTATATCCCTCATACCTTGTCGGAAGATGGTGACCCGGTGGATGTATTGGTGGTGACGCCCGCTCCATTGATTAGTGGTGCCGTCATTCCTTGCCGTGTGGTCGGTATGTTAAAAATGACTGATGAATCGGGTGTTGATGCAAAACTTTTAGCAGTTCCTACGACCAAGCTAAGTAAAATGTATCAAGCAGTAGAGACACATCAGGATCTCCCTGCTTATTTATTGTCTTCTTTAGAGCATTTTTTTAGTCATTATAAAGATTTGGAAGAAGGGAAGTGGGTGACCATTGAAGGCTGGGCTGGCCCAGAAGAGGCACGCCAGGAAATTTTAGATTGTGTTGCTCGTTTTAATGATCAAAATAATCAAGAAGAAACAGCATAACTTGTCTTCTAACGCATGCAAAATGTAGTAGATAGTCAACGTAAAGGACTTTCATTCTGCGCCTTATGCGCAGAATGCACTTGTATAATTAAAGTAGAAAGACCTTGGCTGCCTGTTCAACTCTATTCATTATTACCGTATACTTTGACTTTGACTTGCACCCATTAAATAAGGATGCTTTGTGCAATTGCATACAACCAGTTTATTACTTATCCTCCTTTGTTTAATTTTTTTATCCGCATTTTTTTCCGCTTCCGAGATAGGCATGATGTCTATCAACCGTTACAAGTTGAAATACCTGGTGAAAAAAAAGCACAAACAAGCCCTGCGGGTAAGTCAAATGCTGGCCAGACCTGACCGATTACTTAGTGTGGTCTTGATAGGCAATACTTTAGCCAATATTGTCGCCTCAACTATTGCCACTTTGATCGGGCAGTTTTTCTACGGTGAATGGGGGGTGGCAGTAATCACGGTGCTGCTGACGGTCGTCATTTTGGTTTTTGCAGAAATGACCCCGAAGACCTTGGCGGCTATCTACCCGCAACAGACCGCGTTTTTATGTTCTTTTCCGCTCAAAATCATGCAGATTGTTTTTGCGCCTCTAGTACAACTCATCAGTTTTATTTCCAATAGCATTTTGCGACTTTTTGGTATTTCTATTGACCGCATTCAAAAAGACACGCTCACCGGAGAAGAATTGCGTTCAGTAGTGCATGAAGCGGGCGGGTTGATGCCAGTCGAACACAAAAGCATGCTGATTAGTTTACTGGATTTGGAACAAGCCACAGTGGAAGATATAATGGTTCCCAAAGCCGATATAGTCGGGATTGATTTGGATGAGCCCTGGTTGCAAATTTTAGATCAACTGGAAACAGCACAACATACTCGCTTGCCTCTGTATAGAGGGGGTATTGATCACTTGGAAGGAATGATTCATGTTCGTGATGTGCTGAATCTGGCCTTGGAGGATGATTTAAACCTGGAAACCTTGATTGCCGCTGCGGATGCACCTTATTTTATTCCAGAAGCCACGCCTTTAAATACGCAAATTGTTAATTTTCGGAGAATGAAGTGTCGCAGTGGCTTTGTTGTCGATGAATATGGCAATATTCTTGGCTTGGTGACTATGGAAGACATTTTGGAAGAAATAGTTGGGGAGTTTACTACAGACATTGCTGATTTAAGCCAGGATATTACCCCACAACATGATGGGTCGGTTATCGTTGATGCAGGCCTTACTTTACGCCATTTAAACCGCCTGATGCATTGGTCTTTGCCTTTGATTGGACCGAAAACGCTCAGTGGACTAATTATTGAGCATTTGGGGTATATCCCACCAGCAGATTCTTGTCTTCGCCTGGAACAATATCAAATAGAGATTTTAAGAGTGAGTGATAATATGATAAGAAGTGTCCGGATGGTGAAAGTAAAACGAAAACACCAGAAATGAAATCACGGATCGCAGGTTTTTATGGACTGAAATTTCATTGGAGTCTATTAACAAGATGAATTTAAAAACAGTGGTAGTGATCATTCCTACTTATAATGAAGCCTTGGTTATAGAGAAAACTATTCATGAAGTGTTTCATGCCATGTCTGATAGTGCTATGGATGTGCATGTTTTAATTTTTGATAGCTGTTCTACTGACCAGACCCAACAAATAGTACAGGCATTGCAAACTGTTTATCCTTTGCTGCATTTACTGACCGAACCACAAAAAACGGGCTTGGGATCAGCTTATCATCAAGCCATGAACTTTGCTTTGCATGAATTGAGTGCCGATGTTCTTATAGAGTTTGATGCAGACTTGTCTCATCAACCGCATTATTTACCGGAGATGATTAAGAATCTGGGGCCTTATGATGTGGTAATGGGAAGTCGTTATGTGCGAGGCGGTAGTATTCCTGGCAACTGGGGATGGCATAGAAAAGTACTGTCTGTTTTGGGTAATGTAGTCGCCAGGACTTTATTAACGCCGCGGTATAAAGATTTTACCAGCGGCTTTCGAGTCACTCATGCCAATCTCTTAAAAAAAGCCTTACCTTCTTGCTTTCTTTCGCAAAACTATGCATACAAGCTGGAGTTGCTCTGGCGCTTACATAAAGCCAAGGCTAAGATATTGGAATACCCGATTGAGTTTGTTGATAGAGAACAAGGTCAGAGCAAATTGCCGGCGAATAGCGTCATGGATTCCTTGAAAGTCTTAGGACTTTTACGCTATCAAGAGCTAAAGCCCTATCTGAATATGTGTGCGGTGGGATTGATTGGTTTATTGGTGCAATGTGTTGCATACAACGTATTGCGTTTTAAATTCGCCCCTTTTTTAGCGGCTCAAATAGCGGTGTTTATTGCGATTATTAATAATTTTGTTTTACATCATAAAGTGACTTTTCGTCAGCGAAACAAAAAAAATCATTTTAAAATAATGGCCTATTTTATAACCTATTCTCTTTTTATGATTGCCTTTCAAAGTCGTTGGACTCAAGTAGGCGTTTATTATTGGGGGACCGGTTTTTTAAAAGAAAATCTTATTTTAGCTTCAGGTATTGTTTTAGGTTCGGTACTTAATTATTTGGTTTATTCGCGTATTATTTGGCGCAATAAAAAAGAACCTGCGCAAGAGGTGTCTTGAACTCAATTCCTGTTAGTAACGTATAGCGAGGGACTATGTCTGATGAAGCGCAACAGATTCTGAGCAAGGTGGCTTTGGTTGAACGAGCGGATGCCAATTTGGTGAGATGCCCGCAACCTATCAAGCATAGTGCTTCGCATGTGAGCATAGGGGACTTGCATGGCAATGCAATGAAGCTTATCTATGTTCTTATAGAAGAAGGCTTATTTGAAATTGAGCCGGAAAAATACCGTCAGCTGTTCCGAATATATAAAAAACCGATTAATGATGTCACTCAAGAAGACTGTGACCACTTTGCCAAATTAATTGACAGTGCAATCGTTAGAAATAATAAAGCACTGGTCATTATTGGTGATGAGCTTGCCGATAGAGGGAGTAATGATTACTTCACTTTATTAGTTTTCAATAAACTTCATAAAGAAAATGTGGATTTTAGCATTGTTTTATCCAATCATGGCGTTGAATTTATTAATGATTTTTCCAATAAGCAGTTCACAGGAAAAGCAACTTTATTATCAGGACAAGCCCTGTCCTTGACGAATATGAGAAAATTGATTGTACGCGACCTAATCAATGAAGAAGAGGTGCGAACAATGATTCGCGAGGCATATCAGCCTTATGTAAAAGCCATTGATTATGCTGTGGATTTGGATGGCGCTTTGACTTTATTTACGCATGCGCCGGTAGGATTGGAGACTGTTGAGCAAATAGTAAAGGATATAAACCAACGAGGTGTCATGCGTCCCATAACGTACGGTACGTTGTCAGCAATTCAGTTGATAGAGTGTATTGAACAATTAAATAAAGCGGTGAAGGCTTTATGGCATAATGGACAATTGGTTGAATTCATCGGACAGGAAAGGCAAACAGGATGCTTGACCAATAAAAAGATTGAGCTGAAAACCCCGTGGAATCGTCTGATCTGGAATAGAAAAGTAGGTGATGAATTAGTAGTGAAGCCTAAAGGTTTTTTTAATGTCCGTTTTGTACATGGTCATATCGGTGATGAAGACATACGAAAAAATGGAAAGAAATTGCCATCGCATCAGAATTTAGACTCTTCTTTTGGGAAGGGGAAGATAGTTAATGGGGTCAAACATCTGACCCGACATTCCTCAGAACTGTCCGCAAAACAATACCAAAAGACCATTCAAAACAATGACAGATTTCAACAAGAGATAAAATTCAATGGATGTTGCTATCAATTGAATTTAAAAATAGCCCAATTGCATGAGAAGTATAGCCATCATGCTAGCGTTTGCCTGGCGGCTAAGACCTTAAGTGAAGCAATTACAGCAGCTAAAAATCAGTTTTTTACACAGCCCTCTATGACAAGAGAGAATTTGACTGTTTTTTATAGGGCATTAAAAGACGCCATTCATCATGCCGATGATGCGTTTACAAAACATCGTGGCCTATGGTTTTCATTACATCCTGTATTACGTGCATGTCTAGGGATTGTGGTGTCATTCACCTTGATTGTTCCCTTGGCTTTAGTGGCTACTAAACAGGGTTACTGGAATACATTTTTCTCATTACCGCCAACAGAATCTAAAAGCATTTTGGACCAATTTGCACAGGGGATAGATGAATTAAACGATGAGTCTAATGGACACCATGAAAAGACTGAGTTAAGCGCTTGACTGATGAGGCTTGAGTTCGACTAGTTGGTAGTAATAAGGGATGTTTTGAATTTTTTGTCCCTGCCCTTGAGACCAAAGCATTTTTAAAGACGATTTAACGAGAACATGATTGACGACATTGGGGTCTGCAAAACGCCAAGGTTCTTTGGCCAGTAAAATTAACAGGGCCTTGGTTTTTTGTTGAGGATACCAATAACGATACATAAGGCTTTCTCTTTGAAACAGATGGGCGCCCATACAAGGATATTTATTGTTGATGCGCTTTTGCCCTAACATTTTTTCCTGGTAAAAAGCCAGCTCACTGTTTAGGGGATAATTGTCTAAAGGTACAAAAACAACAGGCTGCTGGTATTCTTTTTCTGCTTGCACTGCAACATGATGAAACTGTTCAATTAAGTTGTCCCAATCAATGACTTTAAGCAGAATTTTTTGTTGAATTAAGGGCAGTTTATTGTAAGTGATACATAGAAAAATACTACTGTATACCATTAAAAGTATGGTAAGCAAAATAAACCAAAGTGATTTTTTAATAGGGTGTTCTTGTATGGTTATTGCGAGCCATGGAATCAATGCGAGAAATAATGGGCCTGACCAATTAAAATTGACTTGATGGTTGAGACTGTACATTAGGAAAAAACCTAGTGGTAGCCAAGTAAAAAAATGAATGAATGATAGAGCGTTCATTGTCATAGCAGGCAAGGTGCGTATTTTATTACCTAACTCCCATAAGCTCCAAAAACCTAAAGGAGAAATAAACAGCAGGACGACGAGGATAAGCTGGTGCAAGGACGTACTTTTGGTATCATGAAAGCGGCGAGTGCTTTGAAAGATAAAGGAAATCCATTCGTGCTGGGCATTCCAGTAAAGAACCGGTGAAAACAAGAGAAAACTGATGCAGAAAGCCAAATAAGGTTCTTTACGTGTTAACCAAAAACGCAGTGGCGCATAATAAATAATGAAACACAAAGTGGTTAGCGGAATAAGCGTAATCGTATATTTTGATTGTAATCCCAAGCCTAGCCAAAGGCCCGCCCAATACCATTGGTGCTTTTGATTCAGTATCAGTGCGCGATAAATAAAATAAAGGCAAGCAGACCAGGCGCTTATCAAAGGCACATCAGGCGTCATAACAATAGAGTGTACAAAGAAAAAAGGCAGTACAGCCAGCAATAATAGTGCGTAGCGACCTGATTGGGGATGGATTAGTTCAGACCATTTATAAGTGAAAAAAGCACTAACTAACCAGCATGCCAGGCTTGCTGCCCTTACTGCAAATTCATTAGTGCCCAATAAAAAAGTAAAACACTTGATTAGTAGCGCAACCATGGGGGGGTGATCGATATATCCCCAATCCAGATGTTGTGCATAATTCCAATAGTAAGCTTCTTCAACCAGTAAATTTGCATGATGCATGTATAGAAAATGCAAAATAAACGAGCTAAAAAGAAACAACAACCAACACAAAGTAGTTTGTTGATTTACCCAGGACTCAAAAAGAGAAAGCCAGTTTTTTTTCATAAGGTCATGGGGCTGAGTAGGAAAAAAAGAGAGTAGCCCTTCTCTTTTTTTGGCGATAATAAGACAGTTATAGGCAAAATGCACATCCCTTACAAAGAGCAGACTTCATCCTGAAGACCATTAACAAGTATCCTTTAGTGTAACTAAATTTGCGGATAAAAAATAGGGCGTATTGACCATTGATCCCCAGCGACCAATGGTCAACTCGCTCTAGTATAAGAAAGTAAGCTGATGATTTAATAGATTATTTAGGCGGTGAAAAAAGAATGGGTTGGTTGATCTTCTTCAAATGGGATCGGATAAGCTTCAGGGTAGGACTTGTACTGCTATAAAAAGATTGCCATGAGGCAAAATAGACCACCAATCAGCCGGGTGGAAGGTTAAGATGCCAATTGTAAGTATAACTGTCTACCGTATTAATATGTTTCAACTGACTTAATAACGGTTCTTTGGCAAATAATGTAATATGCTGAATCACATCATGCTTTGTTCCACCAAAATCCTCTTCATACCAATCATAAATTTTAGAAATAATGAGCTTCCCCTCAATGACATGGACACCTCTTAAAGAGTTAATATAATTGGTGGCCGCTTCATTAAGTAATTCTTCTAAATGAAGTCCGGTATAGGCATGCTTCCCTATATTGGGGGCACCTATCGATGCATTATTGAGTGCGTAGAGTGTGCGTTGATCATTCCAAATAGGTCGAATAATGCGGTTTTTGATGTCATCCAAAGACAAGGGAATGCCTTTTACCGTAATCAAATTGGCGCTCCATGGGCCTAAATTAAAAACCCCGGGTGAAATACGAATTTCTTGAACGGTAGTGACAGGGTAGTAATGAATAACGGTTTGTACTATTAATGCGTTGTATAAATTAATCCAGAATGCCAGCTGTTCTGATCTATTATACTGGTCTATGTTAACATGAGACATCTGTATAATATAATCGTTCAATGCAGCCCGATCTTTTTTAGATACATGGGCATAATCAATTAAGTTAATGATTTCATTGTTGGTAATGACATTATGTTCTAGAAATTGCTCCCATAAATCATGAGAAATTACTTGTTCAGATAAAGGATTATTGATAACCCATATTGGCCAAGCTACTTTGGGTAAGGCTGCATCAGCTACAGTGGCCGAGAATAAAAAAAATAGCAGTGAAAAAAAGGAATGGATTTTTTTAAATGGTCTTTTATTCATGCATTAACGCTCTATTCCGTAAGGCATTACTGATGGTTTGACTGTCTAGAAATTCAAGCTCACCACCCGAGGGAATACCATGAGCCAATTGGCTGATATGCACCGGATGCTCTTGTAGTAATTGCTGGATGAAATGGGCTGTAGTTTGACCTTCTATGGTGGGGCTTAATGCAATAATCACTTCTTCAATGTGTTGAGATTGTATCCGTTCTTTTAATTTAGGCAGTCCTATCTCATCCGGGCCTATTCCATCTAAAGGGGAAATTTTTCCCATTAAAACATAGTAGTATCCCTGGAAAGCAAGGCTTTGTTCAATAGCAAAAACATCGGAAGGGCTTTCTACAATACAAAGTAGCTTACTGTTTCTATTGGGATTTTGACATAAAGTGCACAGAGTGAAGTCAGTATAGTTATTACATTGTTGGCATTGAGTAATGCAATTCATTGCTTTTTCAAGACAGGCAGCAAGATGTAATCCTCGCTGCCTTTGCTTTTGTAATAAATAAAAAGCCATGCGTTGGGCTGATTTCGGGCCTACTCCTGGCAGACAGCGAAAGGCTTCTACTAAGTGACCAAGAGTGTCCATAGACTATTTACTCGCCAGTTTTATTCATTAAATCAGTAGGGATATTAAGACCTGCGGTGAGTTCAGAAATTTTATCTTTTGAGACTTTTTCTATTTTTCGAACCGCATCATTAATTGCTGCTGCAACCAGGTCTTCTAGCATTTCTACATCATCATCCATTAAGGTCGGTTTGATTTTAACTTCGGTGACATCATGGCGACCATTCATTTTAACAGCAACCATACCACCGCCGGATTCACCAGTAACAACCAATTCACTTAGTTGTTTTTGCGCTTCTTGCATGCGTTGCTGCATTTTTTGTGCTTCTTTCATTAAATTGCCAAGATTTTGATTCATATCCATTTTAGAGCCTCGTTAAATTAGCGTTCAATTTACATTATATGTCATCTTTTAGTGGGACAATAGAATTTTTGACCAGTTCAGCCGAAAAATCTTTTTGTAGCTGTTGAAAGCGCTCATCCTCTGCCAGTGCCTGAGTTGCTTTTTGTAGCTTTTCCATACTGGATTTCTCTTTTTGCTGCGCAGGGGAGTCATGTATTTGGTTTTCAGGATTAAGTTGTATTTTAATGGTCTCATTGAAATATTGGCTTAAACCTGCTTCTATTTTATTGATTACTCCTGGGGTAAATAAAGAGACATACCCCTTGGCTACGCCCAGAATGACAGTTCGATCTTCTTTGGTAACCCATTGGGCATTTTCAATCGCATTCAAAGCCAAGCCGGTCAATTGTAATTGAGTAATAATTTGTGACCAATTGGTAAGTGCCAGGTCAGGTTTTTGTGCCAAGGGCGCTGTTGTGACCGCAAGAGGAGTGGGACTTACGATTTGTTTTTCCGGAGTAATAGTAGTGGTTGCCGCTTCGATTGGTTTAAGATGGCCCGACGCTACTGTAGTGATGGTCTCCGCGGGCTGGTCTGCCTTAGGCTTGGGCGCTGAAAAAGGCTCTGACAGTTGAGGCGCTTCGCCTGGAGTTGCTGGCCTGAAAGTCAGCATTCTAAACAGCGTCATACTAAAACCTATCATCAGCGTAGGCGCCAATCCTATTTCCTCTCGTCCTTTTAGTGCAATTTGATAAAAAAGCTGTATATCCTCTGGTGCACATTGGGCGCTTAATTGGGTTAACAGGTCAGGAAAATGAAGAATAGGGTTATTATTTCCTAAATGCTGGCAGAGGCATATTTGATGCAAGTAATGTAGCAAGGCATCTAGTACATAATAAAAATGCCCGCCCTCAGCCAAAATTTGCTGACTTAGATGATACAGCGTAGCCGCATCTTGCTGTATTAATGCTTGCAGTATTTGTAAAGCATAATCTTGCTGAGTGTAGCCCAGGATAGTTTTCACATCCGAAGCCCGCAGTGTATCGCCAGCGGAAGTAATGGCTTGATCGAGCAGACTCAGGGCATCGCGCATACTGCCTTGAGCAGCATAAGCCAAAACAGACAAAGCATCCTCTTCAAAAGGTTGTTGTTCTTCAGTGAGAATGAATTGCAGATGTTTGGTGATTTGTTCTTCTGATAAGTGTTTCAAGTTGAATTGTAAACAACGAGACAGCACCGTAATAGGAACTTTTTGAGGATCTGTTGTTGCCAAAATAAATTTTACGTGAGCAGGTGGTTCTTCTAATGTTTTTAATAAAGCATTAAAACTGTGCTGTGAAAGCATGTGCACTTCATCGATAAGATAAATTTTAAAACGTCCGTGAGAGGGCGCGTATTGCACATTGTCTAATAATTCACGAGTATCTTCGACCTTGGTTTTGGAGGCGCCATCTATCTCAATGAGATCGAGAAAGCGATTTTGTTCTATTGCAATACAAGCATCGCATTTCAAGCAGGGGTCTGCATTAATGCCTTGTTCACAATTGAATGCTTTTGCCAGAATACGAGCCACACTTGTTTTACCAACACCTCGGGTACCTGTAAACAGATACGCATGATGAAGTCTGTTGTTTTGAAGTGCATTGATTAAGGGTTTGCTAATGTGTTCTTGCCCAACTAACTGAGAAAAAGTTTTCGGTCGCCATTTACGTGCTAAGGCCAGATAACTCATAATTAGTATCACTACGATTGGGTGGCAGCTGTAAGAGCCACACCTCGGCGCTCGAATCGAATACTACCGCTGCTCCCTTCCGGGCCTGACGGGGTTCGTAATCTATCGCCGCGAGGGGACCAATACAGCCACCATAGTTGAAGAACTGAGATTAACAAAAAAAGAAGATGACTTCCAGTGCTAAGGACAAAATTTTTTTGTCATCTACGGAGGCAAAATTTCTAAGTAAGACTATACTTGTTTTATTACCAGCCATGAGAAATAGGTTCAGTACTGCTGCAAGGAAGCGAACGAACACAGTGAGATGAGCAAAGGCGAGCTGTCTCCAGTGACAATGATGAGAGGCTTAGCGAAAAAAAACAAAAAAGATACCTTTATATAGCGAAAAAATGAAAACAAAAAAAATGAAAAAAAGT
>PEQM01000041.1 GCA_002786205.1 Legionella sp. | reverse complement strand
ATTTCACCACCTCGGCATAGGGACTAAGGTACGAAAAAAGAGGTTTGTTGTCAATGTTTTTTGCCTAAGGTGCTTCTTGAAAAGCAGTACCTGCTTTTAGAATACGTTCCCTAACGCCTAACCATTCTTTATTAATAGGGGGTAATTCAATGGCAATACATTGAGCCGAAGACGCATCTGCCTGCCTTAAATTATAGTATAAACCATAAGCCGCTTTCTCCGGTTGTTCTTCTAAAGGGCAGAAAAAGAGTGAGTTCACTGAGGCTGGTTTATGTGAGGCAATGACAAATACAGTGCCTGCTTTTTGTTGGCAAAAAGACTCCAGCTGTTTTTGATGGTGAAAATAGTACAAAGGTTTTTGCGGTTGATAATGACTGTCCAGATTGCCAGGCGTTCGCATGCTGGGTTCTTTTTCTAATAACGGGGTATGGGTTGCTTTAGCCAGTGCGGCCTCGCTAATGGTGCCATGCCTTAAGATCTGATAGGTGTTTGCCTGGGTTGCATCGACGATGGTGGATTCAATTCCTATAGAACAGCGCCCCCCATCTAAAATAAGCAGGTCTTGATTGGGAAAGGATTGTTTGACATGCAAGGCTGTAGTCGGACTTATCTTTCCAAAAGGGTTTGCCGAAGGGGCAACTAATGGTGTTTGTAGCTGCTGTAGTACTTTTTGTGCGATGGGGTGTGCGGGACAGCGGATGGCTACAGTCTCTTGTCCTCCTGTGACTAGTGAATTAATGCGTATTTGGTTACGAGGCAGAATGAGGGTCAAGGGACCAGGCCAAAAGGCTTTGATTAATTGTTTGGCATAATCAGGAAGGGCAGTCACATAATCAGTAATTGGCCAGTCTGCACCGATGTGAACAATCAATGGATGATTTAGCGGTCTGCCTTTCATGGTAAAAACCGCTTTAATGGCTTCTTGATGGTCAATCATGGCGGCCAGGCCATAAACAGTTTCAGTGGGGATAGCAACAGGGTTTCCTGCTCGTAAGGCGGTGACAGCTTGTTCTATTTGATTAATAATGAAAGGCATGACAGGTCTCTAAATAAATCGGGGCACTACCGGCTGATTCAGTACAAAATAAGTAACTATGCACCACATTCACCGAAAAACCACAGTTGGCGGATCGCATGCGATCTGCATTCCAATTTGACTTTTCTCTTAAAGCATTCAAAATGTGGCGAATAGATACCAAAATGAAAAGATTATTTTTACATAATTCAGCCTGTTAAGGAACTGCTTTGAGTAAAAATGGTACTATTTTGTTATTAAATTGTATATTCCTGATATTGGGGTGTCCACATGGTGCTTGTTATCGCTTGATCGATAGCCTGCTCATCCATGGGTTTTACATGTCCTTCAGCTATCGCCTCGATAATGACGGCTTTTGCAATATGTCGACTGACTTCTCTGATTTGAGTCAACTCAGGCAAAAGTCGTCCTGACCCGCTGCGTACGGCTGGAGCCAACTCGCTTAAAGCCATGGCAGCAGCCATCATCATGTTGTCTGTGACACGCAAGGCTTGTCCTGCAACCACGCCAAGGCCCACTCCTGGAAAAATATAGGAATTGTTACATTGCGCAATGTCTATAGAGACGCCATTGATTACTACTGGTTCAAATGGGCTGCCTGTTGCGATGAGTGCTTGTCCCTTAGTCCAGGTTAATAAATCAACAGGAATAGCCTCTGCACGAGAGGTTGGGTTAGATAAGGGAAAGACGATAGGGCGTTGGCAATAAGACAGCATTTCTTTAATCAATGATTCAGTGAATTGCTGGGGTTGTCCTGAGACGCCGAGCAAAATGCCGGGTTTGGCATAGGCAATCACTTCTTGCAAACTGATGCAGGTTTTATTCTGCACGGGCCAAGAGCTGATGTGTTGTGTTGATTGTGCCAGTTTTTTTTGAAAAGGCAGCAGAGAATCCATGCCGTCATGAATTAATCCATTTCTATCAACCAGATAAAAACGGGCACGGGCTTCTTGTTCGGATAAACCTTCATTTATCATTGCCTGGACCAATTGTTCGCTGATTCCACATCCCGCTGAGCCAGCGCCGAATACGGCTATGCGCTGCTCTTTTAAAGGAATCTTGGCTATTTTGGTAGCAGCAAGAGCCGCGGCCACGGTAACCGCTGCTGTCCCTTGAATGTCATCATTAAAGGTACAGAGCTGATCTTTATAACGTTCTAACAGAGGGTAGGCATTCTGTTGAGCAAAATCTTCAAATTGTAATAGCGTAGTTGGCATGTGTTGTTTGATGCTGTGCACGAACTGGTCTACAAAATCCTCATAGGCTTGTCCCTTAATGCGCTCATGGCGCCAGCCAATGTACTCCGGATCATTCAAAAGGGTCTTGTTGTTGGTGCCAACATCGAGAATAATGGGTAAGGTTTGTTCGGGTGGAATACCACCACAACTGGTATACAAAGACAGTTTGCCAATCGGGATTCCCAAGCCTCCTACGCCTTGATCACCTAAACCTAAAATACGCTCACCATCCGTGACGACTATGACACGAATGGTGCGCGCTGCGGCAATCCGTTGGATGGCTTCATCCATGATATCACGTTCGGGATAGCTTAAAAAAAGCCCTCTGGGCTGTCTGTAAATATGAGAAAATAATTGGCAGGCTTCTCCTACAACAGGGGTGTAAATAATGGGCATGGTTTCTTGTAAATTCTCTTGAATAAAACGATAAAACAGTATTTCATTCTGATCTTGTAATGCCCTTAAGTAGATGTGTTTCTCTAAAGGCGTGTTCTTTGCATGATAAGCCTCTTTACAACGGCATACTTGTTCTTGCAGTGTTTCTGTTGTCTGAGGTAACAAGCCATACAACTGAAATTGTTTTTTTTCTTCTTCACTAAATGCGGTAGTTTTATTTAAGAGGGGATCTCTAAGTAATGCTCTACCTTTTAGGGTAATTTTGATTGCCATTGTTACGTTCCTTCGTACCGTGATAATAATAGCTTAGCGTAAGTTGTGCGGTTTTGCCTTTTTCTTTGTTATCTGCCTAAAATAAAAGATTAGACTTCTTGCATAACTGGTAATCTAGTGAATCAGGAGAACAGATGTTGCTTGGGTTGGTAGAAAAAATGGTGGATTGCCTTTTTGCGGTAATACCGCAGCCCAGGCCTTCACCTCGACAAGTAAAACAAGCTTTGGTGATTGCTCATAGAGGTGCGCATGATACATCGCAGGGCATTATTGAAAATACATTGCCTGCTTTTGAGCGTGCTAAAGCCTTGGGATGTTGGGGTATAGAGTTGGATGTCCATAGTACAGCAGATGGTGTTTTTGTTGTTCACCATGATCGCAATTTAAAGCGCTTATGGCAGCATAATGCGACTATTGATTCTTTAACGTTTAAGGAATTAAGGGCACGTGCTCCAGACATTCCTTTGTTGGCAGAAGTGATTGCTTTGTATAAGCAGGATTTGCATCTGTTTATTGAGCTTAAAGCGCCGGTCAAGCATTCTAAGCGCTTGCAGGCTATTTTAAAAGACTGCAGGGCGATAGAAGATTATCATGTGATTAGCCTGGAGCCGGCCTTTTTTAATCCCTTGTCTTTTCTTGATTCCCGTGCCTTGTTATTGGTTGCTGGGCATAACAATGTACGCCAGTTGTGCGAATTGAGTTTGAGCCAGCATTATGGTGGTCTATTGGGTAATTATTTGTTGTGTTCAGCAAAAATAAGAGCCCAGCTTAAGCAGGCTCATCAGTATTGTGGAGTGGGTTTTATTGACTCTAAAAATACATTGTATAGAGAATTGAACCGAAATATGATTTGGTTGTTTACCAATAAAGCGCAGCAATTGAGTCAATATTTAACTCCATTGCAGACGCTATAAACAATAGACTTCTCTCAACATGCTCTCTTTACTACCAGATGTTGAAAGAAATCTAATGGGTTATGGTAGGGTAAACTCATTAATTACCTGCGTCAGGCGTGATACCAACAGATGAATTTCTTCTTCAGTGATGATAAGCGGAGGCAGTAAGCGGATAACTGTATCAGCGGTAATGTTGAAAAGGATTTTATGCTTTAAGCCCAACAGGCGGATGTCATTGGCAGGACGGTCTAATTCAATACCTATCATGTATCCTTTACCCCTAATCGCTTTGACGTGGGGGTGCTCACCCAATTGGTCAATGAGCAGTCTCATCAGCAAGCGACCGTTTTTTACTACCTGTTCACAAAGATGATCGCGCTCGATAACGTCTAAAACGGTCAATGCCGTAGCGCAGGCCAAAGAATTACCGCCAAAAGTAGAGCCATGATTGCCTGGCTTAAACAGGTCAATGGCTTTATTGCTCATCATGCAAGCACCAATAGGTATGCCATTGCCCAAGCCTTTGGCTGTGGTCAATACATCAGGCTTAATGGCGTAATGCATGTAAGCAAAAAGGGCACCGGTACGACCATTGCCTGTTTGTACTTCATCAAGCATCAATAACCAGTCCTTTTCTTTACATAATTGAGCCAGTTGCGACAAATAGCCCTGTTCGGCCGCATGGATGCCACCTTCTCCTTGAATGGGCTCGAGCATGACGGCGACCACATCCGATCGGTTAGCCGCAATGCGATGTATGGCTTCCAAATCGTTAAATGGTGCGCGAATAAAACCAGGCACCAAAGGTTCAAAACCGGCTTGTACCTTGCGGCTCCCTGAGGCCGTTAAGGTGGCCATGGTACGGCCATGAAAAGCCCGCTCCATGACGATAACAGAAGGCGTCTCTATACCTTTTTTATGACCGTATAACCGGCTTAATTTAATAGCGGCCTCATTAGCCTCGGCGCCAGAATTAGCAAAGAAAACTTGTTCCATTCCTGCCATTTGAGTCAGTTTCTCTGCCAGCAATTCTTGTTCTTTAATGCGGTATGCATTCGAGGTGTGTATGAGTTGCGCTGCTTGTCGGGCAATGGTATGAGTTACATCTGGGTGTGCATGCCCCAAACCGCAGACAGCAATACCACTAAGACCATCAAGATATTCATTGCCTTGTTCATCATAAAGCCAAATCCCTTTTCCATGAGTAAAGGCAATGGGCATTGGACTGTAACTGGTAACTAAAGCCATACTGCATTCTCCTGACTGAGGCTAATAGGGGGGGGTTATCCTATAAAAATCAGTTGAAGCTACTACGAGCTCCTATTGCACTGAAATTTAAAGCTTTTTTGGCATTTTTTTACTTCACCGTATGGGTGATACGATTTCAGCAAAAAAACGCCAAAAAAGCTTTAAATTTCAGCACACTAGAAGCTCTCGCTACGCTTCAACTGATTTTTCTAGGATTATTTTAGGTTGCTGGCCACAAATTCCCAATGGACTAAAGACCAAAATGCAGCAAGATAATTAGGGCGTGCATTACGGTAATCGATGTAGTAAGCATGCTCCCAAACATCGCAGGTTAATAAGGCGGTGAGTCCTTCTGTCATCGGGGTTGCTGCATTGCTGGTGCTGATGATACTTAAATCGCCAGCAGCGTTTTGCACCAACCAGGCCCAGCCTGAACCAAAAGTACTGATGGCGGTTTGAGTAAATTGCTCTTTAAATGCAGCAAAAGAGCCAAAGTGTTGAATAATGGCTGCTGCCAGTTTTCCTTCCGGCTCATTGCCTCCTTGCGGACTTAGACAATGCCAATAAAAAGTATGGTTCCATACTTGCGCTGCATTATTAAACAGACCTCCTTTGGCCTTTTTAATGATGTCTGCAAGGCTCATGTCAGCAAATTCAGTACCTTCGATCAATTTATTTAAATTGGTCACATAGGTTTGATGGTGTTTGCCATAGTGATATTCCAAGGTTTCTTTAGAGAGGTGAGGCTCTAGAGCGTCCAGGTTGTAAGGTAATGGTGGTAAGGAAAAAGTCATTTCATGCTCCTACAATGATAGAAATAATTAAGTGTAGCAGGAAGAGGGCGATATTCAATGTCTATTATTCTTTAGGTGTAGACAAATACAAGGAGATTGGGCAAGCCCCTACAGGATGTGGACTGACTTTGTTTTATTGCGGATGTCGCTCCTTTAAAACGACTTCATGCATCAAGAGCATAAAACACGCAAGTTTTTGCTGCAGGGTAGATTACCATTTGCTATAAAATCCATGTATACTTCTAGTTCATTTTTATGTCATTGTGTCTTGCGGCACCATGATAGGGCTTTTTAAATCGATTACAGGTGCATCAGTGGATACTATAGAAAAAATTAAGCAACAAATTGCAGACAATGCAATCATTCTTTATATGAAAGGCACACCTAAAATGCCTCAGTGTGGTTTTTCTGCCCGTGCAGCAGGGTGTATTGAAGCCTGTGGCGTAGAATTTGCCTATGTGGATATTTTAGCCAATCCTGACATTCGTCAAATGCTGCCTCAGGTTTCTGATTGGCCTACTTTTCCACAGTTGTTTGTCAAAGGGGAATTAATCGGCGGTTCGGATATTATTGCCGAGATGTTTCAGCAAGGTGAATTGGAGACCGTATTGCGTGAAGCAGTGGCTGTCTGATAATTTAACATGAAAGCGGTCAATGCCGCAAATTAATGGAGATAAAAATGAGCGTTTTGGTCGGTTGTAAAGCACCAGATTTTACTGTCGCTGCTGTGCTGGGAAATGGTGAAATTGTTGATAAGTTTAACTTATATGAACATTTAAAGGGAAAGTACGGGTTGGTATTTTTCTATCCTTTAGATTTTACTTTTGTTTGTCCTTCAGAATTGATTGCTTTAAATAACAGGATAGAAGAATTTAAAAGCCGTAATGTAGAAGTGGTTGCCGTTTCTATTGATTCTCATTTCACTCATAATGCCTATAGAAATACGCCGGTAGAAAAAGGTGGCATAGGCTCTGTGCGCTTTACTATGGCGGCAGATATGAATCATAGTATTTGCCAATCTTATGGCGTT
Source organism: Legionella sp. (assembly GCA_002786205.1). GTDB lineage: Bacteria > Pseudomonadota > Gammaproteobacteria > Legionellales > Legionellaceae > Legionella. Next base: position 136,575 of record PEQM01000041.1, on the reverse strand, counting down.
GAGCATCCTGTTGCTGGCGTGGCTTTTCGTGGCGCTTTCATTATTGATACCAACGGCATGGTACGTTCACAAATCGTTAATGATTTACCTATCGGACGTAATATTGACGAGTTATTGCGTACTATTGATGCGGTGCAGTATTTTGAAGAACATGGCGAAGTGTGTCCTGCTGGCTGGAAAAAAGGCGATACAGGTATGAAGGCATCTCCAGCGGGCGTTGCAGAATACTTGGGCAAACACTCTGATAAGTTATAAGACATCATCTCGCAGCGTTAGCGAGATGTCAGCTTATTTTGGGCAAATCATGGCCTTGTCAGCGAATGACATTGCGCCATTGATTTGCCATAATACAAAATAAATCCGCGGTTATCTCCGCATCGTAGAGTGCAGAGTGGGCTTCATTGGCATTAAAATGTAATCCTGCCGCATGCACTGCCTTAGCCAGTACGGTTTGACCATAAATCAGGCCTGCCAAAGTGGCTGTATCAAAGCATGTAAAAGAATGAAATGGAGAGGTCGCTCCAGTACGGTGGATGGCTTCATTCAAAAATAACAAATCAAACCAGGCATTGTGACCAACAAGTACCGCTCTTTGACATTGTGTCTTTTTTAATTCTGCACGGATGTTTTTAAATAAACGGTCTAATGCTTCTTTTTCTTCAATGGCAAAACGAAGTGGTTGAAAGGGATCCACTTGGATGAAATCGAGGGACTTTTGATCTAACAACGCGCCAGGAAAAGGAATAACATGTTCAAAAAAGCTCTCTTTTCTGTACAGTAAACCTTGATCATCCATGGCAATAAATGCCAGCCCAATTTCTAGCAGCGCATTTTTTCTAGGATCAACACCGGCCGTTTCCACATCGATGACGACGGGAAGAAAACCTCTGAACCGCTCTTTGATTCGTTTACTTAAAATAATTTTATTGGTGCTCATTAACACTCCATGGCAATGTTTCTCCGGCCGCCATGGGAACAACTTCATGTGCTCCTAAAGACAAAGACAAAGGAACGGGATTGGGTTTTTTGATGAGTTCGATACAGTCCTTATTGGGGGGGAGTTGATAAAACAGGGCGCCATAATAGCTCATAAAATAGTTCAGACGGTGTAGCTGGTCGATTTGTTCAAAAAGTTGTGCATAAAAAGCCAATGCATAAGGTGCGGAATAAATGCCAGCACAACCACAGGCTGCCTCTTTCATCGTTTTGGGATGTGGAGCACTGTCGGTTCCTGCAAAAAACTTGGGATTGCCACTGGCAACTGCTTGCTGTAACGCTTTTTGATCACGGGCCTGTTTTAAAATGGGTAAGCAATAGTAATGTGGCCTGATCCCGCCTGCCAATAATTGATTGCGGTTGAATAAAAGATGGTGCGGTGTGATGGTGGCCGCAATTTTTGGTGAGGCCTGAGTAACAAATTCTACTGCTGCTTTACTGGAAATATGCTCCAGTACAATTCGTAAGCGAGGAAAATGAAGGCTTAGCGGTTTTAAATGTTCTTCAATGAAGCGGCTTTCTCGAGCAAAGATGTCTCCATGCGTGACTTCACCATGGATTTGTAATACCAGGTCTTCTTGCTGCATGATCTCAAATAGAGGGTATAAAGTTTTTAAAGATTTTACTCCCTCATCAGAATGAGTGGTTGCTCCGGCGGGATAGAGCTTGCCCCCTAAAATATAAGGGTCTTTTGCTATGGCTGCTAATTCCTCAGGAAGCACTGATTCATTAAGATAGCAAGTCATATAAGGGACAAAACGGCTGTTGTTTGCTGCAGCGAGTATGCGTTTTCTGTATTCGTGCAGTGCTTTGACACTGGTCAGCGCAGGAATAAGATTAGGCATGACCAAGGCTCTTGCAAAATGCGACGCTGTTGCAGGTACAGTATGCTCTAATATATCGCCATCGCGAAAATGTACGTGCCAGTCATCAGGTCTGTTAATTATTAACATGTCAGGATCATATTATTGTTCGAGTGTTTTGAGAATATCATGATTTAAAGTATTTATCATAATGCAAAAAGGGAATGCAAGTAGGCGCCATAGTGACTAAAAAAAAGCCCCAAAGATTTTTTTTTATATATCTTTATGAAAATATTGATTTTTTTTCCTATATTTTCTTGACATATATAAAAACAGTGCAAATACTCTGAATATTACTTGCTTGATCATGGACAAGTAAAAGTGCTTTATTGAACTGATATGATCAAGTAGGGTATAGAGGTACAGGCAGGCACAGTTTAAGAACTGCAAGATTCTTTTTAAGCACAGTTTGACAAAGAGTAATCCATAGCAGATTAAGCAGTGCAAGTCAGGCAATGACAGCAAATTGATAAGGCAGTTAGTTGGTAAGAAATTTCAGCAATACTGTTGACTTTGTGAAAGTCCAGCTGGATAATTTGTTCAGGTACGCTCTCGATTAGAGCGAAAGCAGCGTACTGTTGCTGATTATTTTTTAAATTGGTAACAAACGGAAATTAATAATAAAAAAGTGGAGATAAGCATGTTAAATTTGAAAAAAACAGCGGTAGCTGTTCTTGCTTTAGGTAGCAGCGCAGTATTCGCTGGTACTATGGGGCCAGTATGCACACCAGGTAACGTAACTGTTCCTTGTGAAAAATCTGCTTGGGAAGTTGGTGGTTATGCATTATATGCTCAACCTACTACTACTATGGGCAGCTATATTGCTGACACAATTGCTGAGCTTCCACGTTTCGATAACGACAACTGGAACTGGGGCTTTATTTTAGAAGCTGGTTACCATTACGGTACAGGCAGTGACGTCAATGTAAACTGGACTCGTCTAGATGGCAGCCATTCTACATATTTCGCTGACATTACTGATTACTCTCATTTCCAATCTAACTGGGATCAAGTAAACGTTGAATTTGGTCAATTGGTTGATTTCAGCGCAACTACTTCTATGCGTTTCCATGGCGGTGTTGAGTTCTCTCGTTTAAAATTTGAAGCAAATCCTCTTGTTGCCGTTCTTGCTGATGCTTCTTATGCTGCTACTTCTGGCTTCAAACACCAGTTCAATGGCTTCGGTCCACGCGCAGGTGTTGACATGAACTACGGTTTTGGCAATGGCTTCGGTATTTATGCTAAAGGCGCTGCTGCATTGTTAGTTGGTACTTCCAGCTTCAACGATGAGACTTTAATCGGTTCTGCTGGTACTAACACTGTTAGAACAGTTGGTACTTTCGGATCTAGAACTAACGTAGTTCCTGAGTTCGATGCCAAGTTAGGTGCTAACTACACTTATGCTATGGCTCAAGGTGATTTGACTCTTGATGCTGGTTACATGTGGACTGATTACGTTGATGCACAAACTACTACTGCTTTACATCGTGGTTTGGCAGCTTCTCATAGCGTTGCTTTCAACGGCGTTTACTTCGGTCTGAAGTATGTTGGTAACGTTTAATCCTTAGTTTTTAAGGATAAAAAGCCCATCCTTGGATGGGCTTTTTTTTGCAGCGCTTGTTATGTTTTGCAGCACTCGCCTCTGGTATTTTTCTTCCGAACTTCTTCTATTCTATAATCATTTTGTAAGTTGAGATGCATTTTCTTTTCAATATGGAATGGCATTTCATGCCTGACAAGTCTCGTTATGCCATCTCCTTTGCCACGATGGGCTTTTTTTTGCTTCATTGCTTCTAGTCAGACCCCTTTGGCCGCGCTATAATCCTTTTCGCTGTCCAACCAGGAAGTACAAAATAATAAATAAGGGGTAGGCCATATGAAGTTCAGTAAAGCGTTTATGGCAATGATGTGTTTTTCTTTACCACTCTATGCTGTAGAAGATGTTCAATTACAAAAGCAGATTAATGCATTAAAACAACAAACCGAAGCATTACAAGAAAAATTAAACCATCTGCAGGCTAATGTTTCACAGAATAAGAAGCGCAGTATGCCTGTGCAAAAGAAAACAGCAACAGCCAAGGATTCTTCGGCACCCGATGTGGCTCAAAAATCACGTAATAAAACGGAGAATTTTCATTCTTCCGAACTGATGGTACATGTGCCGGATGCACATCCTGAGTCTATCGGTTTTTATCCTACGGCTTTGGTTGCTGATAACAATGTGGTGACATATATTGCAGGAACCCCGGTGGTAAGCTCTCCTTATCTTGGGGATAGGCCGGCTTTTGATGGTTCCGATTATATTGTTAATATTTCCAGCATCAACCGAGACATTCGCTTGATGCAGCAACGCCGTCGGTTGTATAGAGCCTATCAACAAATTGGTTATCCTATTCCGGAGATGCCTATTATTGCCGTAAGTGGAAAAGTAGAGCCAATGGCGACTATAGGCAATCCTTATTTGGGGCAAACTGATGGTGATCTGACTTTAGGATCTAGCGAAATCGATTTTGCTGCCGCTTTGAATCAAAATGTAGAAGGGTACATTGCCGTTGCTTATGATGAAAGTCCTCCTTCTGTAGGTCCACGGATTAATAATTCCTCTTTTCATCTGAATATGGGTTTTGTCAACATAGGGAATTTGGATAAAACGCCATTTTATTTTACTGCTGGTCAAATTTATGTTCCTTTCGGTCGTTATTCCAGTTCCATGATTAGCGCTCCTTTGACTATGAATGTGGCGCGTACTAAAACCAGACCTTTTATTTTAGGTTACAAATCGCAAGAAAATACAGGTCCTTTTGCCGCGGTTTATGGTTATAAAAGTGATACCACTTTAGGGCAGTCAGGTATTGGTGGATACAATTTAGGCTATATTTTTGCTCATAATGAGATCACAGGCGAAGTAGGAACCAGTCTTATTAGTTCAGTCGATGATGCGGCAGGAATGCAAGGCACGGCATCCATACCGGGAACTACTTTTGGCGGCTTTGGTTCTTTAACCAATGGTAATGAATCTGTCCGCAAGACCCCGGCTTTTGATATCTATGGCAATATAGCCTTTGATCGCTATAATTTTTATGCAGAATGGTTGACTGCAACGGAGCGTTTTCGTACACAAGATTTGAGTATGAATGGCCAAGGTGCCAAGCCACAAGCAGGGCAGGTAGAAGCAAATATGACGTTTAAAGCTTTTGACAGGCCAGCATCTTTGGGATTGGGTTATCAATGGACTAAAGATGCACTGGCTTTAAATTTACCACAGCAACGTTATGTTGGCGTATTTAACATCTCTATTTGGAAGGATACAGTAGAAAGTCTGGAATACAGGCATGATATAGATTATGCAGCCAATCAATATGCCAATGGTGCCAATTCTGCTTTGGCCAATTTCCCCCCTAACCAAAACACGGTAGGTACAGGTAAGGGAGCAGATACTATTTCGGCTCAAATAGGCGTTTATTTCTAATTTCATTCATCATGTCAATGCGCTTGATTTCAAGCGATAAGCGCCGGTTGGTTCCAATTACAACCGGCATTCAAAGCGGATTTTTTTCCAACATCTTCACCATGTGGTGAATCGACACGAGCTTTTATGGTAAAAAAAAGTTCGTTTACCGGACAAAGCTTACATCTTAATGGCGTTCACTGTGCCGAAGTGCTGTTTAACTTTTGTCATGTAGAGAACTTTTGTTTTGCGCCAGTTTATGATAGAACATTAGCTTTTGTATTATTAAAGGGGTTATTGTGGCTATTAAATCAGATCGCTGGATTGAAAAAATGGCATTGGAAGAGGGAATGATTGCGCCTTTTCAGCCTGGGCAGGTAAGACATAATGAACAAGGACGAATTGTTTCTTATGGTGTTTCAAGTTATGGCTATGATGTTCGTTGTTCTAATGAATTTAAAATTTTTACCAACATCAATTCAGCAGTAGTTGATCCCAAGGCTTTTGATGAAAATAGTTTTATCGATGTGAAATCCGATGTGTGTATTATCCCTCCCAACTCCTTTGCTTTAGCCAGAACGGTTGAATATTTTCGCATCCCACGTAATGTTTTGACTATTTGTTTAGGTAAATCTACCTATGCACGCTGCGGTATCATAGTGAATGTCACACCCTTGGAGCCAGAATGGGAAGGGCATGTTACTTTAGAATTTTCAAATACAACCACCTTGCCCGCTAAAATTTATGCTCATGAAGGGGTTGCTCAAATGATTTTTCTAGAAGCAGATGAGGTCTGTGCTGTTTCTTATCGTGACCGAGGTGGCAAATATCAAGGACAAACAGGCGTTACTTTGCCACGCACTTGACCTATCCAGAATGCCGTTGTCATGAGCCTTACTGCCATCAAAAGATGGCATTTTGAGCCTATTTTTCAGATAAAGGATTGCTGGTGCGAGAAGCATCTACTCGCTCGCGCAATTCTTTCCCTGGTTTAAAATGAGGGCTGTATTTGGCTTCCGTAACTACTTTTTCACCGGTTTTGGGATTGTGAGCATTGCGTGATGGCCTGTAATGCAGTGAAAAACTACCAAATCCTCTGATCTCTATACGCTGATTGTTTTCTAAAGCTTGGCTCATTAGATCCAGGATGTGATTGACGCCATCAGCGACTTGCTTTTCCGTCAAATGAGTCATCTGAGCCGCAATGCGTTCAATGAGTTCTGATTTGATCATGGTTTCCTCTTCTGTCACGTGAACTAGAGTCTTCTGCCAAAGCACATCAGGCACGGACAACTCCTTCTTGTTCTATAAGTATAGACAAGGTAAAAAATTATTCAATGTTTTCAAGTTGTTTCGTAAGGGTGGCAACCGGAATATGGATATAAGCCCATACTATTCCCCAGCTCATTGAGACTTGAGTCTGGTGGCTTATTTTAAAATAAGGCGAATGAAGTGCTTTGCTGGTGGTAATAATAGTGGCCTGTTTTGCCTGTGACTCAAGATGAGCCACCAGGCGCTCCCATGTGTTGCCAAATAAGGTGGTGGCATTAATGAAAATCAAGGTAGCATGGATTAATGGTTCATTAAAAAAATCATTGCGAATGAATTCAATGGCTTTGCTTTGCTGGGCATAAGCAGGTTGCTGAGCTAATTGCTGAGCCTGTTTTTGTGCACAATGATGCAAGGCAGGAAAATATTCTATCCCTACTGCTTTGTGTACCGAATAAACCATGGTACATGCCAGCACGGCTTTTCCTGTGCCACTGCCCAGATCATAAAACAGGGTATTTTTATCGGGCTTGGTTAAAGAAAGCAGGGCAATGAAAGAAAGAAACTCAATTTCGCCATAAATAAATTCCAGACCATCATGCGTTGCGCGGGCTTGACGAGACAATTGATAGCCGTTGATGTCATGATATAAGTTATTAAAAACGGGCAGGTGTGACTGAATAGCCAAGGCATGATGCCATCGTTTGATACGCCAATAAGAGGCCATAGCAGGATATGCTAATACGATCAACAGCAGGCTTGCACTGGCAATACCCCCATATTCTAAAAGCAGCTGGATTGGCATAAAACCATATCAATTCAAGAGGCGTCTGTTTTATCAGTATAGAGAAATTTGCGCATCCATGCATTAAAGTTGCCGAAATAACCTCTGTACATGACAGGTTTTTTTGTGTACAGAGCGAAATAACAAAGCCTCATGCCAAATTCGGACATGACTGGATGCTGGCGATAGCTTTTTATCGATCAAGCAGCCTTTTTTTGTTTCATTTGCAATTTTTTAAGTCTACACTGTAAAAAAATAGTTAATATTTTCTTAATCTGGCTTTATTAAAATAAGCAAAACCCCCTGTCGGGAGACCATGATGTTATCCAATACTGGTTTTTTTAATCGAAGCTTTGAGCAGTCTCAAAAGAAGAATAATAATAAAGAACAAACAGTGATTCATGTTGGCGGTGAACTTTTCCATGCTTTGGCGATGGCTTTTATAGATAAGGTAATGCAAGGGCAAATGCTTGCATTACCATACGCCAATTCTTTATTACAGCAATTGGCTTTTTATTTTCCTCAGCAGACAGCTAAAGAAAAGGTCTCAGCAGAGACCTTAGAGGCTTGGCTTATCAGTCATCCAGCCAAATCTGAGGCCATCATGTGCTTGGCTTATACGCTGCGCCAAATGGCAGTAGACGAATTGTTAAGACATCCTTTTGAGTACAAGAAAACGTTTCTTGAATTGCCCCAACAGTACTCCGAAGATCGCTTGCGCCATGATGAAACGAAGCTTCCATTCTCAGTGCTGACGGCATTAGTCAATGTATTGCCTTTAATGATTTCACTGTCGTTTATGGAGCCAGGAAAAGAGTTAAGGCGACAGGTGAAGTATGCTGGACTTGCTGAGGTGACGTTGTTTAAGTTAGTCATTCAGGTACAAAAGGGTGCTTATTTTCCTCAAGTCAGGCATGTGGAGTACTTTGCAAGCCTTGGAACCATGACTCAAAGTGAGATGCTGCCTTTGTCCGTCAATGGTGGCTCATTAACAGCTGTCTATGATGCAGTAGCAGCCGACAACCTGCGGCTATGGAAAAGGTATGAGCAATATAGAAAAACATTGAATGCCTTAATTCTTGATGGCGAGCTAAGCCTTGACCAGTTGCAAGCCCTCTATCTGGAATACTTGCCCCCATCGAACCAATCTTTGTTTGCTTCCTTAGAGCAGCAATACCATAAAACCATAGCAGTCGGTATAGAGAGGGCCTTAACAGAACAAAAAACACAATTACTGATCAATGCCTTGGCTGGTGGTTTGTGTTTGTCGCAAATCAATGAGCAACAATTTTTTACGACACTAGAGCAGCCAGTAACAAAAGCCGCAGTATGGTAAATTTGTTGCGGCAGAACATTTTTATAGAAATCCTTTTTCTTTCATCCATTCATCGTGAACAAATTTTGACATGTAATTACGAATGGAATCAGGCAAAATGACCAAACACTTTTGCCCCTTGGTTAAGCTTTTTGCTGCGATCAATGCAGCCCATACTGCCGCACCAGAAGAGCCGCCTACCAAAAGACCTTCTTCTTTAATCAGTCGCCTTGCCATGAGAAATGAATCAGCATCGTTGCTTTTAATATAACGGTCAATCAATTGATTATCTAATACTGCAGGAAAGAAGTCATAACCAATACCTTCTACATAATAGGGTTTAATTTCTTGACCGCCACCGAGAATGGAGCCTTCAGGATCAACGCCAATAATTTGAATTTTAGGATTATTTTCTTTTAATCGCTTGGCAATCCCGGTGATAGTGCCTCCTGTGCCCACACTGGCAACCAGCATGTCTAAATCCTGACCGAAATCAGCAATAATTTCTTCAGCGGTGCCGTGGTAATGGGTGTTGGGATTATGAGGATTGGCATATTGGTCAAGAATATGAGCATTAGGAATTTCTTGTTGCAGGCGTTTGGCTAAAGAAATATGGCTGTCTGGGTGATCATGGGGTACTTCAGTTGGTGTTCGGTAAATAGTAGCACCTAAGCGTTCTAATACAGATTGTTTTTCCTGGCTCATTTTTTCGGGCATGGTGATAATGACTTTATAGCCTAAGATGGCAGCCGTCAGGGCAATACCGATGCCTGTGTTGCCAGAGGTGGGTTCAATTAAGGTATCTCCTGGTTTGATACGGCCTTCCAGTTCGGCCTGCTTTATCATTTCGTAGCCGATGCGATCTTTCACTGAGCCGCCTGGGTTAAAATATTCGCATTTGACATAGAGATCACAAGCGAGCGCTTTGCTAATTCGATGTGTTTTAATGATGGGAGTATGGCCTATGGTCGCAAGAACATGTTCATAAATCATAAATAATCCTTTATAAAATAAATGATGCCACAGAGAAGAAATTGCTTTGTTACTTGGGTATTTGTTTAACTCCTGCTATATTTTAAGATACTTGTCATCATCAGTTAAAGCAACAGGTCTTGGTAAGTAATAAGAATAATTATAAAGCACAGGGAGTCACTATGTTAAAAAAATCAATACAGTGCAGTCTTTTTTTGTCTTTGGCAGTAAGTCTTAGCAGTTGTATGTGGCAAACTGAAAACAGAGACGCAGCCATGCAACAACCGCTGCTTTATGATAAGGCTCCGGTTACAGCGACGAAAGCACCGGTAAAAGCGAGCTCGGCACAGGCAGTCAAAACCAGTAATGCGATAGCAACTGAGCCGGTACAAAAAAGTACGCCAGGGCCAAAACGTGCCGCTGCACCTCAGCTACCAGTGATTCAGTAGTGAACTTTTTGTAAGGTTGATTGGAAAAGCCCCCGGCAATGGTTTCATTCCCGGGGGCTTTTTTATGAGCCTGTTATTGAGGGTTTACCATGTCCTTAGGATTGACATAGCGAGTAAATTCTTCTGCGGTTAAATAGCCCAGTTTGATAGCAGCTTCTTGCAAAGAGCTATTATCCTGATGTGCGGTTTTTGCAATTTTTGCTGCTTTATCATAACCAATGTGTTGATTAAGAGCGGTTACCAGCATCAGCGAATGGTTTAAATAATAATCGATAACTGGTTTATTGGCTTCAATGCCTTCTGCACAGAAAGTTTGAAAAGAGTCGCATGAATCTGCCAGTAAGTTTAATGAATGCAATACGTTAAAAATAATCACCGGCTTAAAGACGTTTAATTCAAAATTCCCTTGGCTGCCTGCAAAGCCTACTGCCGCATCATTACCCATCACTTGAGCACAAACCATGGTCATTGCTTCACTTTGAGTCGGGTTGACCTTTCCTGGCATGATAGAAGAGCCGGGTTCATTTTCAGGAATAATCAATTCTCCAATACCACAACGAGGCCCTGATGCCAACCAACGTACGTCATTGGCTATTTTCATGAGAGCACAAGCCAGTGTTTTGAGTGCGCCATGAGTAAAGACCAAGGCATCATGGGCTGCCAGTGCTGCAAATTTATTGGGAGCGGTAATAAAGGGGAGACCAGTCAGCTTGGCTATTTGTTGAGCTACTTTGCTTGCAAATAAAGGATGGGTATTTAATCCTGTGCCAACGGCTGTGCCTCCGGCTGCCAGTTCATACAAGCCAGGTAATACGCTTTCGAGGTGGTGAAGGCAGGCGTCCAGTTGTGCCACATAGCCTGAAAACTCTTGTCCTAAAGTCAAAGGAACGGCATCTTGTAGGTGGGTACGGCCTATTTTGATAATGTCTTTAAATTCGTCGGCCTTTGCTGCCAGGACATTGCGCAAATTGCGTACAGCAGGCATCAGTTTGTTATGCAATGCTAAGGCTGCTGCAATATGCATGGCCGTAGGAAAGGTATCATTAGATGACTGAGACATGTTCACATGATCATTAGGATGGATGGGGCTTTTGCTGCCCATTTCACCACCAGCCAGTTCTATGGCTCTATTAGAAATGACCTCATTGGCATTCATGTTCGATTGGGTACCGCTGCCTGTTTGCCATACATGCAAGGGAAAGTGTGCATCTAAAAGTCCCTGGCTGACCTCTTCGGCAGCCTGAATAATTAAATCAGCCTTGTCTTGAGTCAGTTTTCCCAGTTCTAAATTAGTCAGTGCGGCGGCTTTTTTTAGTAAACCAAAAGCGTGTGTCATTTCTGTTGGCATGATGTCTTTGCCAATATTAAAATGATGTAATGAGCGTTCAGTTTGTGCCCCCCAGTATTTATCGGCAGGTACTTCAATGGTGCCCATGCTATCGGATTCAATTCGAGATGCGTTCATTTGTATTATTCCTTGCTGTAAATTGAAAAAATTTTACCATAGGGAAGGAAAAGACAATAATTTTTTCGTATCATGCAATGAAACATTCTGATTAAGGCAGCATCATGCGTGAAGTACGTATTTATCAAGCAGGCGAGTACCAGTGTGATCAATATTGGGAGTTGTCTCCAGATGCGGGGCAACATGTGGGGGTGGTTTTACGCATGCAAGCAGGTGATCCGCTGACTTTATTTAATGGGTGCAATCAGGAGTACGCAGCCACTATTTTTGCGGTTAAAAAAAAGAAGGTGACTGTTTTTATCCACTCTGTGCAGGAGGTCAATAGAGAATCACCGGTGTCCATTCATTTGGCTCAAGCCCTGTCCAAAGGGGATAAAATGGAGTGGGTTATCCAAAAGGCGGTAGAGCTTGGCGTTCAGCAAATTACACCTTTAATCACCGAACGCTCAGTGATTAAAATGGATGAAGAACGATGGACTAAAAAGAAACAGCAGTGGCAGGCGATTGCGATTGCTGCTTGTGAACAAAGTGGCAGAACCCGGTTGCCTCTTATTGCTGATCCGCTGCCGTTTCATGCGTTTGTCAAGCTGACAATAGAAGGCCGTAAGTGGATTATTCATCCCCATGGCAATAAGAGTTGGCGTGATTATGAATGGAAGACCACCTCAAGCACCGTATTGGTAGGGCCAGAAGGAGGATTTAGCGAACAGGAGCTGACTTTGGCATTGCAGCAAGACTTTGCGCCACTTGTTTTGGGTCCACGCATTTTGCGCACTGAAACAGCAGCAATTAGTGTTTTAAGTCTGTTGCAAGCTGTGAGCGGTGATCTATAATAGTAACACTATCCATGAACAGAGGGTTCCAATGAGTAATGATATTAAAACAGTAACTGATGCCAGTTTTGATGTAGACGTGTTGCAATCGACCAAACCCGTGTTGGTTGATTTTTGGGCTGAATGGTGTGGTCCATGTCGTGCATTGACGCCTATATTAGAAGAAGTGGCTGCAACTCATGGCCATGCAGTACAATTTGCCAAAGTGAATATTGATGACAACCCACAGACACCAGCAAAATATGGGGTCATGAGTATTCCTACCTTGATTCTTATTAAAAATGGCCAAGTAGAAGCGGTTAAAATGGGCTTATTGACCAAATCGCAATTGAATGCTTTTATTGAAAGTCATATTTAAGTGATAGGCCGTGCCGCTAAAAGACAGCACGCCAAAATAAAACTAGCGGTATGAATCACAAGGTAAAATAATAACAGCCTGGTGTGCTTTTTAAAGGCCACCAGGTTAGCCAGCAAATTCTGCTAAAGTATTGCTCCGCGCATGAGCGATTTTTTTTCCATGTACGGGCTAAAAAAGTTGGCTTTTGGATTAAAGCTGTGGTAGCCTGATAAGAATATGTAATATCCTAAAGTCAATTTATTGCATAGGCAGCAACCTCTTGGCTGCTATTTCCAGACAGAAATTTTCTCGGATACTCAATTCTATTAATAACAAATCAAGTGAGAAGTATGAACCTTAGTGAACTCAAGCAATTGCCTATTGCCGACCTCGTTAATATCGCTCAAGATATGGAAGTTGAAAACATCTCCCGTATGCGCAAACAAGACATCATTTTTGCCATCCTGAAAGCCCATGCCTTAAAAGGAGAGGACATTTATGGAGGCGGTGTATTGGAAGTGCTGACGGATGGATTTGGTTTTTTACGTTCTGCAGACGGCTCCTATTTAGCAGGGCCAGATGACATTTATGTTTCACCAAGCCAAATCAGGCGTTTTGGCCTGCGTTCGGGGGATACCATTTCGGGTAAAATTCGGCCGCCTAAAGACAGTGAGCGTTATTTTGCACTGCTTAAAGTAGATGAGATTAATTACGATACGCCAGACAGTGCGAAACGTAAAATTTTATTTGAAAACCTGACCCCGCTTTTTGCCTCAGAGCGTTTGGTGATGGAGCAGGGAAATGGCAGTACGGAAGATTTGACTGCTCGTGTGGTTGATTTGTGTGCCCCTTTTGGTCGAGGTCAGCGCGGACTGATTGTATCGCCACCTAAAGCAGGTAAAACCTTGATGTTGCAAAACATCGCCCGTTCTATCGAGAAAAACTATCCTGAGTGTTACCTTATTGTTTTGTTAATTGATGAGCGCCCTGAAGAAGTGACCGAGATGCAGCGTTCGGTTAAAGGTGAGGTGGTTGCCAGTACCTTTGATGAGCCTGCTAACCGGCACGTGCAAGTTGCCGAGATGGTGATAGAAAAAGCAAAACGCCTGGTTGAGCACAAACGTGACGTCGTTATTTTGCTAGACTCCATTACTCGTCTTGCCCGCGCTTATAACACCGTAGTGCCTTCTTCAGGCAAGGTACTCACTGGCGGGGTTGATGCGAATGCATTACAAAGACCCAAGCGTTTGTACGGTGCTGCGCGCAATATAGAAGAAGGGGGCAGTTTAACCATTATTGCTACAGCTCTCGTGGATACTGGCTCCAAGATGGATGAGGTCATTTACGAAGAGTTTAAGGGAACAGGTAATATGGAAATTCACTTAAGCCGCAATATTGCCGAGCGTCGTGTATTTCCTGCGATTAATATCAATCGCTCAGGTACTCGTCGTGAAGACTTGCTACTTAGCCCTGAAGATCTGCAAAGAACCTGGATCTTACGTAAAATTTTACAATCCATGGATGAGTGCGATGCGATTGAATTCTTGATTGAGCGGATGAAAAATCATAAAACCAATGCAGAATTTTTTGATGCGATGAAAAGACAAGAGTAGTCTCTTTTCAATACAGGCCAAGAGTGTTCTGACTCAGGCCTTTGCTTCCATGCTAAAAAGGCCATGAATCAACGCATGGCCTTATTTTCTTTATCCTAATGAACTTAATAAGTGCTTATGAATTATTCAGATTTAAGAGATTTTTTAAATCAACTGGAATTACGGGGTTTATTAAAGCGAATTAGCTACCCCGTATCGCCTTATCTTGAAATGACTGCGGTGAGCGATAAAGTCTTGCGTCAGGGCGGCCCTGCCCTGTTATTCACGCATCCGGCCAATCATACTATGCCAGTCCTGACCAACTTGTTTGGCACGACAGAGCGGGTTGCCTTGGGCATGGGGGAAGAATCAGTTGCTGCGTTAAGAGAAGTCGGGCATTTATTGGCGGCATTGAAAGAGCCTGAACCACCGAAGGGATTTAAAGATGCTTTTAATAAATTGCCTCTGTTAAAGCAAGCCTTAAATATGGCGCCCAAGCTTGTCAGTCATGCCGAATGTCAGACGCATGTGCTGGAGGGCGATGCAGTCGATTTAGGCGCTTTACCCATTCAAACCTGTTGGCCTGATGACGCAGCACCATTAATCACCTGGGGTTTGGTGACTACCAAAGGGCCTGCACAGACGCGTGAAAATATGGGCATTTATCGACAGCAGGTGCTGAATAAAAATCAATTGATCATGCGCTGGCTATCGCATCGAGGAGGGGCTTTAGATTATCAAGCCTGGCAAAAAGAGTATCCTGAGGAACGTTTTCCGGTGGCGGTGACTTTAGGGGCAGATCCCGCAACGATATTAGCAGCAGTCACTCCTGTTCCCGATACTTTGTCAGAATATGCCTTTGCTGGTTTACTGCGTGGCCAACGCACACGCCTGGTGCGCTGTATAGGAAGTGATTTGCATGTGCCGGCAAGTGCAGAGATTATTCTGGAAGGATATCTTGAGCCTGGTGTTGAGGCATTAGAAGGGCCTTATGGAGACCATACTGGTTACTATAATGAGGTGCAATCTTTTCCTGTCTTCACCGTGGAGCGTATCACGCATCGGGACAATCCCATCTATCACAGTACTTATACCGGCAGGCCTCCTGATGAACCGGCTATTTTGGGCGTGGCGCTCAATGAAGTGTTTATCCCTTTATTGCAAAAGCAGTTCCCTGAAATTGTTGATTTTTATTTGCCACCAGAAGGCTGCTCTTATCGTTTGGCTGTGGTTACGATCAAAAAGCAATATCCTGGTCACGCCAAGCGGGTCATGATGGCAGTGTGGTCGTTTTTACGCCAATTTATGTACACCAAATGGGTTATCGTTTGTGATGATGACATTGATGCACGCAATTGGCAGGATGTGATTTGGGCGATGACAACACGCATGGATCCAGCGCGGGATACAGTCACTATAGACAATACCCCTATAGATTACCTCGATTTTGCTTCTCCAATTTCTGGATTGGGTTCAAAAATGGGCTTTGATGCAACCAACAAATGGCCAGGTGAAACCCAAAGAGAATGGGGTAAGCCTATTGTCATGGATGAGGAGATTTTACAAAAAGTGAATAGCTATTGGGATTTACTGGGACTTGGTTCATGAAGCCGTCATTAGTCAAGGCACAGGTCGAACGGATTATTCCTTTAACAGACAGTATTATTCATCTGGTGCTCAAACCAGAGCATTATGTTGCTTATCAGGCTGGACAGTATTTAAATTTGCTGTGGGATGATCAAGAGAGCAGTTACTCTATTGCCAATGCGCCTTTAGGTGCTTCCTATTATGAATTGCATATCCGTCACAGTGCGGATAATGCATGCAATCAATCCTTGCTCGCTTCTTTAAAATCCCATCGTAGTCTTACATTAAAATTGCCTTTGGGACAATGTTCGCTTGCTGCTCTGGATGCACAGCGGCCTATTTTGTTTGTTGCGGCAGGGACAGGTTTTGCGCCTATTCATGCCATGATTGAGCAATTGTTAGCCGATGCTGATACGCGAGCTTTTGAATTGTTTTGGGGAGCCAGAACTCAAAGTGACTTGTATTTACATGAAAAAGCACAGCATTGGCAAGCCCACGTTGCACAGTTTAAATATCATTTTTTTCTTTCCGAAACACAGAAAAACAACCTGTTTTCTCAACTGCTGTCAGCGCATGCTCATGATTTAATGCAGTGGCAATTTGTGTTAAGTGGTCCCTTCGATTTAATTTATCAGATGCGCGATCAACTGGTGGCACGTGGCGTATCCCCTGCATTCATTTTCTCTGATGCATTTAGCTTTGAATAGATGTAGGCGAAGGATAAAAATAGGAGTATAGTAGCCAGATAGCCTGTTTTGAGTGAGCATCTATTATCAAACCTATTACTCGCGATATTTCTTTGACTTTAATCGTCAAATTCATCCTTTTGTTTTTATTATGGTGGGTTTGTGTGCGGACCATGCACACCAAACTGGATTCTGGCAGTGATTGGCTGCTAGGTAGCGCAAAACAAACTGTTTCTCAGCATGCATTAAGAGGTGATTAAATGATTCCTGCAACTGAAGTGGTCGATTTGTCTCGATTACAATTTGCTTTAACCGCATTGTACCATTTTTTATTCGTTCCTTTGACCCTGGGTTTTTCGATCCTGTTGGCGATTATGGAAACGATTTATGTGATGACGGGTAAGGAAATCTGGCGTCAAATGGTCAAATATTGGGGTGTTTTATTCGGTATCAATTTTGTTCTTGGTGTGGCTACTGGCTTGACCATGGAGTTTGAATTTGGCACCAACTGGTCTTATTATTCTCGCTACGTGGGTGATGTCTTTGGGGCACCATTGGCTATAGAAGGATTAATGGCCTTCTTTTTAGAAGCCACTTTTGTTGGCCTCTTCTTCTTTGGATGGGAACGCTTATCCAAATTACAACATCTGATCTGTACCTGGCTGCTTGCGCTAGGAACTAACCTTTCTGCGCTGTGGATTTTGATTGCTAATGGATGGATGCAAAATCCGGTAGGATCGCATTTTGATTATAAGACCATGCGGATGGAAGTGAGCAGTTTTTTTGATATTTTATTTAATCCTGTCGGTCAGGCCAAATTTGTGCATACTATCAGTGCTGGTTATGTCACAGGTTCGATGTTTGTCTTGTCGGTTAGCGCCTATTTTATGTTAAGAAATAGAAACATGGCATTTGCCAAGCGTTCTATGACGGTTGCCGCATCCTTTGGTTTGGCTTCTGCACTGTCTGTTGTTGTGCTAGGTGATGAGAGTGGTTACCTGGCTAATGATGATCAAAAAATGAAAGTTGCAGCGATGGAGTCTATGTGGGAAACCGAAAAAGCCCCAGCCAGTTTGACTCTTTTTGGTATTCCTGATGAAAAAACGCAAACAACACGTTATGCCATTAAGGTGCCTTATGTGCTGGGAATTATTGCAACGCGCTCCTTTAATACGCCCTTATTAGGGATTAACGAGTTGATTGAAGATGGCAAAGAACGGATTAAAGATGGTATTGAGGCTTATCGTGCTTTAAGTATTTTGCAGCAAGAGCCTGATAATGCAAGTGCGAAAGCGCAGTTGGAGAGTCATGTAAAAAATTTGGGTTATGCTTTATTGCTCAAAAAATACACCAATGATGTAGTAGCTGCAACGGATGAACAAATTAATCAGGCTGCGCATGATTTAAAACCGAAAGTAGCGCCACTTTTCTTTTCATTCAGAATCATGGTCGCTTGTGGCTTGTATTTTATTCTGCTTTTTGCCTTGGGTTTTTATCTTTCAGCTAAAAACAAATTGCATACCACACGCTGGTATCATCGAATGGCTTTTTACTCTCTGCCCTTGCCTTGGATTGCAGCAGAACTTGGCTGGGTAGTTGCCGAGTATGGAAGACAGCCTTGGGTAGTGCAAGGTGTTTTGCCCACTTTTATGGGCGCTTCGTCTTTGTCATCAGGCCAGGTGATGACTTCGCTGACTGGTTTTGTCCTGTTTTATACTATTTTGGCAGTGGTAGAACTGTATCTGATGGTTAAGTACATCAGGCTTGGCCCAGATAAAATGCTTGCTCATTAGGAGGCAGTATGATGCATTACACACGTATTGAGGAGTAGACCATGATTTTAGATTATGAAACCTTAAGAGTCATTTGGTGGTTGTTGCTGGGCCTTTTATTGATTGGTTTTGCGGTGATGGATGGTTTCGATTTGGGAGTCGCCATGTGGTTGCCTTGGGTTGCCAAAACAGACGTGGAGCGCCGCATTTTAATCAATACCATTGGGCCTACCTGGGAGGGTAATCAGGTTTGGTTTATTTTAGGCGGTGGCGCTATTTTTGCTGCCTGGCCTGATTTGTATGCCTTGTCTTTTTCTGGGTTTTATTTGGCCATGCTGGTGGTTTTGTTGGCTTTGATTTTAAGGCCTGTCGGCTTTAAATATCGATCTAAATTAGAAAACAAGCTGTGGCGATCGACTTGGGATGGCTTGCTTTTTGTGGGTGGTTTTGTCCCTGCGCTTATTTTTGGCGTGGCTGTTGGTAATGTCTTGCAAGGTGTTCCTTTTTACTATGATGACACCTTAAGAGTAATGTACACCGGTACTTTTTTGCAGTTATTGAATCCCTATGCTTTATGCTGTGGTCTGCTTTCTGTATTGATGCTGGCTATGCATGGTGCTTTTTTTCTGCAAGTCAAGACGGAAGGTTCTTTACAGAGAAAAGCAAAAAAAGCGGCACGCATAACAGCAGTATTGATGATCTTGTTATTTGTTCTGCTGGGGGTTTGGACTTACTACTTGGATGCTTATGTATTGACCAGTGTGATGCCTCATGATGGCCCCTCTAATCCTCTCTATAAGGATGTAGCAAAACAAGCAGGCGCCTGGTTTATTCATTATAAAGAACTACCTATTACGATGGCAGTTCCTGCCCTTAGTTTGCTGTGTGCGGCCTTGGCGGTTGTTTTTGCTACAAGAGCAGTCTTTGCTTTTGTCTTAAGCAGCATTAGCGTGGGTTCATTGATTGCAACGGTGGGAGTGAGTATGTTTCCCTTTATTTTGCCTTCCTCAACGCACCCTAAGCACAGCTTAATGGTTTGGGATAGTTCATCCAGTCAGATGACTTTATTGATTATGCTCATTGCAACAGCCATTTTTTTGCCGCTGATTGTAGCGTATACCGCTTGGGTGTATAGAGTGCTGCGCGGCAAAGTGACTGAGCAAAGCATTAAAGAACAAACAACATCATATTAACCAGAAGGAGAAAAAAAATGTGGTATTTCTCTTGGATTCTTGGCACAGGACTTGCCTGCGCCTTTGCAATATTAAATGCCATGTGGCTAGAGCTTAGAGACAGTGACGTTTGAGCGAGGTTAGCACCGTGCATGGACCGGTCTGGTCTGTCCAGACCTGTTTTTAGAAGGAAAAGTTATGGAAACGCTGTATCAAATTTTAGGTATTGTTTCTGCCTTGCTGATTATTTACTTATTAGTTCGGATGATCAAAGGCAGACCGGAGTTGTTTACCAAAGACTCTTTGAGTAAAAGCTTTCTTACTATGGGGGTCTTGGGTGTGGCTCTGATGGCATTCATTGCCATGTTGGTACTTTTTTTAAATCAGACTTAACTAGTTAAGTCAGGTTATGGCAATCGGAATGGCCTTGGGAAAGGTGATCCGATTGCTATGGCTGTGTGCGCTGATTTTGGGTCAGGCAGATCAGGGTATCAGCGCAGTTGTTTTTGTTGTATTTTTAGACAGCATGTTGTGGCATAACACCTCTAAAAAATGATGCGCTATGCGCTCTCTAAAAGCAGGATTAAGATTGGCTGATAAAACCAATACTGGCAACTGATCTTCCTGACGTAAAAAGCAAACATCGAGTAGGTTATTAATCGTTAATAAATCCATCGGTTGCTCAACACGGGCTTGTACCTCCATACCGAAATAGTGTGTTTTTTTCTCTGCAACACTTTGGATAAAGCTGCTTTGTACATTGACATTAATTAGAAATTCTTCCCCTGTTAAGGCATGCATACGGCTGGTACTTTTCAGCGTGGGTTTATCCAATTGAAAGCCGGTTAAGGCATTGTAGAGCCATAGGCCACTTTGAATGGCATATTGTCTAAGAAGAGGCGTTTTATTAAAAACAGCCAGACTGGCCAGTTTTACCAGACTGGAAGCCTTTTGGAAAGGGGTGGTTTGCATCAGCTCTTGATGAATTTTCTGTGTTAAGGACAACAGATGGTCTTCTCTGTCGCAGTTGATTTTAATAGGCTCTAAGCGTAAAAAACAGCCTATGGCTTGGTCATAGTCTTCATCTTCTCGAGTAGATTTGACTCGATTAATACAAACAGGCTGTTCGTTTTGGTAATCCGTACTAATTTGCAGTGCCAATACCAGTGCTGCACATAAGCCATTAAGAAGACCAATATGATGCTGGGCACAATAGTGTTTAAACTGTTGTAGTGTGGCCTCAGGAATTATCTGATAGGTAGAATAGGGTATTTCCTGTTGCTGCATGAGCGGCTGTATTTGCTCTTTGGGCATGCGAAACAGGCCGGTATCGCTTAAATAAGATTGCCAAAATGCATTGTCTTTGGCAGCGTTTTGTTTGACATAATGTTTTTCCCTGGCGATGTATTCCTGATAGGCCCGATGAGGGGTAGCTGGCGTATCAGGATAGAGATAAAAACGGGACAAATCATTTAACAAGATGTCTGGACAGAGATCATCGGCAATGACGTGAGGGAGGCTTAATTGTAATTCGGTCGTATTGTCTCTTAAATAAAAAGCGCGGATTAAGAGTTGTGCTTTGTTTTTAGGCCATAGCTGATTATTTTGTAAAAAAGCAAAGGATTGATTGAGCAGGTTATTGCTGTCTTTTAAGGTCAAGTGCTGTATGGCGTATTCTTCAAGAGGTTGTTCGAGCTGTTTTTGTAACACATGTTGCGGATTAAAAGCAGCAATTTTGTAAGACAGAACGGGATGCTTCTGTATTAAACGGTCAACTGCTTTATTTAATCGTTCGGAATTAAGGTGACCTAACACGCATTTGCGGGTAAAGATATTGAGCCTCTTTGCTTTAGGTTCAAAAACATCAGCCAGCCATAGTAGCAGCTGGAAGTCACTCAGCGGGAAGACTTTATTTTTTGCTTTTAAACTCATTTTTTTAAGTGGTTTGTATTTGGGGGCGCTTTTTATCTTCGCTGCTAAAGCGGCCAAGGTAGGCTCTTGGTAAAAGTCTTGCAGGCTGAGTTCTTTTTTAAAATGATGATTGATTTTTGAAATGACACGCGCTGCCGCAAGAGAGTGGCCGCCTAATTCAAAAAAATGATCATGAAGGCCTATCTGGTCTATACCTAATTCATCAGACCAGATGTGAGCTAACTTTTTCTCCAGGGATGTTTTGGGTTGTGTTAGGTGCTGAGTTCTGGTGGGTAGCGGCAGTGCTGCTCTATCCAGTTTGTCATTGGCAGTCCGAGGGAAGGCGCTCATCGCCATAAAAAAAGAAGGAATCATGTAGTCTGGTAGCCTTTCCATACAGTATTGTTTGAGTTCTTTTTCGCTGAGGTCTTGTTGGCGAGGAATATAATAGGCAATCAATTTTTTTTCTGTACCCCATTGGTCAGAGGCAACGACTACCGCACTTTTTATTGCTGGATGGTGAAGCAGGCATTGTTCAATTTCTTCCAGCTCTACTCTAAAACCACGAATTTTTAATTGATGATCAATACGCCCCATGCAGTCTAATGCACCATTAGGCAACAGACGGCACAAGTCTCCAGTTTTATAGATTTTGGGTTTTTCTGCTGAGTTGACAAAAGGGTCTTCGATAAAAAAACGCGCTGTGGTCGTGGGATTATTTAAATACCCTTGAGCAACACAAATACCGCCTAAGTACAATTCGCCACTTTCTCCTGGAGCCACAGGCTTTTTGTTCTCATCTAAAATATAATAATAGGCATGAGGCATAGGATAGCCGATAGGGACTATGTCAGCACAAGAATGGATATTGTGCTGATTGACCTCATACAAAGTGACTGCTACCGTCGCCTCAGTTGGGCCATATTCATTAAACAGCAGGTGGTGAGGGTAAAGACGGAGCCAATTCTTACAGTCTTTGCTGAGCAAATTTTCTCCTCCCAGCATGATTTTCTTTAAGTGGGTTAGTGTTTGAGGTTGGTGTTGTGCTTCAAAATAGAGGACTTGAAAGTAACTGGGCGTAATTTTAATCAAGCTTATTGCATGTTCTCGTAAGTGAGCCAGATAACGTCTGGGATCTTTTTTTACCTCTTCTTCGCACAGCACAACTTTCAGCCCTAGAACCAGAGGCACTACCGTTAAGGTTAAAGCAAAATCAAAGGCCGGATTTGCAGAACAATCAATGGTGTCTTGTGCATTGCGAACACATTCTTTAGCAAACCACCGTGCATAATTGACAATACTTTGATGTGTTATTAAGACGCCTTTGGGGGTGCCGGTTGAGCCAGAGGTGTAAATGGCATAGGCCAAATGAGTACTGTCGGCTACAGGCTGTGGATTGCTTGTTTCCTGTTGCGACAGGATTTCTTCTTTCAGCCGTAGCGTTTTGCCTTGGTATGCACTAAAAGAAGAGTGTAAGCTTTCATCGGTGATGACTACAGCAGCCTTGCTCTCATTAATGATCGATAACAAACGGGCTTGAGGCTGCGTGTAATCCAGAGGGATATAGGCACCACCGGCTTTTAATACACCTAATAAAGCAATGAAAAATTCAAAAGAACGTGCCATACAGAGCACGACAGGCATATTGGGTTTAATGCCCAGTTGCTGTAAGTAATGGGCGACCTGGTTGGCCTTGCTGTTTAATTCACTGTAGGTCAGTTGTTTTTTACCAAAAACCAGCGCCGTTTTATGCGGATTGTTATCCACTTCCGTTTCAAATAATTGTTGCAGCGTTGTGGAGTAGTCCATCTCCTGGCTCCCTTTTGTTATAACCCATCCTTTTCTATGGTTCATACATCATTACCAAGAATGCAGGGTTTATATTAATAAGCACAACACCTTTGAGTTACGTGACAATAGACCTCTTCGGAAACGCTATTGCCGAAGCCTTTTGCTTCGTCGATACAGTGCTCGAATCCTCATGTACTGGTGTGTACACTCCGATTCTGCACTTTTGGTTTCCCTGCAACCCCTCTTCGGCAGCCAGTTTGGGAAGAGGTCTAATGAGCAGCTTTATACTGAGTCTATTTTAAGTATTGGTAGGAAAAGGAAAAAATTCCAGTTGAATTGTAATAAATGCGTTTTGAGCGCGGTTAGTGTTTGACCGCGCAGCTGAAATAGATGCCTGTAGTGCGGGTTAAGTACTGTTGAATATTGGGATGATAAACAGGCTCTTGACAGGGATCGATGGCAAGTAAGTTTTCTTCTACATAAGTGACCTGACTGCTCTCATCAACCAACAAACGATACCAGGGATTGCGTGTGGCAAATTCATGTTTAGGTGCTTGTGGATTGTATTGTCCGGAGGCTTGAAATAGAGGGTCAATATCCACGATCACTGCTCGATAACCACTTCGTTGATGAATAACGACATCACCAATATTAAATTTTGCTGTTTTTTTCATTGCAAGTCCTTGTGAATAAGGTTTACTTCTCTTATCGGCCTTACAATGAAAAACTTAAGCTCAATGATTAGGAATAGGAGAGGCTTTCTTTTTTTACTCCCCATATTTCAGGACGAATTTCTTTTAAGCGATTGTGCTCATCGACAAAGACAACCGTAGGTGTATGTGTTGCACAGTCGGCTTCTGGCATTTGTGAGAACGTGGCGATGATAACCAAATCACCAGGAGTCACCAGATGAGCTGCTGCCCCATTAACGCATAAGTCACTGGATCCTGCTTTGCCTGGAATGGCATAAGTTTCAAAGCGTGTTCCTGCGGTGACATTCCATACGTTGACGGCTTCATGAGCTAAAATGTCCGCGGCTTTTAATAACTCTGGAGAGATGGTAATACTGCCTTCATAATCTAAATCAGCCTCGGTAACACAGGCGCGGTGAATTTTGGATTTCAGCATTTTTCTGTAAGTCATAGTCATTCCTGAATAACCTCATTTAAAGGGTCTGGTTTGTTAGCGTTTTGGAAACTATTCACCCCGTTCACCGCAAAGCGCTCTCTGGCACAGATTGCGCGCTTTGCACGTCACTCTGACTTTTTTTAGCGCATTCAAAAGGGGGTGAATAGAGACGAATTTTGCAGAGTGTACTGAAAAAACAAAGCTTAGACCAGTATTGTGTCTTATGTGATTGCTTTTCTATCGATGTCTTGTTTGCTGATTGTGATTGGATAACTTTAGGCGTACTATAATCCGAATTACTGTAAACAACGTTATTCTTATTTTCGGAGAAGCAAGCATGGAACCGTCTCTACTAACACCGACTGAGGGAGTGAAATTTTTTAAAAACAATTCTTCTCCACGACCTAAAAAATCCAGTATAGCTGAAGGCATGGTTCATGAAGTGGTTGATGTGGTGGTTTCTGGACAATTGACCCCAGAACAGACTCTCATGAATAGCAGAAACCAGGTGGTGTCTGCAAGAAAAGACAGCAGCCCTTCTTTTTGTCAAATCAGTTAAGGTTTCAAAAAGGCTCAATTAGTATAATGTGGTGAATCGCGGTATAATTGCCGGATAGATTGGTCACAGACCCTGGCGACAAGTCTTTCTTGGCGGGTCTTTGGTCTTACTCATTATTTCGTTAACATGAGGTGGTATACAGTGAGGCACAGCCCACGCAAGCGGTTTGGTCAAAATTTTTTACAAGATAATTTTATTATTGCGCAAATTATACAGGCCATTTCGCCTAAAGCAGGTGAAAATCTACTAGAAATAGGTCCAGGATTAGGTGCGTTGACGCTGCCTTTATTGCGTCAGGTTTCTTCTCTTATTGCCGTGGAAATAGACCGTGACTTGCAAAGTTATCTGCAGAGCTTGCCTGAAACCCAAGGCAAGTTACAGTTGATTCCTGCCGATGCATTAACCTTAGATTATAATCAATTAGGCAAGGCATTGCGGTTGGTGGGGAATTTGCCTTATAACATCTCAACACCTTTGCTAATTCATTTGCTAGATTCTATTTCTTGCATCCAGGACATGCATTTTATGCTGCAAAAAGAAGTAGTGGATAGGATGGTGGCGCAGCCAGGGACAAAAAATTACGGTCGATTGAGTGTGATTTTACAATATTATTGTGAGGTAGTGCATTTGTTTGATGTACCGCCAGAAGCCTTTAATCCGCCACCGAAGGTCAACTCGGCTATCGTCCGCTTAACGCCTTATGAGGTACGGCCTTATCCTTTGGTAAGTAAAGAGAAATTGGAACGTCTTGTCGCCTCGTCTTTTGCTATGCGCAGAAAAACTTTAATCAACAATTTAAAGGGTATTGTTTCTGCTACGGAGTTGGAAGCACTGGGTATAGAGGGTAAAAAAAGACCTGAACAAATTTCTATTGAGGATTATGTGCGACTGGCGCAATTTGTTTCCAGATAGTGTAAAATAAACAGATAAAGAGTCATGGAGCCTGTTTTGTTTCTTCGTCAAGGAAAAAATAAGCGAGTTAGGTCCCGACAGGTCAACGACCTGACTCCTATTATTACATCGGGCCAATTTTTAGCAAATCAAAAAAGACAGGATTTGCTGGATAAATTGCGCCAGTATTCTTGCTTGGAAAGCGCACGCTATGACAGTGTCTGTTCTTCCTTAATCAAGCAATTGGTGCATTATGCACAGCAATTGCCTGAATCAGTCAACAGTTACTATGCGCAGGCGGGTGGACTGGTGGATTTTGCACTCCATAGAACTGAAGCGGCTTTGAGCTTATTTCAAGAGTTCATCATAGCAGATCAGCAAAAATCGCTTTCTGAAGAGCAAAGCCTTTGGCAATATGCTTTATTTTCTGCCGCCTTATTGCAAGGCATTGGTAAACTTTTTATAGATTATCGGGTTCATCTATTTGATGAAAAAGGTCAGCCTCTAAAACAATGGAATCCGCTATTGGATAGTTTGGTTGCCACCGGCAGTTATTATGATTATGAGTTTTTAAAAGAGTCCGATATCGAGTTGCGTCGACGTCTTAATTTGTTATTGGCTCAAAAGCTGATGCCACCAAGTGGCTTTTCCTGGATAGCGGCTAACCCGCAAGTATTGACTGTCTGGTTGGCCTTGCTGAACGAGGATCTGAAGGGAGCAGGTACTTTAGGTGCTTTGCTAATTAGAGCACAAGCCTTGGCTATTTCACGTTATTTTGCTGAGTTTATAGCGCGTTCTGGAATGGGGCGAGGCAGTGTTTTAGGGCGTACCGGCACTTTTTCAGGTGGCCTGCCGGAGCATGTGAATGACAAAGAACAGGCTATAGGTATTGAATTGGTACAGTGGCTGATGAGTGCTTTGGAAAAAGGTCTGATTGTCATTAACAAAGCACCTTTGCTGATGGTGCCTGGCGGCTTCGTTATGTGCCCTGAGATTTACCAGCTGTTTGTGCGTGAGCACCCTGAGTATAAAAATTGGCAAGCCATTCAAAAGGCCTTTTTGTCTTTAGGGCTTCACCGTGTCTATGCAGAAAGCCCTTCCGCGCAATCATCCAATCAGGACAGTCTCAATCGCATTGTCTTCACCGAGTATGCTCTTGCCTTGCCGGCATCGGTCAAAGTGTATCAGGCAAACACCGATTCAGTGCAAACCTGCTCTGCTTTAGAATTGATTCACAGCATGCAAGAGCATTCGTCAATTATTGCCCAGGGACAATGGGCCGCTGCCCCCTTGCATCAATTGACGGTAACAGGACAGTGGCAAATCGCTTCTTCCAAGCCTTCGGTTGCGCCAGGAGCACTCTATCGTGGCTGATTATGCAATAGGAGACCTGCAAGGTTGCTATGATCCTTTCATGCGCTTGTTGGAGCAGATTGATTTTAATGACCGTGATGATCAGTTATGGCTTGTCGGTGATTTGGTCAATCGTGGCCCTCAATCCTTAGCCGTGCTGCGCTTTTTATATGCGCTGCCTAAACCGGCCATTATTACCCTGGGCAATCATGACTTGCATCTGTTAAGTGCTTTATTTGGTGGTCGGCCATGGAAAGGACATGATGATACCATTGAAGAGGTATTGCAGGCTGACGATGGGGAGGAATTGGGGCATTGGCTTAGACGGCAACCGCTGATTTATTATTCGGCTGAGCTGAATTATGTGATGACTCATGCCGGTATTGCGCCCATGTGGAATCTGGAGCAAGCTTTAATGCTGGGCCAAGAGCTTCAGCAGGTTTTAGCTGGTGAGCAGTACCGTACTTTGCCCTGTCTTTACGGTAACCTGGCGTGCTGGACGGCTGATTTACAGGGGGTTGACCGTTTGCGAGTGTTAACGAATTATTTCACTCGCATGCGTTGGTGCGACGCCAAAGGCTGCCTGGAATTAAAAAATAAAAAGCCTGCAGCAAATCAGGAGAGTCATTTATATCCTTGGTATCAGGTTCCTGGTCGCCAGGAAATCGCGGCTGATATTTTATTTGGCCATTGGGCTGCTTTAAGAGGACATTGTCCGCATCCACGCATTCATGCGCTGGATACGGGGTGTTTTTGGGGGCATGAATTAACCGCCTTACGTTTGCAAGACAAGCATCGTTTTTCTGTGCCTGGAATAAAGAGTTAGCCCATGCCATCTGTTGCGTTTAATACCATCATTCGACTGATAAGCTGCGGGCTTATGTGGTTTTTTTCCGGTATTTTTTATACTGTTTTAGCCAAAACACCAGACCTCTCTTTATATCGCTGGGTTGATGATCCGGCTGCGCAAGCGCAACAAGTGAGTGAGGCTGGAAAACGCTTGCGTCAAGCCATTCATCAGCCTGAGCAGATGCTAGAGCACTGGATTGAACTGCCTGCCGCACCAGAGGTAAAAAATAAGACGCTGTTTAAGCTTAGTTTGCGCGAGGCCATCTTGTTGGCATTACGTTATAACCCCAATATTCAAAATGCAGAATTAGATCGAATAGTACAGCGTTATCAGTTGCGTCTGGCGCATAATGAATTCGAGCTACAGTATGCTTTGGGTGCAGCAGGAACAGTACAAAAAAGTACGTACAATGGTCTTGGCAGCGAAACCAGTACGGCGGCAATTGCCAGTCCAGAATTGGATTTAAAAACCAAATTGGGGACACAAGCGACGCTTTCTATAGACAATAACACCGGGATGAATAACAACTATAATTTGAACCCGGTGCTTAATGCGACCATTACTCAGCCTTTATTGAGAGGGTTCGGACGGGCTACTAATGAAGCGGCTTTACTCGATGCCTTGGCGAATGAAACGTTGAACAAGTTAACTGTGCGCCAAACGGTAATCGATCAGGTTACACAAGTGATTACTGCCTATCGGAGCATGATTTTAAGTGCCAATAATTTGGAAACACAACGTTCTCAGCTAGAGGAAGCAAAAAAATCCTACGCGATGAATGAAAAAAAAATCAAAGCAGGACAATTAGAACCAACCGGTAATATTCAATTGTCTTATCAAATTGAGTCTTTGCATTTGTTAGTTGAGCAAGGTCGCAATGAATTAAATACTGCCACGCAAGATTTATTGCAAAGTATTGGCTTGGACCCGCAGATGCATCTGGCCATTCCCAGTGATGTGGTGATTGACAAAGTGGTGATTCCCAATCTGCAAGAGGCTATAGATCATGCCTTAGCACATAATGTGCAATATCTGGCACAAAAAATGGCCTTGAGTAGTGATGAAAGGGCTTACAAGGTGGCTAAAAATCAGCAATTATGGCAATTGGATGTGTCTGGAACCGTACAAAGTGGCGTGGTCAATGATCCCACCGGATTTAATAATGGCATACAAGGCATTTATAATGGCAATAACACGACCGAAGCCGCTCGCTTGACTTTATCCATTCCTTTGCATGACTTAAACAGACGCAATCAGCTAATTAGTGTCAAGGTTCGTTTGGAAAAGGACAGGATCAATCTGTTGGCAACCAAGCGAGCCTTGATCTCGCAAATCACCAATACAGTTCATACCATTGAGAGTTTGGCAAAGCGTTATGAACTGGCTCAAAAGCAGGTGCGTTTGGCTCAACAGTCCTATGCCTTGGAAAAGAGAAAACAGCAAGCTGGAATTGCCAGTGCGCTAGACGTGAATAACACGCAAAACCAGTTAATTCAGGCGCAATCAGGATTGATAGGGGCAAAAATTGCTTATCTAAATCAATTGTCCGCCCTGCAACGCCTGTTAGGAACCACTCTAGACCATTGGTCTATTCAACTAAGGTATGGTGGATGATGCGAGCGTTTAAATGGTTGTTCATGCTGTGGTTACTGACTGGTGTTTCAGGTTGCCACTCGGAAAAAAAAGCAGCGCCCCCTTTGCGCACTTACACCGTCATGGCCAAGCCTTTAAACAAAGAGCTTCATTTTAGTGGTACCTTGGCTCCGATAAAAGAGTACAGCATGGTTAGCTCTATGGAGGCGGTAGTCGAGCGCATGCATTATCATTATGGACAAAAAGTAAAGCGAGGAGAGGTCGTCTTTACCCTAACGTCAATGGAGTTGCAAAAGCAATACAATGACACCCTCACCGATTATCTCAAAGCAAAAGACAATTATGCTATTGTTCAAGCCAAATTCAATGGGACGAAAGAACTATGGGATGCAGGATTAATCGCTAAAAACAATTATGTCAGCGAGAAATCAGGCGTAGATACCGCGCGTATTACCTTGATGCAGGCGACAAGGAAATTAACCGAATTATTGGAAAAAATGGATGAGAATCCAGAGCATTTAGATTGGGCTCATCTTAATTTATCTGATTTTGAACAGATAAAACAGGTATTGGCAGCTCAGCACAATGTGATACAGCTTAAAGCCAGTGGGGATGGTGTATTATTGTACCCGCCTAAATCAGGTGAAGACAAAACATCCCGTATTATGGTCGGTGCTTCTGTAAAGGCAGGACAAGTGCTTGCTTTGGTGGGCAATTTAAGTGGCATTGCTCTTGAAATTGATGTGCCTGAAGTGGATATTGGCGCCATTCATCCAGGGATGAAGGCTTTGATTACCGGGGTGGCTTTTGGCCAGGAGCAGTTAGAGGGGGTGTTGGTTGCGGTCAATGCCCAGGCATCCAATACCAGCACCGGTGGCTTGCCTTCTTTTACCGCAGTAGTAGAGGTTCCTCATTTAACTAAAGCGCAGCAGCAATGGGTAAAAGTAGGGATGAGCGCGGCCATTGCGATTAAAATTGCAGGCGAAAAAAAATATTTTGTCCCGGTTTCTGCGGTGCGACGAGAACAAGGCAATAGCGTCATTCGGATTAAAAACAAACAGGGCATTATTGAAAAGCAAGTGGTGATTACTGGTCTGGTGCAAGGTGATTGGGTAGTTATTGAGTCAGGCGTTAAAGCAGGTGATGTGGTGATCTATGACTGAGCCTTTAATCCAGATAGACAAGCTGGTTAAAACCTATCATTTGGAAGGTATCAGTACTACGGTATTGGATAAGGTGTCTTTACAGGTGAATGCCGGCGATTTATTGGCAATAGTTGGGGCTTCAGGTTCAGGAAAATCGACCTTGATGAACATTATGGGTTTATTAGATAAAGCCGATTCAGGCACCTATAGGTTAGAGCAGCGCGATGTAGTTCAGCTCTCCTCAGATGAGGCCGCACTGTTGCGCAATCAACACATGGGCTTTGTTTTTCAGCAGTTTAATTTATTACCGCGATTTACCGCTTTGCACAATGTGGCTTTGCCTTTGACGTATAGAGATTTGACTGCTGCCCAGATAGAGACTCAGGTCATGGATGCTTTGGCAAAAGTGGGGATGGCACAGTATGCCCACCATAAGCCGACTCAGCTTTCAGGTGGGCAACAACAGCGTGTAGCTATTGCTCGTGCTTTGGTTACGAAACCGCAAGTCATTTTGGCTGATGAGCCAACAGGTGCTTTGGATTCTAAAACGGGAGCGGAAGTAATGAATTTGTTCTTAAGTTTGCATGCAGAAGGCTGTACGCTGATTATGGTGACGCATGATGCTCATATTGCAAAACAGTGCCAAAGAACCATTACGTTGATGGATGGTGTGATTGTTTCGGAAAGCAGTACATGACCTGGTTACATCAGGCACGACAGGCATTGGTTAATTTAACTGCTGCCAAATTGCGTTCTTTTTTAGCGGTACTGGGTATTTTGGTCGGTACTGCCGCTGTTGTTGCGCTCATTAGTTGTGGCCAATTGGCCACAGAAAAGGCTTTGGAACAGTTTAAAGCATTGGGCACGGATCTATTGGCTATTGCCATTTATCAAAAAGAGTCTGATAAAGCACATCCAGAAGAGCATTCCTTGACTTTGGCGCAATGGAATCAAATGGCTGAGCGAATTCCATTTATTCTCAATATAGCGCCATACAGTATGGCTTATCAGCCGGTCAGCTTTCGAGGCAAAGCCTTACAAGGGGTATTAATTGGTGCCGATGAGCATCTGGCTCAGATAGTGCATGTCAAGCTGACCTCGGGGGCTTTTGTTTCTTCATTACAATCTTTTGAGCATGATTGCGTGATAGGGTATGGGGTTGCCCAACAAATTAAAGCCTGGACATTAGATGATCCCTTAGGTAAGCAATTACGCATAGGTCAAGCTTTGTACACGATAATTGGTGTGGCTTTGCCCTGGAAAGAGAATGGATTTTTTAATGAGGATTTAAATCAAGCGGTGATTTTGCCCCTGGGAGGTATTCGCTTAATCAGTAAGGATGCGCAAATTAACAATGCAGTAGTGCTGTTAAAGCCGGATAGCCCTATTGATAGGGTCATAGAAGACATTAAAGAGACGATTCATACTTTGAACCCCAAATTGAATGTTTTTCCGCGTAGTGCCAAACAAATTATTGCCAGCATGGAAAGTCAGGGGCGTATCTTTACTTTATTGCTAGCAGTTATTGGCGGGATTTCTTTATTAGTAGGTGGGATTGGCGTGATGAATGTCATGTTGGTTTCTGTTAGTGAGCGAAAAAAAGAAATAGGCATCAGGAAAGCTGTCGGTGCAAAAAATAAAGACATTCAAACACTGTTTTTGGTGGAATCTGTCTTACTCTCGCTTTTAGGGGGGGTATTAGGTGTGGTGTTGGGTCTTTTATTTACTCGTATTGTCGCGTACTTTAGTGATTGGACGTTTACCGTATATTGGCTGCCACCGATTGCCGGCTTTTTTGTTTCTGCGGCAACGGGTATCTTTTTTGGTTTTTATCCAGCGCGTCGTGCCGCTCAGCTAGAACCCATCATTTGCTTGCGTAGTGAGTGATCATTTAATGATCTAATTGACTATTATTTTGAGGCATTGTAAAATTTTAGTTTTTACATAAAGATTAAATTATGACTGACAAGCCTTCTACTATTGAACTTTCTTCTGCAAAAAATTATTCGCCTGATAGGCAGGCGCTTTCTGTAAGTGCTATGGATGTGGCTAATTTTTCGTTTACCGTGTTTGCCACAAGCTCCCTTATTGCTTTGGTTCATAGCCCGATTAATACGCTATTAATGAATTACTTAAAGACAGGAAAATTAATCAACACACAAAGTGAGTCTTCTCTTAGTTTAATGATTCTAATGAAGCAATTCTATACAGGCTTTGCACCTTGCCTGGCAGGTACAGGGACAAGAACGACCTACATGAGCGGAGCAAAAAAGATGGATCAACACAACAAGATGCTAAAAGATGCATCGGGTCAGGAAGAGTCTGCTGTAGCAGTGGAGCCGCAAAAACAAGAACAAGGACGTTTAAGACAAATGCTGGCTAGCGCCGGTTATATTTCCGCCATGTCCTTAGGCGAGGTGGCGGTAACCCAAGTACCGGAAGTATTAAGTACTTTACGCAAAGCCGAGGTTATCGGCCCTGAATTTAAATGGTATGCTGTCAATAATTTTGTGCCTTTAGCGAAGGCATCTTGTGGTGCGCGTTTTACTTTTGGCTTTATTAATTTTCTTTCACTGTGTGACATTGAAAAAATGTATGCCCGTCATTTGGCGATTGAAAATCAAACCACCAAACATTTTAGTGCGGGCATGCTCAGTGGTATGACTGCCGCTATTTTGTCTTATCCCTTTGCCCATTACCGCGATTATTATTTAACTCGCATGACTTGGGATGGGAAGCAGCTACAGGGACCAGGTGTTTTTAATTTACTGAAAGAATTTAAAACCTATGCTAAAGAAGTGGGGTTTTATTCGGTAATGAAAACCATGGGTAAGGAATTTATCTGTTTAGCCCCCTGGCGGGCGGCCAAAGCTGGAACTCGTTTTGGCCTTATTGCCGGTGTCAGTACATTTTTAGGGGATAAGCCTTGTAATAACTTACTGGCCTCTACAGGTTTTTTTGCTTCTGTTGAGCCAGAAGAACGATTTGCAGCAGAGACTATTGACAAAAAACCAACCAACACACCGACATAAGGACTATCATGTTTCGACTGTTTAAACAGACCGGTAAAGAAACAGCAATCACGCTGGCAACCACTGGGATGGGTTTAGGGATATATAATTCTACTTATTTTTTGTTTCCCTCCAAACAAAAAGAGGGATTGCCAGCGAAGAAAAGCGATGCGGTAGCGGAGTTAAAATCCACTAAGCCTTGATTGATTATAAGCCAAGGTAACTTGGCTTACGCCCTGTCGCATTAACCAGCAAGAGAATGGCATAGAATAATTTGGCCTTTGATCGAGGATTTGTTTTATCAGTTGCTTTACTGCTATAGTTTATACTGATAAAACGACAATAGGGTTGAGATTAATAATGCACAAATGGAAATTGATTTTAGTTGGGTTATGTTGTTACACGGGAATGATTTGGGCAGCAGAAACGCCTTGGAAGCAATGGGTAGCTACCGTTCGTGCAGAAGCCCTGGAACAAGGTATTCGGCCTGATGTATTTGATGCAGCCTTTGCTGGAGTGCATGAGCCAAGTAAAACCATTAAAGGCTTAATGCATTCGCAACCAGAACATCGATTAACCTTTATGAAATACCGCTCTTCTCGAGTGGATAATTACCGTATTGCTATTGGTCGGAAGCAATTTGAAAAAAATCGTGCTTTATTAGAAACCATCGGTGAAAAATATGGCGTCAATCCCTGTTTTATAGTGTCTTTTTGGGGGATGGAAACCAGTTATGGCACTTATATGGGTAATTTTCCCGTGGTGAAAGCTTTGGCTACTTTAGCCTATGATTCCAAACGGAAGGATGTCTTTCGTAAAGAATTATTCTTGGCCTTACATATTTTAAATGATGGGCATGTTGATTTGGCACATTTTAAAGGCGAATGGGCTGGTGCGTCAGGACAACCACAATTTCTACCCTCCAGCTGGGTGAAATATGCTGTAGATTATGATGGCGATGGCCGGCGTGATATTTGGGAGAGTAAACCGGATGTTTTTGCCTCTATTGCCAATTACATGACGCAAAACGGCTGGCAATCGGGTGAGCCCTGGGCCATTCAGGTGAAATTGCCTGCTTCTTTTGATATGAAACTGGAAGGAAAAAATACCATCAAGTCAGTGAGTGAATGGAATGCTTTGGGTGTAAGAACAGAACAAGGCGCCTCATTGCCTTATCAAAATTTACAGGCAAGTATCATTCAGCCCTATGGCGGGCCTACGTTTTTAGCCTTTCCTAATTATCGGATGATCTTACGTTATAACAATTCTATTTATTATGCCGGCGCGATAGGTTATTTGGCTGATAAGATTTGTCAGGCACATTAAGGCGATGACTGTGGTTTTGACAGGGCGGTGTTTTCGCACCGGCCCTGTTTTAACTTAAGTTCGCTTACGCCAAAGCAACAATAAAAAGGCAGAAATCCCTGTTCCGGTTAGCAAACAAGTCATCGGGTCGATGAGGGGAAGAAGATTAAAATACAAGATGGTACTTAATGTGCCAAGGGTAATACAAATCCCGGTCACCATAGAAAAAAGATCCTGATTTTGTTTTTTTACCACTGTCGGTGGCTCTTTATTTAAGAGCAAGCTTTCTTTTTGTAGCGACAATACTTCATACATGAGCTGGGGCAGATGGGGCAATTGCTCTACAAAAAAAGGCAGGTTTTGCTGTAGTTGATGAATCAGGTTTTTAGGTCCGACTTGCTCTTTAACCCAGCGCTCTAAAAAGGGTTTTGCAGTGGCCCATAAATCCAACTCGGGATACAGTTGTCTTCCTAAGCCTTCAATAGCCAGAAGCGTTTTTTGCAGCAGCACCAATTGCGGTTGTACTTCCATATGAAAACGACGCGCGACTTGAAAAAGTTTTAAGACCACCTGAGCAAAGGAGATGTCTTTTAATGGTTTTTCAAAAATAGGCTCACAGACCGTACGAATAGCGCTTTCAAACTCTTCAATGCGTGTGTCACGTCTTACCCAGCCAGACTCTATATGCAGTTTGGCTACTTGCTGGTAATCTCGATTAAAAAAGGCAATGAGGTTATGAGCCAGATAACGTTGATCATTATCGTTTAAGGTACCGATAATGCCGAAGTCAATACAAATATATTGAGGATTTTCTTTATGCTCATAGGAGACATAGATATTGCCAGGATGCATGTCAGCGTGAAAAAAGCGGTCACGAAATACTTGGGTAAAAAAGATTTCAACGCCACGTTCGGCCAGTTTTTTTATATTAATGCCTTGATCGCGTAACTGCGAGAGGTCTGAAATGGGGATGCCACGAATACGCTCCATGACCAAAACATTTTGTCTGGCATATGACCAATGCATTTCTGGAATATACAACAGGGGCGAGTGGTTAAAATGGCGTCTTAATTGTGCCCCATTAGCCGCTTCTCTTAGTAGATCCAGCTCATCCAATAAAGTGCGTTCAAATTCGCGGACAATTTCAATGGGCTTCAAGCGCCTGCTTTCTGGCCAGTATCGATAAGCAAAACGGGCAAAAGCATACAGAATATGAATGTCTTGTTGAATGATTTTCTGGATGTTGGGTCTTAAAATTTTAACGACTACTTCTTCTCCTGTTTTCAGTGTAGCCGCGTGCACTTGTGCCATAGATGCAGAAGCCATAGGAATGGGGTCAAAAAACGCAAACAGCGCTTCCGGAGGCATGCCATAAGTTTGAGTGATGATTTGGATGGCTTGTTCACTGGAAAAAGGCGCTACTTTGTCTTGTAGCTTGCTTAACTCAAAGGCAATGTCTTCTGGTAGAATATCAGGGCGGGTTGATAAGGCTTGGCCAAACTTAACAAAAATAGGCCCTAATTCTTCCAGCGAGCTTCTTAATGCCTCTCCTTGGCTTCGCGTTTTTTTCTGTAAGTGCCATGGATTTAAATAGGATATAAAACGAAAGGAGGAAAAAAAAGGCAGGGAAAAAGCGACTTTGTCCATCCCATTTTTTGCCAAAACATAACCAATAGAAAAGAAACGAAAAATGTTTTTGATAGAATTCATAAGCCCTTCTTAAGCCTGGTGAGGTGGGCCTCGATGCGGTCCACGTCTAAAATCAGCTGATCTATTTCTTTATAAAAATCGTTTAATTCCGCTTTACAAGGAGTCACTTGCAATTCTTCTTGTAAGAATTCCCTGACATTTAAAGTCATGGAATCGCGGTATTGTTTATTAAATTGCAAGCCCTGGCGAACCAGGGAGCCAATTTGCCAGGCAATGACATCGCCAGTGAAATAGGCAAGATGGCCCTCCCAATCAATATCCAGGTTGTCAAAAAGTTGTTTGATGTGTTGTCCTAATTCAACATCTCCGGACATGTGGATACTGTCATTAAACAAAGATCGGGCTTTGGAGGCTGGGAGTAAACTCAAGCGAATCAAGCCAATGGGGCTACTATGGATTATCGTGTCTACCCGGCCTTCATAAGTAGCAAGCAGTTGCAGCCCATGGCTGGAAAAAAGAATAAAAAAATGGACATTTAAGGGGGTGATAATCAGTTGTAAGACTTTATTATCTAAAGGACTTAATTTTTTTGCACTGTCTGGGTCAAGGTGAAGTGCCGTGTTAAGTGCCAATTCCAAAGTTTTTAAAGACATTTTTTTCAACATGGTAAACTCAATATTTATATGCACAATGTAAAGCGACTATGCCTCCGCTTAAATTATAATAATGACATTCTTCAAAACCTGCTTGCTCGATCATGTTTTTTAATTGTTCCTGATTAGGATGCATTCTGATCGACTCTGCCAGGTATTGGTAACTTTCTTTATCGTTTGCAAACCATTGGCCAATTTTAGGTAGCACCGCGAAAGAATACCAGTCATAGACAGGCTTTAGTCCTGGCAAGGTAGGAGTAGAAAACTCCAGGATCATAATTTTGCCACCAGGCTTGCACACGCGGTACATAGATCGTAGCGCTTCGTCTTTATCAGTGACATTACGCAGGCCAAATCCCATGGTAATGCAATGAATGCTGTTGTCTGCAAAAGGAAGGCATTGGGCATTGCCTTGCACAAAGCTAACGTTTTTATGCAATCCTTCATCCAGTAACTTATCCCGACCCACCTGAAGCATTGCGTTATTAATGTCGGCAAGAATAACGAGACCTTGTTCACCCACTTTTTTGCTCATTAAGCGTGTTAAATCGCCACTGCCGCCCGCTAAATCCAAAACCGTTTGTCCGGCTCTGACCTGGCTTAATTCTACCGTAAATCGCTTCCATAAATGATGAATACCTAAGGACATCAGATTATTCATCAGGTCGTAATTTTTAGCTACAGAATGAAATACTTCAGCAACTTTTTTTTCTTTTTCATCCCAAGAGACAGACTTAAAGCCAAAATGGGTGGTTTTCTTCGATTCGTTCATAATAGATCTTATAAAGAATTAAATGGTCATGATAGTACTCTATCTTGGCATGGCTATGCCAGTTTAATATGCAAAGCCATCAAAGCTGTCGTAGACGTTCTAAATAATGCTGTTCGTCTGGCATGGCGCTGTTTTTCTGGGCAAGCCATAGACATTCGGCCAGTTGTTCCATCATCAAATGCTCTACAGACAGTGCATTTTGGTATTTATGTACTAAACTTTGAAATAATGGGCTAATTCCTTCCGGGCGATTGGTTGTAATTTGTTCTCTTATGGCCAGATGTAAGCCCATATGTAAAAAAGGATTGGTTTCGCCCAACTCAGGAAAATAACGGTGATCTTGTAAAAGGTCTTTTTGTGCCATCATCTCTTGGTATTCTGGATGGTCAAGAATAACCTGGACTAATTGTTGTTCCAAGGGCAACAAGGTTTGTTTTTGCAGATATTTAGACCAACTGATGAAAAATAGATCTCTCGTGTCTTGGATGGAGTCGCCGTAAAACATAATAAATACATAAAAAGTAAAAGAACAGTGTAACCAAATAATCAGAAGAATGGTATTTTTTTGTATGTGAAGACAAGCCAGAGGACTAAAAATGATGAATAAATTGCTAGCGACATTAATTTTTTTGTTTGTTCCATCGCTCTTTTTTGCCGCGACCTTAAGTTTAAAGTCAGCGACGGGGGATAAAAGCCTGGATGGTCAGTATGAAGTTCATAAAATAAACCCCTTAACTTGGGTTACAAATGATGGCAAGCTGACGGGACATAAGATGCAGACTAAAAAAAGTGAAGCCTTATTAGTTAATGAGGCCATTTATGAGGGGGTGCAGCGGATCCAGAAAGAAGGACATCTGCCTGTTATTATCCATTTTCTAGGAAAAATAGACAGTAAAAATAAAGAGCGTGGCATTTATACGAAAATGGATCCCAAAACAAATCAAGTCATAGATCATGGCACTTACGAATACTCTCAATAAGAGGCCCGTAGTTGGCTGTGAGATACCGCTTTAGTCATTGACTTTTGCTAGAGAGTTATGAGATAGTTCCTTCTGCGAGGTTGGACTTGCTATGTGTCATTCCACTGGGTCAATTGGCGACACACTGATTGGCCCTTTCTATTGTTAATGTCTCGAACTACATCAAAGAAGCAACCAGCTTTAAACCAATACATGCCATTAGCGCGCCACTGAATAATTCGACTGTTTTCCAGACAGATTGCCTTGTAATGAAGGCTGAAAAGTAGCGTGTGGTCATGGTGAGCGAACTAAACCAGAGAAAGCTTGCGGTAATGACGCCGGCTAAAAATACCCTTTCGTGATTAGGAAATTGACTGCTGCCACTGCCAATAATAATCAAGGTATCAATAATGGCATGAGGATTAAGTAAACTAAAGCTCAATGCCAAAAGAATAATTTGAGTGCGAGTTAAAGGATGCGTTTTAGAGGGCGAGTTGGCTTTTTGTTTATTAAACGCGCTGGTTAAGGCTTTGTAGGCGTAATACAGTAAGAAGGCAGAACCAAGACATACCATGGTCATTTGTATTTTGTCATGTGTGGCTAAAAACTGATGCAGTCCAGCGATACTGGCACTGGCTAAAACAGCATCACAAACAAAACAGACCACCGCGGATAAAGTGGAGTGATTGCCTTGGGCTCCTTGTTTGATGAGAAACAGATTTTGTGGACCTAAGGCAATAATTAATGACAGGCCTAAAATTAATCCATTGATAAATATCAGCATCATTTCAATTCCACGGTGAGGAAAGGCGCATATCATAGCACATGAACAATCGAATTGTCTTCTTTTTGAGCAATAAATTACCGAGAAGTAGCTTTCTGTGCGCACACTTGCTGTAAAACTTGTTGTAATTTTGGGCCTATTTGTTTCATAGAGTAATGTTGTATGCGCAAAAATGCCCGTTCGGCAAGCGTTTGTCGAAGTTCTTTATTCTGGATTAATTGTGCTAAACAATGGGCTAGACGGCAAGAGTCTTCCGAAGGAAAAAACAAGGCGCTGTCGGTATCGGCAATAATCTCTTTGGGTCCTGGCAGGTCACTTAATACCATGGGCAAGGCATGCTTCATGGCTTCTAAAATGACCAGGCCAAAGGCTTCTTTACGAGAAGGAAGACAAAAAATATCCAGATCCTGGTAAAAAGAATCCGTGTCGGATACCCAGCCTAATAAATAAACTTCGTTTTCTAATTGATATTGATGAATAAGGCCTAGGTATGTTTCCCTTTCCGGACCATCACCAGCAATTTTGGCAATAAAGGAGAGGCCTTGTTTTTTAAGCTCTGACAAGGCGGCTAAAAAAACATCAATTCCTTTCATCGAGACAAAACGAGCACAGACCCCAATAGTAGGGACAGTTTTGTTCTTGGGTGGATTCATGAGAAAGGGGGAGGGAAGGGACAGCATATTCGGTACGGTAAAAACCGTATGCGCAGGAATGCCGCTGGCAATGATCTCTTCTCGCATGGACTCGGTAATGGCAATGATGGCATCAGTGCCAAAATGATAATGGCCTTGGACATGGCATACGGCAATGGTAGGGACTTGAGTTTTTGTTTTGCTAAAAAGATAAGCCGCTCTATAGCTGTGGGTAATAATGCAATCAGGCTGCTCTTGGGCAATCAGACGTTTTAATCGATAAACAGCAAAAAGAT
This sequence comes from Legionella sp., assembly GCA_002786205.1. Lineage (GTDB taxonomy): Bacteria > Pseudomonadota > Gammaproteobacteria > Legionellales > Legionellaceae > Legionella. Next base: position 95,752 of record PEQM01000041.1, on the reverse strand, counting down.
CATATTGGTTGAAATTATGAATTTTACGTAATTGCTTTTGGGGGCAGGCATCAGCTACCTCTGCTTTGGGATGGATAACAGGAATGACCTCGTTTCCTTGCAGGGCTAATGCCGGTGTGTAATTCAAAAACACTTGCTCCAGGCCGCCGTTGACTTTCGAGAACATGGCATTAAAAATTTTCATCATGAAGTACCTTATAAATAGAGTGAAACAGGCCGAAATAAATTCACTTGTCCAGAATACGCAGCAATGGTGTTTAAACCATGGGGGTATTACTCCTGCATTGAAACGCTACTGCAAAGGCCAATTGCTTCGTCGATTCGCTACCCCAATCTTTAAGTACTGACTGTAACTCTGGCTCTACGATTTAGCTTTTTTTCGCAGGCTGCTCTTGGTCAATCGTTTTGCAAGAGGTCTATTACCAACATAAATGATGGAAAAAGAAGGAATAACATTGCAAGTTGGTCAGGCAGAAGTATAAAATAGTTTGATTATTCTGTCTCCTAACGAGAATGGTTAAAAATAAAAACAAATGGGAGGGAGCGTGGGCTCTTTGTTAAAATTATTATCATATGTTGCCTTGGCAACCACAGTACATCTAGGTCATGCAGCTGCTACAGAAGCCAAAAGCAGTGATGAGCAAGTGGAAAACGCAGCGCAATCACCGACGAGTGCCGTTTTATCAACTGAAAATTCAGTCCCAGCTGTTGCAACGCAAGGCGGGCATGAAGTCATGGTTGATAAATATTATCCAGCATACCCTGCTACTAATGCTCCGGAAGGCCAGGAAGAGTTAGTCAAGAAAGGTGAATATCTGGCTAAAATGGGTGACTGTATTGCATGCCATACCAATTCCAAGGCAAAAACAGCACCTTATGCCGGTGGGTTGGCTATAGAAACGCCTTTTGGTACTTTTTATAGCCCTAACATTACGCCTGATAAAGAAACAGGGATCGGCAATTGGACGGAAGAGGATTTCAAGCGCGCACTTAAAGAGGGTCGCGATCCTGCTGGTCGTAATTATTTTCCAGTATTTCCTTATATTTATTTTTCCAAGATGTCTGATGAAGACATTCATGCCTTGTATGTTTATTTTATGAGCTTGCCTCCGGTTCATTTGGAAAATAAAAAATTACCTTTTCCTTTTAATGTGCCTGGCTCGCGCTTGAGTTTGTGGGGTTGGAATTTATTGTTCTTTTTCCCTACGCAAGGTCCCGTAGAGTATGATGCAACTCAGTCTGCACAATGGAATAGAGGCAAATACATTGTCGATGGCTTGGGCCATTGCAGTATGTGTCATACGCCATTAAATTTTGCCGGCTCGCCCAAACAGCGCTATTACCTTACTGGTGGTTTTGTTGATGGCTATTGGGCGCCTAATATTACCAAATTGGGCTTGGCTTCTGCATCACACAGTGAAGTCGTCGATGTGTTTAAAAAAGACCAGCTGATTAACAATGCCGGTCCTGTCGCAGGTCCTATGGCGGAAGTAAATCATGACAGTTTAAGGTATCTGACGGATGCCGATATGATGGCGATAGCTACTTATATCAAAACGGTTGAAAGTGAAGAGCCTTTAGGCTTGCCTGCTTCTGATGAAAAGCCAAATCTTGAGCGTGGTCGCTTGGTTTACAATACCGCCTGTTATATCTGTCATCAAAATGGCGAAATGAGTGCACCATTAATAGGCGATGCGGCCAATTGGTACAAGCGCTTACAAGACAGTGGTTTAACCGGCTTGTATCGTCATGCAATAGATGGCTTTAATTCCATGGCACCTAAAGGCGCTTGTGTGACGTGTTCTGATAATGACATCATCTCAGCGGTAGATTATTTATTAGACGAATCATTAACCCGGACTCAGGCAAGTGAATTAAAAGCACTTAAAGAGGGGGGGGCCTCTGAACACAGTGAGAAAAAAGCTGACTAATATCCAGACTATCGGATATGAAAAGAGCTGATTGAAGTCATAAAAATTAAATATTATAAAGAGGGATTGGGATGTTAAACAGGTTAAAAATCTGTAGATCACTAATGTTGTTGGGTGCTCTACTTGCTTCTCAAGTAGCCAAGGCAGCTGATTATTGGCAATTGAACATGTATAAAGGAGTGACTCCTTTAAGCAAGGAAATTTATCATCTGCACATGGTTGCGATGGTGGTTTGCTCTGTTATTGGCGTGATTGTTTTTGGTGTCATGATTTATTCTTTGATTCACCATCGAAAATCAAAAGGCTTTGTGCCAGCAGACTTCCATGACAACAAACGTTTGGAAGTGGTCTGGTCTGCGATTCCTTTTCTGATCTTGATTGGCTTGGCTATCCCTGCCACACGCGTTTTGATTCAAATGGACGATACCAATGAAGCGGCATTGACGGTTAAGGTAGTCGGTTATCAGTGGCGCTGGCAATATAATTACCTGAATGAGGGAATTAGCTATTTTAGTAATTTGTCTACTCCTTATGCTCAGGTGCAAAATGATGAGAAGAAAGGCCAGTGGTATCTTCTTGAAGTAGATAAACCCTTGGTATTGCCCGTTAATAAAAAAATTCGCTTTCTGGTAACTTCTAATGATGTCATTCATTCTTGGTGGGTTCCTGAGCTGGGCATTAAGCGTGATGCCATTCCTGGTTTTATGTATGAGGCATGGGCCATCATTGAAAAGCCTGGTACTTATAGAGGTCAGTGCGCTGAGCTTTGCGGTATCAACCATGGCTTTATGCCGATAGTGGTTGAAGCGGTTAGCGAAGAAGATTTTGCCAAATGGATGGATGAGCAGAAAAAAGAACAGAGCGCTTTGCAATCAGCGGAGACAACCAACACAAAAAAGTGGTCTCAGGCTGAGTTAATCCAATTAGGCAAAGAAAAATATGATTTATTGTGCATGGCCTGTCATCAACCTGATGGCACCGGATTGCCGCCGCTGTATCCACCGCTAAAACGCAGTTCAGTGGCCGTAGGTTATCCTATTTCGCGCCATATCGATATTATCTTGCATGGTATCCCAGGCTCTGCGATGCAGGCTTATAAAGACAGCTTAACCGATGAAGAAATAGCAGCGATTGTGACTTATGAGCGTAATGCGTGGGAGAACAACACCAACGACACGGTACAGCCACAGGATGTAGCGCAAGTAAGAAATGAAGACAACAGACAACCTACCATGGTTAATAAAGCTCAAGCTGGAGGTTTGCAATGAGTGAAGTACTAGTACACGATAACGTGGCTCATGAAGATGAAGATCATGGCCCAATACAGGGTAAAGGCATCATAGGTTTTATCAAGCGTTGGCTTTTTACGACCAACCACAAAGACATAGGTACCTTGTATTTATGGATTGCGATGATTAGTTTTTTTGTGGCCGGTGCGATGGCTTTGGTTATCAGAGCCGAATTGTTTCAGCCGGGTCATCGTTTTGTAGATCCTAATTTCTTTAATCAGATGACTACCATGCATGGGCTTATCATGCTCTTTGGTGTAGTGATGCCTGCCTTTACAGGGATGGCGAATTGGCAAATACCCATGATGATTGGGGCACCCGACATGGCTTTGCCTCGGTTGAATAACTGGAGTTTTTGGTTATTGCCTTTTGCCTTCGCTCTATTATTGTCTACTTTGTTTCATGCTGGTGGCGGTCCTAATTTTGGCTGGACTATGTATGCGCCTTTGTCGACTACTTATGCACCACCCAGTACTGATTTTATGATTTTTGCAGTACACATGATGGGGCTTTCTTCCATTATGGGTTCTATCAATATTATTGCCACGATTTTAAACATGCGTGCACCCGGCATGACTTTAATGAAAATGCCTATGTTCGTTTGGACTTGGTTAATTACTGCCTTTTTGCTGATTGCTATTATGCCTGTATTGGCCGGTGCGGTGACCATGATGTTGGCAGACAGACATTTTGGCACCAGTTTTTTTAGTGCTGCAGGTGGTGGTGATCCGATTTTATTCCAGCATATTTTCTGGTTTTTTGGTCATCCTGAAGTGTATGTACTGGTTTTACCTGCTTTTGGTGTGGTTTCAGAAGTCATTCCGGTATTTAGTCGCAAGCCCTTGTTTGGCTATCATTTCATGGTGTATGCAACAGTCAGTATTGCTGCCTTGTCTTTTATAGTATGGGCACATCACATGTTCACAACGGGTATTCCTTTAGGCGCTGAGCTGTTCTTTATGTATACCACCATGTTGATTGCTGTACCAACGGGGATTAAAGTATTTAACTGGGTCAGTACGATGTTTAAGGGGGCAATGAGCTTTGAAACCCCTATGCTTTTTGCCGTGGCCTTCGTATTTTTATTTACCATCGGTGGTTTTACTGGTTTGATGTTGGCATTGGTTCCCGCTGATTTTCAATATCAGGACAGTTATTTTGTGGTTGGACATTTCCACTATGTATTAGTGCCTGGCGTCATTTTTTCCTTGTTCTCTGCAACCTATTATTGGCTGCCTAAGTGGACAGGGCATATGTATAGTGAAACCTTAGGAAAATGGCATTTTTGGTTGTCAGTTATTTCTGTCAATATTGCGTTCTTTCCCATGCATTTTCTAGGGCTTGCAGGCATGCCAAGACGTATTCCTGACTATGCCTTACAGTTTACTAACTTTAATGCCATTTCTACCGTGGGTGCCTTTATTTTTGGTATTTCCCAGTTGCTCTTTTTATATAACGTGATAGCAACTATTCATAAAAAGAAAACAGGTAAAGACAAAGTGTCCGATAAAGTATGGGAAGGTGCGTGCAGTTTGGAGTGGACATTGTCATCTCCGCCGCCCTATCATTCGTTTACGACCCCCCCTCATATTGATTAAGGCTTGGTTGTATGGTGAAAGAAAAACAGAGAAAGACACTCATTGTGCTCACTCTGGTGGTAATAGGCATGTTTGGCTTTGGTTTTGCCTTGGTGCCTATTTACAACAGCTTGTGTAAAACGCTGGGTATTAATGGCAAAACCAATGCGACAGCCATAGCCTATGATGTCTCCAAAGCTAAAATAGCCTATGACCGTGAGGTTTTGGTACAGTTTGTCGCAACGAACAACAGTGGTGTGCCATGGGCGTTTTATCCAAAAATAAAACAAATCAGAGTACACCCTGGTGATATTGTAAAGCTTGCCTTTTATGCGGAAAATAAGACCAATCACCGCATGGTGGTGCAAGCGATTCCCAGTGTGACCCCTGGAATCGCAGCAAAATATCTTAAAAAAACGGAGTGTTTTTGTTTTGCCCAGCAAACACTGAATGGGCATGAGGCAATGAACATGCCTTTGTTATTCCATCTGGACCCAGAATTACCGGAAAAAGTACATACAGTTACCTTGGCTTATACTTTGTTTGATGTGACCGACCGAGTAAAAGGTGAATGAAGTAAGCCATGGGTTTGTTTATAACCGCAGATGATGCAACGCACAGGAGAATAAAAAACAATGGGAGCACATGGTACTTATTACATCCCTCAACCTAGCCACTGGCCCTTAGTGGGATCATGCGGACTTATTACTACCTTAGTAGGTGCTGCGTCCTGGCTACATCATGATTGGTATGGACCTTATATTTTCTTTTTTGGACTGGCTATTTTGATCGGCATGATGTTTGGCTGGTTTGGTCAGGTCATTTATGAAAATGCGAAAGGTTTTTATGACAAGCAAGTAGATCGCTCCTTTCGCTGGGGGATGTGCTGGTTTATCTTTTCGGAAGTTTGCTTTTTTGGTGCCTTTTTTGGTGCGCTGTTTTTTACCCGGATGTGGACCATTCCTTTATTGAGTGGCGAGGTTCATCCCATTACTCACTTGACCTTATGGCCTGATTTTAAAGCTGCCTGGCCCTTATTAATGAACCCGGAAAACAGTGTTTTTGCCGGAGCCAAAGAAGGCATGGGTGCCTGGGGACTGGCTGCAATCAATACCATGATCTTACTGACCTCTGGGGTAACGATTACTTGGGCGCATTGGGCCTTGAAATTCAATAAACGGACGCAGCTTTTGGTTGGTATGCTGCTTACCATTTCTTTAGGAGTGTTTTTTTTATGCTTACAGGCCTATGAATATCATGAAGCATACACCGAATTGAATCTGACCCTTTCCGCTGGTATTTATGGCACCACTTTTTTCATGCTCACCGGTTTTCATGGACTGCATGTAACTATTGGTACCATCATGCTGATAGTCATTTTCTTTCGTTGCAAGCGAGGGGATTTTACTCCTGAGCGTCATTTTGCTTTTGAAGGTGTGGCCTGGTATTGGCATTTTGTTGACGTAGTATGGTTGTTTTTGTTTTTATTTGTTTATTGGTTGTAATGACCCCATCCCTTAAGAGGCTGCCTTAATGGCAGCCTTTTTTAACTGCATGCCTTATCTGGTTTAGTTCCATTTCTTTGCCTATACTCAATATAGCGCTTTAAAAATATACATCCAGTAGTCAAAGATGCACCCATGGATGCATCAGCTGTATTCTATCCTATTAAATAAACTTATTTTTATCAGGCAAGGATGTGATCATGGATCAAATAAAGGCAGCACACTTGGTGGTGAAATGCTTGGAGGCGCAAGGAGTAGAGTATGTTTTTGGTATCCCTGGTGCTAAAATTGATGCAGTTTTTGATGCCCTGGATGACTCATCGATTCAGTTAATCATTTGTCGTCATGAGCAAAATGCGGCTTTTATGGCAGCAGCTTATGGTCGTCTAACCGGTCGTCCTGGCGTGGTCTTAGTGACTTCGGGTCCTGGCGTAACCAATTTGACTACGGGCTTGTTGACGGCGACCACCGAAGGTGACCCAGTAGTGGCCATTGGGGGTAATGTGCCTTCTGGCATGATGCTTAGGGAGTCTCATCAAAATACCGACAATGTCCGGGTGATGGCGCCAGTTACCAAATACAGTGTGGAAGTACAATCTGCTGATAATATCCCTGAGGTGTTTGCCAATGCGTTTCGTACAGCGATGGCACCCAGAAGTGGCGCCTGTTTCATCAGTTTGCCACAAGACGTGCTGTCGGTCATGACAGACGCTTCGGTGATCTTGCCAAGAAATGAAGTCAGTTATGGTGCTGCTCACCAAGAAAAGCTGCAAGAGGCTGCGGCGTTAATTAATCAGGCTCAATGCCCTGTTCTTTTGTTGGGAGAAGAGGCCAGTCGTCCGAAAAATACAGCAGCCATCCATGCTTTGCTAGAAAAAACAAGCATCCCCACCGTCAGTACTTTTCAGGCTGCAGGTGTTATTTCTCGCTCCTTACTGCCGTGTTTTGCCGGGCGCGTGGGATTATTCAGGAACCAACCCGGTGATAAGCTCCTTGCTCAAGCAGATGTGATTGTTACTATTGGTTTAAATCTGGTGGAATACGATCCTGAAACCTGGAATGTCGAGGGAAAAAAAATCATAATCCATCTGGACTATATTCCTGCAAAAATCCATCAGTCATATCAACCTAAACTGGAGCTGTTAGGCGATATTGATAGCAATATCCGGGCGATAAGCACGCTGCTGCAGCCTGTCATGAAAGAGCAGAATAAAAAAAATGTCAGCGCTTTTCATCAACAATATATGGATATTGTGAATAAAAAACAGCTATCGCACAATCAGTTGATGCATCCTTTGCATTTTATTAATTTATTGCGAGCAACCATTGATGACAACACCATTGTGCTTTGTGATATTGGATCAATTTACATGTGGATGGCGCGTTATTTTTTATCCTATCAGCCTCATCACTTACTGTTTAGCAATGGACAACAAACGCTAGGCGTGGCACTGCCTTGGGCCATGGCCGCGCGTTGGGTACATCCAGACAAATCAATTATTTCGCTGTCTGGCGATGGCGGGTTTTTATTTTCAGCGATGGAATTAGAGACAGCGGTGCGTGAAAAGCAGCATTTTATCCATTTTATATGGCGAGATGGTTCTTATGATATGGTTAAAGAACAAGAAGAGATGAAATACCATCGTGAAGCCGGGGTGGCGCTTGGCAAAGTCAATGTCATAGATTTTGCTAAAGCTTTTGGTGCAAAAGGTTATGAATTGGATCACCCTGATAATTTTAATTTGATAGTAGATGAAGCGAAAAAACAAAAAGTGCCTGTATTAATAGATGTGCCTATTGATTACTCAGACAATCCTGAGTTATTCAAAACAGACTGCATTCAAAAAGGGCATTAATGGGGTTGAACTTTGTTTGTCTGACAATTGGAGCGAATCATGAGCGTGGATTGGATGAGTCAAGACTGTCTATTGGCGTGCTGCATTGTGGTAGCGCGGGTATTGGTAGGATTTTATTTTGTTTTCTTTGTTTTTTGGAATTATGTGCATAAGGAGGCCGCTATTGATGTAATGCGTCAGCGGTCATTACCTTATCCTGTTGTTCTTTTTTCATTTGGACTTCTTATTGAATTGGTAGCAGGACTTTTGGTGATGCTGGGCGTTTGGCTTTTGCCCGCAGCGGCTGTATTAATTGTCTTTGCTGTGTTTGCTACTTTTATTTATCACTGTTTTTGGCTTATGGATAAGGGGCCTGAGAGGACACTAAATACCATTATTTTTATTGGTAATTTAACCATTTCACTAAGTGCTTTGTTGTTTGTGATAGGAACTTCAGCCATTTAAATTATTTAAAAGGAAAAGCGATGATAAACAAGCGTTATGAGAAAGGCATGGAAGTCTTGCGCGAACATTTAGGCGTGAAAGCAGACGAGTATGCTCAATCGATTGAGAAAGTTGCGCCTTTGTTTGCAAAAATTAATGTAGAGTGTGCTTATGGCGATGTCTATGGCAGTGAAAACAGTGTGTTGTCAGCCAAAACGAAGGAATTGTGTGCATTGGCAGCACTGACGGTCAGAGGGGATAGTTTGCCTCAATTGAAGCTGCATATTGATGCCGCACTTCGTTGCGGAGCAACCAAAGAAGAGATAGTCGAAGTTATTACTTTAATGATTTTATATGGCGGTTTTCCTACGGCAACCAATGCCATTATGGTGGCAAAAGAAGTATTTGAAGACAAGGGCTTGCTGACTTAAAAAGCAGTTGAATCGGTGCTAAGTTGCGACAAGGAATTGATTTAACTCTAGTTAAACGTATCCCCATCGCTGGGATGGGGATTGAGACTGCTTGCATCACTGGCCTTTTTGACTGAATGAAGTCGTTATCCCTGTTTTTGCGGTGCTCTGCAATATGGCTGCCTGGTTGGCAAGTTAAACCTACCCATTATACAAGAAGTCTATTGGATGAATGACGGGGTATCAGTGTATTGCTAATGCAACAAGTGTTCTATAATCCGTGCCAAGGTTGATTCGTCTTTATAATGAATAACCACTGCTCCTTTGCCTGCTTTACCCGGTTTTAATTTAATGGCTGTTTTTAGCTGCTGTGCCAGATGTTGAATTTTTTCCTGATGCATGGTTTTGGGTGGTTCTGCCTTGGGTGTATCCATTACACCGGCTTTGACTCGTTCTACCAGCTTTTCTGTTTCTCGCACGGAGAGGTTTTTGCTTAGAATAAGCTGGGCTACCTGATTTTGCTGTTCTTCATTGAGGGTCAATAAAGCACGGGCATGCCCCATATCCAAATCACCATGTTCTAGTAATTTTTTAACGGAAGAAGACAAGGACAGCAGGCGTAAGAAGTTGCTGATGGTGGTTCTTGATTTGCAAAGCAAGTCAGCGATTTGTTGATGTGTCAAACTGAATTCGCTTACCAAACGCTGGATAGCGCGGGCTTGATCCATGGCATTTAAGTCTTCTCTTTGTAAGTTTTCCAGCAGCGCCAAAGCCATAGCCGTTTCATCATTGACCTGTTTGATAATGACAGGCACTTCAGTTAAACCGGCCAATTGGCTGGCGCGCCATCGGCGTTCACCGGCAATGATCTCATATTGTCCAGGATGCAGGGCGCGCACTAATAGTGGTTGTAATACACCTTGTTGTTTGATGGATTCAGCCAATTGCTGTAGCGGCGCGTCTTCTATTTCACCGCGTGGCTGGTATTGACCGGGCTGTAGACTGCTCACCGCCAGCCTGGATAATTCTGTTTGTGGCGCTTGGGTTAATAAAGTACTGCCTGTTTGCCCTAATAAAGCCGATAAATTTCTTCCTAATCCACTGCGTTTTGTTGTCATATTGGCCTCAATTAACCTGCTACAGTTTGTTTACTTGCTAGCTCTGTGGCCAAGGCCAGATAGGCTGCGGCACCAGTAGAGTTCTTGTCGTATTGCAGTGCAGGTAATCCGTGACTTGGCGCTTCGGCCAGGCGAATGTTTCTTGGGATGACGGTTTGATAGACCTTGGATGGGAAATGATCTTGTAATTGCTTGGATACTTCCGTACTGAGTCGGTTTCGTCCATCATACATGGTGCGCAATAAGCCCTCCAGTTGTAAGCGAGGATTCACCGAGGCTTTGACTTGTTCAATAGTAGACAGCAAGCCTGCTAATCCTTCCAAAGCAAAATATTCACACTGTAAGGGAATCAAGACGGAATCGGCTGCAACAAAGGCATTGATAGTCAAGGTATTTAGCGTGGGTGGACAATCGATTAAAATATAATCGTACAGGGCTTGAATCGGCTGCAAGGCTTTGTAAAGAAAGGTTTCGCGATGATTGCGCTCCATCAGGCTGACTTCCGCTACAGTCAAGTCTTCATTGCCTGGGATCAAATCATAACCACTGGTGGTTGTTAAAGAGGCCTGTTCTGCCAGACTGTCATGTAGCAATACATCATTGGTGGTATGGACTAATTGATTTTTGTCCACACCGCTGCCCATGGTGGCATTGCCTTGTGGATCCATGTCAATGAGCAGGGTGCGGTGTTTTTGGGCTGCAAGTGATGCGGCCAGATTGATTGCTGTAGTGGTTTTGCCGACTCCGCCTTTTTGGTTGGCAATGGCTATGACTTTCGCCATTTGTATTCCTTAGTTGTTATTATTAATTAAGACGCAACAGCGTTCACCCTCTATGGTTTTGACCGTATAAGGCTCCACGCGGTAGGGCTGTTTTAGCAGTGCCAGCTCCTCTTCAGGATAGCGACCTTTCATAGCCAACCAAAGCCCTTTGGGGGCAATGAGATGTTGAGTCCAGTGAATCATTTGTTCAATGTTGCTAAAAGCACGGCTTATTACTGTATCAAAACCTGATTTCGGGTGGTAGTTTTCTACACGAAATTGTACCATTTCCACATTGGTTAATGAAAGTTGTCTTTTAACTTCATTTAAAAATCTTATTTTTTTACCATTACTATCCAATAAAACAAAGGAGATATCAGGATGCGTAATGGCCAGTGGAATACCTGGCAAGCCAGCTCCTGTGCCGACATCGAGTATTTTTTTACCATTAAGCCAAGGCGCAATAGCCAGGCTGTCAAGGAGGTGTTTGTTGATCATGACTTCAGGTTCGCGAATGGCCGTCAGATTGTATGCGGTATTCCATTTGTTAAGTAAAGTCAGATAATGAAACAAAGCCTCACTATGAGGTGAAAAACCATAGGTGGCCAAGCCTGCCTGGAGTTGTAAAAAAAGCGCGTCGTTATCCTTCATGAGCCTGCCGTTTCTTTTTTAAATGCACAAGAAGCAAGGACAAGGCTGCGGGAGTGACCCCGGAAATACGTCCTGCCTGAGCCAGTGTTTTGGGTTTTATTTTAGTTAATTTTTGCATGACTTCGTTAGACAAGCCTCGTACTTTTGCATAATCAAAGCAATCAGGCAAATGTGTTTCTTCAAATTTTTTCAGTTTTTCAATGTCTTGTTGTTGTCGGTCAATATAGCCTGCATACTTGTTTTGAATTTCCACCTGTTCCATCACTGCCTCAGGCAATAGTGGCAAATCCAACTCGGCAACACGCAATAAATGACTGTATTGGATTTCAGGTCGCTTGAGCACTTCATAAGCACGAGTATCATGTTGGAGCGGTTTGTCTAATACATCGGCCAGCAAGTCATTATGTCCTACTCTAACCCAGGTTTTTTGCAGTTGAGTTTGAGTTTGTTGTATTGCTTCTTGTTTTTGCGAGAAAGCGGCCCAGCGCCGCTCGCCGACCAGACCTAATTCGCGTCCTTTTGCCGTCAGGCGTAAATCCGCATTGTCTTCTCTTAATAGTAAACGGTATTCCGCACGAGAGGTGAACATCCGGTAAGGTTCTTGCGTACCACAGGTAATGAGGTCATCAATGAGCACACCAATATAGGCTTCATCCCGGCGTGGACACCACAGTTCTTTTTCTTGTACATACAAAGCGGCATTCATGCCAGCAATGAGCCCTTGTGCTGCTGCTTCTTCATAGCCGGTTGTGCCATTGATTTGGCCGGCAAAAAACAAGTTGGCAATCGCCTTGGTTTGCAAAAAGCTGGTTAAGCCGCGTGGGTCAAAATAATCATACTCAATGGCATAGCCAGGGCGCGTGATGTGTGCGTTTTCAAATCCTTTGATCGTGCGAACGAACTGTACTTGCACTTCAAAGGGAAGGCTGGTCGAGATGCCATTAGGATAAATCTCTGCTGTAGTCAGGCCTTCTGGCTCAACAAAGATTTGATGAGACAGTTTGTCGGCGAAGCGAACAACCTTGTCTTCAATCGAGGGGCAATAGCGAGGCCCGATGCCTTCAATAACGCCTGCGTACATCGGTGATTGATGTAAGTTATTGCGAATGATGTCATGGGTGGCTTCGGTTGTATGCGTAATGTGACAAGAAATTTGTTGCGGATGACATGCTGCCGTCCCTAAATAGGAAAAAACAGGCAAAGGCGTATCACCAGGCTGCTCTGTCATTACCTCGAAGTTTAAAGAACGTCGGTCTATCCGCGGTGGCGTCCCTGTTTTCAAGCGGCCAACAGGCAAAGCCAAATCGCGTAATTGATGTGCCAGGGCAATGGACGGGGGATCGCCCGCTCGTCCTCCGGCATAATGATTCATGCCCACATGAATTTTACCACCCAAGAAGGTACCGACAGTCAGGACGACGGTTTTGGCTTTGAGAATAAATCCCATTTGGGTTTTAACACCACAGACTAAGCCTTGCTCCAGAATTAAATCATCGACGGCTTGTTGAAATACAGTCAGGTTGTCTTGTGATTGGATGAGTTGTCTTATTGCATCGCGATACAAGACTCTATCGGCCTGTGCTCGGGTAGCTCTTACGGCTGGACCTTTGGATGCATTGAGAATGCGAAACTGAATGCCGGCCTGGTCTGCCGCTTTTGCCATGGCTCCGTCTAGTGCGTCTATTTCTTTTACCAGATGGCCTTTACCGATACCGCCTATGGCCGGATTGCAAGACATTTGTCCCAGCATGTCCACATTGTGAGTCAGTAATAAAGTGCTTGCTCCCATGCGGGCAGAGGCTAAAGCCGCCTCTGTTCCTGCATGTCCGCCACCAACGACTATGACATCATAGCATTGTTCAAGATTCATATATACACCATAACTGTGTAACAAAAAGAGCAATTATACACTTTTTTAGCAAGTTACCCAAGCTGATTATGCAATGAATAGCCGTATTTAGTTCGTTTTTTTATTACCCGTTAGTTCATCTGTTGGCTGAGGCAGTACGAGTGATTGTGCTGGCTTTGGCTCAGAGAAGTAGCCTGATGCTGAACGAGGTAAGACCTTTTGCTCCCATGTGTCAAGCTGGTCAAGAAAGTCCTGATACTTTGCCTCATCAAATGGTGGCAAGGTTTTGGGGTCTTCTTTAAAGAGGGCCTCGATGAGAAAGTAACTGGCTGCAGAAATCAATGCCGCAGTCACTAAAATGCCTACCCCAATACCGGTAGGTAAAAAAACCAGACTGAGTAACACCACGGGAGGAATGAGCGATTCAATGAGGATGGCACGCGCAAGATGCAATTGTTTTCTGGTTAATTCAATTTGTTGGTATTGTGTATCCAACAGATTTTTCTGAATTTCCAGAAACAGGATTTTCTTTTTAGGCTCTTCATCGCTCTGTTTGATTAAATCCTTTAATGCGGCTATCTTCTCTTGGCGTTCTGTTGTGAGTCGTTTGATTTCACTTTTTTGCGCAGTTAACTCAATATGGCCTTTGACCGCATTGTTAATTAAAGTCACAGCAAAGCATAAGGCTGCCCCAACTAAAGTCACTGACAGCAAGGTATTGGCTGCCAGAGGGAAATAGGGGGCGGTAAGCAAGACAAAGGAGAGGAGTAAACTGCCTGCATATGCCGTATTGATAGCGAGCAGCAGTTTGTTGGTCTCCCATTGGCTTTTGCTGTGCTCATAGGCCTTTTGCAGTGCCGCTAATTGCCGTTGTAATTCTATCAGTTGTATTTGCAGTTGTATTTTTTTCTGCTCATCTTGCTTGGTGAGTTCTTGTGTTATGGTTGTTATTTGTTCGTTCAGGCGTTCTATATCGGCAAGATAGGCTTGTTCCTGTTGTTTTTGTGCAACTTGCTGTTCCTCATAATCCCAAAAGGCCACGGCCAAATCAAAAGTAAGCAGTGCGATAGTTAAAATATCACCCCAGGTGCCTTTGCTGCCACAAAGCCAAAAAAAGCAAGCCAGATTGCCAGTAGCCCAAATCAAGTCATTGAGTAGGAGGAATTTTCTTTGTTCCCACTGTGTCATAAAACGTTCAGGCCAGGGAATGGTTTTTAATTCGTCTTTCATCCAGGGGCCTGCCATAGTATGCTTGAGCAGTAGTCCCAAATTAATGGCAAAACGAAAATAATACAGACCCCAGCTTAAAGTCCCGGTGTAAGGATCCGGTAGATAAACCATTTTCGTTGCTTGCTGTGTATAGAAAAAATCAGGAGGCAATTGCTCCAGAATATTTTTTAAGAAACTGGAGTCCCACACCCAACACAGTCGGCCTTGATTAAACCAGCTCATGTTGTCTCGAATGTCAGCAATAGAGCGGATATTAGTGAGTTTTTCCATGCTTTTTGCGAAGACAAAGCCGGCTTTTAAGTACAGGTAAGCAAAATGCTGCCCAGCCTTTGGGAGTATTACAAAGCCCTCTGTTCGTAAGCTTTGCAGATAGGTATCACACTCTTTGGACGCCTTAGTATAGTCCTCTTGATTGACTGTTTTTTGATAAGTGGCCTCATAGGCCTCTTGTGCCGCCAGTAGCAGTTTGGTCACCTCTAACAGGCGAATTTGTGCTTCTCGTTTTTCTTGAGTCCAATAGGTAAATAAAACCGGGTCTAAGCTGTTTAATTGCTTCAGCTGGAAGTTTAGTGCATCCAGTATCGTCTGGCTTTTGTATCGCCGTTGATGTTCCCAAAGTGCCTTGATTCTTTCTTCTTGCTCATTTTTTGCAAGAGTTGCGGTCATGGTCAATTCATAGGCTAGCCTGATTAAGCTCTTGGCTTCCACGGAGGAAGGAAGACTGCTGTTATTTCCTGGGTTGTTCAAGATAGAGTCGCTTTCATGGGTTGTTCTTTTTTATATCATAGCATGTATTTTGAAAGCAAGCTGAAATAACGCATGCGCATGGGCGCAAAATAGAGTTATTTCATTGGCGCAGGTATTCCTGTCGACAGGCCAGAGGGAGCTTCTCTATAGCATACCTTAGGGTTGTTCTGGGCATTTGTTGTCGATATTGATTTAAAAATTCCAACAGCGAGGCCAGATCGCGTTTGCCCATTTCGCGTAACATCCAGCCTACGGCTTTGTGGATCAGATCTTGTTTATCGGCTAAAAGTTTTTTCGCAAGGCTAATCGTCCATTCAAATTCATGATGACGAATAAAATACCAGGTGGAAACCATGGCGATGCGTCTATCCCATAAGACATTGGAAGAAGCCAGCTCCAATAAGAAACTTTTGTCTTGCTGATGCAGGTGGGCACCAACGATATGATGTGCGGTGGCATCAACCAGGTTCCAGTTGTTGATGTATTGTCTGTGCGAACAATACAACTGAAAAACAGCCTCTTGAGTGGCGAGGTCGCTTTTTTGATAACGCTTCACCAGTATCATAGAGGCCAGCAAGCGGATTTCATTAATGGGCGAGGTCAGCAGTTCGGCCAGTTGGTCTAAAGCCAATTGTTGGTGACGTTTTGCAAGCTTTCGCAACTGGGGCGTTGGAACGCCTAGAAATTGGTCATGCTCTGCATAATCACCGGGGCCTGTTTTAAAAAAAATGGCTTTTCGTTTTGCCAGGGGAATGGCATAGGGCTGTAATTCCCTTAAAATAAGATCCTGCATCATCTCTTCTTTGCCTAGCACTCTGCAAAAACGCTACTGCCCAAGCGGCTTGTTTTATCGATAGCGTTGGGGTGGCGCGTTTTCGCAAGAGGTTTAATAAAGGAGTTACTTTGTCTGCTTTTCTTCTGGTGAATCAAGCAGACACCATTTGTTCTCGGGCATAGAGGTCATCAAAACGCTGAATGTCGTCTTCGCCCAGATAGTCACCACTTTGGACTTCAATGACATACAGTGGCTCTGTGCCATTATTAGTCAAGCGATGTAAAGTGTTTTTAGGGATGTAGGTGGACTGGTTTCTACTCAAATGAATGGTTTGGTCATGATTGATTACTTCCGCAAGCCCGGCAACAACAACCCAGTGTTCCGCTCGATGCTGGTGTTTTTGCAAAGACAATTTAGCCCCTGGTTTGACCATCAGTCTTTTGACTTTAAAGGCAGGCCCTTCAGCCAGAATTTCAAAATATCCCCACGGACGATTGACTTTAGCATGCTCTAAGGTGAGTTGCTGATGCTCTTTTTGCAGGGTGTTGACTAGTTCTTTTACATCTTGAGAGTATTTTTTGTCGGCGACTAAAACGGCATCATTAGTGGCGACAATAATCTGATCTTTGACGCCGATGGTAGTAATCAGTAGGTTTTCGCTGTTGATAAAGCAGTTGTAACTGTCTTGGGTGATCGCTTTCCCCAAGATGCTATTGCCTTGTTCATCTGAGATATTGGCTTCTGCAACAGCGGACCAACAGCCTAAATCACTCCAGGGCATATCGATGGGAAGAATGGCGGCGTGTTGAGTTTTTTCCATGATGGCATAGTCAATAGACTCTGCCTTACAGGCTGCAAAATGCGTTTCATTCAAGCGAAGAAAATCATGATGGCGGGTTGCATGGGCTACAGCTTGTTGACTGTGTTGGTAGATATCCGGTGCCAATTGTTGGAGTTGGTCAAGATAAAAATCAGCACGGCAGACAAACATACCACTGTTCCAGTAATAATTGCCTTGGGCAATCAATTGAGCAGCCGTTTCTTCACAGGGCTTTTCTTTGAAACAGTTGACTTTTTGAATGGACGAATCCCAAACAGCTCCTGCTTCAATATAGCCATAACCGGTTTTAGGCTTATCAGGAGTGATGCCAAAAGTAAGGATGGCTTGGTTTTGAGCTACAAATTGCGCTCCTTGTTGCATGGCATCACACCAGGCCCATTCATTACCTATCCAATGGTCAGAAGGCAAAATCAACATGATGGCCTCTTTCCCCACGGTTTCTAACAGATAATGCGCCGCACAGGCAATGGCTGGTGCCGTATTGCGGGCGCAAGGTTCTAGCAAATAAGTCGGTTGTTGGTTAAAAGATTGTAATTGTTCCTGGCAAAGAAAATAATGTGCCTCATTGCTGACAATAAGAGGCGGATTGCTTTGTAATTGGGTGATGCGCTGCATGGTCTGTTGCAGTAAGGAAGCCTCATTGTTGAGGGCTAAAAATTGCTTAGGAAAATTTTGTCTGGATAGAGGCCATAAACGGGTACCAGAGCCTCCGGCAAGAATCACAGGATATAAAAAATTGGTCATCACATTCCTAATTGTGGCATAATTGCTCAGCATTCTAGCAGGAATTTTTAAGCACAGGCAATGCTTGTATTGATGAAGGTGAATGAAGATGAAAAAAGCGGTCATTTTATTATCCGGTGGATTGGATTCAACCACCTGTTTGGCTTTGGCAAAATCAGCAGGGTTTTCTTGCTTTGCGCTTAGTTTTTCTTATGGGCAAAAACACAGCATAGAGTTGGAGGCAGCAAAGCGTGTAGCACAAGCCATGCAAGTTACAGCGCATAAAATTATTACCTTAGATACCAGCTTGTTTGCCGGTTCTGCATTAACCGATTCATCGATTGATGTTCCTCAATATATTGAGAGCGAAGCCATTCCGGTGACTTATGTGCCAGCGAGGAATACTATTTTTCTCTCTCTGGCCCTGGGTTTTGCTGAGTCGATAGGGGCGCGTGATATTTTTATTGGTGCAAGCTCCATTGACTTTTCTCATTACCCTGATTGTCGTCCTGAGTTTATTAGTGCATTTCAAACGATGGCCAATCTGGCAACCAAAGCAGGAGTGAGTGGCGATTCATTCACTGTTCATGCGCCTTTACAATATCTTAGTAAAGTGAAAACCGTGCAATTAGGCCATGGCTTGGGCGTAGACTACAGTTTGACTTTGTCTTGCTATCAGGCCAATGAACAAGGTGAAGCCTGCGGTTATTGTGACAGTTGTACCTTTAGAAAAAAAGGATTTATTGAGGCAGGCTTGCCTGATCCCACCCGTTACAGAAGTTAACCGCGACCTTACTGTTTCACGAAGAATGAGTTTATTGAGACCATTCTTTTGATTTTTTATAATGAGGAGTAATTAATGACATTATTTCGTCTTCCAGCCGATTTATTAGGGCATTTAGTCACTTTCTTTTTGGGTGATTACAAGCGAAGCAGAGACGGTAAAATAAGTAAAGATCAAAAAAATGCCTTTCCAGGTGTGTTGGGGATGATCACCGGCAGCGTGGCAGGTGTTTTTTGGTTAATAAGCACCTTAGGCAAAAATATCACTCATTTTATCAAGAGCAATAGAGATACTATTGCCAGTGCTTTTTGGTCCGCTGTATTTTTAGGGAGCCTTGCTGCCTTAATCGTAGGCTTTTGGCCTTCTGCACTAGCGCTGGTCGCTAATTATGCTATAGGTGGTTATTCTATCGCCTCTTTATTTGGTACCGAGTTTGCGATGCAGGTTGCCGCCATAGGTGGGCTAGCGGCAAGTGTCTCGGCAGTGGCTGTATTTTCACTGGCAGCCATCACTGCCGGATTACAAACTGTCCTGCGTTGCTGCTGCCCTCAATCGGCTGCGGCGGCGGAGGATTTTAATGTGTCGGAACATGAGGAATACACTCACAGTGCCAGCGCATTAAGCCAATTAGGGGGTACTTCACCAGCCGCACCGCTTTATACCCTCATGCCAGCGCGCGCGCGACGAGCCATGCGTGAAGAGCGCTCTTTGTCTGTCGATGAGCCGCAAGAATCACCGCTGATTTATCAAATGCGCTAAGCAAGCCGTAGCAGAGGGGTCGTGGTTTTATCCGCTAGTCCTCTTTCCAGCGACTTACCAGGCTGCTATTGCAATCAAACAAATCCAATACCCTGCCAACGGTATCTTCTATGATGTCGGTCAGGGTTTGTGGTTTATTGTAAAATGCCGGGACAGGGGGGTATATAATGCCTCCTTGCTGGGTTACTTTTATCATGTTTTCCAAATGACCTAGATGTAGTGGTGCTTCTCTGGGCAGCAGTACCAGGCGTCGTCGTTCTTTTAATACCACATCGGCAGCACGAGCCAACAAATTAGAGCTTAAGCTGTGTGCTATCTCGCCTAGCGTATTCATGGAGCAAGGGGCGATGATCATACCTAATGTTTTAAATGAGCCACTGGCTATGGGGGCACTGATGTCATTATAGGAATAAGACACATCGGCCAGCTCGCGTAATTCTGCCGCACTCAAGTCCGTTTCATAGGCTCGGGTTAACTGCCCTGCTTTACTGACTATCAGATGTGTTTCTATATTTAATTTCTTTAACTCCTGGAGCAAGGTAATGCCGTAGATAATTCCTGAGGAGCCACTAATACCTACAATGAGTCTGGATTTTGTTGTCATAAATACCTGCCAGTTAATACGGTGTCGATTGATTTGATTGCCAGCACAGTATAGCAAACATTTCCCTACAGCATTTATTCTTTCTTTACGCTATAATTGCCGATTTTTACTCTAGTAGGTTTTGATTTTATGGCTACAGAACGCAAAATGCTGGTAACCAGTGCGCTTCCCTATGCAAATGGGCATCTTCATTTAGGACATATGGTGGAGCATATTCAAACAGATATTTGGGTACGTACTCATAAAATGTTGGGTATTCAATGTATCAGCGTCTGTGGTGATGACGCACATGGCACACCCATCATGCTTAAAGCCGAGCAAATGGGGATAAGTCCTGAGGCATTAACCGCAGAAATTAAATTAAGCCATGAGCGTGATTTTAAAGCTTTTGCTATTGATTATGACTGTTATCATACGACCCATTCTGAAGAAAATAAGGCTTTATCCGCTTTGATTTATCGTCAATTGGAGCAAGCCGGCGCGATTGTTAAAAAAACCATCAGTCAAGCCTATGATCCGGTGAAGTCTATGTTTTTGCCTGATCGCTATGTAAAAGGAACCTGTCCTAAATGTAAAACGCCCGATCAGTATGGTGATAACTGCGAAGCCTGTGGGGCGACTTATGCTCCAACTGATTTAATCGATGCGGTATCGGCTATTTCAGGCGCCAAGCCCATAGAAAAAGAATCAGAACATTATTTTTTTGATTTGCCTCGTTATGAAAGCTTGTTGAAAGAATGGACACAGCAAGGTCATTTACAAACAGAGGTGGCTAACAAACTAAATGAATGGTTTTTACAAGGCTTAAAACAATGGGATATCTCGCGTGACGCCCCTTATTTTGGCTTTCCTATTCCTGGTACGGTAGACAAATATTTCTATGTCTGGCTTGATGCACCTATCGGCTATATGGCCAGCTTTAAGAAATATTGTGATGAGCAAGGCCTTTCTTTTGCTGAGTTTTGGCATCAAGACAGTACAACGGAGTTGTATCATTTTGTGGGCAAGGACATTGTTTATTTTCATGCCTTGTTTTGGCCTGCTCTTTTAGCCGCCAGTGGACATCGCACGCCAACGGCTGTATTTACCCATGGTTTTTTAACCGTGGACGGACAAAAAATGTCCAAATCCAGAGGGACTTTCTTAGAAGCGCGTACTTATCTAGAGCATTTGCATCCGGAATATCTGCGTTATTATTTTGCCGCAAAACTGAATGGTCGGGTCGATGATCTGGATTTAAATTTCACTGATTTTATTAATCGAGTGAATGCGGATTTGGTAGGGAAAGTGGTGAATATTGCCAGCCGTTGTGCCGGTTTTATTAACAAGCGCTTTGCTAACCGCTTGAGCGCTACTTTGGCGCAACCTGCTTTGTATCAGCAATTACTGATCATGCGTGAAGAGATTGTGGAGGCCTATGTGCAGCGTGATTATGCCAAAGCCATTCGTCTGATTATGGATTGTGCGGATAAGGTGAATCAGTACATTGATGCCAATAAGCCTTGGGTCTTGGCGAAGGAAGAGTCTCGTGCAGAAGAGGTGCAGGCCATTTGTTCCATGGGAATTAACTTGTTTCGTTTGTTAATAACCTATTTAAAACCGGTTATTCCGCAAACGGCTTTCGCTGCAGAACAGTTTCTTAATGCAGGTCCATTGTGCTTTGCTTCACTGGATACCCCTTTGCTTGATCATGACATTGCCACTTTTTCACCTTTAATGCAAAGAGTGGAAATGGAGAAAATAGAGGCAATGATGGCACAAAATAAAGAAATCTTAAGCGTAGAGCAAAAGAAAACAGCGCCTGTAGCAGAAGAAGAGTCCTTTATTAGTATTGATGATTTTGCCAAGATAGATTTACGAATTGCTAAAATTATTAGTGCAGAACCGGTGGCGGGTGCCGATAAGTTATTGCGCTTGCGCCTGGATTTAGGTGATAAGGAAAAACAGGTGTTTGCCGGCATTAAAAGCGCCTATGCGCCTGAAGCATTGGTGGGGCGTTTCACTTTAATGGTTGCCAATCTGGCACCAAGAACCATGCGGTTTGGGGTGTCTGAAGGCATGGTGCTGGCAGCAGGTGATGGAAAAGGCATTTATTTATTACAACCCGACTCAGGTGCATTGCCTGGCATGAAGGTGAAATAAGATGGCTAAAGTACATGAAATTGATGCGCTATTGCCACAGACTCAATGTGGAGAATGCGATTACGCAGGTTGTTTGCCTTATGCCGAAGCCATAGCGCAGGGATTGGCGCCTATTAACAAGTGCCCTCCAGGTGGTGTAGAAACTTTAGAGGCCTTAGGCAAATTATTAAAGCAAGAGGTGTCTTCTTTTTATGATGAAGTCAAGAACAACACCCGCGCACCTTCAGTTGCACTTATTCGTGAAGCAGAGTGTATTGGGTGTACCAAATGCATTAAAGCCTGTCCTGTCGATGCCATTGTTGGCAGTGCCAAGTTGATGCATGCTGTACTGGCTCATGAATGTACCGGTTGTGGTTTGTGTGTGGCGCCTTGTCCCGTCGATTGTATAGAAATGGTCGATATTCCTGTGGCTGGATATGATAAAAATACAGCGCGCAGACGGTATCAGGCAAAGAAAGCCAGGGCTTTAAGAGCAGAACATGAGCAGCAACAATCCTATCGAGAAAAAAAGGAATTAGCACAAAAAACAATGAATTTACCTGATGTTCAGGCCAAACAGGATTATATTCAAAGCGCTTTAGCGCGTGTGGCAGCGAAAAAGAACAAATGAATAAAAAGCAAAGACACGAGCTGTTTGTTCGCTTTCGCGCCCACAATCCGCATCCCAAGACGGAGTTAATTTATCATTCTCCGTTTGAGTTATTAATTGCAGTGCTGCTTTCAGCCCAGGCGACCGATATCAGTGTCAACAAGGCGACTCTTCGTCTTTTTGCAGTAGCCAATACACCACAGGCAATACTTGATTTAGGAATAGACCGCTTAAAAACCTACATCCAATCGATAGGATTGTATAACACCAAAGCCGAGCATATTATGACCACCTGCGCTTTGTTACTGGCGCGTTTTGCCGGGCAGGTTCCAGCAACACGAGAAGACCTGGAGTCTTTGCCGGGAGTGGGGCGAAAGACAGCAAATGTGGTTTTAAATACGGCTTTTGGCCAGCCTACCATGGCAGTTGACACCCATATTTTTCGGGTGGCGAATCGAACGGGTTTGGCATCGGGAAAAACCCCGTTGGCTGTAGAGCATGGTTTGTTAAAAAACATAGACCAAGAATTCTTGCAAGATGCGCATCATTGGTTGATTCTGCACGGGCGATATGTTTGTACAGCAAGAAAACCGCAATGCAAGTCTTGTATTATTAAGGACTTATGTGAATACAAAGACAAAAATGAAAGCTAGGGCGTGCCCTCAATTTAAAGCCATTAATGGAGCCTACATTTGCAAGCCATAACACCTGGTGCTATACTAATTAATAAGAATAAATATGAATCCACTAGATGAGAGTTTTTAAAACGAGTTGGTTTAATAAAGCAGCTAAAAAAGCGCGTATTAAGGACTCTGAGCTTTGTATGGCAATTGATCAAGTAATTAAAGGGCAGGCTGTAGATTTAGGTGGTGGTGTATTTAAATGAAAATAGGCATCGTTCTATTATCTTAAGTAAGAGTGGGACATTTTGGGTATATGAATTTTTATTTGCAAAAAAGGATCTTGATAATATTGATGATCATGAATTAGCTAAATTTCGGATGCTTGCTGGTGTATATGCTAAATTATCCGAAGAACAAGTTAGAAAATTATTGCAGAACAAATCATTAGTGGAGATATGTGATGAAAACAAAACGTAAGTACAAAAGTGAAGCTTTCGAAGCGATTCACTCTTCTGCTAATGCGCTTTTTGATGTAGGAGCTATCGATAAAACCACTATGCGTGATTTTGATGAGTCATGCCTTATAGACGTTCCAGAGATTGAAGCAGCTCAAATAAAGGAAATTAGAGAAAGAAACCATGTTAGTCAGCCTGTATTTGCACGCTATTTAAATACCAGTAAATCCACTGTGCAAAAGTGGGAGATAGGTGCAAAACGGCCTAGTGGCATGGCTTTAAAACTTCTTTCTGTAGTACAAAAACATGGTTTGCATATTCTAGATTAGGGCGTGCCCTCAATTTAAAGCCATTAATCGAAAAAACAGTTGACTGTATAAAAGGCAGTTATTCTATAAAATATCTATGGGTTGTTTTTTTTGTACGAGCTACTCTGGTTTTTCTGTTTATTTAATTTTAGAATAAATTTTTGCAGTAAAACAAGGAGTGTCTTATGAACTGGTGGGCGGTATTAACAGGAACAATTAAAGCACTGGTGAATAAAGGCGAGACAGGAAAACATTCGTCCCCCTCTTCTACCGAACCCTCGACCGCAATGGGCGCATTGGATAAATCAGTCGATACCGAAAATACCACACAAGCAGCAAGCATGCTGAGCTGGCAAGAATATTCTGTTCATTTTACCATGAGCTGCTTGCAATTTGGCGTCAATACCTTGGTGCATATTATGGAGCAAGGGATTGCTTTGCAACAAGCGGTACCCATGTTAGTGCAGCATCAAGAAGGTAATAAAATTGCTCAAGGCATGTGGTATGTGCTGACCCATGACATTGCTCCGGTGCTGCTATTGCATACTTTAAGTCATCAGACCAGGGATTATTTTCCGCCTAAAGACAGCCCATCGAATACGGCTTTGTTTTTATGGTCTGGCGCATGGACTTTGGGGCAATGCGCCATACAGGTTTACACCTGGAAAAAAAGTGCGGAAACCTTGGTACACATTGCCACGTTGGATGCCTTTGCTCCGGCCATTTTTAATGCCAATAAAAAATCGCCACCGTCTTCTTTTTGCGATTCACAAGAATGCAGTACTTCGCGTCGAATTAAAGGCATGGGCAGGGAGTTGGGTATTTTGTGGGCTAATGAGCTGTTAATTGGCGGTATCCATTATTTACCCTATGCAGGTGCTCCTATGGGGCAGTTATTAAAAATAATCAACCATGGTCGTTATATCACACGTGTGGTGACTCCTGAGCGTTGTGAAGATCACAAATTCATGAGCCAAGAATTTGTCTTGGCTGTAGGCCTTTTGTTTGAATTAACGAGTCAGTTTTTAGATAAAGGACTGTCGGCAACAACGGGTTCATTGCCGTTTATTTATGTCAGAGCCTTGCGTCATCTTTTATTGGCATTGCATGTCAACATGGCAGCTCACAGTAAGGTGCCCTTAGTACTTACCAAGGGTAGTGGGATTGATCTTTTTGACTATTATGAACAAAGCGCTCGTTTTGGCTTCGATGTATTATGGGCGGGTTTGCTAAAACGCATTCCTATTGACTTTAAATCCAAGCGCAGTGCCTTGTTGTCTCCTGTATTTCAAGGGGGCGTTTATTTGTTTAACTACGACTTGGAGTATACCGCACCAGTAAAAAAATCTTCGTTTCATTATATGATGAAACAATGGATGGTACCTAAAATGTTTCATAGTGCGCATGATTTTGTCAATGATCCGGTTTTTGCCCCGCATTGGCCCAGATTATGTAACAATGCCATTTTTATTTGTAAAACCATAGAGCAGCATGGAAACAGCACCACGGTCAAGGTCATGCAATGGAGCCCGGAGACCGCTGCGTACATGCTGGAGTTGTCTCCCTTACAATTACCCAGGCAGGTGACAAAAACGGTTCTTATGCTGTGTAAGGAAAGTGATTTTTGGGAGTTAACGCAGGCGATCAAAGCATGGTTTCAGCGACATCAAATAAAAGTGGAAATGAAATTATTGCCAGTCAATGAATCCTATGCCTTATTGGATAATGCGCAGGGGCAAGAGCAAGGCTCGACGCCGCCTTCTTCGCCAAAACAACATGTTACGATTCCCGCATCCCAATTGATGCCACGTTCACAGCCTCTTCATGCCACTGATGAGGAGCCATCCTTTAAGAAAGAGCAACGTAAAGAAGCGGCCGTTGTCTCAGCCACACCCGCCACTTTGTTTGCTGTCAAACGAAATCAAAACACCCATACATTAGATCCCTATGCATTAGGTTTTAAAAAGAAAGTGTCTTGAATGTCCTGTTATTCAACAGGAGCATTCACTTTTTTTTTGCTGGGCCTTTTCCAACCGTATAAAGTTTTTTGTTTGGTTTCGGTCAGGGTTAGCTCTCCGGCTGGTGCATTGCGGCGCAGTGTTGTTCCTGCACCTAAGGTGGCATGAGCACCAACGGTGACGGGTGCCACCAATTGACTGTCTGAGCCAATAAAGGCGCCATCTTCGATGACTGTTTGATGCTTGTTGACTCCATCATAGTTACACGTGATCGTGCCTGCACCAATATTTACTTCTTTACCGATAAGGACATCGCCTAAATAGCTCAAATGACTGGCTTTGGAACCTGTACCCAAGTGGGCTTTTTTGGTTTCAACAAAATTGCCTATTTTGCATTGAGCGGCCAATTGTGTTCCTGTTCTTAAGCGGGCAAAAGGGCCTATTTGACAACTTTCTCCTGCTTCACAGCCTTCAAGGACGCTGTGAGCAAGTACTTCACAGTGAGGGGCTAAAACCACATCTTTCAAGACGCAGTTGGGTCCAATAATACAGCCATCGCCCAATACCACCTTGCCATGAAAAACACAATTCACATCAATATAGACATCCTGGCCACAGATTAAGCTGCCGCGAACGTCAATGCGCTGGGCATCAGCAATGCCTACTCCTTGTTCAAGCAGCGCTTCCGCATGTCTTTGTTGCCAGACGCGCTCTAACTCATGCAATTGCAAACGGGTGTTCACGCCCTTGATTTCCATCTCATCATGGACCTGGACTGAAACGATAGGGGTCTTTTCTTCGGCTGCCAGCTGAATGATTTCGGTCAGATAATATTCATTTTGTGCGTTGTTATTGCCCAGTTTGGGTAGCCATCTGGCGAGGTTATCGCTGGAAGTGCAACACATACCGGTATACACTTCTGTAATCTTTTTTTCTGCTAAGGATGCATCCTTTTCTTCTACAACAGTACGAATAGTGCCTTGTTCATCGCGAAGGATACGACCAAAACCAAAAGGGTTGGCAAGTGATGCTTCTAGTAAAGCCAGTGGCTTGGCGGAGGTGTCGGCAGACAGACAGTGTAGTAAGTTTTTTAAGGTGGCGACTTGAGTTAAAGGTACGTCCCCGGAGAGGATAAGTACCGGTGCATTTGCTGGCAGATAGGGGAGCGCTTGTTTGGCGGCGTGTCCTGTACCCAATTGCTCGCTTTGTTTTATCCAGTGAACGGGTAAATCAGGTAAGGCTTTTTTGATTTGCTCGCCACCGTGGCCATAAATCACATGTATGGATTCAGGTTGCAGTGCCAGTGCCGTTTCAACAACACGAACAAGCATTGGTTTGCCGGCAATAGAATGTAAGATTTTAGGTGTTTTGGAGTACATTCTTTTGCCTTGACCAGCGGCTAAAATAATAATTTGTAAATTCATGAGATTTATGATTTCCTAGTTAAATTAAGATCAAGCTGTCAATTTAGAGAGTCTGCCTTAATATGCTGAATAATGTAAAGACCGGGACGATAAAAAGTGTGGTAACAAGGAGTTAAAAATGACTATTTTTATAGATGCATTGAAGTCTTTAATCAAGGAAAAATTAAGTAGTGCAATCAAGATAGAGTCCAAAAAATCACAAGGCAATCTGCTGCTTGGTGTGGGCTGTAATCATCAATTGTCAGCGGGACAAAAAAATATTTTAATCGCCTTGGATAATGCCATCGTGCGTTATGACAGTACTGATGATGACGCACATGATGTAGTGCAGATTGTGGGATTAATTAAAAAGGCAAGCAGCGACATTCGTACGCTCAGAGAAGAGCATAAGAAGGGGACTGAAGGGAGTGATGCCCTAAGGTATCTTAGTGAATTGGCTGAAAATTCAGAACAGTTTTATACGAAATTAAATGACTTTAGCTTTAATTTGTTGAACCGGCCTTATCAGAAAACACCGCAATATGAGATCTATTATCAGGCTTGTTATTATTTTGGTCAGGAAGTGTTTCAGCCTAAGGCGCATGATAGAGAAATCAGAACAGACAAAGAGCGTTGTCTGGCAATACGGCTGACTCAGCTAGAAGAGCTAATCAGGCCCGAGTATACTTTGAAAGAGCAGCAAGAGCGGGCGGTTCAGGTTCTAAACGACATGTTTACCGATAATAAAAAAATAATTCGCTCTACGTCCGAATCACGTTATGCCTTACCGGGTATTTCTGTTGCGGGCATTCAATTAACGAGTGCGCCCGAATGGTTTTCGGCCCGATCAGGCCGCTTTAAAGAAGTCTTTAGCATTGCTTTGCATCAAATACAAAAAATGACGCCGGATACCTCCGATTGCCCTTTGTCTGAAGAGCCAGATCATCAAAGCCTAGGATGTTAAAAGTAAACGAAGAGCAACGTCTTTTCCAGCTGTTTGCCAGATTTTGAGTGCTTTTTGGTGAGCGGGGTGAAAAGGGTTGCTTTTCTTTTTTCATTGTACATGTCAGGTTGTTCGGTCATGTACAGCGCTTTTTTTATACAAAGGGGGGGGTGATTCTACCACCTGATAGAATGAGTTGGGGATAGGCAAGCCCCCAGCTAAAAGCTCAAGCCATATCCTTGCCGCATGTTACTCAGGTGGTAGTAAGCATTGCGGTAACAAGATACCTGTATATAAATCGATAGAGCCTGTCTTTTTCTCGTGTTAAAATACCATTGAATGATGAATGTCTTTTTATCATAGTGGTAAAGCAATTAACATAACACCAACTTGATCGAAAAAGGTTTTATCAAGTATGGGCGGCGGATATCACATACGTTCGGATGAAAGGCGGTCACGTTTGCTCGCCATTATGGATTGGTATAGTCGTTATGTGGTTCAATGAGCCGTTTCACCAACACTTGAAGCTGAATTCTGTGTAGAAGCATTTAGAAATGCTTTGTTGCAAGGACGATGTGAAATTTTCAACACCGAACAGGGATCGCAATTCACTTCCAATGATTGGATAAACACCCTAAAAGCCCACAAAATTTCCATCAGTATGGATGGACGAGGCCGGTACCTTGATAATATTTTATAGAGCATTTATGGCGTAGTGTTACGCAAGAAAAACTCTATCGGTATTCTTTTGAGTCAATTGAAGAAGTTGAGCTGGCATTATCGGAGTACTTTGATTATTATAACAACCGAAGAATGCATCAGTCTTTCGGATACTCCACACCAGCAAACATGCGTTTTGGATAAAACCACAAAACATGGGTACCTTGTGTCATGGCTTACCCACAGGGTTCACAGGCTTATCCGAGACGATGAAAGCTCTCCTGGCCTATGGACTTTTCTAAGAGTAGTGTGATTGAACTAACAAACTGGGAATAGCTCTTATTTTCCCCGAACTTTGTTCGAGATCCCAGGACCTGTCTAATTCAGATGAAAGCGGTTGAGACTTATGATTCATGGTAAAAATTTAAGAGAATACCATTACGACATTCAAGGTTTGCGAGCTCTTTCTGTATTTTCAGTATTAATATTCCATATTAATAAAAATTTTTTACCGGGGGGGTTTATTGGGGTAGATCTTTTTTTTATTATTTCTGGATATATTGTAACCTCAGTAATCCTAAGAGCAAAAGACAAAGGACAATACTCTATAAAGAGCTTCTATCTCAATAGGATAAAACGAATTATACCCGCCTATGTGATAATGCTTGCTGTAACTACTTTGATAATGGGAATACTCTTAACGCCTAATGATTTTATGTTTTTTAAAGCAAGTCTTAAAAAAGCATTATTATTTCAAAGTAATTCTTATTTTGCACATTCGGGTAATTATTTTGCTCCAAATTCCTATGAATTGGCCTTGCTTCATACTTGGTCTTTAGCAGTTGAAATGCAATTTTATTTGCTTTTTCCTATTGTTTTTTGTTTAAAATCAATAAAGCTAGTAAAACAATTTTTAACTGGTTTTCTATTTGTTGGTGTATTTATTTGGTTGACACAAGAACCAAATCCGCAAAATTATTTCTCTCTTTATTTAAGAGTTCCTGAATTTATTATAGGTGCTTTAACTTATATGTATCAGCCAGCGAATTTAATAAAAAAGAGTGGCTCGGCATATGCCAAATACCTTTCCGTTATCGGACTCTTACTTATTCTTTTTAGTCTTTTTTTTATTACAGAGGATACCGCTTTTCCTAGTTTTGTTAATCTACTGCCATGCATTGGTTGTGTATTAATCATATCTAATCCCAATCATGCGATAAATTATTATCTCTCTAGGCCTGCGATGGTTTGGATAGGTAATTTATCTTACTCACTTTATCTTTGGCATTGGCCAATTTTAACTTCCATAAAATATTATAATCAACAATATGAACTCTCTTTATTTTCCATAGCATTAGTAGTTTTAGTAACTTTTTATGCCGCTTGGTTATCTTATCGTTATGTTGAAACCTCATTTAGAAAAATTACTCTACGAACACTCATTCAGTCCGGAAATATTGCGCTTCCTATAGTTTGTATGGCTCTTTTTCTAGTCGCAATATATTTAAATAAGTCTCTCGTTACATCATTACCTGTTCAGTTAACACGATATGCAGATCCTAACGAGATCTGTCATGATAGTATTATTAAAGATTGTATGCGAGGTGCATTAATTAGTACAAAAGAATTTTTAGTTCTTGGTGATAGTCACGCAGCCCAGCTAAATTATTTTTTTGATTTAGTAGGTAAAGAAAATAATTTTAAGGCTAGAGTTATTTCGAGCAGTAGTTGTATAACAATTCCTAATTTTGATGTAAATCGTCTCCCGGCTTGGGCTCAAGAGCCTTGCTTGTCCCAGATTAAGATTGCAACTGAATATGCTAAAAAGACATCTACAATTATTCTAGCTGGTCTGTGGGAATATCATACATCAAGCAAGGAGTTTCTTCTGGCACTGGATCAGTTTCTTACTGACGCAGATAGTTCTGGGAAAAAAGTGATTATATTATCTCAAATACCAACCTTTAATGAAAATATGTCGAGAATATATCGGTTTAATCAATTAGGTTTCAAAACCACAATCACTCAAGGAAAAGGATGGATTCGTGCAAATAATACAATTAATGAACTTGTAGCCCACCATATTTCCGCACAATTTGTTAATCTTACCGACATTCGTTTTTTTGATAAGATACCATTTAACAGGAATGGCACCTTAATTTATTATGATAATAATCATCTTAATGAATTAGGTGTATCTCAATATGCGGCCTCAGCGTCTAAAATTTTATCAAAAATCATTTAATGCTAGGTAGGGAGCTCGTTTAGATCTGCTAAGCAGTTAACTTATTTATAAATAAGTTACTCACCTTATGCAGCAGCCATTGATTAATTTCTAAAAGTGCGTATCTTTTGTCCGTTTTTTTATAAGGACAAAAAAATGAAAGCGGATCTTTTAGGCATATACAGCGATTACCTAATCAACCAACATCACTACGCGACAGCGACAGGTTTCCCATAATCAATGTCCCTTTCATCTTCGGTAACATTCTTTTTGATGCAATTCGCTGTGTATAAACTGATAGAGTCTGTCTTTTTCTTGTGTTAAGATGCCGTTGAATAATGATAAACCTCTTTTTTTTATAGCGATAAAGCAAACAGATCATGCCATTGGTTCTATGAATTTGCCTTTATCATCTCTTATTTATGGTATTCAATGCGCAGCGCAATGAATGACAAAGAATTATTATGACTCTTATTAAAACCAGTATCCTAAATGGCATTGCTGTGATAATAAAGCTATTGACTTTTTTAGGTATCAATAAACTGCTTTCCCTGTATGTGGGGCCTGTGGGATATGCGTTTTTAGGGCAATATCAAAATTTAATTACCGTTGTGACTACTTTTGCCAGTGGTGCCATTAATACTGGCGTAACAAAATACACGGCTGAATATTATGACAGCGAGGAAAAGCAACATGCCCTGTGGCAAACTGCGGTAAAAATCGCTGTTGCAGGCTCATTATTGATGGGTTTTTTCCTGGTGTTTTTTCGCACGAGTCTGGCAAAGACATTTCTTGAGAATGAAGAGTTATCCGCTGTTTTTATCTGGTTTGCTGCCACCTTAATCTTTTTTGTAATGAACTCCTTGTTGCTGGCTATTTTAAATGGAAAAAAAGAAATAGGCCTGTATGTTATTGCGAATATAACAGGCAGTATTTTTGCACTACTGAGCAGCGCTGTATTGGTAATTTATTTCAATTTATACGGTGCTTTGGTTGCATTAGCCGTGTATCAGTCGATTGCATTTTTTGCGACCGTTTTTCTTTGTTTTAAAGCCCCTTGGTTTAAATATTCCTATTTATTGGGAAGGTTTGATAAAAAAATAGCATTCAGTTTGTTTAAATATGCATTAATGGCCATCGTGGGCGCTCTTTGTGCCCCAGGAACACAAATTTTGGTTCGTGGCTATATTGGTAATGTCATCAATTGGCAAGCAGCGGGTTATATTGAAGCCATTTGGCGGATTAGCGCTGCGTATTTGATGGTAGTAACGGCGACTTTATCCGTCTATTTTATTCCCAGACTTGCTGAATTGACTGAACGTCAGCATATTCGAGAGGAGTTGATTAAAACCTATAAATTGCTCATTCCTTTCACGATGATTAGTGCAACCCTGATTTATTTATTACGTCATTTTGTTATTCGTTGGCTGTTTACCGAGGATTTTGCTGGCATGGATGAGTTGTTTGCATGGCAAATGTTTGGCGACAGCATTAAGGTAGCCAGTTGGGTGCTCATGTATTTATACATGGCTAAAGGTTTGTTTCGTTTGTATGTTTTTTCTGAAGTATTTTTTTCCATCACTTTTTATTTATTAGTGGTATTATTAGAGCCGCAATTTCAAATGCGTGCGGTGGCCATTGCGCATGCAATAAATTATTTGACTTATTTTTCTTTTGGGTTTTATGCCTTAAAGACCAAGAAGATCATCTAACTGTATGAACAAATTGAAGCTTGAGACAGGGTCTAATGGTTGCACAAGAAAGCGCCATAGCAGCTTAGTCGGGTACGAGCCAATCCAAGAGTCTGATTGATAGCCTTTGGATGGGTATGATCAAAACAATCTATTGATACAAGGTGTCATTCGTGGATGCAACACAATACAACACTAATTGGAGTACGCTTTTTTTAGCTAAGAAAATAAAAAATATCAAACTGAATCAATACGTTCAGTCAACAAGCGTATTTTTATTGGGGTTGCTGTTCATTAAGTTACTTGCGACCCTGGGGGCGGTATTCATTTATGCGAAGGTTACACCATTCAATGATGCGGATCATTATTATTTAAATACATCGCTAGCCACTTTTGGCTCACCACCGTTTAGAACGGCGTTCACTATCTACTTGTTTTGGGGATTAAAATATTTATTGCATTATAATTTATTGGTCCATGGTGTTGTTTCTATGGCTGTGGGTCTGGCTTTATGGTTTGTTATTAAGCCTGAATATGAGTATGTCAATAAAAAATTATTATATGCCTGCCTCTGCCTGCCTCACTTTTTGATTTGGACCGGGGTAGTTGGTAAAGAGGCCTTGGCGATTATTGGATTTCTTTTTATCATCAGGGCTTGTATTGATTTGGTTGTATGGCATGAAACGCGCATGACTTTATTGTCTGTAGGCTTGTTTCTGGCTTTGATTGAACGACCGCATTTTACCATAGCCTACATCTGTCTTGTATCCGTTTCTTTTGTGGTTGCTTTTAAAAAAGAAAAATTGGTATCGCATTCATCAGTGAACAAATCCCTGGCTCTTTTTCTGTTGTGTACCATGCTTTTTTTCGCCCTCTCTTTTTTGCTACTGCCTGTATACGGTGAGTATTTATTGCATTTTATGGCAAAGGTGCATCATTATTTTTCTATTTTCCCCGATGCCAAAACAACCCGAACTGCCATTGCCTGGTCCAAACCAGATGATTTTTTTGCCAATCTCCCCTGGGGAGTCCCTGTGAGCATCATCGGACCTACCTGGTTGGAAGCATTAAAACGGGCTATTTTACTCCCTGTATTTGTTGAAGGGTGTATTGCATTTTTTTTATTAATGATCAGTTGTTGGCTGCTGGTTAAGACTTGTAAAAAATACAATCAATACCGCACTTTGATTATTTGGGGATTTCTGCCGGCATTGGTTATCGGATTATTAATGAATTATCCTTTTGGTATTTTTAATATTGGCTCCATGCTGCGGTATAAACAATCTTTGGCTCCTTTGCTTTATTTATATCCTGTTTTGCTGATCGGGGCTATTGAGAAGAGAAATGCCAAAATACGGCTATAAAATTGAAAAAGGAGTATACGCTCATCGTATAACCGGATTGATATTTGATGACAGATTTAAGTCTACTTTCGTGCGTTACAGGTCAAGGACGGTCGAAGACTGAGGCCAGTAGTCCCAGGAAGTCTTAGGATCGGATGTTTTTCCGGAGGAAAAATATAAGGCATGTGATGAGGCGTCAAGTTATTGAGGATTGCAGACGTTGAGTCCCTAAGGGAACTCGAAATCAAGGGGTAACAGAACAGCCAAGATCTTTAGTGTCGCCCGTTAGCGAGTCGATTTCGGGGGCTGATAAGTCGCCGAATCTTTTATGCGGGAGTGCTTCTTGAGTCGTTAAGGGAGGTCATTTTCGAGTAATTAATCCAAAGCGTGCGTCAATTTTTCCATTATTGCAAGTTCCTTAAGATGGTAGTTGCTACCAATCCAAGATTCCCTCTGGCAAATTAAATAATCCGTATATAAGTCAAGCATACTCATTTCTGCGTCTCCTTGAAAATTCAGGGGTGAAATTTTATTCGAATTTTATTGAACCTCAAGAACTGCGCGTCACATGAGTAATTCAATTATTTTCTGTCTGGGTTTACAAAACGGTATTTCTGATTTACCATTTGAGGGGTTTTGATATTAGGAACTTGTTCTTTATCTATCTAATCTACATAGAATAGTCTCTAACGCCTTTTAATAGGACATGTTGTTGTTAATATATATTGACTTAGTATTAAGGGAATGTTGTGCAGTTTATCGATTTAAAAACACAGACAAAGCGTATTGAAGCTACTTTATTCGAGCGTATAAAAAATGTAATTGAAAAAGCTGATTTTATTATGGGCTCTGACATCCAAGTGCTGGAGACTAAGTTGGCAGCTTTTGTTGGTTCAAAACATGCACTTTCAGTATCAAGCGGGACAGATGCATTGTTGATTGCTTTAATGGCCTTAGGTGTTTCTAATGGTGATGAAGTTATAACAACTCCTTTTAGTTTTTTCGCAACAGCAGAGGTTATTGCCTTACTTGGTGCGGTACCAGTATTTGTTGATATAGAAAAAGATACTTATAATATTGATCCAACAAAGATTGAATCAGCAATAACAACAAAAACGAAAGCTATTATGCCTGTCAGTTTGTATGGTCAATGTGCAGAGTTTGATGAAATTAACAAAATAGCAAATCGTTATCAGCTGCCTGTCATCGAAGATGCGGCTCAAAGTTTTGGTGCTACTTATAAAAACAAAAAATCATGCGCATTAACTACAATTGGCTGTACAAGTTTTTTTCCGTCTAAACCATTGGGTTGCTTCGGTGATGGTGGTGCTTGTTTTACGAATGATTTCGAACTTGCTGAAAAAATGAAAGCAATTCGTGTTCATGGTCAGAGTAAGCGTTATTATCATACTAGTCTTGGTATTAATGGTCGGCTAGATACTATTCAAGCTGCAATTTTAATAGAGAAAATGAACATTTTTCCTGAAGAAATTCAATTAAGACAAGAAGTTGCTAAGCGGTATGAGAAATTACTTCCTAAGCATATCAAGAAAACAAAAATTCTTCCTCATAACCTTAGCGTGCATGCCCAATATACAATAGAAGTGAATGACCGGGAAGAATTGCAAGCTTATTTAAATGCAAATGGCGTGCCTACTGCAGTTCATTATCCTTTAGGTCTTCATAAGCAGCCTATATTTAAAAAGTTATTTAATGGCAATTTACATTTTCCTCATGCCGAAGAGGCTGCGCGAAAAGTATTGAGTTTACCAATGCATCCTTATTTAACTTTGGAAGATCAGCAAAAAATTTGTAATACTATTGAGCGATTTTCAACCGAAGCAGTAGCTTAACTAGTTGGTAAGAGATAAAAGTAAGTAAGGATTAGTAATATGCTGAGTGGTTTTTTAGAAAAAGTTAATAATAAAGAAGCTATTATAGGGATTATTGGGCTTGGGTATGTTGGATTACCATTGATGCTGCGATTCGCTGAAGTCGGGTTTAGAGTAATTGGCATAGATGTTGATCAAAATAAAAATGAATTATTAAAACAGGGAAAGTCTTATATTAAGCATATTCCATCCGAGCAAATTCAGAATGTGCAATCATTAATACATATTACTTCTGACTTTGCTAAAAGCTCAGAAGCTGATGTACTTATTTTGTGTGTGCCCACACCTCTAGATAAGTATCGTGAACCAGACTTAAGTTATGTAATACAAACTATTAATTCACTATTGCCCTATATTCGAAAGGGGCAGCTTATCTCCCTAGAGAGCACTACCTATCCTGGTACTACTGAAGAGGAATTAAAGCCTCGAATAGAAAGCACCGGTTTAACTGTAGGCGAAGATGTGTTTCTAGTATATTCACCTGAGAGAGAAGATCCCGGTAATCTAAATTATAAAACTGAAACTATTCCTAAAGTTTGTGGGGCAGATACTGAGGCATGTCGCGTCGCTGGAGTTGCATTGTACAAAGGAGTTATCAATCAAGTTGTTCCTGTATCTTCTTCAAAGGTCGCAGAAATGACTAAATTATTGGAAAATATTCATCGTTCAGTAAATATTGGTCTTGTAAATGAAATGAAAATACTCTCTGATAAAATGGGTATAGACATACATGAAGTGATTAATGCTGCGGCTACAAAGCCATTTGGATTCGTGCCTTATTACCCTGGTCCAGGTATTGGTGGACACTGCATCCCTATAGACCCATTTTATCTGACATGGAAAGCGCGTGAATATGGAATGCATACGAGATTTATTGAGCTTGCTGGAGAAATCAACAGTCAAATGCCGCATTGGGTAGTGAGCAAGGTAGCATCTGCTTTAAATGAGTATGAGCGACCTTTGAAAAACAGCCGCATTTTAATTTTGGGAATTGCTTATAAACGTGATGTGGATGACATGAGAGAGTCCCCTTCAATTGAAGTCATGGAGTTATTAGAGAAAAAAGGAGCTTATGTTGATTACTCAGATCCATACGTACCTATTTTCCCAGCAATGAGAGCACATCATTTTGATTTGCATAGTGTACAACTTACTGCTGAAACGATTAGACAATATGATTGCATCGTTTTAACTACTGCTCATCAATCTTTTGACTATAAGTTAATAGCGAAGCATGCCAGGTTAATTATTGACACTCGTGCAGCGTTTGCATCATTTAAGCAAGACAATATAGTGAGTGCCTAATGAACAAGTCTCCATGGATGATATATGATAGAAAAATAAACATAGCGGTAGTAGGGTGTGGACGTATTTCCAATAATCATTTTCAAGCTATTGAATTGCACTCTGAAAAATTAAACTTAACTGCTGTATGCGATATAGATCCCCAAGTAGCAAAGCATGCCAGCAGACAGTACGGAGTACCAAGCTATTTGTCTTTAAATGATATGTTGCAAGAATGTGATGCAGATCTCGTGGTTCTTTGTACGCCAAGTGGGTTGCATCCATCTCAAGCTATCCTTTGTGCCCAAGCTGGTAAACATGTATTAACCGAGAAGCCTATGGCTACCCGCTGGGCTGATGGTAGACGAATGGTTAAGGAATGTGAAGCTGCAGGTGTTCGCCTGTATGTTGTAAAGCAGAATCGTCTTAATGCAACTATGCAATTATTAAAAAAAGCAATCGATAATGATCGCTTTGGTAAAATCTACATGGCTAACATCAATGTATTCTGGACTAGACCTCAGGATTATTATGACCAAGGTGGGTGGCGAGGTACATGGGAGCTTGATGGTGGCGCTTTTATGAATCAAGCGAGTCATTATATAGATTTAGCCCATTGGCTTATGGGGCCTGTGCAATCGGTGCAAGCAATGATGGGAAC
The DNA here is from genome assembly GCA_002786205.1 of Legionella sp. GTDB lineage: Bacteria > Pseudomonadota > Gammaproteobacteria > Legionellales > Legionellaceae > Legionella. The sequence goes on along the minus strand of PEQM01000041.1, from coordinate 57,743 downwards.
TTTAGCGCGTAAAATTGAAGCGGAAGATACTGGTGTATTAAATCTGCGTTGGCGAAATGGAGCTATGGGATCCGTAAGTGTTACGATGCTTACTTATCCTAAAAATTATGAAGGTTCAATTACGATTTTAGGTGAGAAGGGAACTGTTAAAATAGGTGGAGTGGCAGTGAATGAAATTCAACAGTGGGAGTTTGATGAACCTCACATTGATGATTCACTTATTCAAAATATAGGCTACCAGACTACCTCTGTATATGGATTTGGCCATCCGCTTTACTATAAAAATGTTATAGACAGCTTGCAAGGAATAGAAAAGCCATTGGTTGATGGACGCGAAGGACTTGCCTCTCTTGAATTATTAATTGCTGCATACCGTGCTGCCAGAGATGGTAATACAGTGCATTTACCATTGGAATTATAGTATGAAGTATAACGTACATGAAACAGCGATTGTAGATAGCGGTGCGGAAATTGGTGACAATACAAAAATATGGCATTGGGTTCATGTAAGTGGAGGAGCAAAAATAGGTAGGGACTGTAGTCTTGGCCAAAATGTGTTTATTGGAAATAAGGTACGCATTGGCAACAATGTTAAGATTCAAAATAATGTATCTGTTTATGACAACGTAACTCTAGAAGACGATGTGTTTTGTGGTCCCAGCATGGTATTTACTAATGTTTATAATCCACGATCCGCTGTTTCGCGTAAAAATGAATATAAAAATACTTTAGTTAAAAAAGGTGCAACTTTAGGTGCTAACTGTACTATTGTTTGCGGTGTAACTATTGGTGAATACGCATTTGTTGGAGCAGGGGCTGTTGTTAAGAAAGATGTTCCTTCTTATGCCTTGATGGTAGGAGTACCTGCCAGACAAGTAGGATGGATGAGTCAATATGGAATGAAGCTTTCATTCTTTGAGGTAGATGGAATATTACAAGCAAAATGTTCTGCAACCAATATGATTTATCACTTAGTAGATGATAATATTTTTATAATGAATTAGTAAAGGATTCAGACATGAAAATATGCACGATTGTTGGAGCGAGACCACAATTTATCAAGACAGCTGTTGTATCAAGAGCTTTAAAGACTAGGGATGATATAGATGAGGTTATAATTCATACTGGACAACATTACGATGCTAATATGAGTAATGTTTTTTTTAATGAGTTAGATATTCCTTCACCTGATTACAATCTTGGTATTGGTGGTGGAACGCACGGCCAAAATACTGGACGCATGATAGAGCAAATTGAATCTGTTTTATTACAGGAAAAACCTGAATGGGTCTTAGTTTATGGTGATACTGATTCAACCTTATCTGCCTCAATTGCAGCATCAAAATTACATATACCTATAGCTCATGTTGAAGCCGGTCTACGTTCATTTAATCGCCTGATGCCAGAAGAAATTAATCGTATCTTAACAGATCATGTTAGTCATTTACTATTTACTCCTTCAATATTAGCAAGTGAGCAACTGATTAAAGAAGGGATCTCTAATACAAAAATAAAATATGTAGGTGATGTTATGTATGATGCCGCATTATTTTACAAACACAAGGCAAAAAAATTAGATCATGTAAACTTAAAAGACAACTTTATTTTATGCACAATACATAGAGCAGAAAATACCTCTTGTCCCGCGGGTTTAAAATCAATTATTCAAGCCTTACAAGAAATAGCTTTACAGACTCAAATTATTTTACCTATTCATCCACGAACAAAAAAATATATTGATAAATTAGGGTTAAATGTTGATAACGTAGTTATGATTGATCCTATTGGTTATCTAGAAATGATTTTTCTTCTTTCTAATGCTCAAGCCGTAATTACTGATAGTGGTGGTTTACAAAAAGAAGCATATTTTTTCAAAAAACCATGTATTACTCTTCGTGAGCAAACAGAATGGACTGAATTAGTTGAATGCGGTGCAAATACTCTTGTTACAATAAAGCAAGAAAAAATTGTATCTGCAGTTAATTTAATGTTAGATAAAAAAATAAATTTTGACTCACTTTTATATGGAGATGGTCGTGCTGCTGAAAAAATTATTGGAAGTTTTTTATGAATATATTATTAGTCTGTAGCTATTTTGGCGCAGAAACAAGCGTAGGAGTTAATAGAGTTAATTCCTTTGCAAGACATTGGCTCGAGCAAGGATGTTCTATAGATGTAGTTACTATGCCTTTTTATGGATCTCTACCTCATTTTTTACAAGATCAAAATCGATTAACCATACATAAAGTTAACCCATTTTTTTTAAAATGTAAAAAAGATGAAGATCAATCTATCAAAAAGCTTCCTTCTTTAACAAAAATGAAAGTTAAAAAAATTTTTTATTGGATCAAAAAAAATATTTTTGCTAATTATTTAGATCCTCGAATTTTATGGTGGCCCAAAGCTGCTTTGATCACTCAACAAATTTGTTTAAATAAAAAATTTGATTTTATTATTACGAGTGTTCCTTCTTATACAGCACATTCTATTGGCGCTTATATAAAATATAAAAATCCAGCGCTTTATTGGGTTGCTGATTATCGTGACTTATGGAGTGGCAATCCAATTTTTCCAGGTACGAGTTTGGTTCGATTGATTGAAAAATATCACGAGAAAATACTTTTAAGTAGAGTTGATCTAATCGTGACAATTAATAAAGATTTAGCTCAATCTTTGGCAGTAATTCACAAAAAAAAACCATTGATAATTCCTAATGGTTTCGAAGCCGAAGATTTATTATATAATAATGCAAATAATGATACGAATTATCCTCATCAATACAAATCAATCGTTTATACGGGAACAGTTTTGTCCGGATTGCAAAATCCAGAGCCATTATTTCAATCTTTGGTGCAATTAATTAATGATGGTTTAATTAACAAAAATGACATAAAAGTAAAATTTTATGGTGATGCAAGTGCAATTGTAAAAACAAATGCGTTTGAGTTTTTATTTGAAAATAAAGTGGTTATGCTTCATGGTCAAGTAACACGAGAAGAATCATTACGCATTCAAAAGCAAGCAGATTTACTTCTTTTTTTAGGTGCAAGACCAATAAAAGGAGGTACAGATATTAGAGGCGTTGTCAGTGGTAAGATTTTTGAATATTTAGTTTCTGGAACTGAAATAATGGGAATTGGTGTTGATGAAACGATGATAGTCGCTGAAATGATACAGCTTGCTCGAGCAGGAATTATCTATGGCGAAGATATTTCAAAAATTAAAAAAAGATTAATGTGTTTAGTAAGTGATGGTGCTAAAAAAATTAATGTGGATAACGATTATCTTCTACAGTTTGATAGAAAAAAACAAGCTAAAAAATTATTAGCGATTATAAGGGATCATGTTTCATGAATAAGGCTTTTTATGAATGGTTTTCTCCTAAAATGCAGTTTTATGTTTTTATAATGGTATTGTTTATATTTTATTGTCTAATCCCATTAGGTAATTATTTTTTGAATGATGGAGATATTTATTTTTTAAAATTATCTTTGCTGTCCTGTGTCTCCATGCTTTTTTTATTTATAGGATTTAAATTAGCCAATTTAATTAAATTAAATAAAAAAGCAATTAGATCAATAAAAATAACGCACTTTATTGCATGTATTTTTATCGTTTTTTTATTTTTTGTATTTTTAATTGTAGTTACTGCAAAGTCTATTCCCCTTATAGATGCATTTCGATCTTATAATGTAGATCAATTAGTTGAGTCTCGTGGAAATTTTCTTAAAGCGCGTCAAGGTTATGAGCGTATTTTACTTTATGCTAATGGTATTTTAACGACATCTTTTCTGCCTTATATAATAATTTTAACTTTTGTTAATAATTTACGATATAAGTGGTTATTTTTGCTAATTCCTTACTTTTATTCATTTATTTTTCTTGAAAAAGCGTTTTTTCTCAAATTTATTTTACCTTTTCTATCGTATTGTTCTGTTTTTTATTTTAAAAAAAATTATAGAATTTATTTTTGGGTGGGTATCATCTCAATTCCTTTTATGATCTATACGAATACAGTATTATCTGGATTTGGAAGTGACAATAAAATTACTGTCGTACCTAAGGATTTTGTATCAACATTTTTTTTTCTTGGTAGTACTTCTTTTCTTAAATTCATGTTACCTTTTTTATTGTGTTGTTCTGTTTTTTATTTTAAAAAAAATTGTAGAATTTATTTTTGGGTAGGTATTCTTTCAATTCCTTTGATTATTTATGCAAATACAATGTTCTCTGGATTTGCAAAAGATAGAAAAATTACAGTAGTGACGCAGCATTCTGCATCAATATCTGATAATAGTGGGTTGTCATTAGCTAATGAGACAGTATTGTCTGGTTTAAGAGCGCTATTTATCAACCCTAATTGCCAGCAGTTATTTTATTCGGCTCGTTTCTCAAAATGTGCTAATGATGGACGCTTGACCTTTATTATCTGGAGACTGTTTGCTGTACCTATTTTTACAGCTACAGATTCAATAAAACTATTTGAAACCAAATACCAGAATCAATATTTTTGGGGAAGAACAAGTTTTGTGCTTTCGACACTTTTTAATCAAAAGAGATTAAAGTTTGAGCATGAAGTTTTTAAATCTCAATGGGGAGACGATTCAACTCGTACAGCTTCGGCCAATTCAGTATATATAGTCGAACAGTATGTTAATTTTGGATGGTTTGGGGTGATCATGTCCTCGATTTTTATTGGATATATATTTGGTGCTTTAAAGGATTCTCAAGATGTTGCGCTCTCCTCTCTTATGATTATATTTTCTTATAGTATTCTTTTAGGTGGTTTTTTATCTACGCTCTTTTCAGGTGGATATTTATTACTTTTTATTTGTTTATATTTTATTAAATTTAACGTATTTCAAGAGAACGATTTATATAATAATTCCGTGCGTGCAAAGGCACTTCAGCGCGGAATTTAAGTTATTAAAGTATTTTTTTGAATGTGTAACAGTACGTTATCCAAGTAATCAAACAAGGTGTCTTGTATATTGAAGGAGGTTCAGCCTACATCACCTTATTTTTATTGAAACAGGCAGTTTATAGCATACTTTTTACTACGAACCTTGTATCATTTTGTTATGCCATCTTGTGAAATTTATCCAACGCCATAATTGCCAGGAAAATGGTTTTTTTCCTGCAATTATATTATCAAATTCTTTTAATAGTTTGTCAGATTTTAATAGCTCTATCCCCTGACTTTCTAGCAACCATTCCCTTACCACCGGAGCTATTTTGAATAACCAATCTTTTTCTGGAGTTGCGAAGCCAATTTTATCTCGCCTGTTTAAAATTGAATCTGGAACTATGCCTCGCATCGCTTCTCTAAATACGGATTTTGTTTCTCCTTGTTCAGATATCAAATAATGTTCTGGCAGAGACAGCAATAAATTAGCTAAGGGTAGGGTTAAAAATGGTACGCGACTTTCAATAGAGAAACGCATAGAATTCCGATCTCCATGACGGAGTAACTCAGGTAGCCCTTTTTGAGTTAATGCATAATGCAACATTTCAATAACTCGTTTTCCTTTAAACTCAGGTTCTTTTTCGTAGAGGGGAGGATTAGTTATTGTATTTGCAGAGTGAATTAGTTCCTTATTTATCCATGCAGGGATGGCACCATTGTTTTTTAGGAAATAAGTAAGAGATGAAATTTGATCAGGCATTAAAGCGCGACTTAAATGTAAGATGCCTTTAATGTAACTTCGATTAGGCCATTTTTGCCAGTGATTAATAAATTTCAAACAGTGCAATAATTTTTTATGCTCAATTAAGCTTAATATTCTTTGCGTTGGGTAGCCTTGATAGCCAGCAAGTAACTCGTCAGCTCCTTGTCCATCTAACGTGACAATTATATTATTTTCTTTAGCCAATTTGAACACTTTATATTGCGCATAGATACTTGTACTTCCAAAAGGCTCTCCTTGAGCATCAATCATATCATCTAGATCTTGAGCTAGATCTTGTTCGGTAGCATATACCTTATGAGGTATTGCGTTTATATATCCATTAATAATGTCAACCCACTTTTCCTCAGAAATGTCCTTTTGATTTGCTGTAAAGCTGAATGTGTGGATAGGTAAATCAGGTTCAATATGTCTCATGGCACATACAATTGCAGAAGAGTCAATGCCTCCAGATAAAGCTGCTCCTAAAGGAACATCGCTACGTAAGTGTAAAGCAACATTTTGTAAAAATAATTCTCGTACAGCTTCTGAAGCATCCTTAAAATTTAGCATTGCGTATTGGGGGTTTATTGAAAACTCCCACCATTTTTTGGGTTTTGATAAGGAGTTGGTATTTAAATTGTAGGTTACTAGCTGTCCTGGTAGTAAATGCTTTACTCCATCAATAAAAGATTGTTCTTGGCTATCATAGTCAGCATAAACTAGATAGTCGTAGCTTCTTTGTATGTTAGCCTTTGGGCGAGTATCTCTCATTTTAATTAATGCTTGGATAGTGGATGCGAATACAAATTGATTTTGATTTAAAGAATAAAAAAATGGTTTAATACCAAATGAATCACGCACACAGGTTAGCAAATTAAGTTTTTTATCATAAACTACAAAAGCAAACATACCTATTAATTGCTGGAGACAAGCTTCTTTCCAATGAGTCCATGCATTAAGTAATACTTCCGTGTCTGACTCTGTAGAAAATGAATAGCCCAAGGTCATTAGTTTTTGACGCAACTCTTTGTAATTGTAAATTTCCCCGTTGAATATGATACTATAGCGTCCATTTGAGGAATGCATTGGTTGATTTCCACCTTTAGATAAATCTATGATAGATAATCTTGTATGGCCGAGTATTATGTTGCCATTTAGATTTGAAAAGTGCTCATAACTTTGATCATTAGGACCACGATTTTTTAAGAGATTCATTGCCTCCTCAATTCGGCTCACGTCCTTTTTATCAAAATTTAAGTACCAGCCTCCTAAAATCCCGCACATAACACCCTCTTTAATTTAATACTACTGTTCAATTTGAGTAAAGGAAAAACAAAAATGACTTTCTCTCCTAACACCTCATCACACATTGGATCGCACCCGTAACTATAGTTTGTTTTGCTAACACTCACAATCTTTAAGTTAAGGCCATTGGTTGTAAGGATATAATTTTATCTGTTAGCATCTTTTTGTTCCTTTAATAATAAGAAAAAGATAAAGTAAATAGAGAATAAGCTCATGGATTACAAATATAGTAATAAATATTTCGATATTATATCCACGAGCACTGTATAAGGTACAAATAATTGTGCAAAAATAGGTCGCCTGCCATAGAAAGCCAATTTTTAAGTTATGATTTAGCGCTAAAACGGTACTTAAAGGACTCACTGAGAATCTTATGGCAACAGCAAATATAAGAATGGATGCATACTTACCTGCAACTTCCCATTCTGAACCAAAAACCATGGAAAATAAATTCTCTCCCCAAAAAAATAAGATAAAAATTAACGGGATTGATATTCCCACTAAAATACTAAACAACTTTATTATGAGTTTAGATGCCGAGTCTTGTTCTGTTTGATTGAGTTCGGAGATTTTTTGAAATAAAACTTGAGAAATAGATGTTGATATTAAGGTCATTGGCAGATTTAATGTTCTAAAGGTTAGGCTGAAAATCCCCGTTGTATTCGAATCGTAGTATTTATTAAGCATAAAAATAGGCACTTGGATTGCAACTGCATCAAGTAAAGCACCCCATAAAGAGTACATTGGATAGTTTTTATATTTATATAAAAATTTAAGTAATCGATTTTTAGAAACAGAGCCCAGTAGTGATTTATGATTTCCCCATAAACTGTATAATAAATACATTACCGAGGTAAGTGCGCCGATAATATGCCCCCAAATTAATCCAAAAGAAAAAATATGGGAGTTTAATCCAGTTTGTGTTAAGGACAAACCTATACCCTGAGCAGTTTTTGCTATAGCAACTTTAGTAAAAAGCTTTTTCCTGTAGTACCAGTAACTAAAGATTTGACTTAAGCCTGTAAGGCCTACACATATGGGTATTAGATACAGCCAATCATGTTTGGCCACATGATTTCCTAGCCACTGCAAAATATGGCCTTTAAGCAGGTAAATTAAAAATAAAAGCAAAAGAGAATTTAGAAAAGTAAAAAATACAGCAATAGAAGTGACGTTAATAGCCTCCTTATCTGATTTTGATTGCATAATAGCGAGTTCATAACGCGCAGAAACGATTACTGAGCAGATAGAAACTATTCCTAAGTATAATGAAAAAATTCCAAAATCAGTAGGAGAATATAATCTAGTTAAAAGTGGAGTAATTAGAATGGGGAGCAGTTGCGCGATTGTCGTACCTGATATTGCTACCAGGATATTCATCAGAAAGGGGTTTTTCACTGTAGTTAAGAGAAGTATTTTATATTTTCCGATTATACTATAGGCTTAGATGTTAATAAATTGATTTGTGGTGTAACGAGTTGCCTCAAAAGAAATGTTATCGAAAATAAGAAATTTTAGAGTTATAGTCAAAAGCGGTATATGACAAATTAAAATAGGTGGCGTATTCTGTTGATTGTTCTTGCGGAACAAAAATCAACAAAGGAAATACACCATGAAGGATGGTTTCATACTCTCTTGGGATATTTTATATCCTTAGAGTATTTATACGCTGCTTGTAAAAGTAGAGAAAGCTGGAATGCCCCTATTTTTTCACGGTAAAAATCATCGTTAGTAATTAAATTTTTATGGGGAAAAATAGTCACATCTATTGGCGTGCCTAAAGGTTCATTTTGTATTTTTTCCCAACTTGTATGCCACCAAAAATTTACTGTTGCGTCAAAGGCCATCCATTTACCATCAATAAACGCCTCATTAAAGATATGACCTGGATTTAAAACCAATCTATTTTTAATTTGAGCCCTTTCCAGTAAAAAACTTAAAAATCGAGCAGAATCAATACAGCATCCGATCTTTGTTTTAAGATAGTGTTTAATGATAAGTGGTTCTACTATTATTGTTTGAAACAAGGTATCTTCATTATTCTCAACACATCCGCTTTTATTGATTGCAATTTTATTTCCGTAACCCCACATATTTGAAACCAAGTTCATAAAAAATAATGTTTTTAATAGTTGAGGAGACTGAATGCTCCAAGTTGTACTTAATTCACTTTGATACCGATTAAATTCACTGTTTGCAACTTTATAAAAATCATCCATATTAGTAATTGGCATCCGTCTGTATTGTTCCTTATTAAAAATTTTATTGTAGCTAATTGGTGGCAGGTTTTGCATGCGAATAGCTTTTAGCCAGTTGAGGTCAATTGTATTTCTTTCGGTTTTGGTAATAAAAAATATAAGACTCCACGATGTTAACATCATGAAAATCGAGAAGAACGCAATAGATATTTCCTTTTTATAGCTATGTATGTTACGGTTGACATTAAATGTTATCAATAGTACAAATAAGAGACAAACAAAAAAAATTATTAATAGTAAAACCAGTACCTTCGGGCCTATGTGATAAATTTTAAATCGTAACATAGTTGTATTAATATAATTCCATAGAGGAATTGCTAAGCATCCTAAAACATATAATATAGAGATGATAATAATCGAATTTCTTTGACGCATCCAACATGGTCCATTAGTTTTTATCACTATTAATTGTATAATCCATCAACCGCAAAGTAAATAAATACAGGCAAACACGTAGAGTTACCGTATGAAATACTTTCTTGACATTCGCTAAAAAATATTTAAGTGATATGGAGTTTTTCCTCCTTATACTTTTATTACATTTTTGCAGTGTATTCAAAGCGTTGAAAATGAATCCCAGAGCCACTCCGATCTCTAGCTTTGGGAACCTTAACTGTGATATCATTAATATCTGTTTGAATGGTTCTTTCCGGCAAATAACCATTACGTACAATAGCTTGTCTACCGTCAATTAATTTTAAATCTTCATATTCAGATAATATGGTACTAAGCTCTGCTTTAACCGCTTGCTTAATTAAATCACGAGCTCGATTCCTTAATAACTCGGTTAATGGATTTGCAATTTTTTTAGCTGGTGTAGGAGCTTCTTTCAGATTACAATCCTTTATGGCGTATTTCCTTTTGTTGATTATGTTTCGCAAGAACAATCAACAGGATATGCCACCTAATTTATTTTTTACATACACCAGATTCGAGCATGCCCCCCATATTTAAAAGGAACCTGAAAAAATACAATTTTCGCTTGGATGATCTTTATCAGTCTGAAAATATCTTTTAGATACCATATTTGCACTGGGTTCGAAAATTTATATAATGAGTGATGGAAAATGTTGGCAATAGATTTCAGCAAGAAAAGGTAAATATTTTCCCTTTTTTCTCCATCTTTCTCTAAATTTCTTTTGCGTGAAGGGAGATGAGCTCTAATAGGGGCGAGCAGTTATAGTGGAGGTTTGATTTCTTTGAATATTTTAATTGTTAGTCAATATTTTTGGCCAGAGTATTTTATTATTAATGAGTTGGCATTAAAACTACAAGAGCAAGGGCATAAAGTTACAGTTTATACTGGAAAACCCAATTATCCAGATGGAGATATTTATCCTGGTTATCAATATCAAGGTGTCGACAAAGACAATTATAAAGGTATTTCTATATATAGAGTGCCCTTGCGGCCTAGAAAAAATGGCGGGTATAAAAATTTAATTTTAAATTATTTATCATTCGTTTTTTTTGGAGTTAAATACACTTTTTCTTTTATCAAGCGGCATAAAAGTTTTGATATGATTTTTATGTTTGGATTATCACCTATTACTGCTGCAATTCCTGCAATTTTTTTAAAATGGCAACTTAAGTCCCATTTAACGATTTGGGTGCAAGATCTCTGGCCAGAGAGTGTTCGGGCAGCAGGCTATTCGCTTAATAAAACAGTGTACAGTGCTCTTCGTTTTTTAGTAAAGTCTATTTATTTTTTTGCTGATACTCTCTTAGTGCAATCAGAAGCATTTATTCCTATTATTAGCACGTTAACAAGAAAGGATAAAATATTTTATTATCCTAATTCAGTGGTTGACTACTATCCCCAGTCAGAAAAAGCTGCCTTACCCCCTGAGTTACATCATTTGTTATCGTCCTATTTTTGTATTGTGTTTGCTGGCAACATAGGCACTGCTCAAGCCATAGAAACCATTCTTGCTGCTGCTGAATATTTAAAAGACAACAATATGATTAGAATTGTTTTAGTGGGTAGTGGTAGTCAACTAAATTGGGCTCATGATTTTTTGATGGAAAAAAAAATGACTAATGTGGTACTTGCCGGACGCTATCCTATTGAATTAATGCCTGCTATTTTTTCTTTAGCCTCCGCCTTACTGGTTACCCTTAAAAAAAATGAGATTTTCACCCATACTATTCCTTCTAAAATTCAAGCTTATTTGGCATCAGCTAAACCCATTATAGCTTCGTTGGATGGTGAAGGTGCACGGATTATAAAAGAAGCAAAAGCAGGTATGGTTTCTGCTGCTGAAAATGCAGAAGAACTCGCAAATAATATCAAATTCATTTATGATCTGCCCTTTTTTGAACGAGAGAAAATGGGTAATGCAGGTCGTGCTTATTTTCTTAAACATTATGAAATGGATACTCAATGCTTAAGGCTAATAGAGCTATTTGAAAAACGACTGAAGGAGACTCACGTATGAAAATATTAGTGCTGGGTGTTACGGGGATGTTAGGTAGCATGGTATATAATTATTTTCGACAAAATAAAGTTTATGATACTTGGGGGACTTTACGGGATACGCGCTCCTTATCTCTTTTTGCTGCTGAAGATCGTGATAATCTGATTGCTAATATTGATGTGCTTAAGCAGGATGAATTAATTAATCTTATGGCTCGGATTAAACCCGATTGTGTGATTAATTGTATTGGTTTAATAAAGCAACTTGCAAAAGCAAATGATCCATTAACTATTTTGCCGATTAACGCTCTTTTTCCTCATCAATTAGCCAATATTTGCGCTCTTTCTGGCGCTAGATTAATTCATGTGAGTACCGATTGCGTTTTTTCAGGAAAAAAAGAAGGCCAATATTTGGAGTCTGATGTATCTGATGCGGAAGATTTATATGGAAAATCTAAATTTATTGGTGAAGTAAAGGATAAAACTCATGTGATTACACTTCGAACATCGATTATTGGGCACGAACTGGCTAGTAATTATGCTTTAATTGATTGGTTTTTGTCGCAAAAGGATAGTGTTAACGGATATACTCATGCCATGTATTCCGGCTTGCCTACTGTTGAATTGGCTAGAGTAATACATGATTTTGTTTTACCAAATCAGTCTTTATATGGGCTGTATCAGGTTGCTTCTCAACCGATTAGTAAATTTGAACTTTTAAATTTAGTCGCTCAGCGATATAACAAAAATATTATCATTATTCCTGATGAGTCTTTAAAAATAAATAGAGTTCTTTGTGGAAATCGTTTTCAGCAAGCTACAGGCTATGCAGTTCCTTGCTGGGATGGGTTAGTAGAAAAAATGTATGAGACAAAAAATCATGAGGCAAGCTATGTTTAAAGATAAAATCTTAATGATTACCGGAGGTACCGGTTCATTTGGCCATACAGTATTAAAACGCTTTCTGAATACGGAAGTTAAAGAAATTCGCATTTTCAGTCGTGATGAGAAAAAACAAGAGGATATGCGCCTAGCGCTTAATAATGATAAAGTTAAATTTTATCTTGGTGATGTGCGAAATTATGAATCGATATCTGAAGCGATGATTGGGGTTGATTATGTATTTCATGCGGCTGCTTTAAAACAAGTGCCTTCCTGTGAATTTTATCCCATGGAAGCAGTTAGAACGAATGTATTAGGTACTGAAAATGTTTTAAATGCAGGAATTGCGCACAAAGTAAAAAGAATTATTGTCTTAAGTACAGATAAAGCCGTGTATCCAGTTAATGCGATGGGAATTTCAAAAGCAATGGCAGAAAAAATTGTCATTGCCAAATCAAGAGTGTTAAATCCTGAAGAAACTATCATCTGTGCGACGCGTTATGGTAATGTGATGGCATCACGGGGTTCTGTTATCCCTTTATTTATAAATCAAATTAAAAAACATGAAGACATTACTATTACTGATCCTGAAATGACCCGTTTTTTAATGTCATTAGAAGATTCTGTTGATTTAGTTGTACATGCTTTTGAGTATGCACGTCCTGGAGATATTTTTGTTCAAAAAGCACCTGCTTCAACTATTCGTGATTTAGGTCAGGCAATGTTGGAATTATTCAATAGCACAAATAAGATGAAATTAATCGGGACACGGCACGGCGAGAAGCTTTATGAGACTTTAGTTTCTCGTGAAGAAATGGCGAAAGCAGAAGATATGGGACGATATTACCGTATTATGGCTGATAATCGCGATCTCAATTATAAAAAATACTTTGTAGAAGGTGAGACGCGTGTTTCAGCTATGAATGATTATACCTCTCACAATACAAATCGCCTGAATATTGATCAAATAAAGGCCTTGTTGTTAAAGTTGGATTTGATACAGGAAGCTTTCGATGCTTAAAGTAATGACCTTGGTTGGGACTCGCCCTGAATTAATTAAAATGAGCCGAGTTATTGATGAATTAGATAGACATGTTGAGCATGTTTTAGTTCATTCGGGCCAAAATTATGATTACGAATTGAATCAAATTTTTTTTGATGATTTAGGAATTAGAAAACCTGATTTTTTTCTAAATATTTCAAAAGCATCTACTGCTCAATCGATTGCGGATGTAATAGCCAAGTCTGACGAGTTGTTTGAACAAATCAAGCCTGATGCATTAATGCTTTATGGTGATACCAATACCTGCCTTGCTGTCATTGCTGCAAAAAGAAGAAAGATTCCAGTTTTTCATATGGAAGCAGGTAATCGTTGTTTTGATCAGCGAGTACCAGAAGAATTAAATCGTAAAGTGGTAGATCATTTAAGTGATATTAATATGGTACTTACAGAACATGCAAGACGCTATTTAATATCAGAAGGCGTAAAGCCTGAAACAATTATCAAAACAGGTTCTCATATGCCTGAGATCCTGGAGTTTTATCAATCCCAAATTTCTTGCTCTACTGTTTTGGAACGCTATTCTTTACAAGCGCAGCAATATATTGTAGTGAGCGCACACAGGGAAGAAAACGTTGATAATCCTGATAATTTAAATTATTTAATGGAAAGTCTGCATGCAATTGTTAATAAATATCATTTGCCTCTTTATTTTTCAACCCATCCTCGAACTAGAAAGCGGATAGAAGATCAGATAGTCACATATGAACATCCTTTAATTCACTTTGTGAAGCCCTTGGGTTTCTTTGATTATATTAAATTACAACAAAATGCTTTTTGTGTACTTTCTGATAGTGGAACAATAACAGAAGAAGCCTCTGTTTTGAATTTTCCAGCAATTACCATTAGAAATTCTCATGAACGTCCGGAAGGCATGGATGTCGGTACTGTGCTGATGAGTGGCTTGAAAAAAGAGCGCATTTTAGATTCGATTGCATTGGTTACTGCTCATTTTGACTTAAATAAAAGAATAATTCCTTCGGTAAAAGATTATGAATCCTTACATGTATCCAAACATATTGTTAGAATAGTTTTAAGTTATGTAGATTATATTAAACAGAATGTATGGAGAGTAACTTCTAGCATAGGAGAGTAATGTAATACCTCGACGTTCCTATTAAGTTCTTCTAGTGAATATTAAATGAATAATTTTTTGTTTTCTATGAAATTCGTTATTAGTGAGAGTTTCAAATGAAGTTATTAGTTACGGGGACAAATGAATATATAAAAAGGCTTGAGTCATGTTAAAGAACATAGTCAGTACAATTAGATGAATAAACAATTAGAAAACATTAAGATAGCACGAATATCAACCATACCATTTTTTGTTTTTACACAGCTAAGAGAGCAGTTGGAGACTTTAGTGAGGGCTGGCTCAATGGTTTCAATTGTCGCGAGCGATGATGAAATGAAAGATAGCATGAGTGCTATCCAAGGGTGTGAGTTTTGTTCTATTACTATTGCTCGTAAAATTAGTTTCGTATCAGATGTACTTAGTATTTTTAAATTATGGAAACTCTTTCGTGAAAGACAATACCATATTATCCACTCCACAACGCCTAAAGCCGGATTATTGTGCGCTATTGCTGCCAAATTATCGAAGCAGTCAATTTGTATTCATACCTTTACTGGTCAGGCATGGGTAACTATGACTGGAATTAAAAGGATGCTGGTTAAAAACAGCGATAGGCTGATTGCTTTGTTAAATCCTTATTCTTATACCGATAGCGTAAGCCAGAGAGAGTTTTTAATTCAAAATAAAATAATACCAGCAGAAAAAATTAAGGTGATTGGTAGCGGCTCTTTAGCTGGGGTAGATACACGTCGTTTTAATTTAAATAATTTTTCTGAAGCGGAGCGACTAAAAACAAAGACGTCTTTAGGTCTAGATCTTCATGCCAGGATCATAATTTTTATTGGCAGAATGAATAAAGAAAAGGGTATTATTGAGTTATTTGATGCGATGAAGCAATTAGTGCAAAAAGAAAAAGAGACTTATTTATTAATGGTCGGTCCTTTTGATGAAGGCATAGAACAGGAAGTTCGCAGCTATGCACAACAGCATCTTGGCTCTAAAGTAATTTTTACCGGGTTTCATCCGCAGCCAGAACAATTTATGGCTATTAGTACGGTATTATGTTTGCCTAGCTATAGAGAGGGATTTGGTACCGTTGTCATTGAAGCTGGCGCTATGGAACTGCCTGTTATCGGAACTGATATTTATGGGCTTAAAGATGCTGTAATTGATGGGGAAACCGGTATTTTAGTCCCGCCTCGTGATGCCTTGCGATTAAGTCAGGCTTTAGAGTATTTGCTGAGCAATGAGGACGTCAGAAAAAGGATGGGGATAAAAGCAAAAGAGCGGGCTCAGCGAGAGTTTGACAGTCATTATTTTAATCAATTATTAATAGATGAATATCGATACTTATTAGATGAAAAAGCTAAAAATACCATAGGTCAATAAGTATTATTTTTTTATAAGGGTACTATGTCTCGTATATTAGTTACTGGTGCAACGGGCTTTATTGGAAAGCATTTAATCCCTGAATTAATCAGTTTAGGCCACAAAGTTATTGGTGCCGTCAGAACCTATCAAGAGGCTTTAAAGGTAGAGCAAATAGTGGTTGGTGATCTGGAGCAATTGATTGATTGGACTGCTTTTTTGCATGATGTGGAGATTGTTATCTACCTGGCCGCAAAAGTTCATGTGATGGAAACCAGTTTAGATACAAAAAATTTTTGTAAAGTGAATACTGCTCCCGCTCTGCATTTAGCACAACAAGCCGCCCAATGTGGAGTGAAACGCTTTATTTTCATGAGTTCTATTAAAGTGAATGGTGAAATGACCGCTGAAGGCTCCTTTTTTACTGAGCAGCAAGAAGCAATTCCTACCGATCCTTATGGGAAAAGTAAATATCTTGCGGAGCAACAATTATTGGCCTTAAGTTTAAATACCACGATGGATGTGGTTATTTTGCGACCTTCCCTTGTCTTTGGGCCGGGAGTGAAAGCCAACTTTTTGAAAATGATGCAGTTGGTTAACAGAGGCTTTCCTCTTCCTTTTTCCGGTATCAATAACAAGCGAACTTTTGTCTTTATTGATAATTTAATTTCGGCAGTTTTGGCTGTTCTGGAAGATGCAAGGGCTGCTAATCAAATTTATATTGTCTCTGATGATGAGTCCTGGTCTTTACCTAATCTTTTGGCCTGCATTGCTCAAAACATGAATAAAAATCCGCGTTTATTTAAAATCCCAGGTTTGTTATTTTTATTTAATTTGTTAGGCTTATCTCAGATAAGTACACGTCTTTTGGGTTCTTTAGAAGTGAGTAATAATAAAATTAAAAATGATTTGGGTTGGGTTCCTCCGGTTCGTTCTGCTGATGGTATTGCACGTACCGTGCAGTGGTTCGTAAATGAAATCAATTAGTTGGAATAATTTGTATAAATGATTATTTATAGCGTACCTTTTATAATATTGTCTTTAATTTTAACTAAATTATATTGTTTGACTGCGCAGGGTACCAGGCTGATGGATAAACCCAATGAGCGTTCATTGCATGTTGTGCCTACAGTAAGAGGCGCTGGGATTGTTTTTATTTTCTTATTTTTAACTGCGCTTTTATTTTTTGCTTATTTATTGGATTATTCATGGAAGAACTGGCTTCCTTTATTTGGGGGCGCAATTTTAATTTCTGGCGTTAGTTTTTGTGATGATTTATTTCACTTGTCTGCTAAAACTCGTTTCGGTGTTCAATGTGTTGTTGCGGGTTTCGTTCTTGTGGTTACCTGCCCCTCGGTGCTGGATTTTTTATTTTTTCCTGTTGCTATGCCTTATCTGATTGTTTCACTACTTTTTTTTATTATGCTCTGGGCTATAAACCATTTTAATTTCATGGATGGTTTAGATGGATTTTGTGGCGCGCAGGGCTTGTTTTTGTTTTTGGCTTATGGGTTTCTTTTTGGTCAGCAAGAGGCTGTTTTTTATCAATATTTATGTTATGTCATGGTCTTGGGCTTAGTAGGCTTTCTGTTATTTAATCTTCCGCCAGCTAAAGTATTCATGGGCGATGTAGGTAGTGCTACGCTGGGTTTTATATCGTTTTATATGGCATTGGCTGGACAAAAATACTACCAGATTCCCATAGGATATTGGTTTATTTTAAACAGTCTTTTTTTGTTCGATGCCACATTGACTTTGTTGCGGAGAATCTTTAATCACGAAAAGTGGTTTGCACCGCATAAAAAACATGCTTATCAACGTTTAAAACAATATGGTTTTTCAACTTATGTTATTTTATTAGGACAATTATTGATTAATTCATTATTATTCATAGGGCTTTACTTAATTCATTGTCATTTATTAAATAATTTTGTGGTCTTGATTTTTATGATGGTCTTGTTGCTTGGCGTTTATTTGTTTGCTGAAAAATATTATCCCATGTTTCCTGAAAAGCTGCTTTCCTCAAAATAATATTGGGCTCCCTAATGGTCGCTATTGATAGAATCCGCTGCTAATTTCCAGAATAAATGTTACCCGTGGAATAGCGGGTGAATCAGTAATTCGCCACATAGATTAGTCGTCATTTGTTCTTTGATTTGAGCAAGGGAAAGTGGTTTGCTTAATAGATAGAGCAGTTTGCAATGAGCTGCTTCAGGGGTCATATCATGGCCGCTGATGAGGCCTGCCTGTTGTAGTGCATTGCCGGTTGCATATTGATGCATTTCTACCCGTCCTTGTTGGCATTGCGTACAATTGACTACCACCACCTCTTTTTTACAAGCTTCATTAAGTAGTGACAGGAAACGTGGGTCATTATTTTGTGCATTGCCTGCGCCATAAGTCTCTAAAATCAACCCCTTAACCGGCTGCTGAATAATATAAGCCAAAACGTCTGAGGCAAAACCTGGAAACAGTCGAAAGTTGGCGATGAAATGAGGGGTAATGGTCTGTAGCTGAAAAGGCTGGCGCGGTTTTTTTAACAGCAGGTGGTGTTGTATTTCTATGCTGATACCGATAGTCGCCAAATGAGGATAATTAGGGGAGTCAAAAGCATTAAACTGCTGGGCACTGACTTTTTGTGCTCTATTGCCCCGCAATAGACGCTGGTTAAAATAGATGCAGACTTCATGAATAGGTTGATGGGCACACAACCATAAGGAGGTAATCACATTGTCCACCGCATCATTACGTACTTCCGACAGGGGGATTTGCGAACCCGTGACAATAACGGGTTTAGCCAGATTTTCCAACATGAAAGACAAAGCCGAGGCGGTATAAGCCATGGTGTCTGTGCCGTGAAAAATCACAAAACCATCGTAATGTGCGTATTCTGTTGCAATGTCTGTTGCAATTCGATTCCATTCATTAACGGTCATGTTACTGGAATCTAAAAGAGGAACATATTCTTTAATGACGTAGTCTGGCATCTCAGGATGTTTTAGCGCTGAGATAGTGGCTAGCGCTTCTGCTACGTAACCGGCTGCTGGCTCATAGCCTGCTGTGGTTTTAATGCAGCTGATGGTGCCACCGGTATTTAAAATCAAGACGCGTTTTTTCATAAAAGAGACTATCAATAACAGTACTTACCATAGCTATAGTATATAGCAAATTTGGTTTTAGCATGGATTTGTTTTCTATTTCTACCGTTAAAAGAGGATGGCTTTGCAGTGCAAACCAGTAAAATTTGTCTTTTTGATAGAAAAATAGATGAAAACAACCCTCAGCGTGTAATGTTTCTTGCAAACCCCTTTCACTTTGTGGAAAAATCAAAATATTAATGAGTTTGCTAAAGCAGTGATATCATGGTGATTGATCGTGCCGGTTACCGATTGAATGTGGGGATAATCCTTATCAATGAATCGGGTAGGGTATTTTGGGGCAGAAGAAGCGGACATGATGCATGGCAGTTTCCGCAAGGTGGTTTGGTTGCAGGAGAAACCGCCATGCAAGCGATGTTTCGCGAACTGCATGAAGAAGTTGGGCTGGATAAAGCCGATGTTGATGTATTGGGGTCTACCAAACGCTGGTTAAAGTACAGGTTGCCTAAACAATATCTTCGACATGGGAGCGAGCCTTTAGTC
This sequence comes from Legionella sp., assembly GCA_002786205.1. Lineage (GTDB taxonomy): Bacteria > Pseudomonadota > Gammaproteobacteria > Legionellales > Legionellaceae > Legionella. The sequence goes on along the minus strand of PEQM01000041.1, from coordinate 38,072 downwards.
ATTGGCCAGAAGCAAAAGTGGTTTCTATTGAAGCTGGTATCCAGTGAACAAAAAGTGCGGCTTGATTTAAGTGATTCGCCTGAATTTGACAGCTGGCGATGGATTGACTTTCATGAGCCAGAGCAACAGGTTATTTTCTTTAAGCGGCAAGTGTATGCTCAGGCACTGAAAGAGTTGGAGCCTTTATTGCAGGGGCGCCGTTCTCTATATGGATTGAAACGTAAAAAAGGACCGCTAACACATCGATGTTAAAAGTACTCAAGCGCATAGTTCAGGATGTAACCGCCGCCAGCCATCTCAGTGATGCGCTGGGCGTATTGGTACGCCATATCAACAAAGCCATTAATGCCGAAGCGGTTTCTGTGTATTTGATAGACAGTAAGAATGCGGAGTATGTGCTGATTGCAACAGAAGGTCTGAATCCACAAGCGCAATTTCGTGTTCGGATTGGTTTGGATCAAGGCTTAATAGGCTTGATTGGCCGTCGTGAAGAACCCATTAATCTAAAGGATGCGCCTTTGCATCCAGAGTTTTACCATAGCCCTCTGCTGGGTGAAGGGCATTTGAATGCTTTTTTGGGTGTTCCTATTATTCAGCATAGAAAATTGTATGGTGTGTTGGTGGTTCAGCAGGCTGAATCACGTGCTTTTGACGATGAAGAAGAGTCCTTTTTAATTACCTTGGCCGCACAATTAGGCGGTATTATTGCTCATGCCGATGCGACGGGTGAGTTGGCGCAGTTGACCTTACCCAGATCTTTAGGGCTTGCTGCGGTAGAAGCGGCACCTGTTGCGCTGGTTGGTGTAGGGAGCGTGCCGGGTATTGGTATTGGGACGGCGGTGGTGGTTTATCCTCCGGCAGACATTGACGCAGTACCTCATCGAGTCGTAGAGGATTTAGAAGAGGAAATACAGGTTTTTTATCGTGCTTTAGAGGCAACACGCGAGGACATGCAGCGCTTGAGCAAACGGATGAAAAGCACAGTGGCTGAAGAAGAGCTGGCTTTATTTGATGTTTATGTGCGTATTTTAGATGATGACAGTTTGGGCATAGAAGTAGAGCAGGCCATTCGTGAAGAACAACTCAGTGCGCAGGTAGCGCTTGCCACGGTTATTAAAAAGCATATTGCTCAGTTTGAAGGGATGGAAGATGACTATTTACGTGAGCGGGCTAGCGATTTCCGCGACTTGGGTCGACGGGTATTGGCGGAGTTGCAGCGTTCACAAAAAGAAGAGATTTCTTACCCGAAACGAACCATCCTGGTTGGCGAAGACATTACTGCTGCCGCTTTAGCTGAGGTGCCGGAAGGTCATTTGGCTGCGGTTGTTTCAGCCAGGGGTTCCAATAATTCGCATGTGGCTATTTTAGGGCGCGCGCTAGGGGTGCCAACGGTCATGGGCGTGAGGGGCTTAAAATTGGAAACCTTATCTCGCCGAGCGTTGATTGTGGATGGCTACTATGGCCAGGTTTATGTTTCTCCTAGCAAATCGGTTTTAAGTGAATTCAAGCAGCTGGCGCAAGAAGAGCAAGAGTTGAATCAAAGTTTGGTAAGCCTTAGAGACAAGCCTGCAGAAACCACAGACAATTATCGCGTTTCTTTGCAAGTGAATACGGGTTTGGCTATGGATGCCGGATTGTCGATGAGCGTAGGAGCCGAAGGCGTTGGTTTATACCGATCGGAAGTCCCTTTTATGAGCCGCGATCATTTTCCTTCCGAAGATGAGCAAACTATCATTTACCGTCAGATTTTAAAAGCCTTTGCGCCGAGATTGGTGACTATGCGTACTTTGGATATTGGTGGTGATAAAACATTACCTTATTTTCCGGTAGAAGAAGATAATCCTTATTTGGGATGGCGTGGTATTCGGATTACCCTGGATCATCCTGATGTTTTTTTAATTCAGGTTCGCGCCATGATGCGAGCCAGTGAAGAATTAAACAATTTGCGCATCATGTTGCCTATGATTACTAATTTAAGCGAAGTAGAAGAGGCCATCTATCTGATTAATCAAGCTTTTCATGAATTATTAGAAGAGGGTTGTGCTATTGAAAAACCCAAAATTGGCGTCATGATAGAAGTGCCTGCTGCCGCTTATCTGGCACGAGAGATGGCAAAACGCGTCGATTTTCTCTCGGTGGGAAGCAATGATTTAACCCAGTATCTTTTGGCGGTAGACAGAAACAATGCCAGAGTGGCGGGACTCTATGATGCCTTACATCCGGCCATGTTGCGTTTGCTATTAAAGGTGGTTGAGGGAGGGCATGCAGCAGGTGTTGAGGTCAGTATTTGCGGCGAAATGGCAAGCGATCCGCTGGCGGTTATTTTATTAATCGCCATGGGCTTTGACACGCTGAGCATGAATTCCGCCGGTCTGCCGCGGGTAAAATGGATTATTCGTAATTTTGCTATTGCCAATGCAAGAAAAATATTGGCAGAAGTACTAGAGCTTGAGCATCCAGGTGAGATACGCTTTCATTTGCAAAAAGCACTGGAAGAAGAGGGTTTAGGCGGGCTGGTTCGTACCAGGAAAGCCATGCATTAAGTGTTTTTGTACGTGATTTTGCATCAATGATTCGATATTTAGGATACCTTTTATCATGCTGACTTACCCATCAATTGATCCCATTGCATTCCATTTAGGGCCTTTACAAATCCATTGGTATGGGCTGATGTACCTGTTGGCTTTTTTAGGTGCTTATGGCTTGGCGTGTTGGCGTGTGCAACGGTATCATCTGGCCTGGACGAAAGAAGAAATCAGTGACCTTATTTTTTATGGCGCACTGGGGGTGATTTTGGGGGGGCGTATTGGTTACATGCTGTTTTATAATACGCAAGAGTTGTTGCAAGATCCGATGTCGCTGTTTAAAGTCTGGCAAGGAGGGATGTCTTTCCATGGGGGATTGCTGGGTGTTGTCTTCGCCTTGTTGTTTTTTTCCTGGCGCTTTAAAAAATCATTTTTAGCTGTGGGTGATTTTGTTGCGCCCTTGGTTCCTTTGGGTTTAGGGGCAGGACGGATAGGTAATTTTATTAATGGTGAATTATGGGGGCGAGTGACCGATGTGCCTTGGGCCATGATCTATCCGCCTATAGACCAGCAGCCAAGACATCCCTCGCAGCTGTATGAGTTGGGTTTGGAAGGCATCATTTTATTTATTCTGGTATGGTCTTATGCTGCCAAACCAAGACCTGTAGGGCGTGTTTCGGCGGTGTTCTTAATAGGCTATAGTCTTGCCCGTTTGATAGTAGAGTGTTTTAGACAGCCAGATGAACAGCTAGGCTATATTGCTTTTGGTTGGTTGACAATGGGGCAATTGTTGTCTCTCCCCATGCTGATTTTGGGGATAGGATTATTTTGGTGGGCAAAACGATGAGAACGTATTTAAATTTACTAGAGCATATTTTAGCGCATGGGACGCAAAAAGAAGACCGAACCGGCACCGGAACCTTGTCTGTTTTTGGGTATCAAATGCGCTTTGATTTAAGGCAAGGTTTTCCTTTGGTGACGACAAAAAAGCTGCATATGCGCAGTATTGTGCATGAGCTGTTGTGGTTTTTGGCAGGTGATACCAATATTGCCTATTTGAATGCACACGGTGTGACTATCTGGGATGAGTGGGCTGATGCGCAAGGCGATTTAGGCCCGGTGTATGGTAAGCAGTGGCGTAGTTGGCCTAGCGCTGAGGGAAAGAACATTGACCAGTTGGCTGAGGTTGTCCAGCAAATAAAAGACAATCCCGATTCACGTCGCTTGCTGGTCAGTGCCTGGAACGTGGGTGAACTGGATAAAATGGCGCTGATGCCATGCCATGCCTTGTTTCAATTTTATGTGGCAGAGGGGCGTCTGTCTTGTCAGTTGTATCAACGTTCGGCTGATGTTTTTTTAGGTGTTCCATTCAATATTGCTTCTTACGCCTTGTTAACGCATCTGATTGCCCAGCAATGTGACTTGGAGGTGGGCGATTTTATCTGGACCGGTGGTGACTGCCATTTGTATCGCAATCATTTGGAGCAGGCGCGCACTCAGTTGACTCGACAACCCTTTCCTTTACCGCAGTTAGTAATTAAAAGAAAAGCAGCTTCTTTATTTGAATACCAGTATGAAGATTTTGAATTTGTAAATTATCAGAGTCATCCTGCCATAAAAGCACCTATCGCCGTGTAGTCGTGCTGTAACAGGATGATAACAAGATTAATGCTTGAGCCATTGGGTTGGCGTGATTGGACTTCCTTATGAAAAAAAAGCTACATGCAAGTGTTCGTTTGGCCACGATTGAAGATGCAGATGCCCTGAGTATGATTCATGTGGCCTCTTGGCAAAAAGCCTTTAAAGAATATATTCCTGAATCTTTATTGATCCATTTGCCTTTAACGGGTCGTCCAGAACTTTGGCAAGAAGCGCTGAAAAAAGGCGCTTTAGTTTATGTAGTCGAAGTGAAAGAGCAGCTGGTAGGCTTGATGAGCATTGTTCTCGATAGTGAGTCTTGCGCTGCCAAAGGTGAAATCAATGCCATTTATCTCCACCCGCATTATTGGCATAAAGGCTTAGGCACACAATTATGGGCCTTTGCTGTTGTGCATTTAAAAGAATTGGGTTGTCTGGATATCGGCATCTGGGTATTAGAAGCCAATGACAAAACACGGGCATTTTATGAGTCTTTGCAGTTCCAAAATACCGGCATGACACGCTTGCAAGCCTTTTATGACAATGGGCCTTTACTCACGGAATTGTATTACACCAAATCCTTGCAATGAGGCATACTCCAGACATCGACAACCCCAAATAAAAAAAGCCATTCAGGACAAATCAATGGGGTCTACATCAATATTCCAGCGCGTATTGCGACTCGCTTTATCATGGGTTAACCATTCTCTGAGTGGTGTTAAGACCTTTTGTAGCAGGGGTCTTGACGGTGATTTAATGAGCAATTGCATGCGATAATAATGCGCTTTACGCGGTAATGGCGCTGGTGCAGGGCCTAGAACCGTCACGGGTGTGTCGACCAAAAAAGCCTTTGCTGCGGTAAGACAGGCTAAAACGGCAGCGGCAGATTTGCCTTTGGCTCGTAACAGTGCGAGAAACTGATAGGGCGGTAATGAGGCATGTTGGCGCTCTGCTAGCAAGTGTTGGGCAAAGGCATCGTAGCCTTGCTGGATAAGGATATTGAGCAGGGGGTGTTGAGGCAAATGCGTCTGGATGAGTACTTCCCCTGCTGGTCCTGCTCGGCCTGCTCGGCCGGCAACTTGCGTGAGTAATTGTCCCAGATGCTCTAGTGCGCGAAAATCAGGACTATAAAAACCATGGTCTGCATCTAAAATAACGACCAAAGACAAACGAGGAAAATGATGTCCTTTCGCTAACATCTGTGTCCCGACAATTAATTGCGCTTCTCCTGTATGGATGCGCTCCAGTTGAGTGGAAAAAGCATGTTTTTTACGAGTTTCATCTCTGTCTATGCGCACGACTTTGGTTTGAGGGAAGGTCTGTTGTAATACCTCATGAATACGCTGTGTACCAGAGCCAACCGGAATCAGCTCTTGACTTCGGCATTGAGGGCAGTAGTGGGGGATGGCATGGGTCATGCCGCAATGATGACAAATCATCTGCCCCAAAGATTTGTGGACAGTCACATGGCTGTCGCAGGCTTTACAATCTTGCATCCAACCACATTGATGGCATAACAATACCGGAGAAAATCCCCTTCTATTGATAAAAACAAGCACCTGATGGTCTTGCTCCAAATGTGTTTTAATGGTTTGTAACGCGGTTTGGGTCAAGCCTTGTTGTAAAGATTGCGCTCTTAAATCAATGAGTTGGTACCGTAGTGCGGTCTTGGAAAGTGCTTTATCAGGTAAAGAGACGACTTGGTATTTGTTCTGTTGCACATTATAAAGTGTTTCAAGGCAAGGGGTGGCAGAGCCTAAAATAACGGGGATATGCGCTTCGCGTGCTCGCATGAGAGCACTGTCTCTGGCGGAATAACGGACGCCTTCCATTTGTTTAAACGATGCATCATGCTCTTCATCAATGACAATCAAGCCCAAATGGGGCATGGGGGTGAAGACGGCTGAACGGGTTCCAATGACGATACTCACCTGGTTTTCTTTTGCCCGTTGCCAGGCAATCTGTCTTTCCGATTCGTTCAAATGAGAATGAATTACGGCAAGCGGCTGAGAGAATCTTTGCGTAAAGCGTGAAACCAACTGAGGCGTTAAACCAATTTCCGGGACTAAAACCAAGACCTGTTTTTGCTGTGCCAGTACTTGTGCGATGACTTGCAAATAGACTTCTGTTTTGCCGCTGCCAGTAACGCCATAGACTACAGTACAGATAAAATGAGACAGATGGGCGCTGACTTGTTGTACGGCTTGCTCTTGCTCAGCGTTTAGCTGCAATGCCGGTTGTGTTGCTTGCGAGGTTTTCGGTAATTGTGGCTGCTGATGCTGTTGTATGAGCCTCTCGCTCAGTAAAGAGAGCCAATGGCTGGCGGTAAAGCCTTGGGTCTTTAATGAGGCTTTGCTGACTGGGGCATCCTGTTGAGCCAGCCATTGTACCAGCTGTCTTTTTTTGCTGGCGCGTGGGGCAAGTTTTGCTAAGGTATCATCCAAAGGGCCAGTGAGTTGGAAGTACTCGGTCATGGGCAGGGTCACGGGCAGCCCTTGTCGGTATTTCTTGGGTAGTGCCAAGGCTAGTACTTCTGATAAAGGGGATTGGTAGTATTGTGCTATCCATAAGCACAAGTTTAAAATGGATTCGGGCAGCAGCGGGCTGTCATCAAGTACCTCTGCCACTACTTTTAACTGATGACAGGCTTCACTGTCCTTAAAACCAATCACTACGCCTAATTTTTTTTGCGACCGAAAAGGCACCCAAACTCGCGCGCCAATACAAGGGATGCATTCCCCCACCTCATAATCATAATACTCTTTATGAGTGTTAGGGATACAAACCTTGCAAATCATCCTCAATTACGATGCCACTCGTGACTTGCCGATTGTCCCGGTGCGGAAAAAACCTTGACTACGACTTTTTCAATGCGGTGTTTGTCCAGCTCGTCCTGATCTTTAATCAATTCATTGACAAACCAGCGTGACAGCTCTTCTACCGTGATGTTGGTTAAGGGCATCAAAGTGATGTCTTCTTTTAAAAAAGGCATTTTTTTATGATTGAAGGTAAAGTAATAATAGGTCTCATCTTCATCATATTGTAAAAAAGGAGAATATTGCGGCATGAGAAAGGTTTGGTTTAACTGTTTGCACAATTGATGAATACGCTCTTTATAGTAGCGGTAATCAAAGGTCATGCCATTGTCTTCTACCCAGGTCGATAAAGCCAGATAAACGCCATACATATGGCCATGCAAAGGTTCTCGGTGCGTGGCGGAAAAGATGGTAGTATGTCCTGCGGAAAACTTCATGGACTCTTTTTGCAGTTCAACGGTGGTTAAGTATCGAGGTATCATAAGCTTACTCTTTTGTCGTTTAAGAGGAATCCATTTAAGGGATGTTCAATCGCTTTGGTTAAAGCGATGACCTTAAATAATTCGCCCATTTCACTAGGTTGAATTAATTGTTTGATGGCCTGCTTGGCTCTAAAGACATCGCGTTCATTCTCCATGTCATGGAGTAAGTGTAGCAAACCATTAGCTAGCAAGAAAGAGGCCTGATTGGTATAGCCTGCAATGTGAAAGCCAGCTTGATGTCCAGCCTCAGCTACCTGCGTAAAATCTACATGCGCGGTGATGTCTTGTTCGCCCACATGAATCAGTGGGTCAGGATGACAATGGTGTTGATAGTGGCACATTAAAGTGCCTTCCTGGCGGTCTGGATGATAGTATTCGTGGCGAGGAAAACCATAGTCAATGAGCAAGACCAGACCTTGGTTTAAGATTTGGTACAGCTGGGCTATCCAGTCTTCAACAAACAGATTGACTTCTGAGCTATACGGTTTAGGTACTGCAGGGATGCAGTTTTGGATATAAGACAGCAGTCGTGGGTTATGGCAAGGCAGAAAATGCTCTTGTAGCTGCCCTTGTTCATTGAGCTGAATAAAGCTTTCCAAAACAGCATTATCATCCAGTTTAAAGCGGTGTACAGGCATGGCATCCAAGACTTCATTGGCAAGAATAACGCCATTAAAAGCCGTTTGTGGCCATGCATGAAGCCATTGCACCCGGTCAGCCAAATGAGGGATTTGTGCCTGAATGCGCTCTTTTTGCTGTTCTTGTAAGTGAGCGCTGACCTCCAGGATGTAATAGCAATCCGGCAAACAGTGCAAGCGTTCTAGCTGGGTTAGCAAACTGATGCACAAGGCTCCGGTTCCTGCCCCAAATTCCAGTATATGAGGGGCAGAGACTACAGAGAGTATCTGTTGGCATTGATTGGCAAGCGTATAACCAAACAGCGGGGTTAATTCTGGGGCAGTAATAAAATCACCTTGCCGGCCTATTTTAGGTAAGCCGGAACTGTAATAGCCTAAATCAGGCGTGTATAAGGCCTGATGCATGAAGTCGGCAAAAGACAAAGCGTTTTGTTCTGCCAGTTGTTGGTGTAGGATCTGTAGTAAGTTCATCATAAACTGCTTTGAAAAAGGGGAACCTTACCTTGAATTCTCATCACACACAAGAGCGCGTCGCATTAGTCACCGGTGGTGCGCGTCGGATAGGGGCAGAGATTGTAAGGCAATTGCATGCGAAAGGGTATACGGTATTCATTCACTGCCAACATTCTATCACTCAGGCACAGGCTTTAAGCCAGGAGTTAAATCAGCATCGCTTGCACAGCGCCTTTGTGATCCAGCAAGATCTTGGCAAAGCGCAGGCTGCGGAAGTCATTATGCAACAGCTGAAACAACATCGTAGTCGCCTGGACGTACTGGTTAACAATGCTTCTGTTTTTATACGGACACCGCAAGCAATTTGTACCGAAGCACAGTGGAATACTTTATTTGAGGTCAATGTGAAAGCACCTTATTGTTTAAGTATGGTTGCTTATGAGTTTTTGGCAAAACACAGCGGTTGCATTGTGAATATTACTGACATTCACAGTCAATCGCCCTTAAAAGAATATGCTGTCTATTGCCAAACCAAAGCCGCCCTGGAGATGCAAACCAAAGCCTTGGCGAAAGAATGGGGGCCGCAGGTGCGAGTTAATGCCGTAGCACCTGGTGCAATTGCCTGGCCTGAAGCGGATAATGGCTTAAGCACCGAGCAGCAAAAACAAATCATTGAAAAAACCCCTTTAAAACGCCATGGAGAGCCAGGCTTTATTGCTCAGGCTGTATTGGCGCTGATTGAAAACGACTTTGTAACGGGACATATTTTAAAGGTAGATGGTGGACGCAGCCTGTAATGAATGGCGAGTTGTAAAAAAATGGGAGAGATTCTCTTCGAGTATTCTCCAGGTCTTCCCCATCCTTGGGTGATCAATTAAAGCGCACGGGTTTGCGTCAGTCTGCTGAGATAATACTTTTCATCAAGTCGAGTTAGTCCAAGTTCGTCTACTGGTCTAATAGGTTTGCATGGTAATGGTTCCGGTTCCCGCATTGTCAGTATAGATAGGATAGCTGTTAGCGTCTGCTTCAGGAATAAATGAAGAATGGTGGTCGCTTATCCGGATATTGCCTGCTCCGTAATTGCCTGCTGCTAGCCCTGCGCTTAACAGGTTCCCTGCGTTTTGATTAAATTGAGAGTCTCTGCTGGTTAAAAGCAGCGTGCCGGTGCTTTGGTTAACTACGGTCATTCCAAAAGCCTGGTCACTGGCGTAATTGCTATTAAATTGAGATCTTGACGTGTGGATATTCAGTAAGCCTGAGCCATTATTGTAGGCATAAAACCCTGTTGCCATGGGGGCATTGCTGCCTGTGGCGCTGTTGTTGTTAAATAAAGACCCCTGTATTTGTGCACTCACACGCCCTGAGCTGGCATTATAAATGGACAGGCCTGCTGCCTGATTGGTCATGCCTGAACTGCTGTTTTCATTAAAGCTTGAGTAATTAGCAGACAAATTAAAATGGCCAGTGCCGGTATTGAGGAGATTCATGCCATAAGCCGCAGCCCCATTGCCCGTTTGTGTATTGCGGTCAAAATGGGAGGCGTTGGCATTCAATGTGAATGTGCCGCTACTCATGTGATTGACATAAACAGCGGTAGTAAACTGCGAAATGCTCATGTTATTGAGACTGAGGCTGCTGGTGGCAGTTGACGTATTGTTGAATACAATTCCCATGCCATAGCCGGGAGTCGATGAGTAGAGATGCAAATCAGAAAACACGGTGTGGCCGTCTTGAAGGATAAAACCATTGTAATGATTGAGTCCATCTACGCTGATTTGAGGGCGTTCTGCTGCATTGGCGCTGGTGCGATAATCATTGCTGCGCCCATAAAAGGCTTGTCCATTATAAACAGCTAAGCCCATCATGCTGCTGTTACTGCTGTCTATAGGGTAAATCATTTGCTTGCCGCCTTGTAGGTAGAGACGGACCTCATTGGGATTAGTACTATGAATAGTGTCCAGATTGGTTTGGCTTAGTGCCATGGGATTGCCATAGCTGCCATTACCATTGCCATGGGGTGACATGAAGTAAATGTTATTGTACTGTAAGCCCAGGCCCTCATTTTGCCAATAAAGCTGATCATAATTGCCTGCACCAGTGCCAATAATGCCTACATGACGCGCTACGGTATCTAACAGGCGAGTGTGAACGTCATTGGCTAAGCGATTGGATTCGCTGCCTAAGGTCAGGGAGACACGAAAACCCACTCGATAATTGCTCACCTCATCGTAACTGTTGAATAGGCTGACTTTAAATTGTTCTGAAAAAGCTTGTGAGAAACCCAGCGTGAATCCTTTGATCGCTTGCACCTGAGACAGAGCTGTCTTGTTGGTATCAGGGGGGACTTGATAGTAATAGCCGCCCATGTAAATACGAGAACGAAGGGCATTGGCTTTTTTAGCTAAACTGTAACCTACTTCAATATCGGCACCACTACCAATAAGCGCATAAGGCCTCACTAATTGATCATATTGCTTGTGTGTGTCAGGAGTAAAAACAATGCCCTGTTCATCGCCCAGGGTACTGGCAAATTCTGGGGCGCCAATCACGTGGCGGGTTTTTGTGGCATAATAGCCATTGAGATGTGTATCCCAATCAGGCGTTATCCATTCTACGCCGGGACTTAAATTCCAAAAAGGGGTACCGAGACTGGTCTGTTCATAATCGCCAAACAAAAAAGCGCCTATGATTTGATTGTTAATCACTTGCCGAAAACCAATGCCAGGTGATACCAGGTAGGTGGCATTACTGGCATAGCCACCCATGAGATCCACTAGAAAGAGTGCATCTGCTGTATTGGCGAAGGGTATCAGGGTATCGCCAGCAAGACTTCCTAGATGTGGCGTGACGCCCGCGCTGTTCAATTCCACACGTCCTAAAGGAGAGGATTGGGCTGCAAGAGTACAGGGCAATAATAAACAAAAAGACAGTGTATTTAGTCGGTGGCTAATCGAACTCATCATATTTTCTTCGGATTATGTTCGATTACGTTGTGCTCTTTTGCTTGTTGCTTGCATGGTTTAATTGCAAAAAAACCACAGCCAGCAACTAAAAGTCCTCCTGTCATCAGTATGAGCATCTGGTTTATCTGTTTTATTTCGGTGAGATCGGTTGCTTGTTGTAGAGGAAAACGATGCATGGTTGGCTGACCCGAATTAAGCAATACGGATGGCGTTGCTGTTGGTTGTCCAGTAGAGGGACGAAATGATGGGAGTGTAGTAGAAGGTATAAATGTACTGGGCGCGGTGCTTGGCGTTTCTGTGGGATTGAGTGTGCTGGGCGCGATGCTTGGTGTTTCTGTGGGATTGAATGTACTCGGCACGATGCTTGGCGTTTCTGTGGGCTTGAATGTACTGGGCACGATGCTTGGCGTTTCTGTCGGATTGAATGTACTGGGCACGATGCTTGGCATTTTTGTCGGATTGAATGTACTGGGCACGATGCTTGGCGTTTCTGTCGGCTTGAATGTACTGGGCGCGACGCTTGGCGTTGGTGTCGGAATAAAAACACTGGGATCAAGGGTGGGTATAGCAGTAGATTTTAATGTTGTTGGAGAATAAGATGGTGGACGTGTGGCGGCTGCTTGACCTGTGCGCAAGGCAGAGAGCATTTTTAACATAATAATGGAAAAAGAAAGTTTGAGCAGTGTTAAAAAACGGATATTCATAAAGCGATCCTTGTTCGTTGTTTTCCTGTTTGATATTTCAGCCGTGCTCTGTAGTTTATCTCAGCTGCGGAGTGGGCTTATCACATCTTGCACTTATGGTGTTTTATGCGGCGCATGATGGTGTTATTGAAGATAAAGAGCAGTGTAAAGGACTTGGGCTTTAAATCATAGTAGTGGTTTTAAATTTGAGTGCCTTGCACATCAATACAATCTACCAATCATGTCAGAGCGTTGCTGATGGAGACCGCTATAAAGTCTTTGATCTGTTGTAAGGAGGACAAAGTATAGTAGGTTTGTAATTGTTCTTGATGGAGTAGGTCACCAAAATAATAGCGAATCAAAGACTTGCTTTGCAAGATGGCTTGATGTGCTTCTTCCAAAGTGGCTAAACCTTCAATATGCTCGAGAAACAAATCTTTTTTTTGTTGCATTGAAATGACGGCCGGTTTTTTCGCAAGCAAGTGCTGGTATAGCCATGGTTTGCCACTTCCTGCTCGGGCTATCATGAAGGCATCACAGCCGGTTGCAGAATAAGCATATTCTAAGCTAGCAACAGAGTGCAAGTCACCGTTGGCGATCACGGGGATCTGTAGATGACGCTTAATTTGTCCTATTTGATGAAAATTGCAGGCGATATCATAGTCCTCTTGCCAGCGTCGGCCATGAACGATGAGGGCATCAGCGCCTGCCTCTTCAATCTGTTGGGCCAGGATTAAATCAGCAGGACTGTTTTGAATGCGGATTTTTATGGTAAGCGGGATGTTGATGGCCTGGCGAACGGCTTGAATAATTGCGACAAGGCGTTTGGGATCTTCCAATAGAGCACTGCCAGCGCCTTTTTTTCGTATTTTTGTTTTAGGGCAGCCGCAGTTGATGTCAATGAGGTCAGCGCCATGCTCTTGCAGCAACAGGGCAGCGTCTGCGAGTACATTGGGTTCAGTGCCGGACAGTTGATAGGCCAAGTAATGCTCTTTAGGGTCTTTATACAGATAACGGCTGTTTTTTCCATGTTTGGATAGCACATCTATGGCGGAGCACATTTCAGATACACAGTAAGCCGGTGCTTGAAAATGATGGTATAAGACCCGAAAGGGGGCGCAGCTGTAGCCGGCTAATGGCCCTTGAATTAAGCGATGCGGTAGTTGCAAGGCGCCTAATTGCCAGCGGCTGTTAAGAAAAGTATGCATCTTTATGAGGGGCAGGATATAATAGACCCATTATAACATAAGGTGGTATCAGAATGGATCGTCGTTACCTTTCTCCTGTAGAATTATTAAATGCATCTACTCAACATGCTTACTGCGCGGATTATTTATTGCACCATTTTGCTTTAGGTGAGTTACGTTCTAATACGAGTATGACTGCTTTAGCACCGGTGGTGTCTTTGCTTTATCAAGCCTTTACTTTGCTGTTTAAAGCCTACTGTTTGCATGACAGCCGTCCTGTAAAAGAGCATAAAAATTTAATGGAGCTTGTGGAGTTGAATGCCCATTTGGGTTTTTCCAGTCAAGATAGGGCATTATTAAAAACCTTATCACGTCAGTATGCCTTGCACAAAGGCATTGAGTATGATTTGTGGGAAAATATGCAAGAACTGCAGGTGTTTTGTGCTTCTTTGTTATCCTTATACGAGCGCGTTCAATCCATGATGCCATTAGAGTTACAACCAGACTATCATTCTTAACAAAGCCTCTTGGCATCCCTGTCTTTTCACGCTAGGATAAGATTTTTTGCAAGAGGCGACTTATGGCACAGCAAGACAAAAATAGTGATTCAATACAACAGTGCATCATGAATCTGCGTACTCATTTAAATGCGCGTATTCTCGGTCAAGAGCGTTTGGTTTCCCGATTGTTGATCGCCTTGCTTGCTGATGGCCATTTGTTGGTAGAAGGGGCTCCAGGGCTTGCAAAAACACGAGCAGTCAAGGAGCTGTCTGCGGGTGTTGAAGGTGACTTCCATCGCATTCAGTTTACTCCCGATTTACTACCAGGTGATTTAACGGGGACAGACATCTATCACCCACAAAACGGCTCTTTTGTTTTTCAGCCTGGCCCTTTATTTCATCATTTGATTTTAGCCGATGAAATCAACAGGGCACCGGCCAAAGTGCAATCTGCATTACTTGAAGCCATGGCGGAGCGTCAGGTGACTATCGGTGGCAAAACCTACCCGTTACCGGAGTTGTTTTTAGTAATGGCCACGCAAAATCCTATTGAGCAAGAGGGTACTTATCCCTTGCCTGAAGCGCAATTGGACAGGTTTTTAATGTATGTCAAAATTGATTACCCCGATGCAAAAGTAGAGCATGATATTCTCATGTTAGCTCGAAAAGAAGCCATGAAGCAGTGTTTGACTCATGAGACGCCTACCCCCAAACTGACGCAAAAAACCTTGTTTAGTGCGCGTGAGGCCGTTTTACAGGTTCATACCAGTCCGGCATTAGAACAGTATTTGGTTCAATTGGTGGTGGCGACAAGAAACCCGCGTGTTTATAGTGAGCAGCTTGCTCAATGGGTACGCTTTGGTGCCAGTCCACGGGCAACCATTGCGCTAGATCGTTGTTCCAAAGCACATGCCTGGCTTTCTGGCAGAGATTATGTGACTCCAGAAGACATTCATGTCATTGTCCATGATGTTTTGCGTCACCGCGTCTTACTCAGTTTTGAAGCCGAAGCAGAGGGAATCAGTAGTGATGATTTTATTGATTCTATTTTGAGTTTTGTCGCAGTACCATAGAGGATTTTTATGGCCAATGGGGTTATTGCACAATTAGACGAATTAATTGATTTCAGACGTTATGCCCTGATGACATCGTACCATCCACAAGGGAAAGGGGCGCGCGCAGGAGGGCACTTATCCAAATTTCGTGGCCGGGGGATGGATTTTTCTGAAGCACGTCATTATCAGGCAGGCGATGAAGTCAGACATATGGAGTGGCGTGTTACCGCGCGCACAGGACGACCGCATGTGAAAATTTTTCAAGAAGAGCGAGAGCGTCCGGTGGTGTTATTGGTTGATTTTAATCCCTCCATGCACTTTGGCACACGTCATGCGTTTAAATCCGTAGTGGCTGCACGATTGGCCTCTTTATTGGCTTGGATGACAGTCCAGCAAGGTGATCGAATAGGCGGCTTGTTTTTTTCTGCCAGACAACACAGCGAATTCATGCCTCGTGCGCGTGAGCGAGCAGTCTTGCCTATGCTGTCTTCTTTATCTCATTACACGCAAGAAAGCGTGATGAATGATGAAACACCAGCGCGACCTTTAAGCGATGCCTTATTGCGTGTTAGGCGGGTGGTGAGACCCGGGAGTACCATCGTTTTAATTAGTGATTTGTATGCTTTTGATGAAGAGTGTATTGCCCATTTGGCACGTTTGCGTGCGCACAATGAAGTCTTGGTTTATCATATCAGTGACCCCGTTGAACTGGCGCTGCCGAAGTCCCATTGTTATGGGGTTACCGATGGTAAAACGCCTTTTGTTTTTAATACGCATTCGGCCACATTGCAAGCTGCATACAGTAACTATTGCACACAGCGCCTGTACCAGTTGGAGGCGCAATGTCGTCAGGCTCAGAGTGATTATCTCTCTTTGACTACAGCAACGGATCTGCCCTTGCTGGTAAGACGGACTTTTCTGCGGAGAACCTATGGTTGATTCTTCTGTCTTGACACAGTTAAAAGACATTCATTGGCCTGCTGCCATAGGTTTTTGGCCACCAGCACCGGGCTGGTTTATTGTCCTTGCTCTTTTAGTTATGGGATTGGTCTGTATTGTCTGTTGGCTGCTGTACCGTACAAAACAGCAACGCATTAAAAAACAGGCTTTGGCTCTGTTGGCCGCTTATGAGGCGCAGTATGCACGTGATAATGAAGCCCAACTGGCCAGTGCACGGATTTCAGAATTGCTAAAGCGGGTCGCCCTGGTTTATTTCCCCCGTCAGGAAGTGGCATCCATGCATGGTCATCAATGGGTGGCTTTTTTACAACATACCAGTAAAGGAATAGATTTTGCTGCCTTGCAGGTGTTGATTCTGGAGTCTCCTTTTAAAACCAAAGAGGCCTTGTCAGCGCAGCCTTTCTTTGAGGCAGCTCGTCGCTGGATACAACAAAGGAAAAAGCCATGTTTGAATTAGCCAATCCTTGGTTTTTATGCTGTCTTCCTTTGCCATTACTGTATTGGTTGCTCATGCCCGTAGCAAAAACACGAGCCATGTTGGGTTTAAAAGTGCCTTTTTATGCGGTGTTACAACAGCTGAGTCAACAAGAGCAAAGCAGGTGGATTGCTAGCGCTTCTTTATGGATTCCGGCTTTCGTCTGGTGTCTTTTGGTTGGTGCTTTGGCTGGGCCGCGGTGGATAGGCAACCCTGTACCTGTGCAGCGTGAAAGTTATAATCTGATGATGGCTTTAGATCTGTCTGGTAGTATGGCTTTGTCTGATATGGTATTGCATCATCGTCCCGTGAGTCGTTTGACTGTGGTGAAGCAGGCTGCGGCACGTTTTGTCGAAGCAAGAAAAGGGGATCGAATTGGGTTGATTTTGTTTGGCTCACAAGCCTATCTACAGACGCCACTTACCTATGACCGGCACAGTGTGCTAATGCGCATAGACGATGCAACAGTAGGCTTGGCAGGAAAAACCACTTCTATTGGCGATGCGGTAGGACTGGCAGTCAAACGGTTAAGCGATATGCCTCGGCATGGACGTGTTATTGTGCTACTGACAGATGGTGCAAATAATTCAGGCGTATTGTCTCCTGTCAAGGCGGCAGAGCTGGCCAGAGATGATGGCATTAAAATTTATACTATCGGTTTGGGTGCTGAACCGGGTATGACGCCTGATATGCTGGACTATAGCAGTGCAGATTTGGATGAAAATACCTTGAAAGAAATGGCTAAAATAACAGGTGGACAATATTTTCGAGCAACAGACCCCCATTCTTTAAATGCCATTTATCAAACCATTAATCAATTAGAGCGCATCAAACAAGAGCAAGCCACGCTTCGACCGCAAAAAGAGTATTATCCTTGGGGCGTTGCCTTGGCACTGGGAATTATTTTTATTTGGCTTGGTTGGTTACTGAGCAGGGAGAGGGCATAAATGACCTTTTTTTCTTTGCATCTATTGCGTCCTTGGTGGTTGTTGGCGCTTTTTCCTTTATTGGTCTTGATTCTATTAGCATCCTATCGGAAATCCTCATTATCAGGCTGGTCAGCCATTTGTGATCCGCATTTGTTAGCCCATCTGTCTCAGGGGAATACCAAAAGTCAAGCCAGAGGGTCTTTGTGGATAATATGGTGCTCTTGTTTGTTGCTTATCATCGCCTTAAGTGGCCCAGCCTGGCACCAGTTGCCTGTAGCAGCTTATAAACCACTGCAAGCTCACATGCTGCTTTTAGATGTGTCTGACCCCATGATGACCGATGATTTAACGCCTAATCGTTTAAGTCGCGCCAAATTCAAGCTTCATGACTTGTTAAAGCATAAGGAAGCCGGGCAATTTGGTTTGATTGCTTACACAGAAGAACCTTTTGTCGTATCGCCTTTAACTGATGATGGACAGACCATTACATCCTTATTAAACGTTTTGACTCCTGACATCATGCCAGTTAAAGGACAAAGGCTTGATAGCGCCTTACAGGAGGCAGCTCGTTTAATTGAGCAAGCAGGCTATGCACAAGGACAAATTTTAGTACTGACCTCCAGCGCTCCTTCTGCTTTGGCGATTGAAAAGGCCTCTGCCTTGGCTAAATTGGGGATACAGTCATCGATTATGCCCATCTTACCTCATGCCGATTACGATCCCTTATTCAAGCAGTTTGCAAAGGCTGGTGGCGGTTTGTTACTTCCTTATGAAATGAATGCCGCTGATTTGGAGCAATGGCTTGCTGCGACCAATCAAGATGCGTTTAAACAAAGTAAGGATGATTTATTGCCTGTCTGGCAAGATGAAGGGCGATGGTTCTTATTTCCTGCTTTGTTGTTGTGGCTGCTGGTATTTCAACGGGGTTGGTTACAAAGGTTTACATCATGAGATATTGCTTATTATTAACGGGGTTGTTTTTTTCTTTTCCTGCTGTTAGTGGGTCGAGTTGGTGGCTTACCCCCGATCAGCAAGCGCAGCAATTAATGGAAAAAAAGCAATTTAAAGAGGCAGAAGCTTTGTTTACCAAGCCTGATTGGCAAGCAACGGCAGCCTATAAAGCAGGGGATTATAAAAAAGCAGCCGCACTGTATCAAAGCCTGAATACGGCACAAGGTTATTACAATGCAGGCAATGCCTTGGCACATGCAAAACGCTATCAAGACGCATTGGCTGCCTATCAAAAAGCACTGCAACTTAATCCAAAGAATCAGGATGCTCAGTATAATTATGAACTAGTAAAGCAATTATTAGAACAACAAAACAAAGAACAACAAAACAAAGAGCAACAAAACAAAGAACAACAAAACAAAGAACAACAAGACAAAGAACAACAAGACAAAGAACAACAAGACAAAGAACAACAAGACAAAGAACAACAAGACAAAGAACAACAAGACAAAAAACAACAAGACAAAGAACAACAAGACAAAGAACAACAAGACAAAGAACAACAAGACAAAGAACAACAAGACAAAGAACAACAAGACAAAGAACAACAAGACAAAGAACAGCAAAACAAAGAGCAACAAAACAAAGAGCAGCAAGACAAAGAACAGCAAGACAAAGAACAGCAAGACAAAGAACAGCAAGACAAAGAGCCGCAAGACAAAGAGCAACAAGACAAAGAGGCAAAAAAACAAAAGAAATCGACCTTGACCGCCAAGCAAAAACAGCAAGAGGAAGAGCTGCGTCAGGAAAAAGAACAATGGCTTAAATTAATTCCTGATGATCCGGGTGGTTTATTACGAGAAAAATTTTTAAGAGATCATTTACGTAGAGTGCGCGGGTGGTATCAATGAGACAAATGATTAGCAGTATCCTATTAAGTGGGTTTTCTTTATGGGCCTATGCGGTGGTCGATGTACAAATTACCCCGTCGACAGTACATTTGGATGACAGCTTGCAATTGACTTTAACTCAGGATGGCTCACAAGGCCAAGGTGTACCAGACTTGCGGGTGTTGCAAAAAGATTTTCGTCTTTTAGGGACCGCCAGACAGGTGAATTATGCGGTTATCAATGGGCAAAGCACCATGAGCAACCAATGGGTGATTACGTTAAAGCCATTAAAAAGCGGTGTGTTGTCAATACCAGCCATTAAAATAGGTAAAGATCAAAGCAATCCCATCACCATTAACGTAGAGGATTCGGATACCGTTTCAACAGTAGATAAAAGCTTTCCTGCCGATACTTCGCAAGCATTATTACTCACTACCGCGCTGGATGTCACCAAACCCTATGTCAATCAAGAAATGATTTATACAGTGACTTTATACAATAGCAAACGGCTATTGGATGCCAGTTACGATGCCCCGGTAGTTAATGATGCTTTAGTGATTCCTTTGGGAGACACAAAACGGTACCAGACAGTAAAAAATTCAGTCTCTTACGTGGTGGAAGAGCAAAAATATGCCATTTTTCCGCAAAAAAGCGGCGAACTGACCATTCATGCGCCTTCTTTTACCGCCTTGGTTTATGATTTTGATATGCAACGTATTAAAGTCACCGATAAAGATCGAACGATTAGCGTGTTGCCTGCGCCTTCTACTTCAGCTAAGGGCAGCTGGTTACCGGCAAAGAATATTGCTTTGGATGAGCAGTATGAAAATCTCAGCCAAACACTAAGTCAAGGCAGTACCTTGGTGCGAACTATTCGTCTACAAGGTACAGGGATTCCTGCCCAATTGCTCCCTTCGCTGACATTTAAAGACATGGACGGCGTGGCAGTTTACCCGGAAAAAGGCAAAGACAATAATCAAATTCATCAGGGCGAATTGTATGGCAGTACTGAATTTAAAGTGACCTATTTGTTTAATCAATCTGGAGAAGTGATTCTTCCTGAGGTATCCATTCCTTGGTTTAATACCCAAACAGGCAAGGAAGAGAGGGCTATTTTGCCACCACGAAGCTTGAACATTAAACCATCGATGAAAGACCGGCAGCCGAATAAGTTAGCCTCATCTTCGACGCCAGCAGATGCAAAAGCGCCGCTCAATGTGCCTTTAGAGACTTCTGCGCAAGTGCCCACATGGAAGAATTCATTCCAATCATCCTGGTGGGCAGGACTGGCCCTATTTTTTGCTTGTGCCTGGCTTATTACTTTGTGTTTATGGGGGTGGAATAGAACGAGGCGTAGGGGTAATGCAGGGCAAAACAGGGCTTTGAAGCGATTGAGACAAGCTTGCAATAAGTCCAATCCGCAACAAGCGCGCGAGGCTTTATTGATTTGGGCTGCGGCCCGTTGGCCAGAGGCGACCGTGCGTAACCTTGCGGACATTATGCTGTTGATTCGCGATCCTCAAATTAAAAAACAATTGCAAGCCTTATCGCAGGTCTTATACCAGGGGAATACAGTAAATTGGCAAGGAGATGCGCTGTATGAGCTGATTAAGAAATTGCCAAAAAACGTGGAGAAACCTAAAAAAAGCAATCCGAATTTGCCAGGTCTTAATCCGTAGAAGAATGTTTTACTATCAACGTGGGAGTGTTAGGGATGCGAGGTCTTTTTAAACTATTGTCTGCTCTGGTTTTATTGAGCAATCTGGCTATTGCAGGTAATGAGCGCTGTAATACAACAGGATTAGCTGATTCTTATGTACTTGCATTAAGTTCACAGCCTGGGTTTTGTGAAACCTATGGTTATGAGGCAGGAAAACCAGAATGTTATCAATTGGCAGCAACCTCGTATCAGGCCACCCACCTGACGTTACATGGTTTATGGCCTAATCAATCTGCATGCGGTCACCGCTATGGTTATTGTGGCATCAAACCCAAGAGCAATCACTGTGATTATGCGCCTTTACAGCTAAATGATGAAATTAGTGCGCGGTTGCAACAAATTATGCCTAGCTATTACTATGGCAGTTGCCTGGAGCGTCATGAGTGGAATAAACATGGCAGCTGTCAATCTCGTTCCGCGGATGATTATTTTGCTTTGGCAATGAAATGGACGCAAGAGATGGATGATTCTTACTTTGGTGACTATTTGCGGGCTCATCGAGGGCAGTATGTCCTTTTATCCGAATTACGTCAGGCTCTGGAGCAGGCTTTTGGCCCGATAAGTCGTAATGCCGTAGTGCTAAGTTGCAAAAATAAAATTTTGGTAGACATTAACATTCAATTACCGGCCGTGTTTGATATAAATGACTCTTTAGAGACATTGATGCATGCAGCACCTTTACATGCAGGGAAAGACGGATGTGGGTTGCGAGTAAAAATTTCTCAATTCAGCAAGGAATCTGAGGTTTAAAGTTGTAACCCAAGGCCTTTAATAGAGAAATCTTGCCTAAGCGCCCAACTTCCTCTAAGGTAGAGGAAGTTTATTATGCATCAGGATCTGACTATGTTAAAAAGAGGATGTCTACTTGTCATGGTGGCTGTTTTATTGTCTGCTTGCAGCCATCATTCGCCAGTACGTCGCGCAAGCATTAAGGAGTTTCCACCGCATGTTGTACAGCAAAGTCGGATGGTTTCTTCTTTTAGTGAAGTCACGGTGTCAGGACGTCTTAATGTGAGTTTGCATACCGGTTATAAAAAGCCACTACTGGTCTTGAAAGGTGATCCCAGGGACTTGGCGCAAGTTAGTGTTGTGGTGCGTAACCAAGGTTTATTGGTCAGCTTGGGGGCTGGATATCCGCAATATGGTGAGGTGAGCGCAGACATTCAAGGTTCCAGTCTGGATTTGTTTCGTTTTGATGGTGCAGGGCTGGTAACCGGGAATCAATTATCGACGAAGTTTTTAAGCTTGTATCTTGATAACCAGGGAACGACTCGCTTAGGTGGCTCTTTAGGGATTCAGGATTTGGTCGTTAAGGGAGATGGCCTGACCCAGCTCAGTGGTGTAAACAGTTCTCATATGAAAATCCATCTCATAGGAAAGCCTAAAGTTCAAATCAGCGGGGTAGTACAACTGGCTGAGTTACATATTGATGGCGATTCCAGCTTAAGCCTGTATTGGTTGAAGAGTAGACATTTAGTCATTACAGGACGAAAGAAAGCCAAAATTCAATTAGCAGGCATTGTCAATCGATTGGAAGTCGAATTGTGGGGTGAGTCGCAATTTAAAGGCCGTTATTTACGTGCCAGACGTAGTTTTATTAAAACACATAACCGTTCTATTGCAGAAATTACTTCGGTCAATCATCAAAGCAGTAAAGCCTCGGATACCAGCGATATTTACTATTACAATATTCCTGATACCCGAGCCGATTTTATGGTGAAAGATGGCTCAGTTCTTGATATGCGTAATTTAACCAGCCCCTTTATGGATGAAGAATACACGCGCTATAACAAGCAGTTTCCTTAGCTGGAGGGACTGCTTTGCTGATTTATTTCTCGACTGATTTGTTCCAGATCATGGTCTAGGGGCAGCACATGATCAGAGTTTAAAAGCCAATGGATTTTTGCTTGTGGTAAGGGCAAGAACCATTGTTCGACAGCCTGGGAGTCGACAATAACATCATGAACACCTAAGAACAAATCGACAGGACAGGTTGGTGGCTGCCATACATGTTGTTGAATTAAAGTTAAAATTTCACCGATGCTTCTTAAGGGCAATCGGCTGTAACTAAGCTCGGTATGCCAAGGATGCCTGATGTTGCCTGATGCATTGCGTAGCTGCGTAAAGCCTAATCCTTTACACAGCTTGGTTAACGTCAACATCAAGGGGATATGCATACGCAGTTTTAATGCCGGTGCCAGTAAATACAGATGATGTAGTGAAAATTCCTGGCTTAGTTTGCATGCGAGTATACCACCTAGAGACAAACCCAGAACATCAACTTGCTCATATTCCTTGCAAATTAAAGCACAATAGCTTTTTGCTGATTCATACCAATCCTGAGCGCTACTTTGACTTAATGCATTGATGCTGTCACCATGACCTGGAAGTACGGGGCAAATAATAGCGTCATAATGTTGTATTTGCGGGAAAAGCAGGCGATAACAGGCAGGAGAAGAGGCAAAGCCATGCAACATCAATAAAGCTCGGTTTTTTTGCTCCGTGGCATAGTGAAAGGACTTTAGCAAATTCATTTCAGCAAGGCTTGGCTCTCTGATGTGACGCCCTTGATTCATATAACGAAAATCACTGCGGTTCATGATGACGGCTCGCTCTTTTTAAAGGATATTGATTAGTATACAGCGAATAAGGTATGGTAGTGTTGCTTTTTGTATAAATTAATTACATGGATTATAATTAATTTAGTAGATAAGCCAATAGAGGTGGGATTATGGATGCTCCGGGAGAGACTCATTATCAGGTGCTGGAAGTTTCTAATGATGCAACTACGGATGAAATCAGAAAAGCATATAGAACGCTTGCACTGAAACACCACCCCGATAAGGGTGGGGACAGCGAGCGTTTTAAACAGATAAATAATGCTCATGAAGTGCTGTCTAATCCAGCGGAGAGAAAAAGCTATGATGACCGCTTGGGCCTCTCCTCTGGTATGAGGAGCAATGCATCATCGACGTTTACTAGTCAACAGAATACCAAACCAACCGCTGATGCTGCATCGCAGTTTCCTAAGGCGCCTCAGCCTCGGTATCGGGATCCGTCTCAGTTTCAGTCTGGAGCTCAGTTTCCGCCTCAGTCTGACCCCCTGTCTGAGCTTCCTAGGGCACCTCAGCCTGTACGGGATCCGTCTCGGTCTTTGTCCGGGCGTTGGCCTCCGTCTAGATATCGCTCTCTGTCCCCGCAGCAGCATTTGCCTCAGTCGCGGTATTCGCCTCAGTCGCCGACTGAGCTCAAGTTTCATTTTCCGTCCGGTCTTCAGTTTCGGCTTCCGTTTGAGCCTAAGCTTAAGCCTGAGCCTGAGCCTCCGTCTAGATATCGGTCTCTGCCCCCGCAGCAGCATTTGCCTCAGTCGCGGTATTCGCCCCAGTCGCCGACTGAGGTCAAGTTTCATTTTTCGTCCGGTCTTCAGTTTCGGCTTCAGTTTGAGCCTAAGCTTAAGCCGGAGCCGGAGCCGGAGCTGGAGCCTAAGCCTCAGTCTCTATCGGGACCTCAGCCCAAGCCGCTCAATGACAAGGCAGCTGCCGCTTTTCCTGAGCAAAGTATTTCTCATGAAAATACAAGGGATAAAAAAAGCAATTTTAAAAAACAGTCTGACGATTTTAGTCGGAAGATAGATCAATATTATGATGTCTTGAGTAAATCGTTTGAAGGAAACGAGCAAGCGGTATTGGCAATTGAATTGAGCCGCTTGGCTTTCAAATTCTATTGGATGCTTTATACTGCGGCAGCAGACAAATTACAAAACAATCTTTACGCTGAAGCAGCGCAATTGCATGAGCAGGGGCAATTGGTTAAAAACAATGACTCCGCATCTATAGAAGACAAAAGAGAAATCGTTCAGAAAATGCAGAATTTTGAACGTAAGGTCATTGAAGAAACTGGTTTGCCTTTAGGCAAGGAGCTGGTTGCAGCCCCGTTACCATCCATAACAGCAGAAAATAGCCGAGCAAAAATGCCCTTGCCAGGAGAGGGGCGTCTTGCATCACTTGGAAAAGATCCTCAGCTGGATAATGAGTTTAGATCAGAGGCGAGAGAGGCGCTTGGACAAATGCGAGAGGCCAGGCAAGCGACCTCTTTGGATATCAGCAGGCAAAGTGAGCAGTTGTTTTCTGAAATTAAAACAGACGAGCAGACTACAAGATGGTCTTATGCGACAATCGAGCATAATTCTCTAGTTGCCAAGACAGAACAAAGAGACCGTGATTTAGACAGCATGCTAAGCAAGAACGAGCCGCTGTCTTCAACAGATAAAATGTCGGCAATCGCAGCAATTGAAGAAAGCTTGAAAGTACAGCAACAATTAGAGGATATTCAACGGGAACAAAATACTATTGCTCAAGAACTTGAACAACAGAACACACCGCAGCCGGTTGTAGCGCAGCAAAAAGACCAGGAAGACTTTGCCGCAAAAGCGGTCAAGGATGAGGAGGTGAAATTAAGTCGGCTACCTAATACAGCCAAGACCGGGGATACCATGTCTAAAGTGGCTGAAGAATCGGCAGCATTAGACAGCAAACAAGAAGAACAGCGCAAGACTGAAGAAATGAAGATCAAACCTAAGCCCATTGAAAATGATATGCCAAGTCTATCAACAGGTTCTATTTGATATTGGATGGTTGCAGACTCCTCCCCTTTTGGGTCTTGAGATTTCAAGAGCTACAAAAGGGGGGTACTTGTCAGAATGACTTAACGCTCGGGTAGTATTGACCAAAATTTAGCGCTCAAGTAATTTATGTGGCAGGCTTTCAATACGGCCAGCTTGTGTGACCAGGACGTAATTGAGCTTGCGTTGTAATTCACTGATGGTATCCGCTCCTGCATAAGTTAAACCAGAACGTAACCCGCCTACGATATCGGCAATAATGTGGTCAGTGTGGTCTTTATAAGGGACTTCAGTTGCCACCCCTTCTGCCGTTTTCCATTCATGCATCGGGCCCATAAAGGCTTCTTGTGCTTCTTGTGAAGCCATGCCTCGGTAGCGTTTTACTTTGCTTCCATCTTCTTTGACCAGATAGTCTCCCGGTGTTGGGTGAGTGCCTGCCAGCATGCCTCCTATCATGACAAAATCAGCGCCAAACGCTAGTGCTTTGACTATATCGCCAGATGTTTTGATGCCGCCATCAGCCACAATAGAGCGATCAGAACGGGCACAATCTTGAATGCAGGTCAACATGGGGATACCAAAGCCCGTTTTAATGCGAGTACTACAGACGGAGCCACCGCCAATACCTGCTTTAATGATGTCTGCGCCACAAGAAGCTAAATAATCTGCTCCAGCGTAGGTGGCAACATTGCCTGCC
The DNA here is from genome assembly GCA_002786205.1 of Legionella sp. Taxonomy (GTDB): domain Bacteria; phylum Pseudomonadota; class Gammaproteobacteria; order Legionellales; family Legionellaceae; genus Legionella. The sequence goes on along the minus strand of PEQM01000041.1, from coordinate 11,889 downwards.
ATAATACAGCGGTCAGCCAATAATTGTCGTAAACTTTTCAGCGTTTTCCCTACATACTTGGCATGGGCATGCGCCACATCCACACAAAAGTATTCGGCACCCGCATCGCGCAAGGCTTCTGCCCGCTGTAGCTCCGCCTCTGTGCAGCCAATGGAAACAAAAACTTTCTGAATACACTGTTTAAATTCTTTGACATTGTCTTCGACACTCATAAAACGGTGCAAAGCGCCCATACCTCCTTTTGTCCCCATGTAATTGGCCATCTTACTTTCGGTAATGGTATCCATATTGGCGCTGATTACGGGCAGGCTTAAGCTGAGTTTGCCCAGGCGGTCAGTACTGGTCGTATCCACAACGCGACGCGACTCATGGTGGTTGTAGGCCGGAACGAGTAGAACATCATCGTAAGTGATGGCTTGAGTAGTCATTTTATATCCCCATAAAACGTTTACTATAAATGCTCCGCTGCATAAAAAGCAAGCCTTGAGCGCTCGCCTCGGGTTAAAGTCATGTGAGCAGCATGCTCCCAGTGCTTGAATCGGTCGACCGCAAAAGTTAAGCCAGAGGTGGTTTCAGTGAGATAGGGAGTATCAATTTGTTTAATATCACCCAGGCAGACAATCTTGCTACCAGGGCCTGCACGAGTGACCAGCGTTTTTATCTGCTTGGTGGTGAGATTTTGTGCTTCATCAATGATAATGTAGCGGTTCAAAAAGGTACGCCCTCGCATAAAGTTCAATGAGCGAATTTTAATTTTATTTTGTAACAAGTCCTGTGTGGCATTACGGCCAAAACTACCGCCGGCCTGACTTTTATGTAGCACCTCCAGATTGTCCATTAAAGCACCCATCCAAGGCGTCATTTTTTCTTCTTCAGTGCCGGGTAAAAAGCCGATATCCTCCCCTACAGGAATAGTGACCCGAGTCATAATGATTTCGCTGTAGAGATTTTTATCCAGCATTTGGGTTAGCCCGGCCGCAATGGTTAATAGCGTTTTTCCCGTACCGGCAGCGCCTTGCAAGGTCACAAAATCAATGTCTGGATCAAAGAGCAAATTGAGTGAAAAATTTTGCTCAATATTGCGTGCAGTGATGCCCCAAACCGCATGTTTGGCCTGGGTGTAGTCGCGTACCAATTGCAACGTAGCCGTTGTGCCATGGACTTGTTTGACTATGGCTTGAAATTGCTGATCTTCTGTCGCCAGGCAGTCATTGGGATTCCACTGCTGTACTAAAGGACTAGAAACAGTATAAAAAGTTTTTCCGCCATCTTGCCAGGAGGTTAATTCTTTGATGTGAGTATCCCAAAAATCATTGTCCAGTAGATGCATGCCACTATGGAGCAGGCTCACATCTTCTATGACTTGATCATTATAGTAATCTTGAGCAGGGATGCCTAAGATACCTGATTTTATGCGTAAATTGATGTCTTTAGAGATGATGATGACTTGTTTTTGGCCAGCATATTTTTTTTGTAATCCTAATGCCGTTGCCAAGATGGTGTTGTCAACTTTTTGCCCTGGGAGTGTGGATGGAATGTTTTGGTCAAATTCGTCAGTTTGGAAATACAAGCGACCACAGGGGCGGTTTTTTTCATGGCTGAAATTGGGAATAGGCAGGCCAGATACAATCTGCTTATGAGATGCAGCGCTCATCAGCTCGACTAGCATTCTGTTCGTTTGTCGCACGTTGCGTGCTGTCTCGGAAAGGCCTGTTTTATGGCTATCCAGCTCTTCCAGGACAACCATGGGTAAATAAATATCATGCTCATCGAAATGATAGATGGCAGACGGGTCATGCATCAGGATATTTGTATCCAGAACAAATAATTTGCGTTCTTTCAGTTGCTTGTCCATAAACCACCCCCATGAGCCAAAGAATTAGTCTTTCATCTCAGCGCGTTAAAGCAAAAGCGCTTTTCTTTATTGTGCTTAGCAAGACTTCAGGCGTCAAGTATTATATGAAGGTGGTCGATTTTCTATGTGGATTCATTAAGGAGGCGAATTTTTTTAAAGCTGCTTTGATTAAAGAGCATAAAAGCGGCCATCGCCGTAGCCAGTAATAAAAAGCCACTGGCTAGTAAAGTGTTATGAGGCATGATGCGCCCCATAAAGGTTCCTAAAAAGGCAAAACACAGCATAAGCAAGCAACGAACGGCAGAAGCAGCGCCTTTATGGCCTTCAAAACACGCCAGGGCTTGTGAGGTGGTACAGCTCCATAAGAGGGCTGAGCCAGTCAGATAAATACTGAAAATTAAAGCACTAAACCACGGCACAGCAAACCAATGCAGTTGGTCTCCCATCAGCATGAAGACGCTGCTTAAAAAAGCCAGGAAGATGCTGTTATTGATCAGTTTGTCCATTCCCCAAAGAGCAAGCAGCTTCGGGGTTAGAAAGGAACCCATAACAAAACCAATAGAGGTTAAGGTGAGTAAAAAGCCGATGTTTGCAGAGTCCATCCCTTTGGATGCGTAATAAAAAGGAGCTACGGTGAGAAAGCACCATTCCCCACAATTGAAAACACCAAATAAAGCCACGTAAGACAAGAACGTTCGGTTTTTTAAAATGAGTCCATAGACAGCCCAGCGGGATTTTAACGAGGCTAAAGGTTTTTTTTCAGGTAAAGAGGGGCGAGGCAAGACAGAAAAAATCAGGCATAACAGAAAAGCACCTAGCGCAATACAATAAAAAGAGCTACGCCAGCCAAAATTTTTATCGAGAAGCCCACCAACAAAAGGTGCGAACAATGGGACTATGGCGGTGAGCATGCTCACCTTGGCCAAGGCATTGATGCCTTCTTTTTTAGGATAAAGGTCTTGGATTAAAGCCCAGCCTGCAACAGGTACGACAATAGAGCTGGCACCTTGTATAAAGCGAGCAAAAAACAACAGATAAATGGAATGGTCGATCAGACTTAAAAGAGAGCCGATAAAAAAACCAATCATGCCTAACAGCATGGCCTTGCTTTTGCCCAGATGATCCGTAATGATGCCCCAAGGGAGTACAGTGCAAAACTGTCCCAACATAAAAAAAGACAGCAGCATTTTGACCTCATTGGCCGATACACCAAAAAAGGTCATAATATGTGGCAGACTGGGCAGCATCATGTCTGTTGCAATAAGCGTGATGACTGCTGCCGCACTGACTATGCTTAATTGAATGGAACGATGCAGCATAAAAGTTAATTCACCTGATGTGTTTGCAAGGTGGCCAGGACCTCTGCCACATGACCTGCTACTTTTACTTTACGCCATGCCTGCATTAAAATGCCTTGTGGGTTAAAAATAAAAGTACTGCGCTCTATGCCACGCACGGATTTGCCATACATGGATTTCATTTTAATGACATCAAAGTATTGACATAGTTGCTCATCGGCATCACTGATTAATTCAAAAGGGAACTGTTGTTTTTCTTTAAACCGCTCATGGGACTTGAGGCTGTCACGGGAGATGCCGAAAATGGTTGCTTCATGGCTGCAAAAATCAGGATAGGCATCCCGAAATTGCTGTCCTTCCAGCGTGCAGCCTGGTGTGGAGTCTTTGGGATAAAAATAAAGGATAAGAAAACGCCCTTGATACTGCGTCAGATTTCCTTGCACTTGATTGGTTGCCACAAAATGCAGGTCAGGGAGGGATTGGCCTTGTTCCATAATGAATCCTTATTTGTTTTTCATCAAACGAGAACGGTCTCTTTGCCATTCTCTGGCTTTGATGGTATCACGCTTGTCATGCTCTTTTTTCCCCTTGGCCAGCGCAATTTTGAGCTTGATGTTGTTTTTTTTCCAATACAAAGACAAAGGCACTATGGTATAGCCTTGGCGCTCTACACTGCCGATGAGTGAACTTAATTCTTTGCGATTAAGCAGTAATTTTCGTGTGCGTATGGGGTCGGGATGAATGTGAGTAGACGCTGTTTGCAAGGGATTAATCTGGGCGCCCAACAAAAAAGCTTCACCATTTTTAATGATAATATGGGCATCCGCAATATTCACTTTTCCTGCGCGTAAACTTTTAACTTCCCATCCTTCAAGAACCAGACCCGCTTCGTATTGTACTTCAATAAAATAATCAAAACCGGCTTTTTTATTCAGTGCGATGGTGGCGCTAAAAGATTTTGGCGTGGCCATAAAATACCTTGTCTGTCTTATTTAGAACGTTCGTATTTGTAATCAAGCGGTAATTGCGGTGACACACGTTCCAGATTGTGGTTAACGGCTACTCGGTTATCAAAGACAAAGCAGCTTCCTGTCCATAAAGAGTTTTCTTCAGGAATGGTTTCGATATAATTCAATATCCCATCTTTTAGATGGTACACGTTTTGAAAGCCTTGTTCCAATAAGTAGGCTGTTGATTTCTCGCAGCGGATGCCTCCTGTGCAAAACATGGCAATTTTTTTCTCTTTGTGCTCACTTAATTCATTGGCTACATAATCCGGAAATTCTCTAAAGTTCTCTGTAATGGGGTTAATGGCATTTTTAAAAGTACCCAGCTCAAATTCATAATCATTTCGAGTGTCAATGAGTACGACCTCGGGGTCTTGAATTAATTCATGCCACTCTTCCGGCGTCAGGTAGGTGCCTACCGTCGTCAGGGGGTCTACATCTTTCACGCCCATGGTGACAATTTCTTTTCTTAGTTTGACTTTGGCTTTGTCAAACGGATTGCAGGGGTCAAAGGTTTCTTTAAAGCGGAGGTCGCTCAGACGACTGTCCTGGCGAATATAGGCATAATAAGCATCCATTTGTTCGCGCGTACCCGCAAAACTGCCGTTAATGCCTTCAGAAGCCAAAATAATAGTGCCTTTTATCTGGTGGTCATGCATCGCTGCTAAAAGAGGTTCTCGCAGTGATTCAAAATCAGTTAAAGGGACAAATTTATAAAAAGAAGCAATCACTATAGAATTCACAAAACACCTGACCTAGAACTAAGTAATGGCTGAAACATAGCATTTTTTCTTCTTTTAGGCAAGAGAAACGTTCTTTTGCAAGGCATATTGATTGATTTTTGTCTTTCTTTTGGTGAGATAGGCCTTCTCGATGAAGCAAGAGGAAACAAATCCATCCTGATGCCTGTATTTTTACCCGATACTAAGGTCCAAACAGCAAAATTAGTTCATGATTTGGCAAGAGTATGTCATAATTTTTGTTTTTCATGAACAGGCTGTATCGTCCGGTAAAAAATATTGCAAAAGCAAGCGAACAGCGTTGATGCATTCTGGATGAGTGCGGTGAGGAGTGTCTTATGTGCGGTATTATGGGAGCAGTGTCGGAAAGGGATATTAGCAAAGTATTGCTAGAAGGTTTACGTCGTTTGGAATACAGAGGTTATGATTCTGCAGGGATTGCTGTGATGGATGCGCAACACCGCTTAAAGCGTGTGCGCACGCAAGGGAAAGTGCAAAATCTCGCTGATGCCATGCAAGAGACAGCCATTACAGGGACGACAGGGATTGCTCACACGCGATGGGCCACGCATGGTAAACCTTCAGAGCAAAATGCCCATCCGCATTTGTCTCATGGTGAGATTGCATTGGTTCACAATGGCATTATTGAAAATCATGACCTATTACGTCACCGCTTACTGGAAGAGGGCTACCTGTTTACCTCGGAAACCGATACGGAAGTGGCCGCGCATCTCATTCATCGTTATTACAAAGAGTGTTTTGATTTGTTGTCTGCGGTACAAAAAGCAGCCAATGAAATGCAAGGTGCTTTTGCCTTAGGTGTGATGCACCAGGCTTCTCCTGATGAGCTTATTGCTATTCGCAAGGGTAGCCCTTTGGTTATTGGCGTAGGAATAGGGGAGCACTTTATTGCGTCTGATGCCTTGGCGTTACGAGCCTTTGCCGCAGAGGTTATTTATCTGGAAGAGGGCGATAGCGCACGATTAACGGCGAACAGCGTACAAGTATTTGACGCTGCTGGTCATTTGGTAGTGCGTAATGCATTGCCATTAAACAATGATGCAGAAATGATAAGCAAAGGCTCTTATCGACATTTCATGCTAAAAGAAATCTTTGAGCAGTCGAAAGTGTTGGCCGACACCATAGAAGGACGAATTAACAGCATCGAGGTATTACGTGCCAGTTTTGGTGAGCGTGCGGCCACTGTTTTTCCCAATATCAAACAAATTCATATCGTCGCTTGCGGTACCAGCTATCATGCCGGCATGATTGCCAAGTATTGGCTTGAATCTTTAGCAGGGATTCCTGCTCAAGTTGAAATCGCCAGCGAATACCGTTACCGGGATGTGGTGGTGCCGAAAGACACTTTGTTTGTTTCTGTTTCTCAGTCTGGCGAAACGGCCGATACCCTGGCCGCCTTATACAAGGCAAAAGCATCGAACTACTTAGCCAGTCTGGCTATTTGTAATGTGGCGACCAGCACTTTGGTACGTGAAGCCGATTGTGCGTTTTTAACCCGTGCAGGTACAGAAATTGGTGTGGCATCAACCAAAGCCTTTACTACCCAATTAGCAGCCTTTCTCATGTTGTCTGCTGCTTTATGTCCAGATCAGCGCTCAGAAGAAGTGCTGCAACAATTAGCCGATTTGCCGGGCTGCTGTGAGCGTACACTGACCGCCATGAATGAAGAAATTGAAGCATTGGCTGCTTTGTTTGTGCAAAAAAATCATGCGCTGTTTTTGGGACGAGGTGTTCAATATCCGGTGGCATTGGAAGGCGCGTTAAAATTAAAAGAAATTTCTTATATTCATGCCGAAGCCTATCCTGCTGGAGAGTTAAAACATGGGCCGTTGGCATTAGTCGACGATGCCATGCCGGTGATTGCTGTCGCACCCAATGATGAATTACTGGACAAGCTAAAATCCAATTTGCATGAGGTCAGTGCCAGGGGGGGGCAATTATTTGTCTTTGCTGACGACACACAGACATGGCATGCTAATGGCAACCGGCTAATAAAAGTTCCTTATTGTGGCTCATGGGTGGCACCGATAATTTATACCTTGCCACTGCAATTATTGGCTTATCATGTGGCTGTAGCGAAAGGTACAGATGTAGATCAGCCGCGAAATTTGGCAAAATCGGTGACAGTAGAGTAAAGTAAGGATTGAATTTGGCAGCGGTGCTGTCGCCTTAGAGTGACAGGCGCTGTATTTATTTCGGTATTTTTTATTATGTAGACGAGGATGTAAATGATGCAAGAGATGTTGACATCAGCAGCGATTATCGCTCAAGAACTTAAAGTGAAAGTCTCGCAAATTGAGACTGCGATTCATTTGCTGGATGAAGGCGCAACCGTACCGTTTATTGCTCGTTATCGCAAAGAGGCTACGGGTGGCCTGGATGACAGTCAGTTGCGCTATTTGGCGGAACGGTTGTTGTATTTACGCGAATTGGGAGAGCGCCGTCAGGTGGTATTGAATTCCATTCGTGAGCAAGACAAACTGACACCTGAATTAGAGCAGCTGATTTTGCAAGCGGACACCAAAACACGATTGGAAGACGTGTATTTGCCCTTTAGACCCAAACGACGCACCAAAGCACAAATAGCGATTGAAGCAGGCTTACAAGGATTGGCTGATGGTCTCTTGCAGGATCCGAATTTGGAGCCAGAAGCTTTTGCTGCCGGTTTTATTAATGAAGAGTTGGGCATTATCGATGCATCAACGGCATTAGACGGGGCACGTCATATTTTAATGGAGCATTTTGCCGAAGATGCTACTTTGCTACATGAGTTGCGTGAGTATTTATGGCAACATGCCATGCTTAAATCGATGGGATCCTCCAAGAAAAAAGAGACCATTAGTAAGTTTTCAGATTATTTTGACTATGCAGAAGCCATTAAAAAAATACCCTCACACCGGGCTTTGGCTTTGTTTCGTGGCAGAAGAGAAAATGTATTGCAGTTGAGTCTGGTATTGCCGGAGACAGAGAAAGACTATGGTGAGCAAAGATTAGCCTCCTATTTTCATATTGTTGATCAGCAAAGGAAAGCGGACGCCTGGTTATTAGAAACCATTCGGATGACATGGAAAATAAAGCTGGTAACCAAGTTGGAATTGGAGCTGTTAACCCGATTAAGAGAGCTGGCTGATGAAGAAGCCATTAAAGTTTTTTCCAAGAATTTAAAAGATCTCTTGCTGGCCGCACCGGCCGGTCCACAAATTACCATTGGTCTTGATCCAGGTATTCGTACTGGCGTCAAAACAGTGGTCGTCGATGCAACAGGAAAACTTTTGGATTACACGGTGATTTTTCCTTTTGCACCACAAAATGAGTGGCATCAATCCCTGGCTGATTTGGCCAAATTGGCCGCCAAATATCAGGTGAATTTAATCAGCATAGGCAATGGTACCGGTTCGCGTGAGACCGAGCGGCTGGTGGCGGATCTGATTAAAATGTATCCGGATTTGAATTTGACGAAAGTGGTCGTCAGTGAAGCGGGCGCTTCCGTGTATTCGGCCTCTGAACTGGCCGCCCAGGAATTTCCTGATCTGGATGTGACCTTAAGAGGTGCTGTGTCTATTGCCAGACGAGTACAAGACCCGCTGGCAGAGCTGGTGAAAATTGAAGCCAAATCAATAGGGGTGGGTCAGTATCAGCACGATGTCAATCAAGCACGCCTGGCGCGCTCTTTAGACGGCGTAGTAGAAGATTGTGTGAACGCCGTGGGGGTGGATGTTAATACGGCATCAGCTGCCTTATTGAGTCATATTTCTGGATTGAATGAGACTTTGGCTAAAAATATTGTTCTTTATCGTGATGAACATGGGGCATTTAAAAACAGAGAACAATTAAAAAACATTCAAAGAATGGGTGAAAAGGCTTTTCAACAAGCAGCAGGCTTTTTGCGTATTGCTCAAGGCGATAATGTATTAGATGCCTCTTGTGTGCATCCGGAATCTTATTCGCTGGTAGAGCGTATTGCGGCTGACAAGCAATTGCCCGTGCAAGAGCTCATTGGTAATCGTGAGTTGTTACGCAGTATTAATGCGGCCGATTTCGCCAACGAGGATTGCGGTGTCCCTACCGTTTTAGATGTTTTGCAAGAACTGGAAAAGCCTGGTCGCGATCCACGACCTGAGTTTAAAACAGTGCAATTTAAAGAGGGCGTTGAAGACATTTCTCATTTAGAGACCGGTATGATTCTTGAGGGTGTGGTGAGTAATGTCACTAATTTTGGTGCTTTCGTGGATATAGGGGTTCATCAAGACGGATTAGTTCATATTTCAGCCATGACTAACCGCTTTATTTCAGATCCTGCATCGGTCGTGAAAGCAGGTGACATTATCACCGTAAAAGTAATCGAAGTAGACAAAGCACGAAAACGCATTGGTCTTAGCATGAAACTGCAAGATGCATCGGCAACAGCGGCTAAAAAAACAGCCAAACCGCATGCCTTGGTGAAAAAAAATCAGGATAAAAAAATGGGCGCCAAAAAAGCCCCTGTGCCGGTTAAAAAAGCAGAACCGGTGAAGAAAACCATATTCAATACAGCGATGGCAGATGCTTTGGCTAAATTAAAAAAAGGGAGTTAACTCAGGATGAGCAAAATGCCTGTTGGGGAATTAACCATTCAAACCTTGGCTATGCCTATGGACACTAATGCTAATGGTGATATTTTTGGTGGCTGGATAGTGGCGCAAATGGATTTGGCCATGGGCATTTTGGCAAAACGTGTTTCTAAAGGACGAATTGTTACGGTCGCAATCAATTCGATGACTTTTCTAAAGCCCGTTCATGTAGGCTGTGTCGTCAGTTGCTATGTGACCTTGGTGAAGGTTGGCAACTCATCAATGACAATGAATGTTGAAGTTTGGGCTATGCCTCCGGATCAACAAGAGGTTTATCAAGTCACTAAAGGTACCTTTGTTGCTGTGGCGGTGGATGAGCAAGGCAAACCCAGAAAAGTGATGCAAGCATGAGCCCTCTGCTGGAAGAGTTACACCGTGTCTTGGCGGAAATGGCAGTACTCATCGATAAAGAGGAAGAGCCAGAGCCTCAATTGTATGCTATTTTTTTTCAGCGACCAGAATATGCTTTTCAAATTATTGAGTTGTTGAATAACCTGGATGAAGAGGCGATTCAGGCCCGCTCGCCTATTTATTCGGCCTGTATTTTTGCTTTTGATATTTGTCTGGCGCAATTGCAGGCCGCATCAGAAAATCATAATAAGAGTTTTACCAAGGCCTTGACACAATTGATGAATCAATTGGCTGGGTTTATTAATGAGCATCGACACAGTTTAACTTATTGGTTGCCTGTATTAAATGCCTTTTATGATGTGCATGCAGAGCTGACACAAGAATTAAAAGATGCTTATTTTGATTTGGCCAATGAAGAAGGCGAAGAGGATGATTTCGAAGGCAATGAACAATCTCACCTCGATGCCATTCGTGATTTAATTCATGAATTATCGGATTTGTCTATTTTTGAAATAGCAGAGCATTTTTTTGCTCAAAGTTATGCTATGCCGGCTGATTTTTTTATTGATTTGGTTATGGATTTGTTTAGTCTGCCTGAAGGCGGGGACATTGCGCTCTTGACTTTACTCCATCCCAAGGCTGAAGTAAGAGAGACTGTTTTGTCCACTCTAGAGCAGCTGATGCCACAAATTAGTTTATCATCGATATCGCTGTCCCGATTGCAAACCATTCAATCCTGGTACCCCGCCAGATATCAGGCTACTTTTGATCGTTGGATTAAAGCGCAAAGAAAAAAGGGGGTTATTTTTGCTCCGGAATTGCCTGCATGTGAGTTTAAGGTGAAGGCAACAGAAGTCGATGGCAGTGGTTCTCAAGGGCTTTTTATTCATGCAGGCAAAGGGCGGAAAAATCGTTTGGGCGGCTTGTTATTAAAATATCAGGCAGGAATTAAAGACACCTGGATTACGCCGGAGATTTCTGCCGCCGAAGTAGCAGATTACTACCATCAGGCTTTTGAAGAAAATGTGACTTTAAGAGATGTGGACAGTATTTATTTTAAGCTAATGCTTGAGCACTTCCTGGCAGTCACCATCGCACAAGGTGATGTTCCTAATCTGTATTTTTTAGAGTTGCATGAACTCTTGGCATTGCGCTTTCGTCCTAATACATTAGATATTGAATCCTTGTTTACACAATTGAGCGTTGAGATAAGTCCTTTTACCGAAGAGGTGATTGCACAGTCTTTCAAACGTTCCAAGTCCTGGTTAAAGAACAAACCATTTACCGAATCCTGGTATCTGGAAAGTGCTGCGATAGACAAAATAGTCAATCATAACAGCAGCTATGTGGATGGCATTAAAATTTGCCGCTTGGCCGATGCCATTCAAGAGGTCTTCATTGAAGCCTTTGAAAGCGACAGAGCCCGATGGCAATTTCATTTTTTATGGGTTGCCTTGTGGCTAAAAGCCAAAGAGAAAAAAAATGAAAAAAGCTGGCAAGACAGTTTTCTCATCGCCCATGCGATTAAAACAGGGCATGTGCTCAAAGACATTCCTGTCATGCAAGAAATTTGCAAGCAAACAGTGATCAACAGCATTGAAACCATGCAAGAGCGTAAAACGTATCTGAATAAGGAATAGCCGCCTTGAAAGTGACTAGGGCGTGTTGACCATTGCTCCCCTCGCCTACGTGCCTCGGCTTGTCTGAGACATCCAGGAGATGCTCAAGTTAAAAACAAAGCTAAATTAAGAGCCTCTGTCCATGACAAAAAAACCTGTCATGCCCGCGCAGGCGGGCAACCATTTCTGAAGTGGCACAGAAGTAAATTAAGATAACTCGCTGACACACAATGAAAATCATATGAAGTACCTGAAACAGCCATTGCAACATATGGTCTTCGCTGGGAAATTGAATGCCTGTTTGGCTGTTTTAAAGGGCGTGGATTTAACTTTGCGGACACGCATCTCACGGATAAAACTCGAATAAAAAAAATGGTTGCGCTGTTGG
>PEQM01000011.1 GCA_002786205.1 Legionella sp. | reverse complement strand
TATATAATGTCTTATACGTGCGGTGAATAGTTACAAAAAACCATCCTATACTTCCAATCGCCATGATTGATATAGAAGTTATAGGATACCTTCACCATTGATAAAAACTAGCGACGAGCTGGGGCAGCAGGAGTAGCTGGTTCAGCGGCAGTGGCTGGAGCAGCTGGAACAGCTCTCATTCGTTCATTAAGCGCTGCTTGAATTGCCTGCTCTCTTTGCTCTACATGCGCTCTTGGTGCTGGTGCAAAAAAACCATTATCCAACTCATGATACAGTTTTCTGCGTCTTTTTGTAGTTGGAGTGGTTACAGGTATGACTGCTGAAGATTGATCATCGTTTTGCATAAAAATACCCAAAAAGTAAAAAAAAAATGACTATATACTGAATTACATCAAAATAAAAAAACTCTTTGTCTTTTATTGCAGCAAAAAGAAAATTTTGCACTCATAAGAATAAAAAGGGAGTCCAACTCGCCTTTTTATTCTTAACTAACTAGATAACATCAGATGAATTGTTTATTAGATTTCCATTAAATCTTTTTCTTTCTTTGCAAGAACCACATCCACTTCAGCAATATATTTATCTGTCAATTTTTGAATTACTTCTGTCGCACGACGTTCATCATCTTCAGAAATGGCTTTTTCTTTTACCAAATCTTTCAGTTGACTATTGGCATCACGGCGAATATTTCGGATAGATACTTTGCCTTGCTCACCTTCATTGCGAACTACTTTAATCAGCTCTTTTCTACGCTCTTCAGTTAAAGCAGGCATTGGTACTCGGATAGCAGAACCAGCAGAAGCAGGATTCAATCCCAAATCTGATGTTAAAATGGCTTTCTCAATCGCAGCCATCATGGATTTCTCCCATGGCGTTACCATCAAAGTTCTTGAATCACTGGTAGAGATACTCGCAATCTGAGTCAATGGGGTTAATGTCCCATAATAATCTACCTGTATGTGATCCAAAAAACCTGCGTTAGCTCTTCCTGTTCTAATTTTAGACATGTCTAGCTGTAAAGCCTCTATTGTCTTTTTCATTCGTTTTTCTGAATCTTCTTTTATCTCATTGATCATGATTCGCTCCAACTAGTGTTCCAACCTGATCTCCTGTTACAATTCGTTTTAATGCATTAGGTGCCATCATGTCATAAATTTGCAATGGCATATTTTGGTCCTGACACAAACAAATTGCAGTTGAGTCCATCACTTCCAAACCATTAGTAAGCACTTCTTTATAGGTTAAGTAATCGTAACGGACTGCATCAGGGTTTTTAACCGGATCAGCAGAATAGATGCCATCTACTTTAGTTGCTTTTAAAACAATATCCGCACCTATTTCAATAGCACGCAAGCAAGCTGCTGTATCTGTGGTGAAAAAAGGGTTTCCTGTTCCAGCTGCAAAAATGACTACCTGTCCATTTTTAAGATGGGTTATCGCTTTGCGTCTGTGGTAAGAATCAACGACTCCTAACATAGGAATCGCTGACATAATACGGGCAGGCATATCAATTCGTTCTAAAGCATCGCGCATGGCAAGAGCATTCATTACCGTAGCAAGCATCCCCATGTGATCACCTGTTACACGCCCTAGCCCTGCTTTTGATAAGGCCTTACCTCTGAATAAATTACCCCCACCAAGAACCAGGCCCACCTCTATGCCCATGTGAATCAGTTCAGCAACTTCTTTTGCCATAGCATCCAAAACGGCTGGATCTATACCAAACTGTTGCTGCCCCATTAAAGCTTCACCACTGAACTTCAGTAAGATCCGTTTGTATTTTAGCATGGGATGATTCTCACTCATTAAGAACGAACCTGAGCCATCACTTCTTCAACAAAATTGTCTTCTTTTTTCTCTATGCCTTCACCTACTTCAAAGCGAATAAAGGCAACTACTTCAGCATTTTTCTCTTTTAAAAGTTGAGCTATTTTGATGTCTGTGTTCTTCACAAAAGCTTGACCTAATAGACTTACCTCATCAATAAACTTATTAATTCGGCCATCAACCATTTTATCAATAATATCTTGTGGTTTTCCGCTTTCTTTTGCTTGAGCACTGAAGATTTCACGTTCATTTTCAATGGCTTCGGCAGACACTTGCTCACGGCTGATCACTAAAGGCTTACTGGCAGCAATGTGCATGGCAATGTCTTTAGCTAAAGTATCATCACCATTTTTCACAGCGACAATGACACCAATTCGTGAACCGTGTAAATAAGTACCTACAACCCCACCTTCGCAATGCAAACGAGCCATACGGCGTAATTTGATATTTTCACCAATTTTAGAAACCAGCTGCTGACGCGCTTGTTCGATGGTAGATCCGTCTGCTAAAACGTGAGCGGACAACACATCAACCTCATTTGCACCGCTGGTGATTGCTGCTTTGGCTACTTCTTCTGAGAAACCAGTAAAGTTGGCATCACGAGCAACGAAATCAGTTTCGCTATTGATTTCTATCATCACAGCAGATGTTTCATCAGCAGAGCGTGCGATAGCAATAACGCCTTCAGCAGCGACTCGGTCTGCTTTTTTATCTGCTTTGGCTTGACCTGCTTTACGCATTTCCTGAATTGCAACTTCAATATTACCTTCAGATGCGATCAAAAACTTCTTGCATTCCATCATGCCTGCGCCAGTACGCTCGCGCAATTCCATTACTAATCCAGCACTTATTGTTGCCATTTCATTTCTCCACATAACAAAAAGGGGCAACCAAATATCGCCCCTTTCGAGTTTAACTGTTCTTATTCTCCAGCTTTTTCAGCATTGGAGGATACTTCAACAAATTCAGAATCAGAAGACACAGCACCGACTGTATTGCTTCCTTTTCCATCCAGGATGGCATCAGCAACACAACGAACATAAATGTCTACTGCGCGCATTGAGTCATCATTTCCAGGAATGATATAGTCTATGTTGTCTGGACTGTTGTTGGTATCTACTACACCAATTACAGGGATCTTCAAACGACGTGCTTCTTCAACCGCAATGTGCTCAAAACCGACGTCAACAACAAAAAGCGCATCAGGCAATCCGCCCATGTGTTCAATACCGCCTAGACCACGATCCAGTTTCTCAAGCTCACGAGACAGCATTAAAGCTTCTTTTTTGATCATGTCATTAAAGAGGCCTTTTTCTTTCATCTCTTTCAATTCTTTTAAACGAAAGATAGATTGACGAACTGTTTTGTAGTTAGTCAACATGCCACCTAACCAGCGATGATCAACATACGGCATGCCACAACGCTTTGCGTGCTCTCTGATGCTTTCTTGTGCTGCTCTTTTAGTACCAACAAAAAGAATTTTTGCTTTATTGGCTGCCAAACGACTGACGTAATTGGTCACATCATTTAACATAGGCAATGTTTTTTCAAGGTTAATAATGTGAATCTTGTTTCTTGAACCAAAAATGTATTGACCCATTTTAGGATTCCAAAAGCGAGTTCTGTGACCAAAATGGGCACCTGCTTCAAGCAGCTCGCGCATACTTACTTTACTCATAATATAACTCTCCAGGGTTAAGCCTCCACATTTCCCATACGAAACCATATAGGACCCTCTCGCATGTGACGAAATGTGTGTGTATTTAAATAGTGATTGCTTTTAAAAAAATCAAAAAGCAAAAGATACAGCGCGCTATTTATAGCACATACCTAAGCCTTTTAGCAATTTAAAACGCTCAACCGGACAAAAAAAACTGTCCTCCACAGAGAAATCATGTAATCAGGGAAGATACTTTAACCAAAGCGGAATTACTTTTTCCAGATAAGTCATGAACTTCCATAAGCCAACTTGTGATTCTACATTCCCCATCAAATCGACTTTACGTTCCGGGTAGGCAATACCCAGACCAAATAGTCCAGGAGCTAAAATACCCGTATGTGGATTGTGTTGCAGTGGATGATAATCGTCAACTACCACTGTATTGCGTGGATTAAATCCCACGGCATAAATAATTTTATTACATTCGGCTAAGTAGCGCTCTATATTATAATTTGTAGCCTGGTAGCGCAGCAGATTATCAGGAAGAACCCCGTCTATAAAACGCTTCGCCCATTGCGCTGTTTGCCCTTTTAATCCTGTATTATCAAATAAAACCCAATCACCCATATCTACAGCATAACGACAAGGAGAGCGGTAAAAATTAATTATTTTCTTAACCTTCATCTCCACCAAATGGCGTAAAATGATGAAAGCGGAATGCGATGAGCCGAATACGGCATAAGTAGCCTCAGGAGAGGCTACTTTGCTGAGACGTGTTTTATCAATTGCAAGATCAAAAGGGATAACATCAGCTCCCGCATAATTCAAATTGGCAGCAACAGAACCTGTCGCTAAGACCACGCCTTGAGCGCAAAATATCCCCGTTTCGCCATACAAATGCCACCTGCCCTCAAACAATCGAATACGATGAATCATGCCGTATTGTACTTGCACTTGTTGCACTAACTGGTCAGTAATCCATTGTAAAGGCTCTGCCATATACGATAGAGCACAGGTTTGCTCAGGATCCAGCTGACTTAAGGTGAATTGCTCAGCCACCTCGGCATAAGAAAAGGAAGAGCAGGCTTCTAAAAATTGCGTGAACAATTTGGCTTTTGTATTACTGGATACAGTAGACCACAGCTGGCCAAAGTCGCCTACCTTAAAATAAGGGTCACACCATAAAATCTGCTGAGCAGGAATACCTTGATCTAAAAGCTTGCCTACAGCTGCAATGCCTGCCGGTCCTGCCCCTATCACTGCCCATTGATATGACGATAAGTGATGCGCTTTCAATCTTTAGCTCTATCATAAGTTAACCTAAGACCATAAATTCTATCTGTGTTCTTATCAGAAGTACATATTGCCCCCTCTGCACATGACAAAAAAACTCGTCATGCCCGCGCAGGCGGGCAACCATTTCTGGAGTGGCACAGAAGTAAATTAAGATAACTCGCTGACATACAATGAAAATCATATAATTTCGATCGTCAAAACGAGGTTATATCGAGTGTATCAGCGAGTTGAAGGATTCACCAAAAAATACAATGTCCATCACTTGGTTTATGATGAGATTCATTCTGATGTCTACGAAGCAATAACCAGAGAAAAACGAATCAAGAAAGGGAACCGACCATGGAAAATAAACCTTATCGAGCAAAACCATCCACAGTGGCTTGATTTTGGTATCGGATTATTTTGATGGATGGTTGCCCGCCTGCGCGGGCATGACAGGTTTTTTGTCATGTATAGAGATATTGCCCCCTAATCTGAGAAAATAAGGTACTCGATAATATAGCCCTTGCCCAACCAAGCATACAACTGGTACTCTTAATTCAATTTTAGCAATCGTGGGATATGGAATGGCTGTAGTAATAAAAACACCTGATGAAATAGAAAAAATGCGTGTCGCAGGACGACTTGCGGGTGAAGTACTTGAAATGATTACTCCTTATGTACAGGTAGGAATTAGCACCGAAGAGCTTAATACTATTTGTCATGATTATATTGTGAATGTGCAACATGCCATCCCTGCGCCGCTGAACTACAATGGCTTTCCCAAATCCATTTGTACTTCCATTAACCACGTGGTTTGTCATGGAATTCCAGGGAAAAAAATGCTAAAAGATGGGGATATCATTAATATCGATGTGACTGTTATTAAAGATGAATACCATGGCGACACCAGTAAAATGTTTATTGTCGGCACCCCTTCTGTAAAAGGAAAACATGTTGTGCAGGTAGCTCATGAGTGTTTGTTTATCGGTATCGACATGGTAAAACCTGGGGTTCGTCTCGGTGATATAGGCTATGCCATTCAGCAACACGCTGAAAAAAATCGTTGTTCTGTCGTAAGAGACTACTGCGGTCATGGCATCGGAAAAGTCTTTCATGAAGACCCACAAGTACTTCATTATGGTGTCCCAGGCACAGGCATGAAATTAGAGCCTGGTATGACCTTTACCATAGAACCTATGGTTAATATAGGTAAACACCACACCCGATTGTTGCCTGATCAATGGACCGTAGTGACGAAAGACCACAGTCTGTCAGCGCAATGGGAACATACTTTGCTGGTCACTGATCATGGGGTAGATATTTTGACTCTACGCAATGAAGAGCGTTGATTTTCAATTAAAAAAGATCATTAAAGAACGGAAGCAAGAATTAAGTATTCAATTGCATTCGGGTAAACCTATTCATGACATCACTATTGAATTAGTTGCGGTTGTAGACTCTTTGCTCGATGATTTATTTAAAAAAAATCGCTTGGAGCAAAATAACGCTTTTGCTCTTATTGCGCTGGGTAGTTATGGCCGTCGTGAACTACAACTGCATTCAGACATTGATTTATTGCTATTACATGATGAACATGCATTGGAAGTCGATTTAAACCGTGCTCAACAATTGATTCAAAATGCTTGGGATATCGGTTTGGACATCAGCCATCAAATCACTACCCCTGAAGCCTGCGCCCAATTAGCCGATACTGATCTTTGTGTTATTTCTACACTCATGGACATGAGGCTTCTTTGCGGAAACCCTGCCCTTTGGGAAGAATTGCAGTATAAAATACATCCGCTGCAGATGTGGCCCACCCATGATTATTTTTTTGCCAAGATAAAAGAACAAGAGCAACGCCATAGCAAGTATGGTGATACCGCTTACTATTTAGAACCCAATATTAAATACAGCCCCGGAGGCTTACGCGATCTACAAACTTTATTAAGTATTAGCAAGCGTCATTTTAACATCAATCAATTGGCTGAGGGTGTTCATAAGGGTTTGCTTACTGAAAAAGAACTGGCAGAGTTAATTCATTGTCAGCAATTTTTGTGGCGAATTCGTTTTGCACTTCACCATTTGGCAGGTAAAGCAGAAGAGCGGCTTTCATTTGATTATCAAATCAAGTTGGCACAGTTTTTTGGTTATCAGGATTTGCCTCATTCTTTGGCCATAGAACAATTCATGAAAGATTATTTTAAAATCATTAAACGCCACAGGGCGCTTAATGAGATGCTCTTACAGTGGTTTGATGAAACCATTGTGCACGAGCAAAGACAAAAAATAATTCCATTGGATTCCTCCTTTCAATTATCCAATAACTATATTGAAGCAAAGGAAAAAAACCTCTTCCAAAGACACCCCAAGAGCTTGTTGGCCTTGTTTCTGTGGATAGCTCAAAAACCAGAAATAGATGGAGTCAAATCAAGTACCATTCGTCTTATTAGAGAATCTTTATCACTTATTAATCAAGGCTTCAAAAAAAATAAAGCCCATACGCAATTGTTTATGGCCATTGTCAATGCCATTAATCCTTACAAAGCCTTGCATCTGATGAGTCGCTATGGGGTTTTGGGGCAATATTTAAACTGCTTTCATTTAGTCACCGGGCAAATGCAATATGATTTATTTCATATTTACACTGTCGAACAACATACGCTATTTGTCATTCGCAATCTCTACCGATTTCAGTTGCAAGAATTTGCCTCTGAATTTCCGCTGGCAGCACAAATCAGTCAACGGCTGGAAAAATCCGCTATTTTGTATTTAAGCGCTTTATTTCATGACATCGCCAAAGGACGCGGCGGCGATCATTCTGATTTGGGAGCTAAAGATGCGGCTCTTTTTGCCCAACAACATGCTTTAAAACCGCAAGATGAACAGCTGTTGATTTGGTTGGTCAAAAATCATCTATTAATGTCTCAAACGGCGCAAAGAAAAGACATCCATGACTTACTAACCATAAAGCAATTTTGTACTTTGTTGCCGCAGGCACATTATCTTGATTATCTGTATTTATTGACTGTGGCAGACATTTGCGCAACCAATCCTGGTCTATGGAATGCATGGAAAGATTCCCTACTGAAACAGTTATATTATGCGGCCACTGATTTCATGCAAAAACAAAACCAACTCGATGAGGCTTTTTTAATACAAGAAAAAAAGACAAAAGCCTTATCCTTACTAAACAAAGAAGCATTTCCGAGCGAATCCAGCATTCATCAATTATGGAATCAGTTCAAAGGAACATACTTTTTGCATGAAGCGCCTCATGCGATAGCCCATCATACCAAGACTATCTTAACTACCTCATCTTTTCCTTTGGTTATGATCATGCCACACCACCTGGAAGGCGGCATTGAAATACTTATTTATATGCCTCATAAGGACGAGCGCTTTGCCATTACAACGACTGTCCTGGCCAACCACCACCTCACCATTCAAGAAGCGATGATAAGCACCTGTAACCATCAATTCGATCTGGATATTTATATTATTTTGAATGAAGACAGCCTAAGCTTTTCCGTTTCAGAGCTGCAAAAAAAGCTGGTATGCGCCTTAACCCATTCGGCTACCTTGCCTAAAATCATCCCGAAAAGGCTACCTAAAAGCTGGCTTCATTTTCCTGCGATGACTCAAGTCACGTTTAACGAACACCCTAATAATGAATATACTGAGCTTTTTTTAGTAACCAACGACAAGCCTGGACTTCTTGCTGTAATCAGTCGTGTATTTTTTAAACTCGCCATTCATCTGCATAAGGCTAAAATTGTAACGGCAGGAGAGCGAGCAGAAGACAGCTTCACTATCACTAATGCTAAAGGTTTGGCACTGGATTGGGAAGAAAAGGAGCAAGTCAAACAGGCGCTAAAACGTGAACTTGCACAAGCTCACTAAAAAACCCGCCAATCCAATGCCAAAATCACATACTAGCTACCTATCAGGGCAAACGCATCTAAATTTGGAGCACTAAATGCTCTTTTTCTGGCTACGTACCGTGCTTTCTGCACGGTATCCATACCATCTTGAATCGAGTGATAAATTAGATTCCACACATAAACGCGGAACGTAGCCGATTTGGGTTAGCAATAAGCAGTTAGACGCGGTTGCCCTGATCTACCTATCTAGACGGTCCATTTGATCTACCTACTTCCTGTTCAGTTTCTTTCTCATTTTCTCGGATGCCAGCAAATGATTTTTTTCTGTCACTTTGGTCAACCCCTCGATTACGATCGCTATTTTCTTTATTTTCTTTATTTTTTATAGACTCCAATAAATTGGCAGGCATGACTGACCTAACAGGCTTTTCTTTTTGTTTGCTTATAGACGCCAATAAATTGGCAGGCATAGTTGACTGAACAGGCTGTTTTTTATTTTCATCAGATTCAGACGGGGATTGTAGCCGTTTTTCTGGAGTTAAACCTTTGTCCTCATAACCCAAAGCAGTCAATACATCAATAAGTTGGTTAAAGAGTGAGCTCTCATTCTTTTTAGCACGAATTTCATTATAAAGCTCTGCGATTCGATCCTCCAGTGGTTTATCTTTACTTCTTTGCTCTCGCTCCTCTTTAGCGTCTTGCGCTTCGTTCTGCGTTGGAAAATCAACGATTTTTATATCTGTTACTATTTTTATATCTGTTACTATTTTTGTATCTGTTACATTCGGCTTTAACCTCATTAATAAAGCGTATAATCTTCGCCTGTCATCACTTGATAATAATGCAGTTTGCCCCGCCTCCATTCCAGCACTACCCACTCCCGTTACATTTTCTTTGCCAGCCTCTATATTCCTAATCCCTGTAAGGCTAAAAACTACGTCTGATAAGGTTTCTGCTGATTGTTTGGCATCAACCTCTTTTACGGGACCGACCTGCTCTTTTATCTGTTGCGTCAATGCCTTCAATCCCTGAGATTGTTCCTCTTGTTGAGAAGAAAGCTTTTCGCTTTTTAAAACACCCCCCTTAATTAAAACACCCCCCTTAAGCCCTATGGTTTTACTCATACAATACAACTCATCGCCGACCAGGACCACAGCAACCTTTGAACCCAACTGCGACAAAATCTGCTGCTTTCTCGTTGGAGATAACTCTTTTTCGTCCGAAAAATTAAATAATAAACAACCACTTTTCGTAATATCACGAGCCAATAACTCTGCTTTTGCTTTTTGTTTTTGTTGTTGAACTTCACTCTGATTTTCAGTAATTTCCTTGGCATGTTGCTTCTGTTTAAATGGCTCTACAACTGATGCTGGACTGCTTCTCCCTGCGTTATCTTGAACTGTCTTCGCTTGTGTTGGTTGTTTTTTCCTAGCTGAATATTGATCAGCCCACTCCTCATTTTCAGAATCACTCTCATCAACTGAAGCAACATCAGATTTCTTAGGGTCTGTGCTTGTTGTATGAATCATCCGATGTATCGCGCTAGTCTTCATCTCTTTATTATTTTGAGCGGGCTTGGCGTTATCCGCTTTTTTCTCCTTCTTAGGGTCATCCTGTACATTAAATGGTTTTTTCTTATCAGTCTTAAACAAATCTTCGTCATCACTGTCTTCAGACTCAGTGTCGTCATCATCATCTCCACTGGTGTCCATTTGTCGCCGTATTCCTCCCAACCCCCTAGCCAATTGGTCACGTGCTTCTGTTGAATCCATAAAATATTTCACCCCCGTCTGTGCTTTAGCATCCTTGTTATCAGAGCGATTCTCTTGCAAAGTCGCTTGCATGACCAGCTCGGGTACCTCTAATTGTGGATCCAAAGCTTGAATTTCGTTTTGCTTCTCACTGATCTTCTGCTTTATGTCCTTAATAGCCAAAGATAAAGCCTCAAGAGAAGTGGCTACTTCTGCTTTCTTACTGTTCAATTGCTCATCCAAAGCTTGAATTTCGTTTTGCTTCTCACTGATCTTCTGCTCTTTGTCCTTAATAGCCGAAGATAAAGTCGCAAGCGAAGCGGCTACTTCTGCTTTCGTAGTGTTCAATGATTCTTCTTCCGCCTTTAAGGCTTGCACCTCTTCCATTGCCTTAGCCAACGATTGTGCCTGATCATTATTAAACCTCCATGTGTTTTTTTCTAAAGCTTTTTGTCCTTCTAAGCTTGCAAAATCTTCGTCAATAGATTTCTTACTATTAAAACTTTCCTTAGCTAAATCAGAGTACAATGAAACTTCTGAAACCGACAAATAACCTGCGCCCACGCTCTTGACTACAGTATTCCAGCCTCGTACCAGAACGTTTAGCCCGCTTACAAAAAAATCTCGCACTCTTCCTGAAAGCGAATCAGCTTTTCTCCTATTTGCCTCATGTATAATATTTACCGCTACTACTTTTGACTGGGCCTTTTCTATAGCCGCATCTAGAGCATCAAGAGTCTTTTTGCCTTCAATAATTTGTGTCTTAATCAAGGCAGACCGCTCTTCGTTTTCAGTATATTTTTGTGTTAAGGTTGATTGCGCACCCTGATTTTCAGACAACGTGCCATTCAATTTTTCTAACTGAGCATTTAATTGCCCTTCTTTTTCTTTAATCAGTTGCAAGTTTTTTTGTCTCTCTGCTATTTCTTGAGTGAGTTTATTTTTTTTCGCTGCTAGTTCATGTCCAGTTTTTTCTAACTGCTGACTTAATTGTTTTTCTTCTTCTTGAAGCTGTTGCAAGTTTTCTTGTTCTTTTGCTAGTTCTTGAGTGAGTTGATTTTTTTTCGTTGCTAGTTGATGTCCAGTGTTTTCTAACTGCTGACTTAATTGTTTTTCTTCTTCTGTAAGTTGTTGCAGTTTTTCTTGTTCCTCTGCTATTTCATGCTCAGTGTCTTTTGCTAGTTCATGTCCAGTGTCTTCTACTAGTTTATGTCCAGGAACGTGGCCGAGAGGTGTTTCGTATGCAATAACCGCCTGTTGTTCTTCAATTTCTTTAAAAGCTCCTTGCTCATTCTTCTTCATCTCTTCTGTTAAGCTGCCTATCAAATAAGAAGCCATATAGAACGCATTCTTCAAACCCCAAACCAATCCATCTACGACAACCTCCCCCATATAATGTTCAGCACCTTCTTCATAAGAGTCGCTTCTATCATTATATTGCTCTTCAGTTTTAATTTCAGACATGCTAACCCCTAAATGAATAAACGCAGACATTGTAACTTAAGTATAATATAAGCATCTATTTTGTCCACTTGGATTTATTTTTATCAAACAACTTATTGATTTGCTTTGGAAAAAAACTAGAAAAATAATTTGCAAAAAGACGCTGAGGTGAATAAGAGCAGTGTATAACCAGCGTATGAGCAATCTGGCACCGAATCCAATCAATGCAAGGCTGCTCACGAAAGAAAAATACGGCCGCTGCTATATGCTTTCGCGCGTTTTAATACGCGACATGACAAGCAACCTCGGCTGCGCTTGGGATAATATAATGCCTTGCAAGCATGGCTAAATGCGCAAAACTTAATTGTCCTTGTGTTAGCTCCGACACAACGAAGACAAGAATTTTAAATAATCGGTAGTAATGTCTATACCCGTTTCAGCCATAATCTCGCGCGCACAAGTAGGGCTTGTTATGTTGATCTCGGTTAAATAATCGCCTATCACATCTATACCGACAAAATAGAGTCCTTTCGCTCTTAAAACAGGGGCAATCTGCTCGCAAATCCAGCGATCACGAGGGGTAATGGCTACCACCTCTCCGGTTGCGCCTGCGGCAAGATTGCCTCTTAATTCACCTTGTTGCGGAATACGGGCTAATCCATAAGCAACCGGTTCACCATGAACCAATAAAATTCGTTTGTCTCCTTTGGTCACAATATCAGGAATATAGCATTGCGCCATAATGGTGGTACTTTGGTAATGTGTCAGGTTTTCCAGAATAACGGATAAATTTTTACCAGCTTCATCCACATGAAAAACAGAAGATCCCCCCATCCCTTCTAAAGGTTTAAAAATAACATTTCGATGCTGTTCCCAAAAGGCTCTTAAACGTTTTATCTCTTTTGAAACCAAGGTAGGCGGAGTGCATTGAGGAAAACTCATGGTAAAAAACTTCTCGTTGGCATCACGCAAGCTTTGTGGTTTATTGGCAATCAACACCCCTGCTTTCTCAGCCAACTCCAAGGCATAGGTGGCATAGATATACTCTAAATCAAAAGGCGGATCTTTGCGCATTAAAATAATATCATACTCTGTCAAAGGGTATTCACCTTTTTCTGTCGTACTGATGGTATTCGGGTGTAGAGCCCTCACTTCTATGGCATGCATCAAGGCAAAAGCTTGCCCGTCCTTACAAAACAAATCCTGAACAGTAAAATAGTCACAAGACCACCCCAACTGTTGTGCACTTAAGATCATGGCAATGCTGGTGTCTTTATGGGGCTTAAGATGCGCAATGGAGTCCATTAATATCGCTAATTTCATTATTCACCCCCAACCGCTGCAATTTCTTTTGCTGCCGCCAAGGCGGCAAGACGGGCAATTACTCCATAAGCATAAAAACGATTTGGCCCCTCCTCTACTGCCTTATCACTACAAGGAGTATTGCATGCTTGGGCAAAAGCCAATGGTTCAAAATGCATGCCTGGTGCATTTAAATTTTCATCCATGCCTCGTCCTTGATGGACTCTATAAAAACCACCCACCACAAATTGACCCAGCATATAAACAACTGGTTCAGCCACAGCACCATCAGGCATGGACTCAAAAGTATAAACCCCCTCCTGAATAATGACCCTATCCACTTTACGACTGCCTTTTGCACTGGACATTTTGGTTCGCTGCTTTCTATTCAGCTTACGAATTTGATCTCCCGTCTGAACTGTCATCACACTCATGCCATAAGTACCATTATCAGCCTTTACCACCACATAAGGTTTTTCCTGAATACCTTGTTTTAAATATTGTTCTTCTATTAAAGACAGTATTTTGTCAACCTCTAAAGCCAACTGCTCAAGGCCTTCCTGGGCCATAAAATCCAAGCCGTCAAGCGCACTAAAATAAGGATTAATAAACCAGGGGTCGATGCCAATCAATTGAGCAAACTCGGTTGCCACTTCATCATAAAAATGGAAATGATCCGACTTTAATCGTGAGGACCATCCTAACTGTGGACTGGGCATGATGCGTTGCTCTATCCCTTCCAAAATGGCAGGCAAACCAGAAGACAAATCATTATTAAGCAAAATAAGACAGGGGTCAAAATCCTGTAAACCTAATTTATTACCTATGCGCTCTACCGGCTCGATAAGGAGTGAAACCGTTTCATCCAATGAGATTTCAATGGGATCCTTGAGATCTGGGTCTAAACTGCCAATACGCACAATAAAACCCGCTTTAAGAAAAATAGTGCTCAACACATGCAAACTTTGCAAATAAAATTTATTCCGCGTGTGATTTTCAGGAACAAGCAGTATTTTTGTGCACTCAGGAAGGTATTTCATCAGCGTGGATTGGGCTGCTTGCACACAAAGTGGCAAAAACTCTGGATTTAAGTTATTAAAACCGGCAGGAAATAAATTCGTATCAATTGGCGCCAACTTAAATCCAGCATGGCGTAAATCAACTGATGATGTGACAGGAGCAGGCGTTTCCTTCCATTTTTGTCTAAACCAGGCTTCTATAGGCGCGACTTTACTCAAGATGGCTTGTTCTACACAAGCAAGCGGCCCTGAATGGGCTGTAGCCAAATTGGGAACTGGATTTTCATGAATATTCATGCTGTTTCCTTAAAAAAACGTCTAATGTTCTAAGAAATAGTGTATCAGATTATCTATTGCTCTTCATAACCTTCCACCGATAAACCTCAAACAAAATGAGTCACTACAGCATGCTTTTTTATTTTATCATCTATCCCCCAATCGACAGTAATGATAAAGTACCTTGATATTGCCATGAGGGACTAGTCTATGCTCAATGAATTAACCAAACAATTTGCAACTCAAATTGAATCGTTCTTTTATCTTTTAATGATTATCAACGGGGTATTGCATTTGATTTTTGCTAGCGCTGTAGCAAAAGATGCAGGAAAATTAACCGGTCTGGGCCAACGCCCTGTTCTTGTTTCAGGCGCAACATGGGCTTTTGCAACATTGATTGGTGGTGTCCTTATAGCCTCTATTTACTGGATATTGCATTATTCTACTTTAACTCGCCCCGCACTACGGGAGTTTAAATAATGACTGCAATCCATACGATTAATGTTCATGAGTTAAATCAACTAATGAAAGAGAACAAATCACTTTGCCTCATTGATGTCAGAGAACCTGATGAATGGCAGGAAGGACATATACCGGGAGCCTTACATCTACCCAGAAGCCAATTGCCTTCGCTCATCCGTGCCCACGTCTCAGATTTACAAACCCCCATCTACTTGTATTGTCGTGGTGGCGTACGCTCTTTATATGCAGCTCAAGCCCTTGCCGATCTTGGATTTAAAGAACTCTATTCTATAGATGGCGGTATTATGGAGTGGCAAAGCGCAGGATATACTGTAGTGAGCGAGTAATGTTTATCTTTCGAAATGCTGCCTTATAAACTCAAGAAAAATGATTTCATCGATTCAGTAGTCTAATCAAACAAAGAGCAATCTCTTTTTGCTCTTTGTTTGATTTAAAGTCTTTATGCGTTTGTATTTAAACCAGGTGTTACGCTGTCTTCAGATGCAGATGGCGTATTGTTTACAGCGCTCGCAGCTGATGCAGTGGCTGTAGACAACGATGGCGTCAAAGAAATTGGCTCGCTGCTTTTAGCTGTCCAGGAAAACCAGGATAATTTAGCATAACTGGAAGTGGATGGCCGTACTGCTTTTTCATGCAGTTTGCCCGCCTCATCATGTAATTTATTTTGCAGTTTATACACTCTTTTCCCTAAGCGTTTAACATGATCTATAGGGTCAAAATTTTCGTTGCTGTTATTAATCATCCAAAAAGGTGAGGTATCTGGCGTGCGACACCCATTCTCAGGACGCCCCCCTACATAAACATGGGATTTAAAAAACTCTTCCAAGGCTCTGTATAAACCTAATTGTTCCTGAGTATTGGGGACATTGGTTTTAGTTAATGCCAAAGAGGTTTCTAACGATAGAAAAAAAGTGCTGTTTTCTTCTGTAGCCACTAAAGAGATAAAGCCTTGATAACTTTTTTTAATCTGACTGTAAGTATCAAAAGCCGCAGCATTTAGAATAGTCTGCTTTTTCAGTGAATCCTCATCCTTCATTGCATCACAAAGTTCAATAACCGTTAATAATACCTCTGTTTGCGTTCTACGCTCAGGCTCTAAAAGAGCAACTCGGCTTTTAAGCTCTGATGTATCTGACATATCAGGAAAATGATGTTTTAGAAGCTGCTTGATGCTTTCTTGAATGTTTGCTTTCAATTGCTCATAGTTTACTACTTGAAAAGTCATTGATGCTCTCCTTAACTTCCATTGACAAAGGAATAGTGAATCATTTCACCAAACGCAGTGTAAACCAATTCATTCTTTTCGTCATGCCTTTTCATTTGTCTAGTTACTTAATTTTAAAACTAATACTCTTTTTTATTAACATCGCATCACTAATTGAAAAAATAGCTTGTTTATAGGACCTGTTGACAATTGCCTATAAACTTACTCTATGAAACCATTTCTAACCGATGCCACCGACACCAAAAAAGGTCTTCATGATGCGGACTTGGCGCGCACTGACTTCATTTTTTCAAGCATGAATCAGGTCTAAATTCAATCAGTTGGTTCGCAAAGAACGCTGCAAAGCAAAGCGCTTTTGTAAATCTGTTCATCAAGATTGAATTTAACACAAAAAACCCTTACCATTTGGAAACCATTTCCAGTGATATCATCATGACTAAACAAGCCATTATTATAGGGATTTCCGGGCCCTCTGCCTCCGGAAAAAGTCTTCTTGCCAACACGATTGTTAGTGAGTTGGGTTCTGAACAGGTCGTTGTCATCTCTGAGGATGCTTACTACAAAGACAATGGGCACCTACCTTTTGCCGAAAGAGAAAAAATCAATTACGATCATCCTGAGTCTTTTGACCATGCTTTACTCTGTGAACATTTACGTCAATTAAGAGATGGGCACAGCGTTGAAATTCCTCTCTACTCTCACTCAAAACATATGCGTTTACCAGAAACTCAAGCCATTGGTAAACATGCCATTATTGTTTTAGAAGGTATTTTATTATTCACTGATAAAGTTCTAAGAGAATTAATGGATATCCGGATTTTTATGTCTACTCCTTTAGATGTCTGCTTGATGCGTCGATTGAAACGAGATGTAGTTGAGCGTCATCGAACTTTTGAATCCGTAGTACACCAATATGAAACGACAGTAAGGCCTATGTATCTACAATTTATAGAACCCTCCAGTCGTTATGCCGATATTATTGTTCCACGCGGCGGTGAAAACCGAATTGCGATTGAAATGATTCAGGCAAAAATGCGTGAATTGCTTGCTACTCATACAAGCAGTGAATAACTTTTAGGAGATTAACGTGGGATTTTTATCTGGTAAAAAAGTACTTATTATTGGCTTGGCCAGTAACCGTTCTATTGCCTATGGTATTGCCAAGGCCATGCATGAACAAGGCGCTGAATTGGCATTTACTTATCAAAATGAAAAACTCAAATCTCGCGTTGAAACCATGGCGGCTGAATTTAACTCTAAACTCATTTGCCCTTGTGATGTCGCGCATGACAAAGACATTGAGGCTTTGTTTACCTATTTAGGCGCGCACTGGAATCAGCTGGATATTTTAGTCCATTCTGTTGCTTTTGCTCCTGCGGATCAAATTAGTGGTGATTTTATTACCTCTGCGAACAGAGAAGGTTTTAAAATAGCTCATGATATCAGTGCATATAGTCTAGTGGGCTTGGCAAAAGCCGCCTTACCCATGATGGAAAATACCCAAGGTTCTATTTTGACCCTTAGCTATTATGGGGCTGAAAAAGCCGTTCCTAATTACAATGTAATGGGAATTGCCAAAGCAAGCCTGGAAGCAACAGTTAGATACCTTGCGGCCAGTTTGGGTCCTCGTGGGTTGCGTGTTAATGCCATTTCTGCAGGCCCTATTAAAACCTTGGCGGCAGCAGGCATTAAAGATTTTAGAAAAATACAAACTGCTTATGCTCAAACGACTCCTTTACAGCGAAATGTTACTGCAGAAGAAGTAGGTAATACAGCGGCTTTTCTTTGTTCTCATCTGGCCTCGGGCATTACCGGTGAAGTCATTCATGTCGATGCAGGATATCATGCGGTATCTGGTTCAATAGAACACTAGGCCACGCGTTAAAATACCTGTTCACCGTATTTTGAATAATACAGTAGGAAAAGTCAGGTGCTCTGTGCATGACCAAAAAACCGGTCATGCCCGCGCCAGGCGGGCAAACATTTCTGATTGGCCACTACTGACCGTCCATAAGCCCATAGTCAAGCGATGCAAACCATCTTCGTACAGGACAGATTATTTTGCTCCTGTACGGAGGAAACCATTCCATGGTGATTTTAAATTTGCCAAAAAACAAGAATAACTGTATATTGGTACATTTTATTATCAATGGAGCGCTTTAATGTTTAAAAAATTGGCTTTAGCTATTCTTTCTGCAACAGCAATATCCACTCCCTGCATGGCAGTCACCATCAACAACTCTTTACAATCATGGGCCACTATTGAATATGAATTACAACCTAATGAAGCTCAGGTTTTTTCTAATTATATGTTTTGGCCAGTAGAAGCCAACTGCAAGATTTCTACAGAAGACGATAACAATGTACTTCATGCAGTAGCACTAACTAAAAAAGGAAAATTAAATGACATTCCATGGATTAAAGGCGATACCTTGCGTCTAACCATTCATCATGGTGAAACCTTGAAAATCAATGCCGACCCAGGTGCTCAAGTCAGTATTACCAATGAAGGCTTGCATGCTGTGAAAGCTACTTGCATCGGTGGCTAAAGACTAGCCATTATATGTAAGCTCATCTTTTGCAAAGAGGTAACTCCCACATATCATCACTAAGGATGATGAGCAATGAATTGTGGAAGCTACCTCTTTGAATAGTATGATTATAACCCGGCTACCTCATGCCATTTTTTAAAAAGCAGCCCTCAACATCTCTTTTTCCTCCCCATCAAGAGAGTCCAAAAGCTCATTAAGTCCTGTTGACATCATGCGAGTCATCAATATAAGCGCTGATAATGGAAAAACAGCCAAGTCTACGCACAACTGCAAGCAACCGGCCATCAGATCAACTGCATATTCTAATACTTTAAAAGCCACTCTATATGCGCCTTGTGATTCGCAATAGAGAGCAACTCCCAAGCATAATCCACTCATTAATCCACAGCCAATGAGACAGTTTGCTCCCAGCATAAAAATACCCAGCGGATACAACGTGTTTCTTGCGCAATAAATAAATTCTTTCTTGGATTGATAGGGCTTAAAAAACATTTGACCTATATTACGAGAAGGACTACTCATTATCACGCGGTCGTTCAATAGCCCATTTTCAACAACTATTGCCTCCCCAGTTAAATAGGCAATGTTTATTTTTCTAATAGCCCGTGTTAACTTTCTTTTATATTGATCTAATATTCTCATCAGTGCTCTCTCGTAGCACAAAATTTAATCTTAGGATAACGCTCTTGCGCCATATTTAAATTAACCCGTGTTGGAGCCAAATACATTAATGTATCACTTCCATCCAAGGCTAAATAATCAAATGCTTTTTGTTTAAGCTCCTCTAAAGCTTTGTCGTCTTCTGCATAAATCCAGCGAGCACAAGACACATTAACCGATTCATAAACACAATCTACTTTGTATTCATGCTTTAGACGATGAGCAACCACATCAAATTGCAATACACCTACTGCACCTAAAATTAATTGATTGCTGTTCAATGGCCTGAATACTTGCGTTGCGCCTTCTTCAGACAATTCAATAAGCCCCTTTAACAAAGCTTTACTCTTTAATGGATCTTTTAATCTCACTAACCGAAATAATTCTGGTGCAAAATTAGGAATGCCTGTAAATTTTAACAGTTCACCTTGAGTAAAAGTATCACCTATACGGATAGTCCCATGATTGTGCAAGCCAATAATATCTCCTGCCAAAGCAGTTTCAGTATGCGAGCGATCTCCAGCCATAAAAGTCAGTGCATTCGCAATTTGTACCTCTTTACCTAAACGCAAATGATTTAACTTCATTCCTTTTCTATAAGTTCCTGAACAGACACGTAAAAAAGCAATTCTGTCTCTATGTTTTGGATCCATGTTGGCTTGAATTTTAAAAACAAAGCCAGAAAAATTCGATTCAGAAGGCGCAACTTCCCTTTGTTGGGCATCACGAGCTTGTGGTCCAGGTGCATAACGCACAAAATCATCTAATAATTCTTTGATCCCAAAATTATTAATTGCAGAACCAAAATAAACAGGGGTTAACCTGCCAGCCAAATAGTCTTCTATATTAAACTCATGCGAGGCACCGTTGACCAATTCCATTTCATCTCTTAACTCTTGAGCACTCTCGCCTAATAATTTATCTAATTCAGGATTATGCAATCCTTTAATTTTTACTGCTTCTTGTTTTTGAGCATTTTTTCCAGCTTCATAAAGATAAACGGTGTCTTCATAACGATGATAAATGCCTTTAAATCGTTTCCCCATTCCTACAGGCCAAGTAATGGGAGCACATTGAATACCCAGGACGGACTCTACCTCATCAAGCAGATCAATAGGCTCACGTCCTTCTCTATCCAATTTATTAATAAACGTCATAATCGGCGTATCCCGCAGGCGACAAACTTCCATCAGTTTCACCGTTCTGTCTTCTACGCCTTTTGCTACGTCAATTACCATTAAAGCCGAATCAACCGCAGTTAAAGTACGGTAAGTATCTTCAGAAAAATCCTCATGTCCTGGTGTATCCAATAAATTCATCACATGTTGGTTATGAATAAATTGCATCACAGAAGTAGTAATAGAAATCCCTCTTTCTTTTTCCATTTCCATCCAGTCAGAAGTCGCATGCCTGTCTGCTTTGCGTCCTTTTACTGTGCCAGCAAGCTGAATAGCACCTCCAAATAACAATAATTTTTCGGTAACTGTTGTTTTACCCGCATCAGGGTGAGAAATAATGGCAAAAGTTCGTCTTGTATTAAAATCCTGATAAAAATCGGACATGAAATTCTCATTTAATCACAATTAAGTTGTGATAGATTTTAAGTGAAAAGTCCTAATGTGACAATTTTTTATCTGCTTTGTTGAGATTTATCAACAAAATAATTACTAAATTCCAGTTCTTGAACCATAATTACAATACGACAATATTTATCCAAAGTGAAAATAAAGAGATCTTAAAGGCCAAAATGGCATCCGAGAGACAATAAAAGACCCAATCACCAAATTTTTATTACTTAGCAACAATGCAAGGTGTTATTGATCTTGGGATGTTTTTCCTGACAACGGGGCCTGTACATTTAAATTAAAAGGAGTTTAATATGAGATGGATGTATGGTATTGCATGCTTGCTCTTGTACCCGCTTGTTGTGGTTGCGCAAGAAACCACCTTGCCGAAACTTTTTTTTGACATCCCTTCTCAACAAAAACAAAACGTAGTAATCAAATTATTTAACAGTGATGACCTTTATTTAACATCAGCCCATTCCTTTGAGCGCAGCATAGACTCACCAACTCATATCATCCGAATGACAGAAAAAATAGACAATCAGCAAGTCTCTTGCGAACAAGTCAACAAGGAAATTGAGGATAAATTCATCAATAAAATAACTAAAGATAAATTTATTTTCTCAACGATTCTTATTTGTGAATACGACCCCATCACTCAAATGGCCGTTGCATTTTCTATTCAAAGTTATTTCGACCCTTTAAATGATGACGGCGTGCTCTATCTACGAAATTACATGAATGAATACAATGGCTCAGAAATCCTGGGATCACCACTCACTATTGAAGAAGCCAAAGCGGTAATTGTCTCCTTAAGCTTTAGAGCCGGTTGGAAAAAGAACCCGGCGATTCCGCCGTTTATTGAATACAAACGAGACAAAAGCAATCATTATTTCAAAAGCAATTTTGATTTAAAAAACAACTTAATTACTGATATTGAATTGTCTTTTTATAGTGATGAGCCTGAGAAAATCATGCCTTTATTAGACAAGTGGCTGTTTCCTAAAGCGAGCATAGCCTATAAAAGTACTTTGCTAGATTCCAATTACACGGTGATCGAGCCAGAAAAAATTTTTTTAATGAATGACGGAGAGCCCTTATTTGTATCACCCATCAAACAATATTATCAACACCATTGTTCGCAATATGAGCATGGACGCTGTTTAAAACCTAATTTTTAAACAGGCATAGAGTCGTTTAATGGCTAAATTTCTGTTCTTTATTTTTAACTTGCTCAAGGAGCTAATTGTAGTTAAGGTGAGATAATAGATTTCTTGTAATGCAGTCTATCAATAAACCTACAACATAAAGGAAAAATCATATGGAATTGAAAAACAGCAATACTCGTTTTGGCTTGATTAGTATCTTGCTTCATTGGGTTATGGGCCTCTTAATCATTGCTCTTTTGTGCATTGGGTTTTATATGACGAGCATGCCTGATGTCGCTCAGCAATATGATCTTTATGGATGGCACAAAGCCTTTGGTATATTGGTGTTAATTCTTGCCATCGTTAGAGTAGCGTGGCATATCTGTAGTGAAAGACCAGCCTTACTAATACCAGCTTATGAACGTATTTTAGCTCGAACTACACATGGATTACTCTATACGCTCATGATCATAATGCCCTTAAGCGGTTGGTTTATGTCTTCTGCAGCAGGAAAACCACCTTCTTTTTTTGGTTTATTTACATTACCTGCTCTGGTAGAAAAAAACAAAGCATTAAGCAAGCTTTTTTCTTCTGTGCATGAATGGGTGGCTTATTGTTTAATTGCTCTTATTATTTTGCATATTCTAGGTGCGTTAAAGCATCATTTCATTGATAAAAACGACATTTTAAAGCGAATCATCTAGCACGATGAAACGGAACTGACTGATACTTTCCATCAGGCAAAGCAATAAATGATGGAAAGTGTCTGCTTACCCTAACTCAACCTCGGTAATCAATTTCTCTTTTCTTAAAACGCTGCTTTGAATCGGCGCACTGGCACTATGATTTACTTTGTCATTAACAATTTTAGTCACACAAGCATCTGACCAGACATTTAATGCGGTTTCTAGCATGTCTATTAAACCGTAGAAAGGCAAAATAATGCCCATTAAAGTGATAGGCACATTCATGCTAGATAACAAGCTAACACTTAGAAAAAAGCAGCCCATGGGAACACCTGCATTACCTATAGCGGCTATAGTAGCAATGAATATCCATAAAATCATGGTTCCTAGTGAAATACTCACTCCATGACTTTGCATCAAATAAATCACTGTGGCAAAAATAAATGCGGCACATCCGTTCATATTAATGCTCGTGCAAAGAGGCAAAACAAAACGACTAACCTCCGGTTTCACTTGCAGATTTTTTTCTATAGTATTCATCGTAATGGGGAGCGTACCAACTGAAGACTTGGAAAAAAAAGCCACGGACAGAGCAGGTCCCATAGCACGCATCGCCTTAAACGGATTAATCCCATTGGCTTTTAACCAAGCAGGCAAAATGACCAGTCCTTGAATTAAATTAGCCAATACAATAATTAATAAATATTGCCCTATTCCTTTGATATCCGTACCAGAACGAAGCTGAACTACGGTGGCAGTAATAAATCCAAACAAGCCTATTGGAATAATGGCAATGATCCAGCGTGTCATCACCAAAAACATACCATGTGCGCCACGAAAAAAAGAAACCAATGTATTACGAGCTTCTTCTTCTGGGATTTGCCGCACCGCAAAACCAATGCCTACACTTAAAAATAAGACGCTAATTACCTGCTGCTCTAAAAATGGAGACAATAGATTAGTTGGAATCATCTGCATCAAATAAGTCATGTAATTGGAGTTCGTTGAGGCATCATGCAATTTGGTGGTCAAATCGACATGAACCAGATTAGGCTGAATTACCAAATACAAAACACAACTTACCGCAGCAGCAAGCAAAGTAGTAAAAAAGGTATATCGTATGGTTCTTTGCCAAATTTTTTTCATGTTCCCATCAGTTTTATAATGAGACAAAGTCACGATGATAGACAAAGAAATAATGGGCAAACTGATGCACTTAAATAATTTAATAAACACATCAGAAACCAATATGCCCAAGCCAGTTAGCAACGGCATATTTGATAGTCCGCATAAAATACCCGAAAGAATCATTAAGA
Organism: Legionella sp.; assembly: GCA_002786205.1. Lineage (GTDB taxonomy): Bacteria > Pseudomonadota > Gammaproteobacteria > Legionellales > Legionellaceae > Legionella. The sequence goes on along the minus strand of PEQM01000011.1, from coordinate 197,538 downwards.
CATAAATAACCGGGGTACTTAAACGAATGTTTTTCTTTTGTTGATGGTTAGCGCACATACTGAAAATCCTCTGTCATTGTAGTTAATGTTACCAGGAAACTGAGCAACAGCAGCAACATGAGGCGGTACCTTGATGATTTTTAAACACCTGATCAACGTACTTTAGGATTATCATAAAAACACCATCCCGGTTAAATAACGGAAAATAGAATGAATTGTAACAAAAAAACCACTATTGATCAACAATTGACCAGATCAATGCGATCATAATTCCCCTTTATTGTATCTATAAAAACAGCTTACGTACAATCAAGGTCATCAAATAACAAGCTCTTTCTTTTTAATATGCTGCTTTAATCGCATAACTCGTTGATAGGCTTCATCTATTCGATGCATGGGTATTTTTTTGCAAAGCACCAGTTGTTCAATGCAATCTATCACGTCCGTTGCACTGATAAAACCCAGCTGATTGCCAAAAATGACCATGTCCGCACCCGCATTAAACGTCAAGGCCAAAGAATCTTCTAATGAATAATGATGCGCAATGGCTTGCATTTGCAAATCATCGCTGATAATTATACCGTCATAACCTAATGTATCTCGTAATACAGTAGTTAATATTTTATAGGATAAGGTGGCGGGCAAACCTGTTTCATCAAGTACTTTATTAATGACATGAGCAGTCATAATCATGACCGGCTTATCTTTATCCTGAACAAGGCTTGCATAAGGAATCAATTCCTGATGATTAAAATGTTCGGTAACGTCTACAAAGCCCTCATGAGTGTCTCCTGTTGCGCTACCATGACCGGGGAAATGTTTATATGAACAGGCAATACCATGCTGCGCAAAGACATCAACAAATTGCCGAGCAACCCGTATAACCTCTTGTGGATTAGCGGAATAGCTTCTGTCTAATTTACCGATAATGCCTTTTTCTTCATTCAGATTTAAATCCACTACCGGAGCAAAATTTAAATTAAATCCCAGGGTACTTAAAGTTTGAGCCATCTGTTCCAGCTGATTTTTTAATTCTTGCTCATCCAGCTTCGCCAACGCGCGGGCATCAAGAGTTGTCATACAGCCTTTGATTGATTTTAATCGATCGACAGCCCCTCCTTCATAATCAATAGCGGTCAGTAAAGGCATTTCCGGAAAAACTTGTTGCGCACACTCATTCAATTGTTGTATCAGCAGTTTTATTTGTTCTCTATTTTGTAAATTTTTTCCATAATCCCCTGTCGACCAATCCTTATCAAACAAAAGTACACCGCCAAGACCATCCTTTCTTAACCAGTGAGATACAAGACTGTCTTCATTAACCACAGCCCCATCAAATCCCATAATCAATAACTGCCCAATTTTTTTTCTTAATGGTATCAAGTTGATACTCCTAATCTGGTATACGTGCTTGCCTGTTACGCAAAAGCAAAGCAAGCCGCACTAAAGCGGCCAGCACTTGTTTGAAAGATCAAACCTCTTGCAAAGCAGCGTTTAAAGAGTGATATGTTATCATACCGCAATTCAAAATATAGAGAAATGCCAACTAACACGTTGGCTGACTGATGAATCGGTCTTAAGGAAGTTGTTTTGGCGGAATTACCGGTATAGACTTGAAATCACACTGGCAATTACTGGTGGCCTCCGGTGGCATGGGCACCAAAGAAAAATCATTAGGATAGCAAACAGACACATTCCAAGCACTCGCTCCTGGCGCAATAGTCTCGGGTAAAAACCAAACACGCTGAGCGGAATAAGTTTTTCCCTTATCTTTATCCCAAAATATCGGAGAAAATTGCGCCACATACATCAATGTTTGTCCCTCATTACAATCAAATGTTTGCCTGGTCCAAAGTTGGCCTTTAGGAACTGTAATACTAAACAGTTTATTGCCTTCTTTAGCATCCATCACGTCTACAGTCACGTCATAATCAGACCAGCAATTTGTTTTTACCATCGTAAAATAGCAAGTAAATGACCAGCACGATGTAGTTGTGAGCAGTAAGACGGCAAACAAACTCTTCATGACATCCCCTAAAATGACTTTTTTTATAAGTATAGATGAAGCAATAGAAATATTTTATTTTTCTTGCGCTCCGGTCAGAGCAAACGCATCTAAACCAACAATTTGGCTGTAAAACACCCAACCAAATGCGTTTGCCCCATAATAAAGAATTTTTTATTGCTTTTATTTGACAAAAAGTATAAGCTTTTGGCGTATGGAGAGATGGCCGAGCGGTCGAAGGCGCACGCCTGGAAAGTGTGTATACGGCAACGTATCGAGGGTTCGAATCCCTCTCTCTCCGCCAGAAAAATCCCAAAGGTTCAAAATTAGCTTACGTTTCGTTTAGGGATATATAAAAAATGAAATTACCATTCACTCTAATAGCAATTTTAATATCAAAATCACTATTTGCTGATGGTTATTACCCTGAACCCATATCTCAAGATCAACCATGGTCTGTGACAGCCAGCCTAGGCAATGGCAAATACCAATCCATTCACAATTACAGCAATAACACCACCTTAGGCCGGTTAGCCTTAGGCAATGACATGATGCTTACTGGTGACTTGGCTTGGGGCCTGGAATTAGGTATTCAAAATGGAAATAAAATTTATCTGGAGCGTACTTCTCATGCATTGGCTCTTATTGAATGGTTTCCTATCAAAACAAATTTAGGCCCTATGCTGGATTTATTGGTTACTGCCAAAAGCGACCCCATTGCTGGAAGCTCTTTTTTTGCCCAATTAAAAGGCGGTATTGCTTATAGAAGCTGGCAAATTACAAATCAGGCTATAAAAGACACTGCTCAGCTAACAGCAGAATTTCAAGCAGGCCTTGGCTATCCTATAACGACCTTAACCAGTTTAAATCTGTTGTACCAAGGTGTTTTTAGCAATGAGCCTTATCTTTCATTTCACCCTTATAGCAAAACAGGCAATTTAACTAATATTCCTAGTTTACACGCTGTATTGCTTGGGTTTTCGATTAATATTTAACTCGCTCCAAGGTGTAAGATGTATTCATTAATTCCATTTATCTTTTCATTTCTTTTCGCTCATACCGTTGCCGCAGCTTCTGATTCAGCTATAGTCCAAGGCATATTGGATGATGTGAATACATATAGAAGACAACATCATTTAGCCCCGCTGCAATTAGATGCTACTATTTCAGCCCAAGCAAAAATACATTCTATTGAAATGGCCAATCACAAAGAACCATTTGGTCATACTCATTTTCCAGATCGCGTAAAAGCAATCAGAAAACAAATAAAAAATTCCGGCGCTGCAGCAGAAAATGTAGCCTTTAATTATAAAGATGCACATGATGTGGTAAAAAATTGGCTATTAAGCCCGGGACACAAAAGAAACATTGTTGGTCATTACAATCTTACAGGAATAGGCATTGCTCGAGACCATAATGGAAAATTGTATTTCACCCAACTTTTTATCAAAACAGATGCACCCTCTTCAGTAACAAGAAGAACCGGATTTACCAAATTTTATGAATCAATATCAAAAAATTGACTGGTCTAATAACCAATTTAGTAGCTTTGCATCGAGCTCCGACACATTTTTTGCACCAATTCGCCAGGCACGCGCTCATCTTAACCCAGAGAAAAAAACGCCTTCTCTAGTTTCCTATGTACCTCGAGCCCTTCTGGCCGCTTGTGCTGCTGCTCTGACATTAGCTCCAAGTAAACAATATGCCAAAGAGCATCATCTAAATTCAATAACCGTTGAACTCAGTTGCTTTTTGACAGGGTTATTAATTAATTTGTATGCAATTAATCGATTAGCTGACGACATCAAACATTCCGATCACATCCGTGCCAACACGGTAATTTCTTTTGTTTTGGGAGCATTGACCTCATTACCAGTATTTTTTATCCAGCAAGTTAATGAAAATAATACTCAAGGGCTTGAGTCAACCTTGATTAATAGTGTTATAACCCTAAGTTCTGTACCTATTCAAACTTTGGGTTTCCTCGAATTTACCAACTTTATGCAAGCCTTTAGTTCTCGTTTTTATTGGACTCAGCTGAAACAGGATCGGAATAAAATACACGAGTTTGAGTTGATTGACTTGTTTATAAACACATTAGAACAAGGATTTAAAGAAGTCGCCATGAATCCCGTGTACAATTGTGACTTAATGAATTGCCAGGAAAGCATCCTGCTGGATTACATCATCCAACGGGGACGCAATAAGCCATCCGATTCTCGCCTCTGTACTACGCTGGCGATATTTGCCGGATTTATCGGTATCGTTCTTGCGGAAACCGTTAATTTGTCTTATGTCAAAGCAACTCAGCTGGCTCTAAGCTCCGTGTTACCTAATACTCTTGCTTCTCTATTCACTGCATTCATCACTTTTCCTGCCGCAGTATTATCCGCTGAATTTGGCTTTAATGCGATGAGTTCTAGCTGCAAGGCCCTGTTAAGCAATCTTTATAAGCTTTATGAACTCAGCAAGGGAAAAACTTTTGAATTAGAACTACAACTTCCTCATGCCTTGCACAAAACCAGTAATTTGGCTATGTCTGCATGTTTGCTGCTTCTTATTTGCCAATCTTATTCTGTATCTGTTCAATTTAATAATCTAATTTTCAAAGACAACTTATCTCGCGCGCAATTAGCAATACTGAATCAATTAACAATTCCAGGCACATTATTATTTAATTTTTACGCGCTCAATCAAATCTCAGGGGATTGGCTGTGTCAACTATGGCTCAACTATGGTTCTGCGTCATTAAAGCAAAAAACAGAGCGATTTCAATTAGGACAAGCCATTTTATCCGCTTATAAAGAGATGCCTGTGGAAATTATCTGCACAGAACTTAAAAGTAAAATGGATTCCATCGATGAGCGTCATTCTGATGATTTAATGATGATTCAGCTCTAGTATTAACCAACAAAAAGATCAAAGACAAAAGATCAAAGACAAGTATTTACACATTAAGATATATTTTGTACAATCGCATGAAAATCTCGTCACAACAGCATGCAGTAATTACATGCATTTATGGAAAAAATAATGATAATTCAATTAACTAGCGTAGATTATAGTATAGGCTCACATCAATTACTCAGGGATGTCAATTTTTCAGTTAACGACACGAATAAAATCGCCATAATTGGTAGAAATGGATGTGGTAAATCAACTCTGTTTAATATTTTATCTGGCGAGCTTAGTGTGGATGCCGGAAGACGCATTGTAAGTTCTAATGCAAGAATTTTACTAGTTAAACAAGAATTGCCTGATGATGATAAAACCGTATTAGACTACCTAAAAGATCAAGACAAACAGCTTACGGATTTGTATGACCAACTTGATACGGCTGATGGGAGTCAGGTTGAAGCATTATATGATGAAATTACCCAGCTAGAGGACGAACGTTACGGTGTAGAAGCCACTTTGGTTTTAATCGGCTTAGGCATACCCGCGACACGACATGAACAACCTATGCGGGAACTATCGGGCGGCATTCGGATGCGTATTGCTCTGGCTTCTGCCTTGTTACAAAAGCCTGATCTACTACTTCTTGATGAACCAACAAACCACCTTGATCTTCCATCGGTGACGTGGCTTACCGAATACCTCAAACATTATTCTCGCCCCTTCGTTCTGATTAGTCATGACAGGACTTTGATCAACGAAGTGGTAAATAAAACCTACCATTTACAAAATGGAAAACTTACCTGCTACAACGGTAATTTTGACACCTTTGATGAACAGTATCATCTTATCAAAGAGCAAGCCAGAAGTACCAATATCAATATGGATAAAAAAATAGCAGAACAGCAGCGCTTTATCGATGCCCATAAAAGTGATCCTAAATGGGCAGGAATTTGCCACACTCGCGAAGGTTGGATTGCTAATCTTAATGAAGCACGCCCTGAAATTGAATACGAAGCACCGCCCATTCCAATTCAATTTCCAGAATGCAGTACACTGCAAGATCCCATTATAAATGCGGAATCCTGTTCTGCTTTATATGGCTCACAGCCCATATTGTCTAACGTCACTCTGTCGGTTCAAACCAAGTCTCGCATCGGGGTATTAGGTAAAAATGGCGAAGGTAAATCAACTCTGGTACGCATGCTGATGCAACAAATGGTGTCAGTCACAGGTGGATTAAACGCCAACCCCAGATTGAGTATAGGTTATTTTAGCCAAGAACAATCTGACATTATGCAAAATAACTTGACCGTTTTTCAGCAACAAAAAACCATGATGGAAGAGAAAGCCGATGAGCAAATTCTGGATCACCTCCTGCATTTTGGCTTTAAGCGCGCACAATGTTCCTCATTGGTAGGTTCTTTGTCTGGAGGAGAAAAAACGCGCCTGGCTTTTGCCATGATAGCAGCTAAAAATCCACATTTGATTATCATGGATGAACCTAGCAACCATTTGGATTTTGAAACCAGAGCTTCATTAATCTCGGCGATCAAATCTTTTAATGGCGCCATCATTCTAGTATCGCATGACTGGGATTTATTAGAAAAAACAACCAACTCGTACTGGTTAGTTAAAAATGGTGCAGTTAAGACTTATACGAAAGGGCTGCATGCTTATAAAGAGGCTATTTTGAGCCGCATGGATCAACCGCAGAAAGCAGGTGAAAAAACAAAAGCTACCGCTGCGAATAAAAAATCAGACTCCAAAGGAGGCGTTGCTGCAGCCGGCTCTATGTTGTTATTTCCCAGCAATAAAGTAAAAAAATCTAACGACAATAAAACAAATGCGCAATCGACGGAAAAGGCGAGATATAAAAAATAACTTCTCTACAGAGATACGATCTAATCGTGCCAAGGGTATTGGTAATTACAATGTTCAGGTTTACGTTTAAGGAACTGTTATGAATTATGAGATCAAAGCGCTTTCATCGGTCTTAGGGGCAGAAATTAGAGGGATTGATTTAGCCAATCAAAACCTTGCTCAGAAAGACATTGAACAATTGTATGATTTGATACATCAGCATAAAGTTTTAGTGTTCCGAGATCAGTCATTTAGTTTAGAGCAGCAAATAAAGGCTTGTTCACAATTTGGTGCGATTGAACTTCATCCAGCTAAAGAGGTTCCTTGGGGCTATCGTGAACTGACCTATGTGGCCAACACCGATCCAACTTATACTCAAATTCTGGATCATTGCGGGCCAACTTTTGAGCTTTGGCACTCCGACACCTGTTATCTGCCCAAGCCAGCGCGTATCAGCATGCTTTATGCTGAACGCGTACCTCAAGAAGGTGGCGAAACTTTGTTTAGCAATACCGTCCAGGCTTATGAGGATTTACCAGAGTCAATAAAAACTCTATTAGACGATAAAAAAGCAGTATTTGGATCAGGGCAGCAATTAATGAATCGTTGTCAGGCTCGTGGCTATGCATTACATATTCCGAGCAGTGAAATAGAACCCGATGTAATCCATCCCGTAATCCGTACCCATCCCTACACCCAGCAAAAATCCATCTTTGTTAATTGGGCACATACTGATCGGATTCTTGATATGCCCGAAGAAGAGAGCAAAAAGCTGTTAGATTATCTCTATGAGCATACGACTTCGGAACGGTATCGATATGATCATTATCCACAACAAGGCGATTTGATCGTTTGGGATAACGCGGCTACCTTGCATTCCAACACGGAAAAAAAATTGAAAGAAATCCGGATTATGCGTCGTGTAATGATCCAGGGGACTACGCCATATTAACATAAATTAAGGAATTCGCCCTATTCATGAGCTCCTGGTTTGTGCGGTACGCCATTCAGGGTATTATTGATTTGTTCATTTCACGAAGCCAATTTAAAGTTGCTCTGGTGTAACGCAGCGTCATCAATAAACTCATGAACACCGAATACCTTAAGCTACCTAATGTAAAGAGTAATAACATGTTGGATGCTGTAAAAAAACAACTTCATCGATTAACCGATAATGAAAAAAAAGCGCTTTATGAGAAGTTACAAGGACAATTAAAGAACAAAACCAGGATGGATGAAAATTCTGGCTCACTATCCCACGCACAACAACGATTGTGGATATTACATCAATTAAATCATTGTCAGTATTTATATCACGTGCCCCTGATAATGACTGTGCCACAAGCGCTGGATTCAAACCTGCTAGAACATACTCTAACTCATTTGGTACAAAAACACTCAGTCTTGGCTGCGAATTTTATTTTTGAAGAAGATGCCATAGTTCAGCGTTATGCGGATGCTCTTTCACTCACAATACATCACCTAACCTTGGATATAGACTTAGCTGAAGTGGTAGAGGTAGCGCAAAATCCGGTATTAAGCGAGTTTTTTTTAGCACCATTTACCCTTGAATCAGCGCCGTTGTTTCGCGTTGCTCTCTTAAACACCCCCCAAAAAAACTATTTATTATTCTGTTTTCATCATTTAATTATTGATGGTTGGTCTATTCCTTTGTTTTTGGCGGAGTTGCAGCATCAATATTCCATGTTACAACAACAAAAAGCTGAGTTGGCAGTCATCGCTTCGAACCAATATGCTGAATTTGTCGCTTGGGAAAAAACACAGCACCATTCAAATGAAGCGCTTGATTATTGGATGCATCGTTTAACAAACAAAGCTCTCGTGGTTGACATAGTTACCGATTTTCCCAGAAGCGTAACACGTACAGGTCAAGGAAATACTTGTTATGCACAAATAAGTGGCGAACGTGTATCTTTACTGAACGAGTATGCACAATATTTAGGTGTCTCTCTGAATCAGCTGGTACTTTTTGCATTTCAATTCATGTTGGCTCGTTATAGTGATCAAGAAGAAATTACCTTAGGTATTCCTGTTGCAGGAAGAACTCATAAGCGCTGGCAGCAAACGATCGGTATGTTCGTTAACACCTGCTTGCATACCATCACCATAAATTATGACGCCACAATAGAGCAACAAATACGAGAAGGGAAACAACACCTTTTTGAAGATTTGGCTCATTCCAATCAGCCTTTTGATGAGCTGGTTAAACAATTACATGCACACAAACAAATTGAAGGGACTGAGATTTTTAATATTCTGTATAATTTCATCCAATTTGAAAACGATAAGCAGTCTTTTTCTATTGCCGATGGGGTATGCAAAACACTCTATTGTATTTTGCCAACCAGTAAATTTGATCTGTCACTGAACGCCTATGCGATGTTGAACCAGCTAGATTTAATGCTGGAATTCAGCACAGATTTATATCAAGAACAAACAGTGCAACAAATGCTTCAATATCTGCTTGCTATTCTAAATCAACTGCCTGCATCTCCTGCTGTGACCTTAAAACAATTAAGTATTAATACAGTCAAGGAGTGCATGCAATGAGTCGAGATCTAGCTGTCATTGGCATGGTCTGTGCTGTTCCTGGCGCCGAAAATATTGAACAATTCTGGGATATGTTGCTTCATGGTAAAGAAGGTTTACGCGCATTAACGCCAGAGGAATGCAAGATCTCAGCAACAGAACACACGGTTAATGCTGGTGGCTTTATAGCGGGTATTGATCAATTTGATCCAGCCTTTTTTGGTTATACCGCTCGTGATGCCGAGTTTATGGATCCGCAGCATCGCTTATTTTTACAAGCTTGTGCCCAAGCATTGGATACCAGTGGTAATGCAAGCCCTACTCATCAATCCGTAGGGGTCTTTGCTTGTGCAAGCCATAATGCCTATTTAACGGAGGTCTTACTCAAACAAGGCATAGAACAGCAACAATACCAGGCTGCCTTGCTAGGTAATTCTCCAGATTGTCTGGCAACTCGGGTGTCTTATTGCCTGAATTTGACCGGCCCGAGCATGACTATTCAAAATGGTTGCTCTTCTTCATTAGTAGCTGTTCATCAGGCTCGATTGGCTTTACTGACCCGACAGTGCGATCTGGCTTTGGTGGGAGGAATCTCTTTAATCATACCCCAAAATCAAGGCTATACACCCGTTGAAGGAGGCTTTGCATCACCCGATGGTCATTGCCGCCCTTTTTCTGATGATGCAGCTGGCACTGTTTTTTCTAGCGGTTATGGCGTCCTGCTGCTCAAGCGTTTACCTGAGGCCCTTAAGGATGGAGATACGATTTACAGTGTTATAAAAGGAAGCGCCGTCAATAATGATGGAGCCGAAAAAGCAAGTTTTACCGCACCTTGCGTGCAAGGACAAGTGCAAGTCATAGCCAAAGCCTTGCGTATTGCTGAAGCCGATCCGGAATCTATCCAATATGTAGAAGCGCACGGTACCGGAACACCTATCGGTGATCCCGTTGAACTGGCTGCATTAACTGAGGTGTTTCAAAACCGAGTGTCGACTTGTACTCTAGGTTCTGTCAAAGCGAATATTGGTCATTTGGATGTGGCAGCGGGAATTATTGGACTGATTAAAACCAGCTTGATGTTATATTTTAAAACATTAACCCCACAAATTCATTTTAAACAATGGAACCCTCGTATAGTGGGTAATCCCACTTTGTTTAAAATTAACACCACGCCTCAGCCGTGGGAAAAAAATGGCGCAACCCCGCGTCGCTCCGGAGTTAGTGCTTTTGGCTTTGGTGGAACCAATGCCCATATCATTCTGGAAGAAAGTCCGACGATTCCATCAACCATCGCAGAGCACGCATTATCATCCCTCATCATCTTGTCTGCCTCCTCGGCAGATCGCCTGCTCGCATGGATACGTTGCCTGGCTGCTTTTTTACAAAAAAATCCATCCATCAGTCTTACTCGTTTAGCCTATACCTTGCAAACAGGACGCAAACAAGAGGCTTTTCGTTACAGTACACAAGCGTCATCTATTGACGATTTAATAACCAAATTAACAAACATCTCCATAACCGAGTTTAGGGAATGCAAAGAACAAATTTCTTTTGATTTCACATCAGAACTCGACCGCACAGCGCTTAATTCGGCTTGGTTAGCTGGAGCCATCATTGATTGGTCGAAAGCTTATGTGGACACCGTTCAAAAAGTCATATTACCACCGACGCCGTTGCAGTTAAGCTCTTATTGGTTACAAAAACAAAATGTAGCCTCTACGGTGCAGACGCAGGAAAAAAAGTACCCCGATTACAGTCAATGGCTGTATCAAATAACCTGGCAAGAAACACAGTGCGCTCATGCCGCATTGAGTAAACAACCGGTAGTGCTCGTTGGGGATGCAAACCATCCTTCTTTGCAGCTGGTGGCGCAACACTGTCAAAATGAACAGATACCCTATCTTGTGCTCTCTGCTCTAACGCAACATGACATGCAACAATGGAACGGTTGCCGGGTACTGCATTGGATAGATACACCTAGAACACCTAGATCATGGGAAGACACCCCGAATTCTATTGAACAGATGATAAACTGGGTTACTAATCCTCATTTTATTCGTTCAGTACAACAATATGTATTCATTGTTAATGGAATGAGCGATCTTTTTTGTCACAACAACCATCCTCATCTCAATGCTTTTCTTGCCTTTAGTCGTGGTATCCGACAAGAAATGCCACATATGGCTACCAAAATAATTGATTTGGATCCGCAAGAACAGCCTCATTTACAATGTAAGCAAATCATCAATTCGGTGATGGATACTGAGTTATCTGATCATGCAATTTGGCGTGATCATCGTTGCTGGCAAATGCAATATAAAAATCCAAAAAAGAATGAAGTTCAAGCCCCAACCTACTTTAAAAAGGGAGGAACATATCTAATTACCGGTGGATTTGGTGATGTCGCTTCGGTACATATAGATTTTCTTGCCCAAGACTATCAAGCCACCTTGGTTTTACTCGGCAGAACCGCTGTGCCCAGCGAAGAACATTGGGAAGCTTGTATTCAGGACAGTACGACACCTGAGAGCATAAAAAAACGCCTGCACCAGCTAATAAGCTGGCGCGCGAAGGGCTATTCCATCATCCCTGTTACAGCGGATATTACATCAAGACAGGAAGTACAACAGGTTTGTGAAACCATAGGGACTATCGATGGTATCGTGCATATAGCCGGAGCAGGTAGTGATATGCATTACAAAGTCCTGTCTGAATTGACAGCAGCACACTGCAAGCAGCTTTTCCAACCGAAATTACGTGGTTTGGAAGTGATTGCGCAGGTGATGAATGAATTCTCTATCCCCGATTGCCTGATCATTTCGTCCATCTCCTCCGTACTTGCCGGGATAGGACTTGCAGCCTATGCCAGTGTACACAATCTACTGGATGCTTATGTAAAAAAATACCATCCAGACTGGCGCATTATGAATTGGGATGCTTGGAATTTTCATCTCAAAGAAGCAGATAAAGTGCAAAACAGTGCCTTAGGTGCTTCTTTGGATAAACTGGCAATTACACCAGAGGAAGGCTTAACTTTGTTGCGTCAGGCCTTTAGTCAAAATGATTGGCAACAATTACTGGTTTCTACCGTCGATTTGTCCACTCGAATAAAGCAATGGCTTTACAGTGATGGAAAAAAAGCCAAAGCACCAATTAAAAATCAATTGCATCCCCGACCTACACTAAGAAGTGAGTATGTCAAGGCATCGACTGTGGTTCAGCAACAATTGATTGATATTTGGGAGTCTTTAATCGGCGTTACGCCCATAGGCATACAAGATAATTTTTTTGAAGCTGGGGGAGACTCTTTACTGGCCTTTGAATTGATCCGGAACATACAAAGCACTTTTCAACATGCTTGCACGATCATGGATTTATTTGCTGCCGGTACGATTGAACAATTGGCGAAAAAAATAAGTCCCAATCCAGTAAAACAGAACAACCGTTTATCTAAAGTCAGAGAGCGGGCAGAAAAACAGCGAGCTGCCTTGGCAGCGTATTCCAAAGAATAAAAACATAAGGCAGCACTATGTCTCATAATGAATTACACATTGCAGTGGTCGGATTATCTGGTGAATTTCCTGGGGCAAAAAACATTCAGGAGTTTTGGCAAAATCTCATTCAGGGCAAGGAAACCTTATGCACATTATCAGAGGAACAACTGAACGCCGCCGGGGTATCTCCTACTGAGCGCAATAAAGAAAACTACGTTCCACGCGCGGGTATAGTGCAGGACATTGAATTTTTTGACGCACATTTTTTTGGTTATTCTCCGCGCGAAGCAGCATTGATCGATCCGCAACAAAGAAAGATGTTAGAACATGCCTGGCTAGCTTGTGAAGATGCGGCGATTAACCCGCTTGATTATGAAGGAGCCTTGGGCGTCTTTGCCGGAAGCAGCCTGAACACTTATTTGCTCAATAATATTTTATCTCATCCTGGTATTACTGATTCAGACGAGATACAACAAATATTATTTAGTAATGGCGCTGACTATTTGGCCACGCGGATTGCTTATCAGCTCAATTGTCGTGGTCCGGCACTGAATATTCAAACCGCTTGTTCTACTTCCTTAGTCGCTATTCATGAAGCCTGCCAGCATTTATTAACCTATCAAATCGATGCCGCTATTGCCGGTGGCGTTTCAATTACAACGCCACAAAAAGGCTATTTGCACAGCGTTGATGGTATCTTGTCTCCTGACGGGCATTGTCGCCCTTTTTCTAATCAAGCCCAGGGCACTATTTTTAGCAACGGTTTAGGAGTTGTGGTACTCAAAAGATTAAGTGATGCCTTAGAAGATGGCAATCCGATTTATGCGGTGATTAGAGGCAGCGCAACGAATAATGATGGTCATCAAAAAGCCGGCTATGCGGCACCAGGCGTTGACGGGCAGATTGACGTTATTTTATCAGCACAGGCCAATGCGAACATTACGCCCGATCAAGTGCATTATGTAGAAACTCATGGTACAGGCACACAATTGGGCGATCCGGTTGAACTAAGCGCCCTGCAACAGGTGTTTGCGGAGCAAATGCCCGGTCCTAAATCCTGCGCTATAGGTTCACTCAAATCTAATATAGGACATCTTGATGTGGCATCAGGTGTTGCTGGATTTATCAAAACAACCTTGGCTCTTCATCATCAGCTACTCCCGCCAACATTGCATCATAAGGAACCAACCAAAGTCTTTGACTGGGATGCTTCTGCCTTTTACGTGAATTCTTCTTTACAAGAACTTCAGGAAGCCTGTATTGCTGGAGTGAGTTGTTTTGGTATTGGCGGTACCAATGCTCATGTGGTGCTGCAGCAATATCAAGCCGTAGAACGACAAGTTCCACCATCAACACCTGCGTTGCTTCTTTTTTCAGCCAAAACCGAATCCGCTTTACAAGAAAAATTAAGACATTTTGCTGAATGCCCCCCATCTTCCAGTTCTTTGCATGCTATAGCTCGAACACTGCAAGAAGGACGCGCTCATTTTCGTTATCGTACAGCCCTGGTTGTCACTAGTCTCGATGACGCGGTAACTGCCATAAAACAAAAAACTTACACCATCCACTCTTGTGAGCAACTTTTAGACAGAACCACTCTTCTTCCTGTAGAACAATGTTCCAAACAGGATTTGGCTCAAAGTGCAGAACAGTGGCTTCTTGGTCATCAAATGGACTGGAATTCACACTACCTGAACTACAAGCCTACCATGGTGCATTTGTCGGGCTATCCTTTTGAACGGAATCGCTATTGGATAGAAAAGCATCAGGAAAACCGTGCAACCAAACTTCCAGTAGCAGATTGGTTTTATCAGCCTAGCTGGAAGCCTCAGACGCTATCCACTGAATTGACAAACACGCAGACCAGTACGATTGCTGTTTTGATTACAAAAGCAACAGAAACACTGATACAGTGGGATGCGTTAAAAGGTTTTAAACACATCATTAAAATCTATACGGGATCTTCATTTGAAGTCATAAACCAAAGCACTTATCAAATTGATCTCATGCAGGCTAGCGACTATAAAAAAATGTTACAAGCGTTACAAAAAGAAGAGCTGATACCACAATACTTCCTCCACGGTTTGACACTAACGCCAACCCGAAGCCCTTCAACCATTGAATCGTTTAACACCCATCAACCTTACGGTCTGTTAAGCTGTATTTATCTGATGCAAGCCTGGGAGCAAGTTCTTCAGGATACCCCCTTAAAATTAACTCTTTTAACCAATCGTCTGAATCGTATTGCAGAAGGTTTGCATGAGCCCCACAAAGTACCTGTTCTGGCCGCGGTCAAAGTCATACCCAAGGAATACCTCACTGTACAAGCACAACTTATTGATATCGATTATGTGGATCACCCTCAATATAGCTCACGACAATTCAGACAAGTAGTGCAGGAGTTAGCAAAAAACCAGTACGATCAAGAAGAAATTGTGTTGCGCGGCATGACACGCTGGATCAGAACTTATGTACGTACGCCAATACATGCTCAGGCAAAATCACCATTTGCAGTTCAAGAGAGCAAAGTGATTCTGATAACAGGTGGTTTAGGTCAATTAGGTCTGGACATTGCCGACTATTTTTCACAATTCCCACAAATAAAATTGGCACTCTTGACACGAACGCCTATGCCCCATCCAGCTGATTGGGCAACTCAATGTGCTCAATATGAACCGGATCATCCGACTCGGCTTAACCTTGAGCGCTTACAAAGGATAAGAGAACGAGGATGCCTGGTTCAGATTTATGTCGGTGACGTGAGCAACAAAGACAATATGAACAACGTCATCACTCACATCGAATCGGACTTAGGGCCTATTAACGGTGTAATTCATGCAGCTGGAGAAACGGTGAATGGAATCATTGCCATGAAAACGGCTGATTCTTTATATGAAAGTTATCAGGCTAAAGTATATGGTAGTTATCACTTATGCGAATTGTTCGCAGACAAACCACTTGATTTTATGATTCTCTGCTCCAGCATGAATGCAATTATTGGTGGTTTAGGACAATTGGATAATACCGCAGCCAATACTTTTGTTGATTATTTGGCTGAATATTATGCCGCGCAGACCGGTCAGCCGATTTTAAGTATCAATTGGGGTGCTATCAACATGGATAGACCTTTAAAAGTGAATGTGGTGCCACAGTTTGCTGATTTAAGTACCGAACACAAACGAAATCGCATGAACGATGCCGAAGTCAATGAAGTCTATAATCGCTTGCTCACTCATCAATTTGGTCCAAGGCTAGTGATTTCAACTATTGATATGGATGATGTGTTACTGAATTGGAACCGGGTGGCCTCCATTCATGATTTAGCGAAAGATTTAGATCTGGAGGTAAAAAACACATGTATCTTGAGTGATGAAGATCAGCCCCAAACGCCTGTTGAACAGTGGATTGCCAAACAATGGGCTCATTTATTGGGGATTAACGCCGTAGGTCGGCAACATAATTTCTTTACCTTAGGCGGACATTCTTTATCAGCAGTGCAGTTTATGACAAAACTTCTCGAACATTATGGTGTCAAAGCCCATGTAATGAATCTTTATGAACTGCCTGAATTGGCTACTTTCTCAGCCTATATCGATAAATTGCTGCGGCAAAAACAAGTAAAGCAGTGTACAACTGAATCAACATTAAGGGGTGAGTATGAAGCACAGTAATTTATGGAATTTGCTCCAAACCAGTTTTACACACTACTCATCTTCAATGGCGTTATGGGCCTGCGATCGCCAGTTAACTTATGGTGAATTGGCGCGCGAAATAGCGTCTTATCGTCAATATTTGATATCCCAAGGAGTACAGGCTGAGGATCGTATCGGCGTTCTTTTACCCAGAACGAGCCATTTAATAGTCGCTATTTTGGCTATATTTTCGATAGGTGCTGTGTACGTGCCTTTGTATCCTCGTAATCCGCGAATAAGAAATCAAAGCATCATTGAAAACAGCCAATGCCACTATTTGATTGCTGAGGAAGCTTACGAGCAGACCGTACTTTTGTCGCCTTACAGCCAGATGCTTGTCGAAGACCAGGCAAGCCTGCCCTCTTCTCCTGCTGGCGTAGACGATCTGGCTTATATTATCTATACCTCAGGTTCTACAGGAGCGCCAAAAGGCGTCATGATATCCCAAGGTAATGTTCTGTCTTTGATTGAGTGGGCAATCTCCTTTTTTGACCAAAACACATTGAGTTACACGCTTGCATCGACTGCGGTATGCTTTGATTTGTCGATTTTTGAAATGTTTGTTCCCTTAGTTGCAGGCGGTTGCGTCGTTTTAGTGGAAAATGCATTGACTCTTATTGATCAATGCCCTCCGTTACCTATTTCTTTAATCAATACCGTACCTTCTGCAGCACGCGCCTTGCTTGCCCATACTGCTATTCCTGACTCAGTAGAAACCATCAATCTGGCAGGTGAGGCATTAGAACAAAATCTTGTCGATGAATTATACCAAACAACCCAAGTCTCTCGTGTGTATAATTTATATGGCCCTTCTGAAACCACGACTTATTCAACCTGGTATTTAGCATCCGCACAGGTTGATCGTGTTATGGTTCCCATTGGCCAAGCAATAAGCAAAACGACCTTATATCTTCTTGATAAACACCAACTGCCCACACCACGTTTAGCCCGAGGCGAGATCTATCTCGCAGGGCCTGGCGTCACGCAAGGTTACTGTCAAAAACCTGAAGAAACCAGGCAGCGCTATGTCACTTTAGATATTGATGGACAATTAATTCCTGCCTACCGAACAGGCGATTTAGCTCGTTTAAATCATAATAATGAATATGAATACTTAGGCCGTATTGATCAGCAAATGAAAATTCATGGCTTTAGAATCGAATTGGATGAAATTATCAATACGTTGCAATCCCATTCCGATATACAACAAGCTTATGTGATGGCAGTTACTGTGAATCAACAAGAACAGGCTTTGGCAGGTTATTATACGCTGAACAATCCAAGCGCTCCTCCAGTTGATGAGCTTCGCAAGTGGTTGGCAGAACGCCTACCCGATTATATGGTACCGAAGTGGCTTACCGTTCTCGATGCCTTTCCCTTAAATGCCAATGGAAAAATTGATCGCGCCGCCCTACCCGAACCTTTACTGACAGTTAGAGCTGAGTCACCAGAATGCCTAAGTGAACTGGAACGTGAACTGGCACAAATATGGCAAACTCTTTTACCCGAAGCCTCACTAAACAAAGAGACACATTTTTTCTATGTTGGTGGTCATTCGTTACTAGCCGCACGTTTGCTAGCAAAAATAAAAGCGCAGTATGCCATTGAGCTGTATTTGGAAGAGTTATTCCGTTATCCAACGCTAGCCGAACAAGCGCGTCTCATTGCCGAACGAGCAAAACAAAAACCGCAAGCTACAGGATGGCTCCCTGTTGCAAGACCGATAAATATTCCTTTGTCCTATGGACAAGAGCGTCTATGGTATCTGCAGCATGCGGAAAAAAACCTGCCGATTTCTAATATTCCCATAGTTATCGAGATTAAGGGCGAACTTCATATTTCTGCCCTGGAAGAAAGTGTGCGAACGATAGTAAAACGGCATGAAATTTTAAGAACAACCTATGCAATGGTAAATCACCAATTAACTCAGCAGATCGCTGAGGATTATGCTGTCCATATTCCGGTCGAGCAAGTAGCTGATCCTGTTGAATTAAAGCGGCTTTTGCAGACGGAAGCAAACCAATCTTTCGATTTGACAAAAGATTTAATGATTCGAATGAAGGTCTTTGTACTAAACCCTGCAGAATGCATTTTAATGGTCACTCAGCACCATATAGCCTCGGATGCCTGGTCGCTAAACATACTGATGCAGGAGTTATCCTTACTTTATAATGCCTACAAAAATAATACGCCACTTCCCTCGTTGCCGACTCCTGTTCAATATGCCGATTTTAGTTGTTGGCAACGAGAGCAGTCATTGCAAAATGATCTGAGCTATTGGCGTGAACGTTTATTAGATGCACCGGATACGATTGCGCTGCCCTATGACAGACCACGTGGCGAACTGCAAACCTATAAGGGCTCTTTTTATCAGTGGGAACTGTCATCAGCAGTAGTTGATCAACTAAAATCAGTGGCTAATAACCAAGGTTGCTCTTTGTTTATGGTGCTCCTGGCCGCTTTTGATATTTTACTTTATCGCTATGGTCAGCAAGAAGACTTTTGTCTTGGTATTTTATCCGCTAACCGCCCCATGGATGAGCTCAGCAACTCCTTAGGTTTCTTTGTTAACTCACTGGTGACGCGTCATCATGTCACGTCCACCATGATGGTGCACGAGCTATTGCAACAAGTGCGTCAAACCGTATTGGAGAGCCTGGAACATCAACAAGTACCCTTTGATAAACTGGTAGACACCTTAAAGCCGCAACGTCAGTTAAATCGTCATCCTTTCTTTCAGGTCTTGTTCAGCTTGCAAAATGCGCTGGATACGAATTTAGAATTGAATGGTTTAAGCCTCGATGTCCATGAGTTCGATCGCAATATAGCCAAATTTGATTTGACGATTTCTTTGGTCGAACGCGCTGATAAATTGGTTTCTATAGTAGAGTATAATACCGATCTCTTCGAGAGCCGTACCATCGAGCAGATGATTCAGCATTATTCTATTATTCTCACTTCATTCCAAGAGCATCTAAATCATGCAGTAGGCACTATGCCTCTTTTATCGTTACAAGAGCGTCATTATTATTTGACTGAACTAAACCAAACCAGCCACGCCCTTCCGGTGCCAACTACTCTGGCTGCCTGTTTTGAACAGATGGTTCATCGCTATCTCGATAAAATTGCGCTCATGACGCCTGAGCTTAGTTTATCTTATAAAGAATTAAACGAGAGAGTGAATCAATTAGCCAATCTATTAGTCAGTTATGGAGTGCAAGCTTCAACACCTGTTGGTTTGCTTTTAGAGCGTGATGTGGACGCGATAGTGAGCATGCTCGCCATAGTAAAATCGGGTGGTTACTATGTACCGATGGATCCCGCATGGCCAACAGAACGATTGGATTACGTTATTCAGGATTCAGCGCTTAATTTAATCCTCACCAATACCAGATCTTCCGATAAACTTCCGCTGTCACCTATGTTGTTCTTAATCCAGTTAGACGAGATTCAAGAATCACTAAACAGCTATCCTATGACTATGGACGTCATCGAAACCACAGCAGAAGATGTCTGTTATGTGGTTTATACCTCCGGTTCGACAGGTCAACCGAAAGGCGTAATGGCAACTCAGGCTGGTGTCATTCGTTTGGTACATGAACCTGACTATGTACTTTTAAATGAAGAGCAGCGTTTATTACAAGTAAGTCCTCTAGCCTTTGACGGATCAACTTTTGATATATGGGGCAGTTTACTAAACGGAGCGTCGCTAGTCTTAATGCCTCATGGCGTGCCAGAGCTGGGTAAAATGGCTCAATATTTAATGGACTACAAAATTACCACTCTCTTTGTGACGACTCAATTATTTAATTTATTGGTAGAACACAAACTGGAAGCCATGGCCTCGCTAAAACAAATCCTTTTTGGTGGTGAGGTGGCGTCTATTGATCATGTTCAACGCTTCAAGACTCGCTTTCCTCAGTGTGCTTTAAGCAATATTTATGGACCAACCGAGTGTACAACTTACGCCTTATCGTACTTGATTCCTGATGATTTTAATCCAGCATCCACTTTACCGCTGGGGCGCGCTATCAGTAATACCTGCGCAGTTATTCTTAATCCGCAACTACAGATTTGCCCTAAGCAGGTGAAAGGAGAGCTCTATCTTGGCGGTCCAGGCTTAGCTAAAGGTTATTTGAATCAGGCACAGTTAACGCAAACCCAATTTATCGACAATCCCTTTCCTGAATTAGCTACAAACAAACTGTATCGCACCGGTGATGTGTGTTTTTATGACGATGAGGGGCTGATTAAATTTGTAGGACGCGTTGATAATCAGGTTAAGCTACGCGGTCATCGCATTGAACTATCGGAAATAGAACAGGCTCTGCGTGATTTAAACGACATTTTAGATGCGGTTCTGGTGCTGCAAAAACCAGAACAAATGCTGGTGGCCTATGTACTCGTCAAGCCAGGTACCATTTGTGATACTGCATCGGTCAGACGCCAGTTGGCTCATCGATTACCGGATTATATGTTACCCGATGGGATCTTTGTTTTGGATTCTTATCCATTGAATAGTAATGGCAAAGTGGACAAGGCGGAGCTACCGAAATGGAATCCGGCGACCAACAATGCTACGGTAGTACAGCAAGAGCCAATTAATAATGAAATAGCCACTCAGATAACGCAAATATGGTGTGACATATTAGAGCACCAACAAGTGACTCAGGATGATAATTTTTTTGAAGTTGGAGGCAATTCATTAAAATTAATCCTTGTATTGGAACGCTTACAAGAGGCCTTTAAAGGACAAGACGACATACTACGCCAACTGGAGATAGTCACCTTGTTCCAATATCCGACGATTCGCGCACTGGTGTCCTATTTAACCGTTGACAACGAGGTGAGCACAGCCACAGCACCTCAACAAAAACGTGTTTCCTTGCGTGATAAACGAAAAATGGCTCGTGATTTGATTGAAGTGGAGTGATGATGCATCGAGAAGAAGATATTGCAGTGATTGGTCTTGGCGGCCGTTTTCCCGGAGCCTCATCACCTCAACAATTATGGCTTAATTCTTGTGAGTACAAGGAATCGTTGCATCATTTTTCATTAGAAGAATTAAGGGCTGCGGGGGTCAATGAAGGCTTGTTAACTCATCCAGATTACATTCGCGTCAAAGGAATTTTAGAACATATTGATTTATTTGACGCTGAATTTTTTTCTTTGTCCGAACAGGAGGCAACCCTGCTTGATCCGCAGCATCGCATGTTATTGCTCTGTGCCTGGGAAGCTCTAGAGCATGCGGGCTATGCCCCCAGGCAGATACAAAAACGGGTCGGGGTATTTGCCAGTACCGGCATGAGCTTGTATTTAATCCACCAGATTTTAGGGAATCCCGACTGTCTCCCCTTGCTGGATGAATATCAGGTTTTGCTAGCCAATGATAAAGATTTTCTTGCCACACGTATCTCCTATTTATTTAATTTAAAAGGTCCCAGCGTCACGGTTCAGACCGGTTGTTCGAGTTCTTTGGTCTGCGTACATTATGCCGTGCAAAGTTTACTAAATGGTGAATGTGATATGGCACTGGCGGGTGGTGTCTCTATTAGCATTCCTCAAGAGCAAGGTTATTTATACCGTAAAGAAATGATTGGTTCAGCTGATGGTCACTGTTATGCTTTCGATAAAAAAGCACAGGGAACGATAAAAAGTAATGGGGTGGGTACAGTCGTATTAAAATTATTAGGTGATGCTCTACGTGATGGCGATACCATTTACTCCGTCATTCGTGGCTCAGCAATTAATAATGATGGCGCACAAAAAGTGGGTTATACCGCGCCCAATGCAGCCCAGCAAAGCGCAGTAATTCAAGAGGCCTTGAATATGGCCGAAGTAGACCCTTGTTCTATTGCCTATATTGAAACGCATGGTACCGGTACTATTCTAGGCGATCCTATCGAGATAGCTGCCTTAAAAAAAGCCTTTGCTCCTTATGACATGCAAGAACAACACTGTGCTTTGGTCTCATTAAAAAGCAATATAGGTCACCTGGATGTTGCCGCAGGCATTGCGAGCCTTCTCAGAGCCAGCCTGGCACTCTACCATGGCAAAATCCCCCCTTCTTTGAATTTCTCCGAACTTAATCCGAAAATATCATTGGAAAAGAGCCCTTTTTATATTAATACCGCAGTACGTGCCTGGCCAGATAACCATTTACCACGCTGTGTTGGTGTCAGTGCTTTTGGCGTAGGTGGGACCAATGCGCATGTAATTTTGCAAGAGGCTCCCCAATACAAAGCTCCAAAAGCTACCACACAACCTGTTTTATCAATGATATCGGGACGGACTCGCACTGCCTTGCAAAACAATATCAACCACCTTATCGAACACTGCTTACGCCATCCTGAAACATCCATGCAAGACATGGCTTATACCTTGCGAGTAGGCAGGGAGGCGATGTCGTACAGAGCCTGTATCGTTGCAGAAGATCTGGAACAGTGGATTGAACAAGCACAATCAATCGACGTATCAACTATCAAGCCTGTCGCACAAGCACCTGCTTTAGTTTTTATGTTCTCAGGCCAAGGCGCACAATATCCTGGCATGGGACGAGGCTTGTGTGCAGACCCTGATTTTGCTCAAGCCTTTGATGCTGTCATCGAGGCATTTTCTCCTTATCTAAGCTATGATCTGCGAGCCTGCATCCATCCGCAAGAAGAAAACGAAGCCAGCGCGCTGCAATTGCAGCAAACTGCTGTAGCACAACCCGCTTTATTTGCTATTGAATACGCTTTAGCGCAATCATTGATTGCCAAAGGATTAAAACCCAAAGCGCTACTTGGGCATAGTATAGGCGAATACGTCGCAGCGACTTTAGCTGGTGTGTTTACTTTATCTGAGGTTGCTCGTTTAATTGCTTTGCGTGGGCGCCTGGTGCAAAGCTTGCCTAAAGGAACGATGATTGCAGTGCATGCATCAGCCAATACGTTGCGCAGCTGGCTCCCTGATTCGGTAGACATTGCTTTGGAAAATTCGCCAATCAACACCGTTATTGCTGGTACGGATGAAGCGATGACTCTAATAGAACATCAGTTGCAAGAACGTCAACTGCATTTCCAACGACTACATACCTCTCATGCCTTCCACTCTCGCATGCTAGATCCAATACTGGATGCCTTTAGGCAGGAAGTCGCTTCGGTTAAACGCAGCGCACCAACTATTCCGATGATCAGTAATGTGACCGGAACCTGGTTGAGCAATGAAGAAGCCTGTTCCGTCGATTACTGGGTAAGTCAATTAAGGCAAAGTGTGAAATTTAAACAAGGAATAGAGCTGCTTCAGCAACAAGGGGCACCATTATTCCTTGAAGTAGGACCGGGACGAACTTTGTACAGTTTCGTCACCCAACAAGGCATTAACCAGGTAACCAATACTCTACGCCATCCTTTTGATGCGCACGATGATAGGGTACAACAACAAAAAACTTTAGGCTTTTTGTGGCAACAGGGCTTCTCGTTACAATATAAAGAGCAACACCGACGAATTCCATTGCCTACATACAGCTGGGATTTAAAACGCTATTGGCTTGAACGACCCAAAACACCAGCAGCACCTGCAACATCGAATGCTGAATCCGTTCACGAATCCCAAGATCTCCGTGCTCAGATCAAAAAAGCATGGAAACAAGCATTAGGAGCGGAACCCAATAACGATGCTGCGCACTTTTTTAATCAAGGCGGACATTCTTTATCAGCAATTCATTTCATCGATCTCTTACCCGAAGTGCTCAGAGCTGAAGTACAGGTCGTGCATTTATATCAATACCCAACGTTTAGTCAATTTTTAAATTTTTGTACCGCAAAACATCAAACACCAATAACAAAGGTTTCTTTTGATGAAGAGCTATTATTAGACGGGAGTGAATTATAATGACCCTTTACTATTTAAAATCCAACACGATAGCCGAGCCCCTAATCCATCGTTGGTATGCATGGCCGATGTTAATTTCTCCAGCAACACTGGCTTTAATTACTTTAAAATCGCATATGAGTATGCTGCGCTCATACATCCAAATGCCGAAAATGCATGAAAACGCAGTGCGTGATCCCAACATGCGTGGTGGTCCCTTTATGGATTTTAATGGCCAAAACAGGGTTCCCGAAGTAAAAGCTTATCTGGAAAGCATGCAAGATAGTGAACTGCTTGAATTAGCCAATGGTCTTATCCAATTAAACCAACTCCTGCAACAAGCTAATGGCCATTCTTTGCTTAGCTATTACCCGGAGATACCTGAGATACTAAAAGGTTATGTGGAGCTGGTTTATGATCTGAATAACCATCCGAATTTTCGGATCATTGAAGGGCTTTTATATCGTAGCCCTTTTTATAATGAACAGGCTCAATCCATTTTGCTATCGACTTTAACAAGCGATCAACGCTCTTTTGTGCTCAGCACACCGCGCCTATCTTTCGATCAAGAACTGGTTTGGAATATTCCTTTTAAAAGTAAAGAACTGGATCTGCTGTTCTCTAGCAGAGAGCAGGGAATGACTCAAGAACAATTGTTGTCTTTTTTTGTTCGCCACTTTGCAGACACCCCCGCGAATAAAGAGCTGTTTCTTTCCTTCTTCACCGATAAAAAAAATCCAGTCAACGAAGAATATAAACGCTATACAGGGGATGAAGTTCGCATTCGCTATTTTGGTCATGCCTGCGTCTTAATCGAATCAAAAAACACCACGATTCTGGTAGATCCCATGATAAGTTACGGCTATAAAACGGATACTGAGCGCTTTACTTATGACGACTTACCCGAGCACATTGACTACATCATTTTAACGCATGCGCATCAAGATCACGTTATGCTCGAGCACTTATTGCAAATACGCTATAAAACCGGAACAATAATCGTACCTAAAAATGCTTCCGGCACGCTGCAAGATCCCTCCTTGAAACTGATGTTAAAACAAGTGGGATTTCAGCATATTATCGAACTGGATGAAATGGAGAACGTGCCTTTGCCAGATGGCGAGATTCTTGGCATCCCATTTTTTGGCGAGCATGGTGATCTGTATATTCAAAGTAAAATGGCCTATGTGCTTCGTTTGCAAGGCAAGTCTATCTTATTGGCTGCAGACTCGGACAATATAGAACCTAAACTGTATGAGCATTTACAACGTGAGATTCCAAATCTTGATGTTATTTTCCTGGGCATGGAATGCAGTGGTGCTCCTGTTTCCTGGCTTTATGGTTCGCTATTCCCCTCCACTTTGACTCGTAGCATGGATCAATCACGACGCTTAAACGGATCCAATTATGAACGCGCCATGGAAATTATTCGCTGCTTTGATTGCTCGCAGATTTATGTTTATGCCATGGGGCAAGAGCCGTGGTTAGGCTATATCACTAGTATTGAATATACTGATGAATCCTATCCCATTATTGAATCCAATCAACTCATCGCGCAATGTCAGAAAGAAGGCCGCAAAGCAGAACGTTTGTTTTTACAAAAGGAAATTATTTTATCCAATGAATGAATTAATGAATAATCCCTGGCTAAATCTGGCGTACACACCAGCCTCTGCAACCTGGAATTTGATTTGCTTCCCTTTTGCTGGAGGCAGTGCCGAGTATTTTTTACCCTGGCGTGCTTTATTGAATGATGTGGCTTTGTATCCCATACAACTGCCAGGACGTTCCGCACGCTGGCAGGAACAGGCGCATAGCACTATTGATGGGCTGCTAGAAGAAATGATGCCCATATTGATACCTCTAATACAAGCCAAGCCCTATGTGCTCTTTGGTCATAGTATGGGCGGTTATATAGCCTACATGGTGGCAAAAAAATTAAAAGACTTGGGGCTAAAAGAACCTGATTGTCTTGTGCTATCTGCTGTTCCAGCCCCAATGCATTGGAACAACAGCAAAAAAATAAGCACACTATCGCAAGAAGAATTTTCTTTATTTTTTGAACAACTGGGTGGTTTCGATCCTGAGCTATTAAAACATAAGTCCTTTATGGATTTTCAAATGAGTTTGCTCAGACAGGACGTCCGTTTATGTGAACACTGCCATACCAAAGAAACATCAAGGCTAAACTGCCCTATTCTTGCCATTTCTGCAACAGACGATCCCCACGTACAGCCAGAACATATGCAGGCATGGGAGCAATTAAGCACAGTAAAATTTACTCATGAAATAATGAGCGGCGATCATTTTTATTTAACGAAAAAAAAGGATACACTAACGCGCGTAATTAAACAGCAAGTTAATCAGGAAGTAGGCACGTAATGGCAAAGAAACTATGTCTGTGAGCTAGTATTTCAATGAGGTACAGTGTTTACCCCCTCAACCTTGAAAACTAAAGATGAGAGAGAAAACCATACCTCATTGAAGCATTGCCTCACTAGATCTAAAAATACCATGACGCAACTACTTAAACTAGTAACCAAAAATCAATAAAGGTACGATTATGAATTCTCCATCTAATCAATTAGGGTTTGCTATCAGCATAATAACCCTTCTTGTTTTATCGTTTATGTCGAATGATTTGTTTATTCCAAGCATGCCACAACTTAGCATGGATTTTCATGTCTCTGCGAATGCGATTCAAAATGCCATCACCGCCTGGTTTTTTGGCAGCATGTCTTTACAGATTGTTCTGGGACCTATTTCAGATCAATACGGACGTAAACCAATACTGTTGTTTTCTGCATGCATTCTTATTGTTGCCAGCCTAATCTGTGCGCTCTCTTCCTCAGTTACAGGCTTTTTGGCTGGACGATTCCTGCAAGGGCTGGGCGTATCCGGAATTATGGTGACTGCTTTTGCTGCCTTGCATGAAGTCTATGAAAAACAAAATAATGGCACCAAAATTTTAGGTATGGTTGGTTTATGTACCGCTCTTTCTCCTTTGGCGGGGCCTTTAATTGGTGCCTATGTAGCCATTTATTTTGGCTGGCAGGCTAATTTCTACGCCATTCTTTTATTAGGTCTACCACTGGTACTGATTTTAGCCAAATACATGCCCGAAACCATCACCCATACCCCAGAGCACATTGATTGGGTCAAAATTCGGAAGGATTACAGCACCTTGTTTACCAACTGGACGTTTACCAATACCGTAGCCTGTTATGGCATGCTGTTCTTCGCTGGTGGTGCCTTTTTGGCTGTTGTCCCTTTTATTTTTGTCGATCTGTTACACTGGCCTATTGAATACGTTGGGTACGGTATGATGCCCATGTTCATTTGTTACATGCTCGCCTCAAGCCTGGCAGGCAAACTGGAACAGCAGGTTAAAGCCAATACGCTTATCGGTATTTCACTCACCTTGTTATCCCTGTTAATGGCTCTGTTTATTGGAGGAAGCTCACATTATGAAAGCAATGGTGTATTCATCTTATCCGCTCTAACCGCCTACTATATTGGTTTAGGTTTGATAGGCCCACCGCTGAATAATATTTCTTTATCACAAGCCTCTTCAGAAAATAAAGGCTGTGCCTCTGCACTACTCACCGTCACCATGATGTTGGGCTCTGCCTTGGGCGCTAGTGCCATCAGTTATTTTTACGATACTCATTTATTCTCTATCGCTGCTGTAATAGGCGGTTCAATTTTTGTTGCGTTGGCTTTTTTCATTCTTTATTTTTTAAAAGCGACCACTGCAGATAAGCTGAGCCCGGCAATAACCGAGAACGAATAAACAAAGCAAAATCATGACACGCTCTCATCAAAGGCTCGTGCCAAGTGAGAGAGAAGCACTGAAGGACAGCGCTTTAGTCTTGCACCGCCTATGCCTAAGTTGAGCGAGTCATGATTGAATATGTTAAGCAATAATAACCCGAAGGAACACCATTATGAATATAATACCACTATCTAATGCACAACAACGTATTTGGTTAGAATGGCAATTAAATTCCAATAGTGTTGCTTATAACAATCCTTTGCTCTATGAATTGGATGGCGCTTTAAACCTAACCTGTCTCACTAAAGCTTTAGAACTTATAGTAAAAGAACAGCCGGCGCTGAGAAGTTATTTTATGACTCAGGCTGGCTTTCCTTGCCAGATATTAGAAACCGAATATCGAGCTCAGGTATTGAAATTTCATGATGTAACAACTTACTCGCCCAAGGAACAACAACAGATAGTTCAGCGTATTATTGATGATAATGTTCTTCGCCCCTTTAATTTAGCGGAATTACCTTTATTTCGTTTTTCTCTGATTAAAACCGATAGGACAAGGTTTATTTTGGTCTTGAATATTCATCACATTGTGGTCGATGGTTATTCTGCTCAATTGCTGATTCAAAATATTTCTGACTATTATACGCAATATTTAACTGCTGATACGATAGAGCCATCACCACATGATGCGCTCTACTCAGATTATCTTAAACGTAGCCAGAACAATGGTCAGGGTAATGAAGCAGCAAAAACATTTTGGCAGCATCAGTTTAACGATGCCAATATTCGTATTGATCTGCTGCAAAATGAGCTTAGCGGAGAACAAAGTGATGAAGGCATTCGCCATTATTTTTCCATCACACCTGAATTAACTCAACAGCTCAAACAACTGGCAAAACAATACAAAACCACCGATTTTATTATTTTAATGGCTGCTTTTTATGTGGTTTTGGCAAAATATGCCAATCAGGATGATTTAACTATTGGTTATCCTTTAGATGTACGTCCTGTCGATTGCCGGCATTTATTTGGTTTTTTTGTGAATAACATTCCCTTAAGAGTACGTCTTGATCTCACACAAAATATGCAGACTTTAGTGCAACAATTGAATAAAACACGCAAAGACTTAAAGCCGCATCAAAAGACCGATCTCAAAGATATTATTCGTTACGTCAGAGCTCTCTATCCTTCACATCCTGATTCTTTATATAACGTATCCTTTATTCGTGCGAACTTCGCACGTTCAGGGCTTGAACTCCCTGACATTAAAGTGACTCCCCAACTCATTTCCACTCAAGCCGTAAAAGATGATTTATGTTTGTTGTTTGATGAACACCAAGGCGAAAAGTTCTTTGAATTTGCCTTGGAATATAAAAAACAAAATTTCCAAGCCGACTACATACAACACCTGCAAGATGCTTATCTTCGATGCTTGCAGGCTATAGTTCAAGAAATCGACATCCCCATTAATGCCTTAAGCTTATTCCGCCAAGTACCTCGCCCGATTTATGGTGAACAGCAACCGCTTACTGAAGATTTTATCGAACGCTTTTACCGCCATGCACAACTGGCGCCTGAACAATTGGCTCTGATCACCAGCACCGAGTCGAAGACCTATGGTGAATTACACGCCGAAGTTTTAGCTTGGCGACGACAGCATGCCTCACTGGCCGAGAATAATAAACCCATACTGGTTTGCCTTGAACGCAACGCGCAGCTAGTCGTCATCTTACTGGCCTTGCAATCGATGAGAATCACCTACATACCGGTAGATCCTAATATTCCAATCGACAGACTGCTAACCATTATTGAAGACAGTGGCGCGAGAACCTGCATTTATGACAACCCTCGCCTAAACGAATTACCTTGCCAGCTTATTAGTACTCATCATAGTTCTTATGAGTATGAACATCTTGATTTCGCTACGCCAGATGAAGCCTGTGGTAAGGATAATAATATACCGGCCTATATTATTTATACCTCAGGGTCAACAGGAAAACCCAAAGGGGTTGCCGTGGGGCGTTTGGCTTTAAATAATTTTTTACAAAGTATGGCGCAACATTTTATGAATGAAGTCGATAGTGTCATGCTGGCGATTACCACAGTCTCCTTTGATATCGCAGGGCTCGAACTGTTTCTACCCCTTTGGCAGCAAAAAACCCTGGTTCTGGCCGATCAAGCGCAACATAAAGATCCCTTTATGATTAAAAACTTGTTACAGCAATTTCCAATCACCCATTTACAAGCAACTCCCGCCATGTGGCATATGCTCACTGAAACCGGCTGGACAAGTAAAAACAAGTTAATCGCACTGTGCGGAGGAGAAGCCCTCTCATCCACTCTGGCCAATACCCTTTTAGATAAGGTAGGACAGTTGTGGAATATGTATGGCCCAACCGAAGCAACTATTTGGTGTGCTCTGAAACAAATTAGCAAAAACACTTCCATTACGGTAGGAAAGCCCATTCATAACATGGAGATGCGTGTCGTTGATAGCTCCATGACTGTTTTACCCACTTACGTAAAAGGCGAACTTTATATTGGTGGAATTGGGCTGGCTGATGGATATGTCAATCAGCCCGAATTAACCCGAGCGCAATTTATTGAAGTCAATAATCAGCGACTCTACAGAGCAGGAGACATCGCTTGTACAAATCAAGAAGGTGAGTTTATTCTCTTTGGTCGCACCGACAATCAAATCAAACTCAATGGATATCGTATTGAATTGGGTGAAATTGAATCACGGATTGAAGCGATTCCCGAAGTACAGGAAAGTGCCGTTATAGTTCATCAAAATCAATTAATTGCCTACCTGACACTAAAAAGTGAACAACAACTGTCCGAATATGATTTATTCATCCAGCTTGAACGCACCTTACCAGAATATATGCTACCTAAACGTTGTGTCTTTTTAGATAAATTTCCGCTGACCACCAGCGGGAAACTGGATAGAAAATCATTGCCGACTGATGGCTTATCATCATCACTAAGCAGTGAGAAGCCAGCCTGTGAACTCGAGCAACAAGTACAACAAATCTGGCAGTCGATATTAAAAAAGACTAATCCTGGTGTGACCGATCATTTTTACAGTCTCGGAGGTCACTCATTAACCGTGTCACAGCTTACCTCACAGATTAATGAGACCTTTGGCATTGAGCTTAAATTAATTGATTTACTCAATCACCCTACCATAAGGACACAATGTCAGCTTATTCAGGCAGCTGCCCCGAAAAATTCCTTAACCATAGAAGAAAGCGATGCCCTGTGTGCCCGTTTGTCTTCAACACAGCATCGCCTGTGGTTTATGTCACAGTTTGAGCAGACTGGCAGTCAATTCCATATGGCGGCTCAACTGGAGATTACCGGTACGCTCGATGTCCCACGTCTGGAACAGGCACTGATTACCTTGAGTCAACGTCATGATGCATTAAAAACCGTCATCGAGCTTATCAATCATGAACCATTTCAACGCGTAGATGCGAGCCTGTCCGTGCCTTTGCTCAGACTGCCTGTCATCGTTAAAGAATGGGTGCTAGAACCTTTTGATATGAGCAAGCCTTTGTGGCGAGCTGGTTTATATCAACACCATAAGCAACACTGGTCTTTAGTATTTTGTTTACACCATATTATTGCCGACGGTTATTCCGTACCTTTATTTTTATCTGAACTTTGGCAACTGTATACCGGAACGACGGCGCTTCCCCCGATTAATGGTCGTTATATTGACTACATCAATGCGCAAAATAATAAAACTGATGCACCACAAGCTATCAAATTCTGGCAAGAAGAGTTATTTGCCTGTCCTTATCTTAACTTACCCTATGAACTTATCAATGAACACAATAAATCAAAAGAAACACATGTTCAGGCTCCTTTATTAGCAGAGCAATGGGCGCAAATAAGAAGATTTTGCGAGCAAAAACAGGTTTCAATTAATAGCTTTTTTACCGGAGTGTTTGCTTTGTTCTTGCAGCATTATGCCCAACAAGACGATTTTTGTATTGGTCTGCCTGTTGCCAATCGAGAACATGAAGCAGCTCGTGATAAAATCGCCTGCTTTATGGATTTAATGCCTTTACGCCTTAAGATCAACCGTCAATTCACTTTTACAGAATGGATTAAACACATTAATGAACAAATCATAACGTGTTTATCACATCAACCGATGTCTTTTTCATCCATTTTGCATCATGTCCATATCGAACGAGAGGGAATTAAGGCACCATTATTCCCAGTAGTATTCAATTGTCAACCGGACCCTTTTAAGGAACGCTGCATTGAGGAATTAACGATCACAACCACTCCGATTTATAGCAATTCGAGCAAATATGAACTGTCTCTAGAACTTTATTTTACCGAGGAACAAGGCTACTGGTCATGGGAATATGACAACAACCTGTTCACAAAAGATGCTGTAATTGCTATGGTGGAACAGTTAACCGCCTTTATTAAAAAAGGATTAGACTCTCCCAACTACCCTATTTTGCAAAAAAAACAGTCCAGTCCAGTAGCGATCGTACATAATTCTCGACCTGCATACGTTAAACCTGAAACAACGTTACAACAAAAAGTGGCCTTAATTTGGGAGCAAGTTTTGGGTGTAAGCCCCATAGGCTTGGCAGATCACTTTTTCAGTCTCGGTGGTCATTCATTTTTGGCCGCGAAGATGATCAGCATGTTAACGGAAGAATTAGGCTGTGCTATTCCTCTTGAATCGGTTTTTCGCAACTCCAATCTGGCTGATTTTTGCGCTAAAATAAATACCTATACCAAACCGGTCTCCCCCTTGGTTTTTGAGAAGACCGATTGTCTACCCTTAACACCGAACCAGCGTCAAATGGCACTGCTGTTAAAAGAACAAGACAGCGGCTCCCTCCACATCAGTGCTTTATTGTCATGCCCTGCAGATATAGATCTGAAACGTCTTGAAAGCTCCTTGAATACGGTCATTCGACAACATTCTATTTATGCTTTTCATTTAAACACAGCAACTCAGGCACGGTACGCTACTGAATTTTTTGTTCCTATACAGGAGATTGAAGCGGCAGATCCTCATGCCGCTGCCATGCAGATGAATGCTATTCCGTTCAATATGTACGCCGCACCTTTATTACGAGTTTGTGCGATCAAAAGCACGCATTACTCCTTATTAGTCACTATTCATCATTTAATTGGCGATGAATGGTCTTTACATCAACTCATGCAATCGGTGTTGAATCATTATTACAATAAAGAATTGCCGCCATCATCACAATGGGAATGTTATCTCAGTCTCTGGACAAAGCCCCAAAAGGCTGCTGAACTTTATTGGCAAAATTATTTAAAAAACACGCAACAAAGTCACATACCAGAAACACACGTAAATACAGTCGAGACTGAGGCTTGTGATGCACGTCAACTCATTCCTGTTGCAACAATAAAAGCTTGTGAACTGCTGGCGTCACAACATAATGCAACCTTGTACCATATATTACTTGCGGTATTTACTTATTTTATTCGCCAGATCTCGCATGAAGAGCAAGTGACATTTGCCGTAACTTATCATCGACGTCAAACTAAAGAGCTGCAAGAACTGCAAGGATACCTGGTCAATCTTCTACCACTGAGTTGCCCCGTGGATGCGATGAATGAATTTTCTACCTTAGTACAATGGATTAAGGACAACCATCTGCATACTATGGAACATAATGACGTTGATTATGCCATGCTGATGGAACAAGGCTTGGTTACCTCACCCGAGATAGTCTTTAATTACCAACAAGAACATCAGTTGCTTGATGGGCAACAGCGAGTGATAAAATGGCAAGAAATCTGCACGCAACAAGCTCGTTTTGCAATGACTTTCCATTTGCGTAAACAACATGATGGCAGTGCTCAAATCATACTAGAGTACAAAAAATCCCTGTATCATCCTGATTTTGTAAGCTCATTGCTTTCTTTATATTGCCATTTGCTACAGGAGCGTGTGAACCACCCACAGAGAGCTCAAAGTGATTGGTATGAAAACCTCCATGGTGCGATACCACATCAAAGCTACGCTGGAGAATGTGGCTTGATACCACACTTGATGCACTCACCTAATACCTCTGCGGTCTATTATGATAAGACAACGATATCCTACGCTACTTTATGGCATGAGGTAAATCAACTGGCAGGCGCACTGTGTGCACGCTATGAGCCAAATAACACTGTCATAGGCGTTGAGCTGGAACATCGTTATCATCACCTGGTTTCCATGCTGGCGATCCTCCAATCGGGGGCAACCTACCTGCCTATTGATATTCACTTACCCGATGAACGCAAAGCTTATCTCCTTGATGACAGCCAAGCGGGCTTCGTTATCGATAAAGACTTGTATCATGAGTTATCATCAAGCGTCGATTATAAAAAACCACCCACACGGCTAGCACCTGATTCGCTGGCTTACATCATTTATACCTCAGGAACTACAGGCCAACCTAAAGGAGCGGGCATTAGACATGAGTCCTTACATCGTTTTATTAAGGCCTTGCAAGAAAGATTACAACTGGATTCTGCTGATAGAGTATTGCAGTTTTCTTCAGTAAGTTTCGATGCGTCAATTTGGGAAATGTTCCTCTCTTTATACAGTGGCGCGACTTTGGTTATCCCTACAGAAAAAGAACGTCGAGTGGGATCAGCACTGCAAGAATTTATTGCAAGCCAGAACATTACCCATAGCATTTTGACTCCTGCCGTTTTAAATACACTCAATCCAGCATTGTTGCCTTCATTACGTTCCGTTGTAAGCGGTGGTGAAGCGTGCACACCATCTCTGGTTTCGCTCTGGTCAAAGTATTGTCGTTTTTATAATGCCTATGGCCCTACTGAAGCCACTGTCTGTGTGACTTTAGGGCAATTAACGCCAGAAACTAAAGCCAATAATATCGGAACAGTCTTAGGGGATGCCCGCTTATGTATCGTTTCACCTACGCTACAAATTGTACCGCCGGGAGTTATCGGTGAATTATTGATAGGTGGTCCAATACTGGCCAAAGAATATATTAATAATAAATCATTAACGGAAGAGCGATTTGTAGTGATCAATCACCAACGTTGGTACCGAACAGGGGACAAAGCACGACAAATTCATGCCCAGCAGTTTGAATATATTGGACGTCAAGACCGACAAATCAAATTACGTGGCTTACGCATAGAATTAGGTGAAATTGAAGCGTCGCTATGTGCTTTGGCTTCAGTTCGTTCTGCTTATTGTGAAGTGAACGAGGAGCAAATCCTAGCCTACATTACCGCAGAAAAGCCAGTAGACACACATGAGTTGCTCAAAAAACTAGCGCAAAACATTCCTTATTACCTCTTGCCAGCACAAATCATACAACTGGATGAATTTCCATTGCTACCTAGCGGCAAAATAAACCCTAAACTATTGCAACGGCCTGTTCTACCAGCAACGAAGCGTAGAAAACCAGGGAATGAGCTCGAAGAAAAAATCCATATGTTATGGTGTGAACATTTGCATCGTACAGAAATCGACATCGATACTGATTTTTTTATTCTGGGCGGTAATTCATTGCAAGCCATGAGCATAGCATCCAGTCTGGAAGAAGAGTTTTCCGTCACTTCATCCATCCATCTTTTTTATAGTCATGGAACAATTGCCAAGCAAAGTGCCTGGATAGAAGAACAAAATGCCAAAGACGATTTTGATTTGTTACTAAGCCAATTATCAGAATCAGAACAGCATGAATTACTTAAGGAATTAAAGTTATTATGAAAAAATCAGCTGAACAATTAGCGCAGGCTATACGAGACAAAAAATGTTCTTCAGTTGAAGTGGCGCAAGCATTTATTGCGCAAATTGAACGCGTCAATCCCGATATTAATGCAGTAGCTCAGGTTGATCCCCAACGTATCATCGAACAGGCAAAACAATGCGATGCAGCATTGCAGCAAGGACAGCTGCGTGGCGCACTACATGGCGTACCAGTCACGATTAAAGACAATTTATTAACTCAAGATATTATTACTACCGGTGGCAGCGCGGCTTTTGCGAAGCATAAGCCAACCGCTGATGCCACCGCGGTGAAACGTTTGCGTGATGCCGGAGCCATTATCCTTGGAAAATCGAATCTACCTGATTTTGCATTAGCATGGGAAACAGAAAGCACCGCTTATGGCCGAACGAATAACCCTCATGATTTAAATTACACGGCCGGTGGCAGCAGTGGCGGAGAAGCCGCCATTATCGCGGCCGGAGGCAGTCCATTGGGATTGGGTACCGATTCAGGAGGCAGCATACGCTTACCTGCACATTATTGCGGTATTGCTGGTTTAAGAACCAGCCATGGCTTAATTCCCTCAACAGGACATATGCCACCAGCAGAAGGCTGCCCCATCTTAGGTGTGTTTGCTCCCTTCAATGCGATAGGACCTATGGCGCGTTCCGTCAGCGATTTGCTGTACGTTCTTCCTATATTAACAGGGCGGGATAGCATTGATCCTTATGCTGAATACGATGCATTGCAAAGACCCCAAGCCTTTACTTTAAAAGGCTTACGCGTTGCCTTCTACACATCAGCCTGTGGCCAAAGCATCGATCCTGAAATAGAACAAGCATTAAACAAGATAGCTCGTCTTCTTGAGCAAGAAGGCGCCCTGATCGATGCAGTTGAGCCTCCAGCCTTATCGGAAGCCCGAGACATCTATTGCAATATTGCAGGAGCGGATGGAGGGGAAGGTATAAAAGCACTCTTGTCTGAATTGCATTATCCTCAGATACCACAAAATCTGATCAACACCTTAAAACTAATGCCCAAAGAACCTTCGGTCAGAATGCTGTTAGATGCCCAACTCCAACGCGATTTTTTTCGCATCAAACAGTTACAATTTATGCAGAAATACGATCTCATCCTATGCCCTGTCGCGGCACACACCGCTCTACCTCATGGACTCTCATTCAGCGAACCCGAGCGTTTTGCACAGGATCACTATCTAATTCCTTACAGTGTTCTTGGCTGGCCCTCTGTAGTAATACCTGTGGGAATAGCGCGCAATCATTTACCTATTGGGGCACAAATTATTGCAAAACATCGACAAGATTATTGCGCACTGTATACCGCTCAGGCTATTGAACGTCTTTTATCCACAGAAGTTAATGCAGCAACTCCTCAAATAAAAAAGCAATAAAAGGAGCTCGGCATATCCCCCTTAACAAATGATCAGTAAAATAAGGGCTTGCAATTATTCCTTGTGATCTAAGCTTTGTTATTTTGCAGTAAATTGTTAACTTAAAAGCTGTCAAAATATTAGGACGTGTTGACCATTGGTCCCCATCATGCTTACGCCCAAGAAAGCCGCCTAATCGAGCAACCATTTTTAAAACTTCAATTAATGTCGGTATTTCCTTGGATGGACAATATCCTTAAAAAAGCGAACATTATCTCGAAAACCAAATAAAATGAATATGGCTAGCGTTTTAAATTATTTCTTTGAAAAGAGATCTTCTGGACCCTGAGGATAAATCGCGTTAGAGTTATGGGTAGTGATATGGCAGCGGCACGTAGGCCCTGGGGACCAATGGTCAACACACCCTATAGTGGTACCGTGCATAGCGCACGGTACCTGAAGAAAAAACGACAGTCCAGGATAGATGGCGGTGATTAACTACCCTTCTCAACTTTGGCATTTTTTACCAAGTCATGAATATAAAGATCATAATCCATCATACCAAAGCTGGCTTCAATTTGCTGTGCTATGCTGGCTTGTTGTTCTTTATCTAAAGCCGCTAAACTGCCTTCATTGACCTCTTTTAATTTAACTATGGCAAAATTACCATCCTCTAGAGCGCTTCCATCCATGTTGTGCTCCACAGACAAGTTAAATGCGAGCTCATTGACCGCTGTATTAACATCACTGGTATTGTCGCGGCTGGCTTTATCTGCTGATTTCCAAGCCCAATGATGCTCTTGCATTAACGATTCTTGTTTTGCTGCATTTTCTTTTAAGAACAATAGTCCTAATTCTTTTGCTTTCTCTTCTGCTGCTTTTTTAGCTAATATTGCTTTAATTTTACTTTCAACTTGCTCTAAGGTCAGTTGTTTTTTAGGTGTATGCTCATCGACTCTTAAAACAATAACGGAATCACTATCCAATTGAATAGGCTCACTATTATTACCTAAATCTAATACATCATGGCTAAAGGCTGCATTAGTTACTTGCTTATTTTGCCCCAGGGCATCCAAACCAGTTGCGCGTGAAAAAGGCTTGGTCTTTTGAATTTTTAACTGCAAGGTTTCTGCAACAGGACTTAAAGAATCCGGTGTTTGATAACTTAAGTCCGATAGCTGTTCCAGTGCCTGAGCATACTGCGCCTGAGCCATATCAGTAATTAACTGCTCTTTAATAGTGGCAGTCATCTCATTTAGTGGTTTGGTGGTTACTGGCTTGTAATCCATTAATTTAAAAATTTCAAATCCATATTTGGTTTCTACTGGAGCGCTAATTTCTCCTTTTTTATTCAGGGAGGATAAGTACGTGCTGTACTCACTTTGTCCTGCCATTATCCAAGGCAATACACCTTGTTCAGGAAGCGATAATTTGTCATCAGACAAAGTCAATAATTGAGTAAATTCCTGGGGATTTTTTTGTAACTTGGCATAAGCCTCTTCCGCTTTATTTTTGATGACCTCTTTTTCTTCGAGACTTGCTTCAGCTGGCACTGCAAATAAAATATGAGCAACTCGCCATTGAGCTGGTGTTAAGTAATTGCTTTTGTTTTCATTGTAATAACGAACTACATCTTCATCAGAAATTTTAATTTTTGAACGAATATCATTCATAGATAAACGCACATAATCTATACTCACTTGTTCAGGGGACATCCATTCTTTTTTATGTATAGAATAATAATCCGCTATTGCTTGATCAGAAATTTGAATGTTTTTCTCAAGATTGGCAGCAGGTATTATCAAATAATCATAGTTTCTTGTTTGCATGTACAATCGAACAAAGCGGTCAATTTCAGATGGCAACGCAAAAGAGGTGCCTACAAAAGCAAAACGTTGTTGATTAAGCAACATCCCTTGCTTGACTTCATTATGAAAAGACTCAGCAGTAAATAAAGCAGCATTTAATGCTTGCTGATAGCGTTCAGCAGAAAAATGACCATCCTCTTGAAACTGAGCAATATTTAATATAGCAGCATTCACTTGTTCACCACTAATATTAAAGCCATAACGACGCGCTGCCTGAATGGTTACTTCATTAGTTACCATTTGTTGCAAAACTTGCGTTTGTAATAGCTGTTCATCTGCCGAGGTCATCTGCCCTATGTCTTGTTGAGCGCGCGCGCGTCGATAGTTTACTTCAAAAGCCTGATTTGTTAATGGCTCTCCATTAACTACTACTTTGGCATTTGATGCCTGGTGTGTTTGCATGTAGTAATCAATGCCAAAAAAAGTAAAGGTGATAGCTATCATCACTACGACCAGCCAGGCAACAACACCTTG
Source organism: Legionella sp. (assembly GCA_002786205.1). GTDB lineage: Bacteria > Pseudomonadota > Gammaproteobacteria > Legionellales > Legionellaceae > Legionella. The sequence goes on along the minus strand of PEQM01000011.1, from coordinate 157,924 downwards.
TATGCGTTCATTCAACTTCTGTAACATAGTACTTTATCCATTTATAATTAAAGCGTGCTTATGATATACAAATCTTCAAGCAGCTGGCTAGTTTTTTTAACCAGAACAACTCTTAAGAACATTATATTACTTTCATTTAGCAGACCACTGCAGAAATTCTACTGCTGAAAAAGTCTGTTCTTTTGTCGGTGCCGATCTCTCGACTGTGCTTAATATAACAGTGCAAAGGCCATTCGCGATATGATTTTTATTCGATTAAATTAAAGATAAAAAAAACGCGCCTTGCGGCGCGTTAATATGGCGGAGTGGACGGGGCTCGAACCCGCGACCCCCGGCGTGACAGGCCGGTATTCTAACCAACTGAACTACCACTCCAATTATGGTGGGTGCTGTAGGGATCGAACCTACGACCCTCGCCTTGTAAGGGCGATGCTCTCCCAGCTGAGCTAAGCACCCGAAATCTTTACTGTTGTACAGCTTCTTTTAACTTCTTACCCGCTCTGAATTTAGCAACTCTAGAAGCTTTAATTTCTATTTGCTTGCCAGTTTGTGGGTTTCTGCCAGTTCTAGCTGGACGGTTTCCTGTTAAGAAAGAACCGAAACCAGGTATAACAACTTGCTCACCACCAACCAATACATCGGTAACAGTAGCCATAAAAGTATCAAGAACTTTGCTAGTATCTGCCTTGGTCATTCCTGAACGACTAGCTACAGCATCAACTAATTCACTTTTATTCATTATATCCCCTTCACTGTTAACTATCCCTATCCAGAGCTGATTAAAACAAACTGAATTGCTTTAGTCAAGTACTCACTTCCTTGACGCGCCCCCCAGTGGCGGGCAACGAAGTGAACTATACTCTGTATTAATGGGCATGTAAATCATTTTTTTTATTTTTTTTTGATTTTTTTTCAACTAAATCAAAAGAATGTTCTTTATCTGTACTATTAATCCAAGGACTGTGCTGTAGAGCAAGTTCTAACACTTGTTCTATCGTTTTAACCGGATGGATTTTTAATTTCCGTAATATATTATCTGGTATTTCTTCCAGGTCTTTTACATTATCAAAAGGAATTAACACATCCTTGATTCCTCCTCTATGCGCAGCCAATAACTTTTCTTTTAGCCCACCTATTGGTAATACCTGACCTCGCAAGGTAATCTCGCCTGTCATCGCTACACTCGCTTTAACAGGAATTTGCGTCACTATAGAGACCAAAACGGTTGCCATACCAATGCCTGCACTAGGGCCATCTTTAGGAGTAGCACCTTCTGGCACATGAACATGAAAATCATGCGTATCATAAAAATCTTTTGCCAATCCTAATTGATCTGCACGGCTTCGCACAACAGTCATTGCAGCATGAATGGACTCTTGCATAACCTCACCTAATTGTCCTGTATGCGTTACCTTACCCTTACCTGGCATTATTGATGCCTCTATCGTCAATAACTCGCCTCCGACGCTCGTCCAAGCTAATCCGGTCACCTGGCCTACTTGATCAAATTGCTCTGCCAAGCCATATCGAAATTTCTTTGCCCCTAAATATTTTTCCAGATTACTAACGGTGACGTGCATCATCTTGGTTTTTTTACTCGATAAAATTTCCTTCACAACCTTTCTGCAAACAGAGGCGATATCGCGTTCCAAATTACGCACCCCAGCTTCTCTGGTATAATGTCTGATAACATCACGAATAGCACCTTCGCTAATAGTTAACTCATCTTTCCCTAAACCATTGAGCTTGGTTTGCTTGGGTACTAAATATTGCTCAGCAATATTTACTTTCTCATCCTCTGTATAGCCTGCTAGCCGAATCACCTCCATTCGATCAAGCAAAGGGGCTGGAATTTCTAAAGAATTGGCAGTAGCAATAAACATGACATCGCTTAAATCATAATCAACTTCCAGATAATGGTCGCTGAACGTATGATTTTGCTCAGGATCAAGTACTTCAAGCAAGGCTGCAGCAGGGTCACCTCTGAAATCCATAGCCATCTTATCAACTTCATCTAACATAATAAGAGGATTTTTAACGCCGGCTTTACATAATTTTTGAATGATTTTACCAGGCATAGAGCCAATATAAGTTCTTCTATGACCTCGGATTTCAGCTTCATCACGCACACCACCTAAAGCAATACGAATAAATGTTCTTCCTGTCGCATTGGCAATAGATTGTCCTAATGATGTTTTTCCTACCCCAGGTGGCCCAACAAGACACAAAATGGGACCTTTTAAGGTCTTAACACGTTGTTGTACTGCTAAATATTCAATAATCCGCTCTTTTACCTGTTCTAAGCCATGATGTTCTTTATCTAATAGTTTTTCCGCTTTTAATAAGTCAAATTGGATTTTATTCTTCTTCTTCCAAGGCACTAACAGCATCCAGTCTAAATAATTGCGTATGACTGTTGCTTCAGCAGACATAGGGGACATCATTTTTAATTTGTGTAATTCAGATAAGGCTTTTTCTTTTGCTTCTTTCGGCATGCCTGCTTTATTTATTGCATTTTCTAGTTGATCAAGCTCATTGCCTTCTTCCCCTATTTCTCCTAATTCTTTTTGTATGGCTTTCATTTGCTCATTAAGATAATACTCTCTTTGGCTTTTTTCCATTTGCCGTTTTACTCGGCCCCTGACTCGCTTCTCCACATGAAGCAAATCAATCTCGTTTTCAATAAGCCCCATAAGTCGTTCCAGGCGAACACCTATGTCTGTAATTTCAAGCAACTCTTGCTTGTCTTCTACCTTCAAAATTAAATGAGCCGCTATGGTATCTGCTAATCGCCCAGGCTCATCAATGCCTGCTAGTGGAGAAAGTACTTCTGGCGGAATTTTTTTATTTAATTTAATGTACTGCTCAAATTGAGACATTAACGAACGCATCAAAATACTGATTTCTTGCTCTTCAAGTGCTGCACTTGTTTCTTCTACCGCATCCAGATCGGCTTCTAAATAACCTTTGTCCTGATAATAAGCTTTTACTCTCGCACGCTTATCACCTTCAACCAAAACTTTAACCGTACCATCTGGTAATTTTAATAATTGTAAAACGCTTGATAAAGTTCCTACTTTATAAATGTCTTTGGGTGTAGGCTCATCTTCTGCGGAGACCTGCTGTGCTACAAGAAAGATTTGTTTACTGTCTAACATAGCAGCTTCCAAGGCTTTGATAGACTTTCCACGACCAACAAATAGAGGAATAACCATATGAGGGTAAACTACTACGTCTCTTAATGGCAACACTGGAGTATGAGATGTTGTCTCAGTTTCTTTTAAATCAATTTCATTTGGAATAGACATAATAACCCTTATTTAAGTAAACACTGATGCGTTTATAATTACTACATTAATGAATGTGACTTATAGATATTAATTTTCAAACCCCTCCACATCCTTATTCTATGCAAACCAGGTAAGACTTTTTTTGAGTATACCGCTATTAACTCTGAGGGACAATTCGTAAAAAAAGATTCACTGATACTATGGAAAAAATACAACTGATTCAAGGAGATAATATGGATTTATTATGAACTCTAGACCGAAGCCAAGAAAAATATTGCCAACAGTCGTGCAGACTATTGGCAATTGGATGCTTACTCTTTAGCGTTTACTGCACTTTTTAATTCTTCATGCTCATAAATAAGAATGGGCTTGGAAGTATTATTCACTACACTTTCATCAACAACTACTTTCTTCACACCATCTAAAGAAGGCAAATCATACATAGTGTCTAAGAGTATATTTTCTAAGATGGCTCTCAAACCCCTTGCGCCCATTTTTCGTAATAGCGCCTTTTTTGCAATAGCAACTAAAGCATCTTGTTTAAATTCCAACTCAACGCCTTCCATATTAAACAAGGACTGAAATTGTTTGGTTAATGCATTTTTAGGGTTAGTTAAAATATCTATTAAGGCGGCTTCATCCAGTTCTTGTAAGGTAGTAACAACCGGCAAGCGCCCTACGAACTCAGGAATTAAACCAAATTTAATTAAATCATCTGACTCTAATTGATTTAATGCCTTAGATAATTCATCTGCAGTATTCTTTTTATTTTTTAATTGCGCTGAAAAACCAATACTTGACTGATCATTTCTTTCTTTAATTACTTTTTCAAGACCAGCAAAAGCACCGCCACAAATGAAAAGAATATTAGATGTATCCACTTGAACAAACTCTTGTTGAGGATGCTTTCTTCCGCCTTGGGGAGGAACAGAGGCAACAGTTCCTTCAATTAGCTTTAACAAGGCCTGCTGAACGCCTTCACCAGAAACATCTCTTGTGATAGAGGGGTTGTCTGACTTTCGAGAAATTTTATCTATTTCATCTATGTAAACAATGCCTTGTTGTGCTTTGTCTACATCATAATCGCATTTTTGTAGTAATTTTTGGATAATATTTTCTACGTCCTCACCCACATAGCCTGCTTCTGTTAAGGTTGTAGCATCTGCCATGGCAAAAGGAACATTCAAGATACGCGCTAAAGTTTGTGCCAATAGTGTTTTACCGCTGCCTGTTGGGCCAATAAGCAAAATATTGCTTTTACCTAACTCTACACCATCACTGCTTTTATGCTGCAATCGCTTATAATGATTGTATACAGCAACCGACAATACTTTTTTTGCATGTGGCTGGCCAATAACGTACTCATCAAGGCATGCAAAAATTTCTTTCGGCTTCGGCAATTTGACTTCAACTTCCTCAGGAAGCTCCTGGGCTTCTTCACGAATAATGTCATTGCATAATTCAACACATTCATCGCAAACAAAAACAGAGGGTCCTGCAATTAATTTTTTTACTTCATGTTGATTCTTACCACAAAAAGAGCAATAAAGAACCTTATCTCCACTTCCACTACTGGATTTACTCATAACCAAACCCCTTCTTACATCTACTAGAAGTATAAATTATAGATATAAAATTTTAGTTTATTTGAAAAAGACACTTTTTATAGAAACAACCCAGTTTAAAACTGGGTTAGAAACACTGATAAGTCTTAGCTCTTTGACGTCAGATCACGATCATAAATTACTTGATCAATCAGCCCATAGTCCATCGCTGCAGAGGCGCTCATAAAATTATCTCTTTCAGTATCGCGCATAATTTGATCAGGCGTTTTCTTAGTGTGCTTTGCCATAATCGCATTTAAACGCTCTCTTACTGCCAAAGTTTCACGAGCATGTATTTCTATGTCTGTAGCCTGACCTCTATAGCCCCCTAAAGGCTGATGAATCATGACTCGAGCATTAGGCAAGCAAAAACGTTTGCCTTCCGCCCCGGCGCAAAGAAGCAAAGCAGCGGCACTTGCTGCTTGACCAATACATAAAGTACTCACATTGGGCTTAATAAATTGCATGGTATCGTAAATTGCCAAACCTGCAGTAACAACGCCACCTGGTGAATTGATATATAAAGAAATATCTTTTTCAGGATTTTCTGACTCAAGAAATAAAAGCTGCGCCACTACCAAATTGGCCATATGATCTTCTACTTCACCCAAAAGAAAAATAATACGTTCTTTTAATAATCTTGAATAAATATCATAAGAACGCTCACCACGAGACGTCTGCTCAATTACCATAGGAACAAGTCCACTGGCATTACGAATCACATTATCTGAATAGCCCGACATGCTTATTCTCCTTTATTTTCAGTGCCTTTTTTAGGATTCATTACTGAATCGTAATCCATGTTTTTATAACTTATTTTGGCATCGGAAGCTATCTTGTCTGCAACCATTTCTTCCATTACCAGCGCTTCGATTTCTGCCATATTTTCTTTGCTGCCTTGATACCAATTACGCAGCTCTTCAGGATCTTCATACGCACTAGCAAATTTTTCTATCATAGCATTTACTTGCTCTTTTTCAGCAGTAATATTATGTTTTTTTACATATTCAGAGAACAGCAAACCCAAGTGCACACGACGCTTTGCTTGTTCTTCAAACAATTCCCTTGGAAAATCAGGAATTTTTTCATCGTCTTTATGCTCATGACCAAATATTCTATGGTACATATCATGCTTTAAATGCTCAATTTCTTTATCGATTAATGCAGCAGGCAAATCAACGGCATTGAATTCCATTAATTTATTGAATAGAGCTTCTCTATTCATACTGCTAACACGACGTTCTAACTCTCTGACCATGTTGTTCTTAATGTCTTTGATTAAAGCATCAATGCCGCCATCTTTGATGTTAAATTGTTCAGCAAAAGCATCATCTAACTCAGGTAATTGGCCTTCCATAACTTTATGTAAAGTAATTTTGAAAACCACAGCTTTTCCAGCAAGGTCTTTATGGCCATAATTTTCAGGAAATGTTACATCAATGTTAAAAGATGCATCTGTTTCTTTGCCAATTATCCCTTCTTCAAAGCCAGGAATCATAGATCCTGAGCCAATAACAAGCTCATGTCCTTTAGCACTGCCACCAGCAAAAGCTTCATCACCTAAAAACCCTTTAAAGTCAATGACTACTTTGTCGCCACTTTGTACCGCACGAGAGACATTATTCCAGGTTTTGTTTTGTTCACGTAATTTATCAAGCATGTCATTAACGTCTTTGTCAGTGACTTCTGACTGAGTCAACTCAACAGCTGCCTGGTTCAATTCAGCAACATCAATTTCTGGAAATATTTCAAACTTGGCAGAGTATGTAAAATCTTTTCCAGCTTCAATTTGTTCTGGTTCAATGAAAGGATAACCCGCGGGAACGAGTTCGTTTTTTTGTAAGGCTTCAAATAAAGTGGATTGCACCATATCGCGAGCAACTTCTTCGCGAACACTATCAGAATAACGTTTTTTTACTACGTCAAAAGGAACTTTTCCAGGTCGGAAACCGTCTACTTTTACTCTGCGAGCAAGATTTTTGAGACGTAGGCTCACTTCTTCCTCAACTTTCTCTGTGGGTACAGAAACGGTTACTTTTCTTTCCAAACCATTTAGGGTCTCAACAGAAACTTGCATTCATTCACCTCTTGGATTTTATCAATGAAATGGTGCGAAAGGAGAGACTCGAACTCTCACGGGTTGCCCCGCTGGAACCTAAATCCAGTGCGTCTACCAATTCCGCCACTTTCGCAATCAGGTTGGATTATCAATCAGTAAGTCAGTCTTGTAAAGACTCAGATTGAATCTTTAGCGTTAGACTAGTATCTTTAATTCAATGGGGTGAACGATGGGACTCGAACCCACGACAACCGGGATCACAACCCGGGGCTCTACCAACTGAGCTACGCCCACCATAAAACTATTATCTCTGCACAAGAGCTGGCACGCCCGGCAGGATTCGAACCTGCTACCCTCGGCTTAGAAGGCCGATGCTCTATCCAGATGAGCTACGGGCGCATAGTTGGTCGGGGAGGAGGGATTCGAACCCCCGACATTCTGCTCCCAAAGCAGACGCGCTACCAGACTGCGCTACACCCCGTATCCGTCCCAAGGACAGAGCACAAATGTTACTAGAAGACAGGGGGTAGGTCAACTCTTTTTATTAAGTATTTTTTCTTTTTTTTTTACATTTAACTTCCGATTGGACAAAAAGATATTTTATTGATTGCAATGGATTAATTTAATTCACGCCCTGCGCCATTACCTAAAATTCATCGTGTATCCAAGACCTTTTTGCTATACGATAAACTTTTATTTCTCTTAATTTTTAACTATGAAATACAAGCTGCTACCTCTTTTTGACAGTCTCAATTACTTACATAAAAATCATGAGCATGTTGTGCTGCCGAATGAATCCGTTAAAAAAGATTTTTACTACAGCTTAACTTTTTTAAAAAGTTATACCGGAAGCCAGGGTACATTTAACAGTTACAGGCGTGAGGTGGAACGGCTTTTACAATGGACATGGTCTATTAAACAAACCCAACTGCCCCAATTAAAACGAGAAGACATAGAAAATTACATTCATTTTTGTAAAAATCCTCCTAACACTTGGATTAGTCTGAAAAAAGTACCTCGTTTTATAGAAAAAGAGGGCAAACGTGCACCCAATGAAGAATGGAGGCCGTTTGTTGTTACCTTAAAAAAAACAGCAACAAAACAAGGGCAGACGCCTACATTAGAGCAATTTGATTTATCGCAAGGTGCCATCCAAGAAATTTTTGCGATTCTAAGTACCTTTTTTAACTTTTTAATTGCCGAAGATTATTTGATTTCAAATCCGGTAGCTCTCATTCGACAAAAAAGCAAATTCATTAGAAAACGACAACACAATACCCCTGTGCGTCGCTTAAGTCTTATTCAATGGCATGCTGTACTGCAAGCAGCAGAGTGTTTGGCAGAAGAATCACCAGAGAAACATGAGCGTACCCGATTTATTTTAAGTTTGCTATTTGGGATGTATTTGCGTATTTCTGAAGTAGCAGCTAATGAACGCTGGATCCCTTGCATGAATCATTTTTTCAAAGACAGTAATGGCCATTGGTGGTTTATAACCGTCGGGAAAGGAAATAAAGAACGACAAATAGCGGTGAGCGATGCCATGCTAGCAAGTCTGACCAGATGGCGTTTGTTTTTAGGATTAACCCCCCTCCCTTCTCCCGCTGACAACTCGCCATTAATTCCCAAACTGCGAGGGCATGGGCCTATGAGCGACACAGCACCGATAAGGCGTATAGTACAACACTGCTTTGATTTGGCTGAATCCAGTTTACGACAACAAGGGTTAAGCGAAGAAGCCGACACATTAACGGCAGCAACAGTGCACTGGTTACGGCACACCGGTATTTCTGAAGATGTTAAAATACGACCTAGAGAGCATGTACGTGATGATGCAGGCCACAGCTCCAGTGCAACCACAGACCGCTACATAGACATTGAAAAACAAGCGCGTTATCAATCAGCTCGAAATAAAACCATTACACTGAATGAGGACTAATGTCTCGTCTTGTTCATTTGATCCCTTCAACTGTCGTCCGCCGCGCAGGCGGGGATCCATTCATCAATACAATCCAATACTCAAATCAAGCCACTGAGAGTTTTTAGGAGACCAATCTTATTGGAGTGCTCGCTAACCGCTCCCCTGCTTATTGCCTGGCTAAACGACGATTTAAATGAACAGCATCTATTTTTTTTGTAGAGCGATAAGGATTAATATCCAGACCACCTCTGCGAGTATAACGTCCGTACACTGTCAGTTCATCCGGTTTGCAATAATTCATCAAATCAATAAAAATTCTTTCTATGCACTGCTCATGAAACTCATTATGATTGCGAAAAGAAACCAAATATTGTAGTAATCCTGCGCGATTTATTTTATTTCCGGTATAGGTAATTTGAACACTACCCCAATCTGGTTGGTTGGTAACCAGACAATTGGATTTTAATAAATCAGAACATAAGGTCTCACTTACCCGCTCATCTTGCGTCGTTAAATAAGCAGGCTGAACGATATACTGAGTACACTCAACATCGATATCGTCTATAGATTCGCCTTCAAATCGAGCTGCAACGGATAGTAAATTTGCCGCATTTAATGGATGTAGCAAAACGTTTACTTCAAAATTAATGGCCTGCTCCAGATCTTTTTTTATAATGAGCTCTACTTCTTCAACTGACTTGAATTTACAATCGTTCAAAGAATTAAAATACAGCTTTAACGACTTCGATTCTATAATAAACTCTGACATACAACTGTAATAAATCTCAGCGGTAGCAACTATGGGCTTGCCTTTTTCATTAAGCCAGGAGACTTCATAATGATTCCAGCAATCAAATCCAAAAAAAGGCAGGGCATTAGGATCAATACCTATCTCTTCTCGTTTGTCTGCGCGTAAAATGGGATAGAGCCGCTGCGGATTATATGACTTGTCGTAGTTTGAATTTTTTCCCAACTCTGAACCAGCTGGCTGACTCAAATGTCCATTAGTTATTTTTTTCATGATCTTGGCGATATTTTTGATGGTAGACAGTTTAAAACTATTAAAGATAAATATACTATACATGGGGATAAAAAGTCGAGAAAAGCCGAGCTTTACAAGTGCAATCTAGTCACTATTCCAGCTTTTGATGTATAAAAGTCACTTTTTTATTTTTAGAGGGAACAAAACAGCCTGTGAACAATGACACTACAAAACATGCACTACCCATACAGGATGCTGGATACAGCCGCAGTTTAAAAGACCGCCATATTCAATTAATTGCATTGGGGGGCATTATTGGCTCTTGTTACTTTTTAGGCACTGGTGAAGTGATTAAATTAGTTGGCCCCTCTGTGTTTATTGCATACATGCTGGGTGGTTTAATTATTTATTTAACCATGTTATGTATGGGGGAATTGGCTGTTGCCATCCCAATATCGGGCTCTTTTGTTACTTATACCTCTGATTTCATTTCTCCTTCTATTGCTTGTGGTGTGGGTTGGTCCTACTGGCTTAGCTGGGTTGCCTATATTCCTGCTGAGTGTGTTGCTGGTGGAATCATTATGGAGTTATTCACCGGTGTTAATGGCTATCTATGTGCTATCGGTTTTGGTTTTTTAATCACTTATATTAATCTGGCAAAAGTAGATACTTTTGGCGAAATTGAATTCTGGCTTGCTTTAATTAAAATTATTGCATTAATGGGCTTTGTGATTCTTGCTCTTTTAATTTTTTTTGGAGTAATTGATGGCTCTCAGTCTCAAGGCTTTATAGGGTTTAAATACATGCTAGGGGATGGCGGCTTGCTGCCTAATGGCGCGATGTCGCTATTAACCGCCATGGTTTTACTTCTGGTCAATTATCAGGGGTCTGAAATTATCGGTTTAGCTGCTGGAGAATCAGTAAATCCTGCTCGGATGATACCTTATGCCATCAGAAATGTGACCTTTAGAATTCTATTTATTTACATTATTCCCGTACTTTGCCTGGTGCTTATATTTCCATGGCAAAAAGCAGGTTTATCTAATTCTGTTTTTGCAGATGCTCTTAATTTTCATGGCTTAAAATGGGCTGGAACTGTAACCAGCTTTGTTACTTTATCTGCGACACTGTCTTGCGCTAACTCAGGATTTTATGGAACTGTACGCTCATTAAATGCCCTGGCTCGAGACGGTATGGCTCCTCCTGCTCTTGCTCAATTTAATAGTCGCGCTGTTCCACAAAACGCGGTACTAACCACCTTATTCGCCGTGTGGCTATTGCTTGGTATTGGTTATTTCTTTGGTCAGACTAAATTGTATATTGCCTTGCTATTAGTCTCTGGTTTTACCGGAACTTTGGCATGGATTTCGCTGTGCCTGTCACAGATAAGCTTTAGAAAAAGGCTATATCATGCGGGCTATAGCATTAAAGACTTGCATTATGCTACACCCTATTCTCCATACACAGGAATTTTGGCTATTGTTTTAATGGTTATTGCCTTGTTTTTTTTAGTACTGAACGACAACTCGGTTTATAAAATTGCATTTGGTATTGGTTTGGCCAGTTTTCTCATCCCCTTGCTGCTGTATAAAATACTTAATCATTTAAAAGCCAGGCATAAGGTGGTTCAAGTGAAAGGACGTTTAAAATTTCATGACTTGTTCCCACCCCAATTGAAATGAATGCTACCCGAAGGGTTTAGGCTATTTTGGGCGGACAGGTTAGGGGAAAATGGCTAAACTCTAGTGCTCATAGCTGCCTAATTTTTTATGTGATTTTTCTCTGTATATGAATTGAATACAGGTGATTTGTCAGAGTGCCTCCCTGCACAAAATATAACGTGGGGAGGCAATTGTCATTAGCCTTCGATTAAGTCTTTTTCACTTTCTCTTAGTTCAGGAACCAGGCTTTTTAATAAAATTAACAGCTCATCATTTTGATATTCAAAACAAGCAATATTAATCATACGCATGGTTTGTACCAATTCTTTCCATTCCAGTTCACGAAATTTGGCTTTAAATAATTTTTCATGCTCAGTAGGCACTAATTGTTCTGATTCATGAAACAATTCTTCATACAGTTTTTCCCCTGGACGAAGACCGGTATAATTGATCATGATCTCTTTCCCTGGCTCTTTACCAGCCAGTCGAATCATTTGCTCTGCAAGATAGCTGATTTTAATAGGCTCACCCATATCCAAAACAAAAATTTCACCACCTTGCCCATTAACCATCGCTTGTAAAATCAACTGCGCTGCTTCAGGAATGGTCATAAAATAACGCTGCATATCTGGATGCGTTACCGTTAATGGGCCACCTGCTTCCAATTGTTTTTGAAATAATGGAATGACACTACCTGCAGAGCCTAAAACGTTACCAAAACGGACAGTAATAAATTTTGTTTTACTGCGACTGTTTAAGTTTTGACAAAATATTTCTGCAACGCGCTTGGTTGTTCCCATAATATTAGTAGGGTTCACCGCCTTGTCAGTAGAAATTAAAATAAATTTCTCGACCCCTGAAGCCACACTTGCTTTAGCAATAATTTCTGTACCGATCACATTGTTATATACCGCAACTCGAATTTGATTTTGTAACATAGGCACATGTTTATAAGCGGCTGCATGAAATACAACTTCCGGCTGAAAAGATTCAAATAAGCGGTTGACAGCTACTTCATCAGTAACACTGATCAGTGCTAATTCTATGAGCGTTTCAGGAAATTTTTGTCTCAGCTCCAGGTCAATTTGATACAGATTGTACTCACTGCTATCAACAATAATCAATGCAGAAGGGTTTAAGGAAATCACTTGTCGACATAACTCTGAGCCTATTGAACCACCGCCCCCCGTTACTAATACACGCTTTCCCTGAAGGTTTTTTGCTATTTTGTCCCATTGCAAACAGACTTCATCACGACCTAGTAAATCCTCAATATGAACAGGACGCAATGCCTTAACAGCCACTTGTCCTGCGGCCAAAGCGCCAATACTTGGTAAAGTACGAAAAGGAACTTGTGTTTTTTCACAATAAGTAACTATACGACGCATAATGGCTGAGCGAGCTGAAGGGATGGCTATAAAGATCAAATCAACCTCATATTCCTCAACCAAATGGTTAATTTGTCTTATCGCTCCGAGCACAGGAATGCCATGAACTGCCAGTCCTTTTTTATTCATGTTGTCATCAACAAATCCTACCGGCAAATAGGCATTACTACGTCTTAAGTCACGAGCCAGGCTTTCTCCAGCCAAACCCGCACCTACTATTAATACTCTTTTTACTACATTATTTCCTTGTCGACCCTGTCTATCAGAATGCAGACGCAACAACAAACGCGCCCCACATAAAAAGGTAGTTACGATTAATGCGTACAAAGGAAAAACTGCACGAGGCAAATGCTGTAGCACTGACGACAAATACAATACGGGGATAACAACTACCGTCGCAGTAATAGTGGCTTTGACTATTCTAATCACATCATCCAGAGAAGAAAAACGCCATAATCCTCTATAGGTTTTAAAATAAGCATAACAAACAATTTGCACTATCATTAAGAAACTTAAGGCAATAATCGAATGGCTAGACATGATAATGCTAGGATAAGGATGCATGTTAAAACGCAACCAATAGGCTGAATACCAGGCAAGCGGTATGACGCATACGTCATACAGCAATACTGGAAGTTTTGTAAGAAGTTTTCTTAAAGCCAATGCTATTTTTTCCATCATATCCTTTGTATCTCAGTTTGTTATTTTGTCTTTTTTGCCATTACACTCTCAGTACCTATAAAAAAGCCTTGCTATCACATGGATAACTTCAGGAGATTTCGCTTTGCCTAAAACAAGAGCCTTTTTTCCATTATAAAAAAGCCACATCAAAAATGGACAAAATAAAGTCGGTTTCAATTCAACCTGGATGGCATAATAGTACACTATATTCACTTACCTATCATTAAAAATAGCGTTCTTTTGCTTACAATTAATGAGTTTGTGCTAACGCCATGAAGGTTAAAACGGCAAAACACCATAGATTAAACCTGGAAAGGTTGTCATGCAAAAAGAGATCAACTGGATCATCGGTGACCACTTTTTGCATGGTTAGCCATGCAAAACGCCATAACGCAAAAGCAGCAAAGGGCAAGGTTAATATGAAATAGAATGACTGCTCTTTTATGAAAATAACATAAGAAAAATAAATAATAAAACAGGAGCAACCTGTACCGGTAATCAAACGATTCAATACATCTGGCGAATATCGTTTTAATACTTTTCGAGTATTCTGCTTCAGATTCAGTCTTAATTCCAAACGCCGTTTATTAAGTGCGATAAACAAACTTAGTAAGGTTGCTGTTACAATGAGCCATACCGATATTGACAATCCTATTCCTAGTGTACCGGCAAGAACTCGCAATAAAAAACCAACTGCTATGCAGAGCACATCAACTACCGGAATGATTTTTAACAGCTGATTATATGACCAATTGACCAGCAAATAACCAACTAAAATCCATGCCAAGGCTTTAGAAATAAGCGCACCTAAAAACAAACCAACAACAAGAAGAAGACACATCAAGCCCAAGGCCTCATAGACAGAAACACTGCCGCTAGTCAATGGACGTTTTTTTTTGAGAGGATGTGCTAAATCTTCTTCTCGATCATAGAGATCGTTATAGATATAGACCGCACTTGATATAAGACAAAACGAAAGTGCTGCAAATACGGCAGGTATAAAATAACCACTTAATGGAGTATAAAAAAAACCCAAAAAAACAAAGACAGATTTACTCCAATGTGAAATACGCAATAAAGAAAAATACTGACTTAACTTGCTCATACGCCAAATGATCCTTTTATCACATTAGACTTCACGCGCAACTGGCAGCAAAGAAACAAGGGCGAAGAAAAAATTGTCTGAAAAAGCGCAATGAATACGGGATACATAAGCATTTTGCAGGCGATTTTTTCTTCGCGATTGACCTTTAATGGCCTTTTCAAAAGAAGTCTATTCAGAAAATTAATAGCATTTACCATAACATACTCTAGAAAAAAAACCTCTTTATATTTGCAACCTCTGTACAGTACACTTTTGAAAATAAATCTAACCCAGAGTGACCTTATAAATCATTGAAGCAGTTTTAACCCATTATGATCAGAAATTATATTTCTCGTTTGTTTCATTGCTTTTTATGATTAAAGCAAGTAAGAATACAGATTATGCATCGAAAATGAAAACAATAGCATTTCGACAACTAGAGCATTTTAAAAATTATTAGATTGCTTGATGAAGCAATCCACTATGCTCGTTATTTTTTCAGTTTTTAATTCATACACTTGAGACAGGAGGTCTACTATGCGTTATATTTTACCCCACAATATATTACTCAATATTGATTTCCTAAAAGAAAACTATCAAAAAAATAAACCGGTTGACTTAAATAACAAACCTGGTTTCTTTAGTTGGCCTATCATACTTGGCGGTGTTGATGTACAAACCCGAAAAAAACAAATTGAATTTTTAGAAAAAATTTATTTCATTTTAAAACCAAATATTCTAAAAGAAGAAGACATTCAAACTTCCGAGCAATTATTCGCCTCCATTACTGCGGCTCGAATTCTCATTGCTGCCACTTTATTTGTTAAGCATCGAATTGCTGAACAATGTTATATCAGTTCAGAAAGCAAATCGGTTTTATATCAGCTATTAGATCAAAATTTGGCAATTACGGCCACTAATTACTTAGACGAAGAAGATAAAGAAGTCTGCATTCTTGCAGCAAAACGCTACGTCACGTCTTCTATCTCAGCCCTGGATCAAGCCAACAGTGCTTTACATCAAGCTCAGAAAAAAATATTCAAAGAAACTGAATGGAATGAATTTGTAGAATTTGTCTGTCAGCAGCCTATTCGCAAGGTATCACCTGATCTTTATGTCAATTACCCTATTACCAATATTACACAAAAGTTATTCGGAGCTGCCGGCGCTTATACCGGGGCTAGTATTGGTCTTTTAATGGGCGACATGATCAGTCAATCCAATGCAGCTTTATCAGGTAAAACCCGACTAACTCTATTAATTGGCGGTACTCTTCTGGTATTTAACTCAGCAGGACCCGCCGGCATTGCCTTGCTTGCGCCAGCAATTGCAGAACGCCTGCTCAATGCATTTTTAAAGATTAGTTTGGCACAAATATTAGGTATAAGCATGGGCGTTGTCGGGCAAGGGGTTGGTATTGCTGTTGGTATGCCTTTGGACTTGAGTTACCAAATGTTAATCCAAACCTGTAAAATGGTAATCAATCATGCATTCACCCAACAAAACTTACCTCTCTCAGGAATACGAATTAGTGATGGGGCTAGCATCTTGGCTGGCATGTCTTTAGAAGAAATTCAAGAGGGGCAACTTAATGAAGGGAATAAAGAAATTCTTGTAGAAATCAAAGACAGTGAACTGTATATGGATGGTCAGCTTATTCCTAAACTTTCAGAAGAACAAACTGAAGCATTGAGGCAGCTAATACCTACTTCATTAACCCAAAATACTGAGTTAAATGAAGAGCATATAGCACCTTGCCCTATTTAAAATACAAGCTAATCTAGTATAAATTGCAAGCCCCAAGAGGTATTCTTCTTAGGGCTTCAGCTGACTATCATGGGCTTGCATTAATACTGCATAAAAACACTATCCACACCAAGTAAGTCAATGAGTTGTTCCAATAGTTCATCGGTAGGGGCAATATTCCACTGCGCAGAGACATTGAGATTGGCTTTAGCAACATCATTAGAATACTGAATCTGTAACCCGCATTTTCCCTGATGTTCTTTTAGTAAGTTTTGCAACGCAGGCAGCAGATGATAATTTTTTGGCGATAAAACCAGACTCATACAGCGAGCAAATCGGGTTCTTGCAGCAGCGATACTCAATACATTACTTGCACTCATTTTGACGCCACCACTAAAGTCATCATGAGCAACCTCTCCTTCAATCACCAGCATCATGCCGGTAGTAAAAGTTTCTGTTAATGAATCAAACAACTCACCAAAAATTACAATATCTAGTCTGTTGGTTGCATCATCCAGACCGATGATTACCAGTTTTTTGCCTCGCTTTGTGATGACTTTTCTAATGGAAGTCACCTGCCCACAAACCAGCGCTTTTCTATGAGAAGAGGGGTTTAACTGACCTATAGAAATAATAAATTCACTAAACTCACGTCGGTAACGATCTGCGGGATGCCCTGTCAAATAAAAACCAAGAACTTCACGTTCTCCTTCCAGTCTTTGATTGTCTGACCAGGGCTTTGCATCCAAATAGTCTTGTTTTTGAGCATCATCACCTAATAATGAAAACAAATCAAATTGGCCACTATGACGGTTCTGATGTTCTTTTTCTGCTATCTTCAGCGCTTTTTCTATAGAAATACTTAATACCGAACGCTCAATACCCCATTCATCAAATGCCCCGCCTTTAATTAAAGCCTCTAATACTCTTCGATTGACCTTACGCAGATCAAGACGCTGACAAAAAGAGAATAAATCGTCGTATGGCCCATTTTCACATCTTTCTTCAAGAATACAATCAATAGCAGACTCTCCCACGCCTTTGATTGCTCCCAAACCAAAAATAATGGTATTGTCATCGCTAACGGTAAACCGATAATTTGAACGATTCACTGATGGAGGAAGAACCTCCAGTTTCATTGCAGCACATTCATCGATAAAGGTTACTACTTTATCGGTGTTGTCCATGTCTGAAGACATCACTGCCGCCATAAAAGCTGCCGGGTAATGTGCCTTTAACCATGCAGTTTGATAGGCAACTAAAGCATAGGCAGCGGAGTGGGATTTATTAAAACCATAACCAGCAAATTTTTCCATCAAATCAAAAATATGCGTTGCTACTTCTTCATCAACCCCTCGCTCTTTCGCTCCAAGAGTAAAAATTTCACGCTGTTTTGCCATTTCTTCTGGTTTTTTCTTACCCATAGCTCGGCGTAATAAATCAGCGCCACCCAAGGTATAGTTGGCCAATACTTGCGCAATCTGCATCACTTGCTCTTGGTATAAAATAACCCCATATGTAGGTTTTAAAATAGGCTCCAGATCAGGATGAGGATAATCTACGGCCGCTCTGCCATGTTTTCTGTCTATAAAATCATCAACCATTCCTGATTGTAATGGTCCGGGCCTAAATAAAGCCACTAAAGCAATAATGTCCTCAAAACAATCAGGCTGCAAACGACCTATCAGCTCCTTCATGCCGCGCGATTCTAATTGAAACACCGCTGTTGTTTTACATGCCTTTAATAAATCAAAAGTAGCCATATCATCGGTAGGAATTTGATTAATATCAACTAGGGGTAAGCCTTTGGCTTGGCACTGTGAGTTGACGGCGGCCAAAGCCCAATCAATGATGGTTAGTGTTCTTAAACCTAAGAAGTCAAATTTTACCAAACCGGCAGCTTCAACATCGTCCTTATCAAATTGACTGACTATTTGAGTGGAACCTTCTTCGCAGTAAATCGCTGTAAAATCAGTTAACCTAGAGGGTGCGATGACCACACCACCCGCGTGCTTGCCTGCATTTCGAGTAATTCCTTCCAGCTTTAAAGCCAAATCGATGAGCTCTTTAACGTCTTCTTCTTCATCATAACGTCGTTGTAATTCAGGCTCTTGTTCTAGTGCCTTGCTTAAAGTAATTCCTAATTCAAAAGGAATTAATTTGGCTAATTTATCAACAAACCCATAAGGATGGCCAAAAACACGTCCCACATCTCGAATGACCGCCTTCGCAGCCATGGTGCCAAATGTAATGATTTGCGATACAGCTTGTCGCCCATATTTTTCGGCCACATAATCAATCACCCGATCGCGCCCTTCCATACAAAAATCAATATCAAAATCAGGCATGGAAACACGTTCTGGATTAAGAAAACGCTCAAACAGCAATTCATATTCTAAGGGATCAAGATCAGTAATCTTTAATGCATAGGCTACTAAAGATCCAGCTCCGGAACCACGACCAGGGCCTACTGGCACACCATTGCTTTTTGCCCATTGAATAAAATCAGCAACGATAAGAAAATAACCAGCAAAGCCCATGCTGTTAATAACGTTTAACTCAATTTGTAACCGTTCGTCGTAACATTCTTTTTTTGCGGCCAATTCATCGGGCTTGTGTTTAAATAGCTGGGCGAGACGCTCAGCCAATCCCTCTTCAGACAAATGAGATAAATAATGCTCTACCGTAGAACCATCAGGAATAGGGAAATTAGGCAGATAATTATTTCCCAAATTTAATTTGACTGTACATCGTTTGCTTATTTCAACCGTATTGGCTATTGCACTCGGTAAATCGGCAAACAACGCCTCCATTTCATCTGCCGACCGCAAATATTGCTGATTGCTATATTGCGCTTCACGTTTTGGATCTGCCAGTGTCATCCCTTGATGAATGCACACTCGCGCTTCATGAGCATCATAATCAGACTTATCTAAAAAACGCACATCATTGGTCGCAACCAAAGGCAATTGTAATTGCTCAGCCAAATCAATCACACGCTCGTTATATAAGGCCTCATTGGTTCTACCAGTTCGCTGTACCTCCAGATAAAAACGTCCAGGGAACAGTTTTTTCCAAAATAAAGCCCGCTCTTGCGCCAAAGCAACATCATCGGCTAATAAAGCTTGACCAATATCACCTGTACGTCCTCCTGAGAGCACGATTAAACCTTCCGAGTATTCTTCAAGCCAATCAAATTGAATGCGAGGCTGTCCTAAGTATTGCCCTTCTTGATACGCCTTAGAGATAAGGCAAGTAAGATTATTATAACCTTGATTATTAAGACATAAAAAAATTAATGAATACGCTTTCTCTGGCTGTCCAGGAAAATGGCAAGGCAAATCTGCACCCAAAATAGGCTTAATGCCCGAGTCAATGGCATTTTTAAATACTTTTACAGCTGCAAAAAAATTGCAATGATCGGTCACCGCAACGGAAGTCATACCTCTTGCAAGCAACGTTTTCATCAAAGGTTTAACCCGAACCAAACCATCAATTAAAGAAAATTCGGTATGCATGCGCAAATGCACAAAACGTTGTTGCATGATTAAGATCTCATCAAAAATTTAACCCATTGTACTGTAAACCAGGCAGATTGCTAAGCTTAAGTTAATGGTTTTCAGTGAGAAAAATATTCCTGTTTTTTTCCTCAGCCTTGTGGAGGACTTCTATGGGATTGTCTAAATAATGATTAAGTGTTTCTTCATCTATTATTTTGATTCCCAGCTCCTGTGCTTTCAGAAGTTTTGATCCTGCTTCTGCCCCGGCAATAAGAAAATCTGTTTTAGCTGATATACTGCCACTGACTTTCGCACCCTGCAGACGTAGTTTTTCTTTTGCCTCTTCTCGGCCCATGCTGGTTAAACTACCTGTTAATACCACCGTTTTACCAAAAAACATCCCTCCGGGACTGATTTCTTTTTTCTCTGCCAAAGGCCAATGAACGCCTAAGGCCAGCAAGTCATTAATCACGTCAATGTTATGCGACTGTGAAAAAAAATCGACCACATGATATGCAACTACAGGCCCAATATCATTAAGCTTCATCAGCTCTTCTGCTGTTGCTGCCCGCAGCGAATCCAGATCAGTAAAATGATCAGCCAATACACGAGCACTGGTTTCGCCAATTTCTCTTATCCCCAAAGCGTAAAGAAATCGGTTAAACGTGGTTTTTTTACTGTGCTCTAAAGCCTTCAACAGATTCTGCGCTGATTTATCACCCATTCTGGGCAGCTGCGTTAAAACAGGCAAAGTCAATCGATATAAATCAGGTAAATGACGAACCAAACCTTCATCTACCAGCTGTTCTATGATCATACTGCCCAAGCCATCGATATACATGGCTTTTCGTGAAGCAAAATGCCACATCATCCGTTTCAACTGTGCTGAACAAAATAACCCACCTATACAGCGAGCCACTGCCTCACCTTCCTCTCTCACCACATCCGATCCACAAACAGGACACTCTTTTGGCAGTGTGATTTTTTGGGTCACGGAAGGACGTTTTGCAAGCACCACAGAAACCACTTCAGGAATAACATCACCAGCCCGTCTTATGATCACAACATCACCAATACGCACATCTTTACGCTGGATTTCATCCATATTATGCAAAGTCGCATTGCTCACCGTAACACCTGCCACACTCACCGGTTCAAGACGAGCAACGGGAGTTAATGCGCCAGTACGGCCCACTTGAAAATCGACAGCCAACAAGTGAGTCATTTCTTCTGTCGCGGGAAATTTATGAGCGCAAGCAAAGCGTGGGGCACGAGAAACAAAGCCTAATTTTTTTTGCAAGCTCATATTGTCTATTTTATAGACTACGCCATCTATCTCGAAAGGTAAGGCATTGCGTTTGGCTTGCATGTATTGATAATACTCCATACAACCTTGAAGCCCTTGCTTCAATTGTATTTCCGAAGACACCCGAAAACCCAGCTCTTTTAACCATGCCAGCTGTTGCCAATGACTGTCAGGCAAAGACGGGCCTGCATAAGCGCCAATAGCATAACAGTAGATAGCTAAAGGCCTGCTGGCTGTAATGGCTGGATTTAATTGTCTTAGACTGCCTGCTGCTGCATTACGTGGGTTTGCAAATACTTTTTCCCCTGAAATTTTAGCCTTTTCGTTATATGCCTCAAAAGCTAATTTTGGAATGTAAACTTCACCGCGGACCTCTATCAAGTCCGGAGGATTCGATGACCTAAGCTTCAGGGGAACGGCACTGATGGTTTTGATATTGGCAGTGATGTTTTCACCAATAGCGCCGTCACCTCGCGTAGCAGCATGAATTAAATAACCTTTTTCATAAGTTAAATTAACAGCAAGCCCATCTAATTTTGGCTCACAAGTAAAAAACAGCTCAGAAGCAACCACTCCTGACTTATCATGAACTCTTTTCATGAAGGCTTCGAGCTCTTCTTCAGAAAAAACATTCGATAAAGACAGCATAGGCTGTTTATGGGCTACAGGCATGAACGCTTCAGCAGCAACACCACTGACCCGTGCTGTAGGAGAATCTTCAGTCAGGTATTGAGGGTGCAAAGCTTCCAATTCTTGTAATTGACGAAAGCACCTGTCATATTCACTATCTGGAACTAATGGCGCATCAAGCACATAGTAATGATAGTCATAAAGCCTTATTTCTTCTTTTAACCGCTCTATCTGCTGGAGCGCATCACTGTCCTTCATTGCTTGTTCCTGTCACAAATAATGCGATAGTAACAAACCTTATCGCTTTTTTCATTTAAAAAACCTTATTGGGCTTTGACAATTTCTTGTAATTATCAGAGGATACCTAATTATCCTTTTTATAATTTATCTATTGATGATCGAATTTTCTTCGTTAAACCCCAATCAGCTTATTGCCGGAACAGGTATTTTATTAAGTGCTTTATTCTTCTTTTTTTTCAGCAAAATAAAACAACAACTGGCAAACTTTAATCAGGCGCAGGAAGAAGCACAAAAAATATTAACCAATCAAATACACCAACTGCAACTAGAGCTCAATTTTTCCCTGCAAAGTAATCAAGCCCAGCTGAATGAAAAAATAGTCCAAGGCCAAATTAATGTTCAAAAATTAATCAGCGATACCGTTCAGAAACAAATGAGTGATGTCCGAGAACAAATTAGTCACAGTTTTCAACATCATGCCCATTCACTTACCTCTCATTTGCAATTGCTGACCGAGGAAATTCGTACACACTTAAACACTTTAACCCAACAAGTACAACACAAGCTAAATGAAGGATTTGAAAAAACTTCATCCACTTTTATTGATGTAGTCAAACGACTGACCATTATTGATGAAGCCCAAAAGAAAATCACCGAGCTGTCTTCGCATGTAGTCAGTTTACAAGATGTACTGGTAGATAAAAGGGCCAGAGGGGCTTTTGGAGAGGTTCAGCTGTCTACTTTAGTAAGCAATATGATGCCTGCCTCACATTATAAAATGCAGTATACCTTAAGTAATCAAAAACGAGCCGATTGCGCTTTGTTCTTACCAGAACCAACAGGAACGGTGATTATTGACGCCAAATTTCCTTTAGAAACCTATCAAAAACTGGTCGCCACAGAAAGCACTTCGCTGGAGCGTAAATCCTTACAACAGCAATTCAGGCAAGACATTCAAAAGCATATTAAAGACATTGCAGAAAAATACATTATTCCCAATGAAACAACCGATGGCGCCATGATGTTCATTCCTGCAGAATCTATCTTTGCTGAAATTCATGCACAATATCCTGAGTTAATCGCACTGTCACAACGACTTAAAGTATGGCTGGTTTCCCCTAGCACGTTGATGGCTGTCTTAACCACTGCAAAAGCCGTTTTGAAAGACGATGCCACCAGAAAACAAGTGCACATCATCCAAAAACATCTCCATTCTCTGGCTGATGATTTTCAACGCTTTGAAAAAAGAATGGATAAATTAACCAAACATATTGATTTGGCACACCAGGATGTTAACGAAGTGAATACCTCTGCCAAAAAAATCACCTCCAGGTTTCAAAAAATTGAATCGGTTGAAATGGATTTAACTGAAATAGAACAAAAAAATCAGGTATTCCTGACTAAGGAATAAATTGAATAAACGATTAAAGGAGTAATCTGTATGCTAAAAAGAGACATTTCCACAACCAATATCCTCATTGCCTCAGCAGGTGGAATGATTGGCTCTGGATGGTTGTTCAGCCCCTTTATCAGCGCTCAAATGGCAGGAAGCAATGCCTTGATTAGCTGGGTTATTGCTGCTTTTTTTATGTTATTGATAGCGCTTCCTTTATGTGAACTAGGAACTATGTTTCCCGTTTCTGGAGGCATGTCCAACTACCCTACCTATACACATGGTCAAGAGGTTGGCTTTCTTTTTGCCTGGACATCATGGCTGTCCTATGTCGTCATGACGCCCATTGAAATTCAAGCCATTTTGCAATACTCCAGTCATTTTTTCCCCTCCCTTACCTTAAATAACACTCACACCCTGACTCTGTCAGGGTATGGTTATTTGGTAGCTATCGGAATTATGCTTTTTGTAGTACTACTCAATTCCTATGGCATTAAAATGCTGGCCGAATGTAATAAATATGCCAGTATTATTAAATTTATCTTACCTTCAATTGCTATTTTTTCTTTTCTGTATTGTGCACCTGATTTTAGCAATATTAAGCTACAGCTTAACGACCAAAGCAGCTGGATTAATATTTTTTCTGCCTTGTCTACTGGTGGCATCGCATTTGCATTTACAGGCTTTCAAAATGGCTTGATCCTGGCAGGTGAAGTCAAAAATCCGCAAAAAAATATTCCCATTGCTATTTTAGGTGCTGTCTTAATAGGCTTCATTTTATATTTTATGTTACAGCTGAGTTTTTTGGCAGCCATGCCTAAAAGCTATCTGACACATGGATGGAGTGCACTGAATTATCCAGGCGATAGCGGCCCTTTAGTGGGGCTAGCCTTATTACTAGGCCTCGGTCTAGTAGCAACCTTATTAATGATTGATGCTGCTTTTTCTCCTTTTGGTACTACCTTGGTTTATACCGCCGCGACCTCTCGTATCATGTATGGAATGGCCTTAAATGAGCACTTTCCCAAGCTGTTTTTAAAAGTAAACCGTCATAAAATTCCTTATGTGACACTTTATGCCAATCTCATTGTGGGTGCCTTTTCTTTTTTACCTTTTCCTGGATGGCAAAAATTGGTGGCTTTTTTGTCTTCTGCAAGCATTCTTTCCTACAGTATTGGCCCTGTTTGTCTATTGGCCATGAGAAAATTACAGCCGCAAACACATAGGCCTTTCAAGTTGTTTGCCAGTCAATTTCTTTGCCATACTGCTTTTTACGTTTGTAATCTCATGCTGTATTGGTGCGGTTTTGAAATCCTTTGGAAGCTGAATGTGGCCTTGCTTATTGGCCTCATTTTACATGCCATTTATTATAAAAAACACAGCTGGCGACAAAACCATTCCTTGCTCTGGTTTTGCTTTTATATGCTTGGCTTGTTAAGCATCTCTTACCTTGGTTGTTTTGGTGGCTTAAAACTACTTTGCTTTCCTTTTGATCTGGTTTTATTATTGCCTGTAAGCATCTTCTTTCTTTCCTTATCACAGAAAATATTAAATGAAAAAAACCATAAGGAAATCATTTGCCCAGTAGAAATAATGAATACCTGAACCAGCGGATATCCAGGCTTTATGAAAAAAAATGTACCTATTCACCACATTGTGAATGCTTTTTGGGGCAAAATTAGAGCGCTTTTTGAGCACAATTGTCGCAAAAAGCGTGACCTGCCCAGGTACATGAGCATTGGTTTGCGACAAGCTGACTTAAGCGGTGCCCAAGATTGCCTTTCAGTGAACGTGGTGAATAATTACAACAAAATATTACATCGCAGAATGGTATTCATCAGCGTATAATACGATTCTTTATCCTTGTTATTTATCATCATGAATCAAATACTGCATCATCAACCTAATAAACAACTATGGGGAAGCCTGCAGGGCAGCAGCTTGGGTTTGGCTATAGCAGAACAATGCCAGAAAGTACCTGGCGTCAAACTTCTCATCGCTCCTGATAATCTTAGTGCTGCACAGCTACATGATGAATTGATGTTTTTTTTAGATCCCAAAGCACAAGAACAAGAAGTCTTGCTCTTTCCTGATTGGGAAACACTGCCCTATGATCAATTTTCTCCACATCAGGATATTATTTCACAAAGACTTTATACGCTAAACCGGATACAACAGACCCAACATGCTATAGTGATTGCGGCAGTTAGTACCTTAATGCATAAACTATGTCCTGCAGAATTTTTAAATCAGCATGCGCTCATGATAAAAGAGGGGCAACTTTTTGATTTAAATGCTTTTAGAAACCAGTTAACACAAGCCGGATACCACCATGTCAATAAAGTACTAGAGCATGGGGAATTCGCGGTACGTGGTTCTATTATTGATGTCTATCCCATGGGCAGCATTCACCCCTTTAGAATAGAGCTTTTTGATGATTCCATTGAAAGTTTGCGACAATTTGATACCGAAACACAACGCACGATAGAACGAATATCTGAAATCAATGTATTGCCTGCTCGTGAGTTCCCATTAAATGAGCAAAGCCAACTCTTGTTTAGACGAGCCTTCCGAGAATTATTCCCTGGAAACCCCACACAATGCCCTATCTATGAAGCGGTGAGTGAAGGACAATTCCCTTCAGGGATAGAATATTATTTGGCGCTGTTTTTTGAAAAGACCTCTACGTTCTTTGATTACCTTCCCCAAACAGCTAGTATTTATCTCATAGAAGAGATACAAAAAGCAGGCGAGCAATTTGAGCAAGAGATACACGAGCGATATGAACAACGCCGTCACGACATCAGCAGACCTATTTTACCACCGACTTATTGTTTTATCAGCACCAATGAATTACTGACACAGGCCAATACTTACACTTCCATTCGTTGCTTTCACAAGGCCTGTGATAAAAAAGGGGCGCTTAATTTTAATATCAACCAAGCCCCTGCCCTGCCTATTGACCGTAAACATCATGAGCCATTAAACCAATTAAGAGCCTATTGTACCAACCCAGATTACCGATACTTAATTGTTGTTGAAAGTGCTGGACGTCGAGAAGTACTGATAGACTTATTAAAAAACAGTAAGTTATCACCTGTCATTCATCAATCCTGGCATGATTTTTTAGCGAGCCAAGCCAGCATAAGCATTACCACAGGCCCCTTGATTGAAGGCTGTGAACTGATAGACAGGCAAATCATCCTGATTGTCGAGTCACAGTTATTTGGTGAACCCAGTATTCCGCAAAGACGTATCGGCCAAAAAGCAGTTGATCCTGATCTGATAATCAAAGACATGGCGGAATTAAAAATTGGCGATGCAGTCGTACATATGCAATTTGGCGTAGGTCGTTACCAAGGATTGCAATACATTACAAGCAATGATCTTACCTGTGAATTTCTGGTGTTAGCTTATGCGGGGAATGACAAAATTTATGTTCCCGTCACTTCTTTACATTTTATCAGTCGCTATACTGGATTAGATAATGATCATGCGCCCCTGCATAAATTAGGCAGTGATCAATGGCAAAAAGAAAAGAAAAAAGCAGCAGAAAAAATACATGATGTGGCTATTGAACTACTTGATCTCTATGCTAAAAGAGAAGCCCAACAAGGTCAGCACTACGAATTTTGTCAAAAAGAATATCAAAAATTTGCATCGGGCTTTCCTTTTACTGAGACCATTGATCAGATACAGGCCATTGAACAGATTATCAAGGACATGCAATCCACTCGTCCGATGGATAGGCTTATTTGCGGCGATGTCGGTTTTGGTAAAACAGAAGTCGCCATGCGCGCTGCTTTTATTGCGGTACAAAATAGCAAGCAAGTCTGTGTGTTAGCACCCACTACCTTATTGGCTGGCCAACATTTTGAATCCTTTAAAGACCGGTTTGCTGATTTTCCAGTCAATATAGAATTGCTGTCTCGATTTCGTAGCGCTAAAGAATCAGAAAAAGTATTACATGGTCTTGCTAATGGCACGATTGATATCGTAGTCGGCACTCACAAATTGTTTCAAAAAAACACTCACTTTAAGAACTTAGGCTTACTCATTATTGATGAAGAACATCGCTTTGGTGTTAAACAAAAAGAATATATGAAATCCTTGCGCACTCATGTTGATATTTTATCGATGACAGCCACCCCTATCCCCAGAACACTGAATATGGCTATGGCAGGGATTCGAGACATTTCCTTAATTGCAACACCACCGGCCAAACGTTTGGCTATTAAAACCTTTTGGCAAGAAAAAAAGGAGTCTGTGTTAAGAGAGGCCTTATTACGTGAAATTTTACGTGGCGGTCAAGTATTTTTTGTCCACAATGAAGTCGATACTATTGATAAAGTTGGTCAGGAATTACAAAAGCTCGTACCCGAAGCCAAAGTACGTAGCGCTCACGGGCAAATGCGAGAACGCGAATTAGAACGGATCATGTCTGATTTTTATCATCATCGTTTTAATGTATTGGTCTGTACAACCATTATAGAAACTGGAATAGATATTCCTACCGCCAATACCATTATCATCGACAGAGCTGATAAATTTGGACTGGCACAACTGCATCAGCTACGCGGCCGGGTTGGTCGTTCACATCATCAAGCCTATGCTTATCTACTAACACCTAATGAAAAATTATTAACCAAAGACGCAGTAAAACGGCTGGAAGCTATTATCTCGTTAGAAGACTTAGGCGCTGGATTCACACTCGCAACTCATGATTTGGAAATACGCGGTGCAGGTGAACTGCTTGGAGAAGAACAAAGCGGCAATATGCATGCCATTGGCTTTACTCTGTTTATGGAATTACTAGAACGTGCGGTGGAGGATCTGAGGGCTGGAAAAACACCTGAACTCTCAGCCCCCATGTCACAAGGACCTGAAATGGATTTACGCATTAATGCCATCATTCCCGAAGAGTACATTGGCGACATTCATAGCCGCTTGATCATGTACAAACGGATTTCCAATGCCAAAACTAAAGAACAACTGCATGAGCTGCAAATAGAATTAATCGATCGCTTTGGTCTTTTGCCACAATCAGTTAAAAACTTATTATTACTCACGGAATTAAAACTAAAAGCAGAACGATTGGGTATTGTGAAAATCAGCGCATCGCAACAACAAGGAAAACTAGAGTTTAATGAACAACCACGTATTAATACAGCACAATTGATTTCGTTAATTCAGGTACACGCCGCACGTTACAAGATGGATGGACCTCAGCGCTTGCGCTTTACACTAGATGCCACCGAAGGACAAGAGCGTCTTTATGAAATAGACAAACTACTCCATGTATTAAGTGATGTCGACTCATTCAATGACAAGGCTCTTTAAGAGCCTCTGATTTAGAGTGAATCTCATCAGGAAGACACAGTAAGCAGCAAAGTAAGCAAGCAAAAAATGTCGATTATCCAAGATAATCTGTTATGCATGGCTAAACTGGAGGGCTTTTCTATTTTGTCAATTTGGCTTAAAATAAGGCATTAAAAGTAAAGCGAGTTTTTATCCGTTCATTAAATCGCTTCGGCAGTAGAGTGTCTGAAGTGGTTTGTTGTCATTGATAAATGAAGCGCCTGAAAAAAATTCAACTTTTGGTAAAGGACTACCTCCACTATAGAGGTATACTATGCTCAACACATCATCTGAACTACGTCAAAAGAGACATTCCGCATTAAGAGGAAACAAACCAAGTCAAGAAGAATTGGCTATCCAATATTTTAATGGAGACGGTCTCATGCAAGACCAAATAAAAGCGCTTCGTTTGTTTAAAAAAGCAACCGGGGAATCCCATGATGCAGAAGCCTTCCTGCAACTCAGCGCCAGTGCGCATGAAGCCCATCGACTATTCAAATCCTCTTCTGCTAAAGAAAATAAAGCACCTGAAAGTCAGGAAAAATCCCCTGCCAATACCATATCTTAATCAAAAGGCTGCGTAAAAGCAGCCTTCTTCTTTACTCGCACCGCAGTAGTGTTTCTCAATAAATCTATTGAGTGCCTCCAACTGTTAATGCATCAATTTTCAAAGTAGGCTGCCCCACCCCCACAGGAACAGACTGCCCATCCTTACCACAGACGCCAATACCTGGATCTAGTGCCAAATCATTACCGACCATGCTTATTTTTTTCATTACATCAGGACCATTACCGATTAATGTAGCGCCTTTTACTGGTTTGGTTATTTTTCCATTTTCAATTAAATAGGCTTCACTGGCAGAAAACACAAATTGTCCCGAAGTGATATCGACTTGTCCCCCGCCAAAATTAACGGCATATAAACCTTTACTGACTGAGCGGATGATTTCTTCTGGCTCATAAGCACCAGCCAACATATACGTGTTGGTCATTCGAGGCATAGGAAGATGCGCGTAGGATTCACGACGACAATTTCCAGTAGGTTTCATTCCCATTAATCGCGCATTTAATTTGTCTTGCATGTAATTCACTAAAATGCCATTTTCAATTAAAGTGGTACATTGTGAAGGTGTTCCTTCATCATCTATGGTCAAAGAACCACGTCTATCAGCCAAAGTGCCATCATCCACAACGGTCACTCCAGATGCCGCCACCTGTTGACCAAGGCAGCCTGAAAAGGCAGACAAGCCTTTACGATTAAAATCTCCTTCCAAACCATGTCCTACCGCCTCATGTAATAAAACTCCAGGCCAACCGGGACCTAAAACGACAGGCATGGTACCGGCAGGAGCAGGGGCAGCTTCCAAATTAATTAAAGCTTCTCGTACCGCTTCTTTGGCATAAGAAAGTGCTTTTTCTTTTTGCAAAAAATAGGAATAAGCCACACGTCCTCCACCGCCAGAACGGGCAGACTCTCTTCTGCCTTTAGAGTCTTCTACAATCACACTGACATGAATACTCACCAAAGGCCTTATATCAGCTGCCATTGCGCCATCCATTGAGGCCACCATAACCACCTCATAACAACCACTTAGTGATGCATTCACCTGAATCACCCGGGGATCAAGAGCGCGAGCTTCTTTATCGATGGCCTCTAATAAGGCTATTTTTTCCTGTTTACTCAAAGTCTCTATCGGATTTAATCCTTGATATCGTGCAGAAGCAGAGCCAGAAACGGATACCATCTGCCTGTTTTTTCCCCCTGCCAAAGCAATGGAGCGTGCGGCATCTGCAGCGCGTAACATGGATGAGAAAACCAAATCATCACAATAAGCAAATCCTGTTTTATCACCACTTATTGCACGAATACCGACACCCTTATCCAAAGAATAACTACCGCTTTTAACTTCAGAATCTTCCAAATACCAAGATTCATAACTCGTGCTTTGAAAATAAAGATCGGCATCATCAATGTGATGACTCAGCATGGTTTGAAAAAGTTTATCAATACTGTGTTCGTCAAGCGCCGTAGGAGTTAATAGCAACTGTTTGGCAAGAGTTAAAGATTGAGTCATGTAAAGTACCTTTAAAATAAAAAATGAATGCCTGCTCTCTTCATTTTAGCATTAAACAGAGTCAGACAAGAACATGATGCTCAGTGCAAGGAAATTGTTTTCTTAGCTGATGCAAACGATGCAAATCAATCGAGGCAGTTACCAACCCTAAACCCTCTTCTTTGTGCGCTATAATACTTCCCCATGGCTCAATCACCATACTATGTCCATAAGTATGACGACCATTCTCATGCTGGCCGTATTGAGCGGAAGCGACAACATAACTTAAATTTTCTATGGCTCTGGCTTTTAACAAAGTGGACCAATGAGCCTGTCCGGTCACGGCTGTAAATGCAGAAGGAACTGTAAACAATTCCGCACCTTCAAAAAGCAATTTTTGGTACAATTCAGGAAAACGCAAATCATAACACACTGTTAATCCTACCTTACCTATCGGGGTTGCAACTACCACGGGCTTATCACCAGGCTCGGTAGTCTTTGACTCCTGATACGGCTGCGAATCCGAAACATGCACATCAAACAAATGAATTTTATCATAAAAAGCAACATGTTGGCCTCTATTGTCTATCACCATATTGCGAGCACGAACTCGACTCCCTGCGGTTTTAATGGGAATGGTTCCTGCGATTATCCACAGATTATAAGCACGGGCTAAAGCAGCAATTTTTTCTTGTATTGCTCCCTCTTTATATGGTTCAGCAATTTCCAACAGTCTTTCTGTAGATCCCATAAATGCAAAATTTTCAGGCAAAACCAACACACTAACCGATGCTTCATGCGCTTGTTCTGCCATCTGCTTTACAAAATTCAAATTGTCTTCTATAGATGCCGAAGACCTCATTTGCACCAGTCCTATATTATTCATGCATTGATTTCCTATCGATAATTTATGTCCATCTTACTACAGAGCAAGAAGAAAGCTCAAAACTTTTAATCCTGCCAGAGACTTGAAATATCAGCATGGAAACGTTATATATGCTACAATAATATAAAAACCATAAGGAGTTTCAATACAATGAACAGAAACGAAGTCCATGTCCTTTCACGCGGTAATGAGTCTATACTCTCTACTCATAAAGTATTGAGAAACACTTATTTGTTACTAAGTTTAACCTTTTTATTCAGTGCATTTACAGCCTATTTGGCTTACGCCACTGGTGCACGACCAATGAATCCTTTGTTGATGATAGTTGGCGTTTATGGGTTGATGTTTTTGACTCAGGCACTAAGAAACAGCATCTGGGGATTAGCGAGTACTTTCGCTTTTACTGGCTTTTTGGGATACACGCTAGGCCCTGTAATTGGCTATTTTATGACCGGCTTTGCCAATGGACCTCAATTGGTTGCAACTGCTTTGGGTGGTACAGGCATTATTTTCTTTGCTTTGTCAGGCTATGCCTTAACCACACGAAAAAACTTCAGCTTCCTTGGCGGCTTCTTGTTTGTCGCGATGATGGTAGTGCTATTGGCGATGATAGCAGGCATCTTTTTCCACACGCCAGCCTTGCAATTGGTTATTTCTGCAGTCTTTATTTTAATTTCATCTGGTTTAATCCTGTTTCAAACCAGTGAAATTATTCATGGTGGAGAAACCAATTACATATCTGCTACTGTTGGTCTGTATGTTTCTATCTACAATTTGTTTGTAAGCTTGTTAAATATACTAAGCGCGTTTTCCGGTCGCGACTAAACGGTTTTGACTGTCGACGGACCATATTTATTTTTGTTCGTCATTGCAAATCTTAAACCCATCCCCTGAGTTTTGTTGTAGCACAAGCCAGAGCCGATGGGTTTACTCATTCATCTTCTGATATCTATTCATCACCTTTTAAAAAAGCTGGCTATGAAGCCCAATGAGCAGCATTTTTCACGACCTCCTGCTAGGAGGCCATTGACATGATATTACCCTTGCTTCCAGCTGGCTTTTGATTGATACAAATCAGACAAATCAGCAGTGCTCTTTTTGACTTCAGCAGGCATGGTATAAACCGGGCGCTGCTTTTGATAATAAACACCTAAAGGAACTGGGTGCTCAGGGAAAGACAATTGTGCCAAACGCATGGCATCTATAAAATGCTCTGGTCTGTGTGTGTAATGAGCTTCATCTGCGCTGACTCTAACAAAAGAATCCTCAACCAAAGTCAATGCCTGTTCTTTTTGTGCGCCAAAAATCAAGGGCTGTCCAGCTTCCAATAACACGGTATTAACCGCTCTATTGTTTTTTACTGCAAACTCATCAAAAGCACCATGATTAAAAATATTACAATCCTGATAAATTTCCACGAAAGAGCAACCTTGATGCTCATTGGCTTTTTTCAAAATCGCAGCCAAATGATTGGGATCTTTATCTACTGCTCGCGCAACAAAACTGGCGCCAGAAGCCAAAGCCATCACCAACGGGTTTAGCGGCTCATTGGTCACTCCTTGCGGTGAAGTTTTCGTCACTTGCCCTTTTTGGGAGGTAGGTGAGAACTGTCCTTTGGTTAATCCATAGACCTGATTATTAAAAAGTAATATGTTGACATTGACATTACGTCTTAAAATATGGATGAGATGATTACCCCCAATACTCAGCGCATCGCCATCCCCTGTAATTACCCATACAGTTAAATCATCTCTCATCGCTTTCAAGCCGGTTGCAACAGCTGTTGCCCGACCATGAATGGTATGAAACCCATAGGTATTCATATAATAGGGAAGTCGTCCTGCACAACCAATCCCTGAAACGAATACATGCTGCTCAGGTGGCAATCCTAATTCAGGAAGTACGCGTTGCAAAGCGGCTAAAATGGCATAATCACCACAGCCAGGACACCAACGTACTTCATTAGCATTGGTAAAATCTTCACGCTTATACAGAGTGCTCACAAGCGACCTCCTCCTTAATGATACTAACTAATTGAGTCACGCTAAAGGGTTGGCCGTTCACTTGACTGATGGCTTTTGCATCGACTAAATAATTGGCCCTGATGATTTGACACAGCTGACCTGAATTCAATTCAGCAATGCGAACTTTTTGATATTGCTTAATGATAGAACCTAAGTCCTGCGGCAAGGGATTCAGGTGGCGCAAGTGCAAATAGGCAACCGATATTTCTTCAGCAATGCATTGCGCTACTGCTGATTTCAAACAGCCATAGGTACTGCCCCAGCCTATTACCAATAAAGACGCGTTCACATCCCCTTCAACTACACAAGGTTCGTAGTCTAAAGCCACGCCTTCAATTTTTTTAGCACGCAAATTGACCATCTGCTGATGATTGTCTGCATCATAACTGACCCGGCCTTCTTTACCTTGCTTTTCCAAGCCACCCAACTGATGAATAAAACCTGCGCTCCCCGGACGATTCCAGCTTCGGCTTAATACCTCATCTCGCTCAAATGGTTTAGAGAAACGATTAAAGCAAATTTCAGGTAATATCAACTCTTCTGGCTTAGGAATTTGCCAGGGTTCTGCGGCATTGGCGATATAGGCATCTAGTAAGACGATGACAGGAGTCATGTATTTCACTGCAATACAAAATGCCTCTATCACTGTCTTAAAACAATCTGCCGGAGATTTGGCAGCCAAAACAGGTAATGGCGCTTCACCATGACGTCCATATAAAGCTTGTCTTAGATCACTTTGACTGGTTTTTGTTGGCAAACCAGTAGACGCACCGGCTCTTTGTACATCGAGCAAAACCAAAGGCAATTCACTCACTACAGCCAAGCCTAAACTTTCACTTTTTAAATCCAGACCAGGGCCTGATGTACAGGTCAAAGCCAAATGACCACCAAAAGCGGCACCTATGCAGGCACAAATGGCTGCAATTTCATCCTCTGCCTGTAACAGCTGTATTCCGTAATCAGCCAATCGGACGCATTCATGCAAGATGGCGGAAGCTGGCGTGATTGGATACCCTGACACCAGCATAGGCACTTTAGTATGTGTGCTTACCGTTGCTAAAGCCAAACCCACCGCTTCAACGCCAGTAATTTGCCGATATTCGCCTGCTGGCCTATTCGCACTACCTAGCATGAATTCACGCCTGGATAACTCAAGCGTCATCGCATAATTATAGCCCGCCAATAAAGCCAACTCGTTGGCCTTGGCTACTGATGCATTATTCTTAAACTTTTTAGCAATAAATTGCTGACATACGTCAGTGGGTAAATCAAAAAGCCATAATACCAAACCCAAAATATAAAAATTCTTTGTTTTAACTGCTTGTGGTTTGGTTAAGCCAAGGGACTCGACTGCCTGTAGTGTTTGTGAAACCAGTGGAAAAGAAACGATATGATAATGCTCGCTTTGATTTTCCAAAAAACTTTTTTCCATACCTGCTTTTTGCCAATCTTTATCTTGGTAACTGTCTTCATTAATGATTAACAAGCCACCCTGATTTAAGTGCTGCAAGGAATTTTTTAAAGCAGCAGGGTTTAAAGCAACCAGTACATCTAAAGACTCGCCAGCAGTAAAAATAGCCCGCTCTGCCATAGCAAGCTGAAAACCAGACACGCCGGCAACAGTGCCTGCAGGGGCTCGAATTTCGGCAGGAAAATCAGGTAGCGTTCTCACATCTCGACCAGTAAGTGCTGCACTAATGGTCAATTGCTCTCCGACCAGTTGAACTCCATCTCCAGAGTCACCGGCAAAACGAATTACGATAGAATCAGTTGGTTGCATAAAGTCTCGCTTCTTGCATTAATTGGCGCATTTGTTTTACTGCATCTTTCATGCCACAAAATAAGGCTCTGGCCACTATGGCATGACCAATATTAAGCTCTAGTAGTTCTTTTATCGCAGCCACAGGTTTTACATTTTGATAATTCAAACCATGCCCTGCATTTACTATCAAATTCAAACTGGCAGCATACTGTGCTGCTTCTTTAATACGCTCCAGCTCAATATCCTGCCGCGCTGCTGAAGGTGCATCCGCATAACATCCAGTGTGCAGCTCAATCACCGGAGCACCTAAATCAGCAGCGGCTTTTATCTGATCAAAATCAGGATCAATAAACAGTGATACTTCGCTGCCTATTTGTTGTAAACGCGCAATGGCTTTTGCAACTGCTTTTTGGTTGGCCAATACATCCAAGCCACCTTCAGTTGTGATCTCTTCACGCTTTTCAGGAACCAGGCAAGCATGCTCAGGTTGAATTTCCTCTGCAAAATCCAGCATGGCATCAGTAACAGCCAATTCAAGATTCATGCGAGTCTGAATGACTTCTTTAATAAGACGAACATCGCGTGCTTGAATGTGACGCAAATCTTCGCGCATATGCAATGTAATGCCATCTGCACCGGCTTCTTCTGCATCTATGGCCGCTTGAACAGGATCAGGGTAACGTGTGCCTCTAGCCTGCCTTACTGTGGCAATATGATCTATATTGACACCTAACAAGAGCTCTTTATTCATATTATTTCTGCAATAATTAATTAAGAATGTAAGCCTATTAGTATACTACCATGCCAGAAAAGTACCACTCTTAAAGCATGGGTTATCAATGAATTTCCATTCATGACTCACGACAAACCGCTTTAGAAAATAAAGAGCGGGCTTTTATTTCTTTACCCTCTAGTAAATTGTCGATGGCATGGCGCATGATTTGCTTTGCTGATTTTAAAAAAGCATCTTCACTCAAATCATCTACCGCTAATGCCAATAGGTGGGCGCCTGGAATTCCTTTGTCAGCTAAAATTAAACCTATACCAGATTGATATTGATAACAACGTCCTGCTCTTACTG
This sequence comes from Legionella sp., assembly GCA_002786205.1. Classification (GTDB taxonomy): domain Bacteria; phylum Pseudomonadota; class Gammaproteobacteria; order Legionellales; family Legionellaceae; genus Legionella. Next base: position 121,274 of record PEQM01000011.1, on the reverse strand, counting down.
GCTCACCGGTTATGCCTTCTTCTGCAAGAGAGAAATGATGGCCACAAGCTTGTAATAAAACCCACTCGAATCGTCTTAAGACCTTCTCTATTTTTTTAGATTCTTGAGTTAAAGCCAAATGGTTTAAGGCCATATGATATGCTTGAAATAAACGAGGTTCTGATTCTGTTTTTTTTAGTGCATGATAAATCAACTCATTCAGATACAGTCCTGAAAATAAAGAAATGCCTTTTAACTGAAGAGCTGGCGCTTGCTGCTCGATAGAGCGAACGTAATAACGCCCACGCAGTTCTGAAAAGTTGAGCCACAATGGGGTAAATGGTTGCAGCAAAGCCTGCTTTTTGGGGGTTCGGCCACCTTTATATAAACAAGAAAGAAGGCCAAAATGTTCGGTGAAAAAGAAAGCTCTGGCGCTGGTATCGCCAGTCCACTCTCTAAAAATAAACCATGCAGAACAAGATTTAATAATCATAGCCTAATTGTTTTAAAATGCGCTCGTCATCCGCCCAACCGGATTTCACTTTACACCAGCATTGCAAAAAGACTTTTTTCCCCAGCATTTTTTCCATGTCTTTACGCGCTTCAGTCGCCATTTCTTTTAATTTTTGACCTCTATCTCCGATAACCATGCGCTTGTGATTTTCTTTTTCCACTAAAATTTTGGCATGAACTCTGACCAAAGTACCTTCATCTTTAAATGACTCAATTTCGACCGTCACTGCATAGGGCAATTCCTGACCACAAAACCGAAATATTTTCTCTCTCAATAACTCAGCACATAAAAATTTAATAGAACGATCAGTAAACTGATCTTCGGGGAATAAATGAGGGCCTTCTGGTAAGTAAGGAATGAGTAATTGCTGAAAATCATCAACTTGAATGCCTGTTTTAGCAGAAACAGGAATAATCGCAGCAAAAGTATGCCGTTGACTCACTGACTCAATCCAGGGCAATAACTGAGCTTTATCTGCAATTTTATCTACTTTATTCACTACCAAAATACAAGGAGCAGCAGTTTGCTTAATTAGATTTAGCACGTACTCATCTTCTTCTTGCCAATGCGTCCCATCCACCAAAAAAGCAATCACATCAACATCACGCAACACGCTAATTGCCGTTTTATTCATCATGCGATTCATGGCTTTTTTATTGCTCTGATGAATTCCTGGTGTATCAACATAGACATATTGATACTCATTCTCGGTTCGTATCCCCAAGATGCTGTGTCGAGTAGTCTGCGGTTTTTTGGAGGTAATACTTAATTTTTGTTGCAAAATACGATTTAATAAAGTGGATTTACCTACATTTGGTCTTCCCACTAAAGCAATATAACCACAATAGCTTGTCATTGTTTTTCCTGTTTATTTTTAGCACATTTTATCAGCAATCCATGAAAAGTTCCAGTTTTGACTGCCTCATCCATCATCGCTGTTCTGTCTAATGGCCTCCAATGCCATTAGCTACCTACGCCGCCAGCTGGATTTGATTTATTATTAAACATAACTGTATAATTAAGCGTATTAATTATCGATAATTTTAAGGGTTTGCTATGCGTCACCATGCTAAACATTCTTCTTTATCTCAATCCACCCAAGGCAAAACAAAATTAAATCCCTTAAACGATTGGGTTGAAAGCCATCTAAGCACACCATCTCAGTATATTTTACCTCATGAAATTGATGAGCAATCCGCTGCTTTTCTTAGTCGTTTTGGTCTCAAAACACCCAAGGCAATAGATGCCTTTTTAAAAACGCCAGCTGGAAAAACAGTAACTCAGGAAATCCGTTCCCAATGGTATGAAAAAATACTCTTTTCTGAGGAGCAAATAGCACAATACACCGCCCATGAATTACTCTTAAAGCGTATTAAAGTGGCTTTATACCAATGGGATAATGAACAAAAGGCACAAGACTCACAACAACTGGACTTGCTGATAGAAGAACAAATACAACACTCATTAAAACGTGGCCATACTGAATCAGAACCCACCCTGTTGAATTACGCTCAAGAACGTTACTCCCTATGGCTTGATTGGCTTCAACATACAGACCAACAAGTTCATGAAACACAAACAAGCTTAAGCCAGTTGAATGAAAAAGAACAACAACTACTAAAAGAACAACAACTCTTTGATGAATTAGAATTGGCTATACATGCCAAATATGAGCTGTACGATAGCCACTTGACCGATGACTTTACCCTCCCTCATTTAGTAGAGGATGAAGACCATTTCAGTGTTAAGGAAGTCAATAAAGCCATAGAAAGCCTTAGTGCAAAAATACAAGGGCTTTACTCTCAGATAAATGATGCTATTGAAGGACAAAGTAGCTCTGAACATTTGATTCATACTCAGCATGCATATCATTTACAACTACACGCATTGCGCGATTGGCTTTCGGTACATAGTAAAGAAAAAGTCTATCTGGATGCCTTTGCAAATAAAGTTAACAACCCTTTAAAAGCACACTTTATTTTGACCCCTGAATATCAGTTAATTTATGACGACAATACCTATTTTCTTTTAAAATCGCATCAGGACTGGAATGAAATAAAACACCAGCCTGAAGCACGTGATCAGGCAAAAGCTTATTTTCAAGACAACCAATCGGCTCTGTTAACCTTAAAGCCCATGCTGGCTTATCAAAAGAAAGAAGAGCTTTCAGCACACCAACAACAAAGCTATCGCAATACATTAGCGCTGTCTTTAATTAAAAACGAACAAGTACTTTGTGAAAATGAAATCCGCAGACTGCAATCCCTGCAAGCAGAAATACAATTGCAATTGACCAAAGAACAACCTGCGCCTAAAAATGTAGCAGCATTGTCGCCAAAACCTGCACCATCGTCTGTGAAAAAAACACACACCGGTGCTCCCTCTGTTACTTACAAAAGTAAGTTAAATGAATTAAAAAACAAACCTACTCTAACCCAACAAGACTTAACCAGTCTTGCAGAATTGGCACCAGGAGAAAATGTGGACAAAGCCAGACAACTGGTTAAAACTTTTTTTGCACGTTCAAACCAGTTGACCATGCAACAAAGAATTCGCATTTTGGCTGCCATGGAACGTTTTGGCTCACTGCCTGAAGCACAAAAAGCAAACCAGCCAGCTGATGAGCCACAGCCCTATAACTCACCGACTCCCTTTTCCAAAAAACCCACTCCTTATCAATAATAGCCGCTGTATATAGTAGATTTTTTTACCATATACAGCATTAAAATAATTATGGTACTGTATTCAATGAATGGACTGCTTATCTACACGCAGGCCATTCATCTCATCATATCTATTTGAATTTTATGGAGTCAGTATCATGGATGAAAACTTAAGAAAAAAAGCCAGAACAGAGATGTCTCGTGCTGCATTACTAGAGAGCTATAATTTTTCAAAACATGACATCAGGAATTGCTATGCCAATGCCATAGAATATTCCATGCAAATTGAAAACAAAATGGAAGAAGATTATCTTCGTATGTCTCATGCCTGTCATACCATAGCCATTATAAATTTTAATGCAAAAAAGTACGATCTGGCAGCACAGTATTATCATGAAAGCGCCCAACATCTACAGCATACAACCCTTAATGACGTGCGCTACCGTACCTTGGTAAAACTTTATATTGACCTTTCTGATGCTTGCTCTGAACTATACCATCAAGATGCCGCCAATGAGGCGATTAATAATGCCATTCAGGCCTTTCATTTAATTCAGAATAAAACAAACAGTGAATTACATATCGGCAATCCACGTGAACACTTTAAAGCATTTTATGAACTTTATGAGGCGCAAACATCAACCAATACCTATATAACATCGACCAAATTCACCAACCATGAACAATTGCTCATGGAAAGACAGCAAGAGGCGCTATTACTAAGTCAATTTAGCGACATCAGCATGGAAGAAATGAACGATCTGAATAATCACTTAGAGAATATGCTACAGTATTTACCAGAAAAAGCGAAAAACCCGTTTAGCCCGGTGTTATTCAATCAAAAACCTAACGATGATACGTATAGAAGTGCAGCAAAAGATTTTTTGCGCATGGCACAATCACACATGCAAACAGGAAGTATATCCGACACCATTGCAAGCTATAGGCAAGCCATCCACGTCCTTGATAAAGTATCAGTAACTACCTCAAACGATACACAAATTATAGCTGCATTAAACAATCAAATTACTTATTTGCAAAAGAAATCAACCCCTGCCAGACCTAATGCGATTCTTGCTATGTTTGCTAATGAAGAAACAGCGATGGAGGAGGATGAAGAAGAAAATCAAAGCGCCTCTTACATGAGTTATTCAAAATAGGGTCTATTGACCCTTTTTTTAAAATAAATTCTTATTTAAAGCAGCTTCTCGAGCAATGTGATGAGAAATAATATTCTGATTCACCAGCTCGGTTAAATGCTGATCAAGAGTTTGCATGCCTTTGGCTTGCCCTGTTTGAATAGAAGAATACATTTGTGCCACCTTGTCTTCGCGAATTAAATTGCGAATCGCTCCTGTACAAATCATAATTTCTAAAGCAGCAGCACGTCCTCCTTTTGTTTTTTTTAATAAACTTTGAGCAATCACCGCTTGTAACGACTCTGACAACATGGAGCGAATCATCGCTTTTTCTTCTGCTGGAAAAACATCAATAATACGATTGATTGTTTTGGTCGCTGAATTGGTATGCAAAGTACCAAAAACCAAATGCCCTGTTTCTGCTGCGGTCATAGCCAAACGAATAGTCTCTAAATCACGTAACTCTCCGACTAAAATGATATCAGGGTCTTCACGCAAGGCCGAACGTAGTGCTGCATTAAAACTGATGGTATCTCTATGCACTTCACGCTGATTCACTAAACAGCGTTTACTTGGATGCACAAACTCTATGGGATCTTCAATGGTTAATATGTGCTCATATCGCGTTGAGTTGATATAGTCAATCATGGCGGCCAAGGTCGTACTTTTTCCAGATCCAGTAGGACCTGTCACGAGAACAAGCCCTCTGGGATAACTTGAAATGTCTTTAAATATTTCAGGCAATCTCAAATCTTCCATACTCAAAATCTTAGAGGGAATGGTTCTAAACACCGCAGCAGCACCACGCGCCTGATTAAAAGCATTCACCCTAAAGCGAGCCAAGTTTGGAATTTCAAAAGAAAAATCAGTTTCTAAAAACTCTTCAAATTCTTTGCGCTGCTTGTCATTCATGATGTCATAAATAATGTTAATAACTTCTTTATGCTCCAGCTCTGGCAAATTAATTTTACGTAAATCACCATCCACTCGAATAAGAGGAGGTAACCCTGCCGAAAGATGCAAATCTGAAGAGTTATTTTTTACTGAAAAAGCCAATAATTCTGCAATATCCATTTAATCCACCCTCTTGCTCATTGATCTTAGTATAGAATAGCAAAAATCAGTTTACCTTTTTATTCTAGCTGTTTTATAGTGTGTACTCACTTGAACCTAGAGCATGGTATGGATCTCTCATCTTCTCTTCATTGTCTGATAGAACGCATTAAAAAAGCTGAAACGCAGTATAATAGACCGCCCGGCAGTGTCTTGTTATTGGCAGTAAGCAAACAACAACCTATCGAATTGATTCAACAAGCCGCGGAGTTAGGCCTTACAGAATTTGGTGAAAATTATTATCAGGAAGCGTTGACAAAAATACAACAATTAAAACATTTAAGCCAATTAAACTGGCATTTCATCGGCCCGATACAAAGTAATAAAGTCAAAGGTATTGCTCAGCATTTTAATTGGGTACACGGCATCAGCCGTTACTCTATCGCCAAACAATTGAATGAATATCGTGGGTCCCAAATGGTATCCTTAAATGTATGCCTGCAAATTAATCTTGAATCAGAAGCAAGTAAATCAGGCATTTCTTGTGATGATGCAAAACTACTAGCCAGTCAAGTCAGCTTGCTGCCCCATTTAAAACTCAGAGGGTTGATGACCATCCCGCCTCGTGAGAATGATTTTACTATTCAATACCAACGCTTTCAAAAATTATATAATTTACTGCATACTCTTAATCATGAACTAGGATTAAAAATGGATACCTTATCTATGGGCATGAGTGATGATTTAGAACCCGCCATCAAAGCAGGATCGAATCTGATTCGTATCGGTACAGCGCTTTTTGGGGAAAGAAAACAGAGCTGATGGGCTAGAAAATAGAATACGATAACAACCAACTATTATTTGAATATGAGGAAATAACCTATGTCAGGTCTTATTGCAGTCAGTACTTTTTTGCTATCATTATTTTTTAATCTGGCATTATTTGTGCTTTGGATACGCATTGCGCTGCGCTACTTGCGTCTTGGCAGTTTAACCACATTTGGCCGTTTAATAACGACCCTAACCAACCCCCTCATAACGCCTTTATCTAAACTCATGCATTATAAAGGCCTGGCCAAACAGCGATATGATTGGCCTGCGGTCATGGTCTTAATCTGTATAGAATTTATTAAAGTTTTTTTATTAAGCGCATTGATATTAAAAACCCCATTGCCTTTTTTATGGAGTTGTATTTTTGTAATGGCCGATCTCATTATTCAACCTTGTAATCTTTTATTTTATGCACTGTTAATTCGTATGGTAATGAGTTTTGTTAATCCCTACTGGCAACATCCTTTTGCTGATTTCTTAAAAGCACTAACCAACCCACTGCTCATTGTGGGTAAGAAAATTATTCCTGATATTTCTGGCTTTGATTTTTCACCATGGATTATCATGATTATTTTAAAAATTATTACGCTATTTATTCATGCTTCCTTACCCATTAGCATGTTATAAACGCCATGCGTGCGCCAAAAAAGACAAAACGGGCTATACTTGTACATAAGCAAACAGCGATGAGATGCTCATGAACTCAAAACTTTTTTTTGGTTTACTGTCTTGTAGCGCCTCTTTGGGCGCAATGGCTGACCAGTCTATTTATTGCCCTCAAAATCATGGCTACATTAATCTAGGCATGACAACAAACCAGGTTATTGCTGCATGTGGACAACCTTTAAGTCAACAAAATTCCAATCAACCTATTTACCAACAAGTTCCTGTGCAACAATTGATTTATAGTAATCAAGGCAGCCGATCTTCTTTTTACGGCGTTTGGAACCTGCAAACAGGATATAGCGGCACTTCCTTGCAAGTAGATATTCTGGATAATAAAGTAAAAGCCATCCGACTTAACGGCTCCAGTAATAATGCATTTTCTATTTGTAATGGCGTCAATATTCAAATAGGAGACCCTGTGGGTAAGGTTTACGGTGCCTGCGGTACGCCAAGCGTGACCAACAATACCTTTACGAATATCCCTGTTCCTCTTACCCAAAAACCCATAATCTGGACTTATCAACCCAGCCCTTATCAATCGACAGTAACCTTGACATTTGTCAATGGACAACTACAATCCATCAACAATTGAATAAGGAAACCAGATTATGAGTGAAACGATTGATGATTTAACTATTGCTTACAGTGAAAATGGCATAGAAACAACTAAAGAATTGGATAAACAAGTTTTATCAAAGGGCGCGTGGACAACTGTTATGTTTAAATATCAAGATTGGGACAATGCCAAGCAAGAATATGGCCCGATCAAATATTCCATCAGACGCTATCAAAAGCGCAATAATCAATACTGGCAAAAATCCAAATTTAATATTTCCAGTGCTGATCAGGCACAAAAGATGGTTTCTATCTTGAGTGACTGGCTAAAATAATCCTTTTTGCAATGCGATGATGCAATGCAGGCAGTTTGGGAAAAGTAACCTACACCGAAACTGCCTTGATGATGCTTAATAACGACAGCCAACGCCATCATAACCAACCACAACACACTCTTTAAAGGCAGATTGATTCAACTGATACTGAGTAAGGCCATAATGAGCATAAATAACGCCTTTTTCTTCAGTAACAAAAGGATGCTGATACCGGTCTGCCAAATCGCAAGCGCCTTGCAGCTTAGTCCATGTAGCAACCGACGTAGCCAAGCATTCATTCCCTTCGATTCCACCATTCTCACACTGTTTTGCGGTTTTCAAGCTCATCTGAGGCGCGCTAAATAGCACATCAAAATCAGCCAAGGTAGCCTTTATCGCTTGCTCTGCATCTAAAATACCATGACCACATGGTTTTTTGCCTATACACGATTTATTTTCATCCCTACTTTGACCAAAATCATGCGTGGTGACATATAAAATTTGTTCGACTTGTTCTGCGTTAAGTTCTTTAGAACTGACTGCATAAATCAAACCTGCAACGCCTGCGACATGAGGAGTTGCCATACTGGTTCCCTGATAAAAATCAAAACCTGAAGCATGGTATCCGCCACCTGGATTGACGGTAGATAAAATACCACCAACCAAACCATAGCGTTTGTCACCGCCAGGTGCGGCAAAACTAGTACTAGGCCCATAGTTAGAATAATAAGCACGAAGCCCTTCTGGCCCGGTTGAGGCGATTTTTAATGTATGCTGACATACTGCTGGCGCATTAAAGTGCTCTAAATGGTTGTCATTACCAGCAGCAACAGCTAAAACAGCGCCTTTTTGGCGTGCAAAATCAACAGCATCTTGTAATGCTTCATCACAATAATCCATCTCATGGCCAGGTCCAATATCCACACCAAAACTCATGTTTAATACCTTGGCCGGATGTATGTTATCAGGAACACCAGGAACGCTACCGCCTACGGACCAATAAATGGCATTAATCACTGCACTTTCATAAAACATACCATTTTTAGCAGGGATCTTAACGGGAAGAATTTTTAATTCCTCTCCCATACCACTCATTATCTCACCATAACCAGCAATGGTACCAGCAACATGGGTGCCATGATAGGATTGTGTTTCATCCGTGAGATTGTTATTATTTTCAGCAAAGTTCCATCCCCAAATAGCGCCTTCTTTGTCTCTAACCAGATTATTGACTATACCCTCATTCAAGGCGATTCCTGTATCTAAAACAGCCACCACAACAGGTTTACTGGACTGACCTGTAGTATAAGCCCAAGCGCCATCTTTTAACCCTGGTTTAGATTCCAATACTATACCAGCAGGCCGGGCAAACTCATCCCATTGACTGCTATGAGTTAAAATATTAACCAATTGAGTGTCTTCTTTCGGCTCTGGAACAGGCTTAAAGTAACTGATGCGATCTTGCACCACATAACGCACCTGAGGATTGGTTCTTAATGCTTTTATTGCATCAGCCTCTGTCATCTGAAGTCCAGCGGGTACATTCAATATTAGACGATAAGCTCCATTTGCCATCGGTTTCAACTCAGCCACCTCTAAATGAGTAAGCTGCTTTATTTGCGCTCTTAAAGTAGTCTCTTGAAGATGTTGTGAGGTGTATTTAATAATTAAAGGAATACTTTGTGAATCAGTGGCTGCATAAGGCACCGAGGCAGTAAACAAGAGATTTAACACGAAGAAGGCAGAAGAATAACGCATAACATAACTCCTTTTAATTGAATCATCTGCATTCTATACTGCCCATCTTTAAAAAATCCAGTAACTATTCACCACCTTCAATAAAAAGCCATAGTGGGCACATCTTGAGAAAGCTGTTTACCAGTACCTAATAATTAACGCACTGAATTCACAAAGCCATTCGTTCTTTGCAATAAAGATTTAATGTATATCAATAGGCACTCTTTCGTTTTAATAGCGATAATGAGATGGTTTATAAGGCCCTTCTTTTCTCACCCCTAAATATTGCGCTTGCTCATCTGTCAATTCAGTTAATTTAACACCAATACGTTGTAAATGCAGACGTGCTACCTTTTCATCCAATTGCTTGGGGAGAACATACACTTGATTGGTATAGTGCGATGCATTTTGAAAAAGTTCTATTTGTGCCAATACCTGGTTACTAAATGATGCTGACATCACAAAACTAGGATGTCCTGTAGCGCAGCCCAAATTAACCAAGCGCCCTTCGGCTAAAATAATCAAGCGCTTTCCATCGGGGAAAATCACATGATCAACTTGTGGTTTAATATTTTCCCATGCGTAATTTTTTAAACTTTGAATGTCTATTTCCGAATCAAAGTGACCAATGTTACACAAGATGGCTTGGTGACGCATACGTATCATCTGATCATGAGTGACGACATGATAATTGCCTGTTGCTGTAACTAAAATATCTATTTGTTCTGCAACATCATCCAAAGTCACTACGCGATATCCTTCCATCGCAGCCTGTAAAGCACAGATGGGGTCAATTTCAGCAATCCATACAGTAGCACCCTGCCCCCTCAAGGCTTGGGCACAACCTTTTCCTACATCACCATACCCCAAAATTAAAGCCACTTTACCCGCAATCATGACATCCGTTGCACGTTTTAAGCCATCCAGCAGCGATTCTCGACAGCCATATAAATTATCAAATTTTGATTTGGTTACAGAATCATTCACATTAATCGCAGGAATTCGTAAGGTATTTTTTTGAGCCATATCATACAAGCGTGCCACGCCTGTAGTCGTTTCTTCAGAAACTCCTTTGATATCAACCAAAAGCTCAGGGTAGGACTCATGCATTCTTTGAGTTAAGTCCCCACCATCATCTAGCAACAGATTAGGAACCCAACCATTAGGCCCTTTGATGGTTTGCTCAACACACCACCAATACTCAGCTTCAGTTTCTCCTTTCCAGGCAAACACAGGTACGCCTACCGCTGCAATGGCAGCAGCTGCTTGATCCTGGGTTGAAAAAATATTACAAGAGGACCAGCGAACTTCAGCACCTAAGGCAATTAAAGTTTCGATAAGCACGGCCGTTTGAATGGTCATGTGCAAACAACCCGCTATACGAGCCCCCTTTAATGGTTGTAAATGACGAAATTCTTCACGTAATGCCATAAGACCTGGCATTTCAGTTTCTGCTATCGCGATTTCTTTACGCCCCCAATCTGCCAAGGCAAGATCGGCTACTTTATAATCATTATGAGCAAGAGGATATAACACAGTATCGTTTATGGTATTCATCATTAATCCTTTAATGAAGAGACTTCTTTCATGATAGGTGGATTTTATTTGATGACAAGGTACCCATGTTTTGATGAGCAGAATTTACCAAGGAGTAAATAAGCACCGCAAAAGCATGGATAACCAAGTAATCAAGTAAAGACCTGTCTAAGTAAATTATAGCGCTTTTTTCAACTCATTGACTTTATCAAGACGTTCCCATGGCAAATCATCCCGTCCATAATGGCCATACGTGGCCGTCTGACGATAGATAGGACGCAGCAAATCATGATGATCGATAATGCCTTGCGGCGTTAAATCAAAATGCGTATGAATCAAATCAATAATTTCTTTATTAGGAATAACACCTGTTCCAAAAGTTTCTACAAATATAGAAGTTGGTTCAGAAATACCTATTGCATAAGACACTTGAATTTCACATTTGTCAGCAAGACCCGCTGCAACTATATTTTTGGCTACATAGCGCGCAGCATAAGCTGCAGACCGGTCTACTTTAGAAGGATCTTTACCAGAAAAACATCCGCCACCATGACGGGCCATACCACCATAAGTATCAACAATAATTTTTCTACCCGTTAATCCACAATCACCTAAAGGACCACCAATGACAAAGCGACCGGTAGGATTAATGAAATAGCGTGTTTTATCGGTCAGCCATTCAGCAGGTAAAACTGCCTTAATGATTTCTTCTTTCACGGCCGCAACCAAATCATCCTGGTCAATTTCTGGCGCATGTTGGGTAGAAAAAACTACGGTATCGACTTCTACCGGAACGCCATTTTCATAGCGTAAAGTCAGCTGACTTTTTGCATCCGGACGCAACCAGGACAATGCTTCAGACTTACGCATGCTGGCTTGTTTTTCCATCAGTCGATGAGCATAGGCTATGGGAGCTGGCATGAACACATCCGTCTCTCTGGTTGCATAGCCAAACATTAAACCCTGGTCGCCTGCACCCAGCATTTTTGTTTTTTTATTGTCTACACCTTGAGCGATATCAGGAGATTGTTTGCCTATGGCAGACAATACGGCACAAGATTTCCAATCAAAGCCCATTTGAGAACTGTTGTATCCTATGTCCTTAATGACATTTCGCGTGACCTCTTCTACATCAACATAAGAACTGGTAGTGATTTCACCGCCCACAATAACCATGCCCGTTTTTACCATGACTTCACAAGCCACACGAGCATTAGGATCCTTTTCTAATAACGCATCAAGAATGGCATCTGAAATTTGATCTGCGATTTTATCAGGATGTCCTTCTGAAACAGATTCAGAGGTAAAAACATATCCTTCATTCATTTAATTAGCCTCACTGGTTAGCCAGAATTTTTTGTTCTGGTTTTCATTAATGTTACAAATTCATCAAAAAGTATTTCTATGTCGTGCGGTCCTGGGCTGGCTTCCGGATGTCCTTGAAATCCCATGGCTGGTTTATCACGATGTTTAATACCTTGCACGCTATTATCAAATAATGATCGGTGGGTAATGATTAACGATGCCGGTAAGCAATCTTCATCGACTTCAAAACCATGATTTTGACTGGTAATAAACACTCGCTTTTTACCCTCAGTTTCTATCACCGGGTGATTAGAGCCATGATGTCCAAATTTCATTTTTTTAGTATGGCCACCACAAGCTAAAGCAAGGATTTGAAAGCCTAAGCAAATCCCCAATAGCGGTATATTGTGTTCTAATAATTCTCTAGTTGCATCAATAGCATAGGTACAAGCTTCAGGATCACCAGGGCCATTAGATAAAAAAACGCCATCTGGTGCTATAGCTAGAATATCAGCCGCAGGTGTTTTTGCAGGAACAACAGTGATGTGACATCCCTTATCGTATAGAATGCGTAATATATTATGTTTTACACCGAAATCATAAACAACAACATGAAAAAGGGACGGTAAAGAAGAAGAACTCCATTCGCCTCTTCCCTCATACCAGCATTCTGTCATTTGACGAGATACTTCCAAAGCCAAATCCTGTTTTTTTAAGCCTTGAAATGCTTTAGCCTGAGTGGTTATTTTTTCTAAATCGTCAACCTCAGTACTAATACAGGCCCCCATAGCACCTTGATCTCGCAATTTTAAAGTAATGGCACGGGTATCCAAACCAGCTATAGCTACCGTATTATGATTTTTGAGCCAATCCCCTAATGAGACATTGGCTCTATAATTGCTATGAATTAAAGAATAATCTCGAATAACAAGTCCTGAAGCCCAAACCGTATGCGATTCCAGATCCTCACCGACACAGCCTGTATTACCTATATGCGCATTAGTCAGCATAATAATTTGCCGTGCGTAGGAAGGGTCAGTCAGCATTTCCTGATACCCTGTCATCGAGGTATTAAATACCAGCTCACCAACACATGTTCCTTGCGCACCGATAGAAATACCTTCATAGACTGAACCATCTGCTAAAGCCAAGACAGCAGGTTTTGTATTCATTTTATACTCTTTTTATCATACACATACACTGTGCTTTAAAGAATAAAGCAAGTGTACATCAAAACTTCATCTCTTCAAAAAATTTTTTAACACCGGCAAACCAGGAAGACGAACGCGGTGAATGGGTCGTTTTGCTTTCATCTAAAGAATCATTTAAGCGAGTTAACAATTCTTTTTGTTCTTTAGAAAGGTTAACTGGTGTTTCAACGCAAACCTTGCAAAGCAAATCACCTTGACTATGACCTCGTATAGATTTCATTCCTTTGCCACGCAAACGAAATACTTTACCTGTTTGTGTTTCACCGGGGATTTTTAAAGTCACACGACCTTCCAATGTAGGAACTTCTATGGAGCCACCCAAAGCTGCCGTTACAAAACTAATGGGTACCTCACAGTGCAAATCGCTTTCTTGTCTTTCAAAAATAGCATGCTGTTTTATGTTAACCTGGACATACAAATCACCAGAGCCCCCTCCATGAGAACCGGCTTCACCCTCGCCACTTAAGCGCACACGGTCGCCGTTATCAACTCCGGCAGGAATTTTTACGGTTAATTTTTTACTTTCACGAACACGTCCATTACCATGACATGTACCACATGGATCGCTAATAATAGTACCTTCTCCATGGCATCCAGGACAGGTTTGTTGTATGGAAAAAAATCCTTGCTGAATTCGTACCTGGCCTACACCATTACAGGTTTCACAAGTTTTAGGGCTAGTACCTTGTTTAGCACCAGAACCATTACAAGTATTACATGTGCCCTGGCGGGGTACTGTAATTTCTACTTCTTTTCCAGTGGCAGCTTCCTCTAAAGTCAATTGAATATTAAACTGTAAATCAGCACCTCTGTAACCACGCGACTGACGCCCCGCGCCACGCCCACCAGAGAAAATGTTTTCAAAAATATCTTCAAAAACATCACCAAAACCGCCAAAACCTGCACCGCCACCACCCATAGATGGATCTACGCCTGCATGACCAAATTGATCATAAGCACTACGCTTTTTCTTATCTGACAATATGGCATAGGCTTTCTGAATTTCTTTAAATTTTTCCTCCGCGGAGGCATCATCGGGATTACGGTCAGGATGATATTTCATTGCTAGCTTACGGTAAGCTTTTTTAATTTCAGCTTCATCAGCATTTTTACTGACGCCTAAAAGTTCATAATAATCCCGCTGGTTCATAACTGCTCACAATTAATTCTACGTACCTTTACGATGAGTCACATCAACCAATAGACTCTTGATAAAGGCTAATAAAAAAACAGGACGATCTACATCGTCCCACCTATTAAATACTACAGATACCTTCTGCTAACGATGCACCTAAAAAACTCATATTGTACAATTTTTTTAAATGAGTGCACTTTCAACTGACTTTTACTTCAATTAAAGTCGGTGCCTCCATTCCACACAAAAGGCATGCAATGGAGGTACATCAGTATCGCTAATGATTTTCTACCAATTAGTTTTTATCTTCCTTTACTTCTTCAAATTCCGCATCAACTACATGCTCATCCGAAGGTTTGGCAGATTCTGGTTGCGCACCTTGTCCTGCTTGCGCTTGACCTTCAGATGCTTTTTTAGCATAAACACGCTCAGCCATTTTTGAAGAGGCTTCAGTTAATACTTTAAGCTTCTCTTCTATCTGTGCTTTGTCAGTACCTTGAATTGCTTCTTTCAACTCACTGATTGCAGTTTCTATGCCTTTTTTCTCTTCATCAGACAATTCTTCAGCCAAATCTTTCATTGATTTTTCACTGCTATGAATCAAACTGTCTGCCTGATTTCGTAACTCAGCCATCTCTTTGAATTTTTTATCTTCTTCAGAGTGTGCCTGGGCATCTTTAACCATGGCATCAATTTCTTCATCACTAAGACCACTAGATGCTTTAATGACGATAGACTGCGCTTTACCTGTCGCTTTGTCTTTAGCAGAAACATTCAGTATGCCGTTGGCATCAATATCAAAAGTTACTTCAATTTGTGGCACTCCACGTGGTGCAGGAGGAATATCACCCAAATCAAAGCGGCCTAAAGATTTATTGGCCGAAGCTTGTTCACGCTCACCTTGTAATACATGAACAGTCACTGCTGTTTGGTTGTCGTCAGCAGTTGAGAATACCTGATTGGCCTTGGTTGGAATAGTAGTATTTTTTTCTATGAGTTTGGTCATAATGCCACCCATAGTTTCTATTCCTAAAGACAAAGGCGTTACATCGAGCAACAAAATGTCTTTTACATCACCTGAAAGTACTGCTGCCTGGATTGCAGCACCAACAGCCACAGCTTCATCAGGGTTAACGTCTTTACGAGGCTCTTTTCCAAAAAACTCTTCTACTGTTTTTTGTACCAAAGGCATCCGAGTCTGACCACCGACCAGAATGACTTCATTCACCTGAGATACAGTTAAACCTGCATCTTTTAACGCTGTTTTTAATGGTTCTATAGTACGTTGAACCAGCTTTTCAACCAAAGATTCCAGTTTGGCACGTGTTAACTTGATGTTTAAGTGCTTTGGCCCAGAGGCGTCTGCTGTGATATAAGGCAAATTAACATCCGTTTGCTGAGAAGATGACAATTCAATTTTTGCTTTCTCTGCCGCTTCTTTTAAGCGTTGTAATGCAAGTGGATCGTTATGTAAGTCAATCCCTGTATCTTTTTTAAACTCAGCAGCGAGATAATCAATTAAAGCCAGGTCGAAGTCTTCTCCACCCAAAAACGTATCGCCATTCGTTGCCAACACTTCAAACTGATGTTCACCATCTACTTCTGCAATTTCAATAATTGAAATATCGAAAGTACCACCACCCAAGTCGTATACAGCAATAATCGAATCACCACGCTTTTTGTCCATACCATAGGCCAAAGCAGCAGCAGTAGGTTCGTTAATAATACGTTTTACATCCAAACCTGCAATACGACCGGCATCTTTCGTCGCTTGACGCTGTGAATCATTGAAATAAGCAGGCACGGTAATAACGGCTTCTTTAACTTCTTCACCCAAATAGTCTTCTGCAGTTTTTTTCATTTTACGTAATACTTCAGCAGAAATTTGTGGTGGTGCTTTTTCTTGATCTTTTACTCTAACCCAAGCATCACCATTGTCTGCTTTCATGATTTTATAAGGCACCATTTTGATGTCTTTTTGTACGACTGCATCATCAAATTTTCTACCTATCAATCGCTTGATAGCAAATAGTGTCTTTTCAGGGTTAGTCACTGACTGACGCTTGGCAGATTGACCTACCAATATCTCGTTATCATCGGTAAACGCTACAATAGAAGGAGTGGTGCGGTGACCTTCACTATTCTCAATTACTTTAGGCTTGTCACCTTCCATTACTGCCACGCAGGAGTTGGTTGTACCTAAGTCTATACCTATAATCTTAGCCATTTGTGCTCCAAATTTAGTTAATCTTTTTGCTATGCAACCTATATGGGGATTGTTTTACACATTTCAAGCCACTTTTTTAAAAACCTTTATCAAATACTTTTGGCAACAATAACACGAGCAGGTCTTATCACCCGGTCATTGAGCATGTAACCTTTTTGAAATACAGCAATTACTGTATTAGGAGCTACGTCTGCAGCGGGCTGCATTGCCATGGCTTCATGCTGTTGCGGATTAAATACTTCACCAGCGGGATCCAGCTGTACTACATCAAATTTTTCCAATGCATCGATGAACAACTTCATCGTCAGCTCAAGCCCCTCATGCATTGCAGTATCACCACCTTTTTCAGCCAATTGCAAAGCTTGCTCCAAACTGTCTACTATCGGTAGAAGTGAAGAAATTATCTTTTCTCCTCCATATTTGTGGGCGTTGCTGACTTCTCGCTCCATTCGACGGCGAACATTGTCTAACTCGGCCATAGCTCGTACTGATTTTTCCCAATTTTCATGCGCTTTTTGCTCTGCCAAAGTGAGCTTTTCTTCTAAGTCGGTGTAACTGGGATGGTTGAGTGACGAACCATGCAGGTCTTCTGTTTTTTCTCCAATCGAGTCTGCGTTCGCTTCTTTATTGATTGCTTCATCAAAATCTTCGTTTAAGGTATCAAATTCTTCTTTAAATTTGCTCCAGTCTTTTTCTTTTGTATCTTCTTTTTTCATTCCCAATAAACTCCTTACTTACTTGATATTTTTAAATGGGGTTATTTTACTAAATTTCAAGGTATCTATTCACCACATTTTGAATCCGTTAGAGGAAAAGTCAAATTTGAGTGCAGATTGAGCAGCAAATATGGCTTTTCAGTAAACGTAATGAATAGTTCATTTCAAGTAGGTTCATGTTTTAATTCATGAGCCTTCCGAAAAAATAAAACACCAATTTATCACTACTTGTTTATTAGACCTATGCGGAAACTCGCTGCTGAAGATGAGTTACGAGGAGAAACCAGACACAGAACCGGAGTGTACACACCAGTACATGAGGATTCGAGCATCGTATCGACAAAGCAGACAGCTTTGGCAGTGGTGTTTTCGAAGATGTCTATTGATATCGGTATCTATAAGCGTAGATGCTTCTGTTCCTTTGTCCAGTAGTTATTATTAGTTAGAGTTCTTGCGCTCTCCAGTCATTTATTGGATACTTGTTCGTTAAATAGTCAGTTGGATTTCATATGCATAGGTGGTCACTAGACTCCTGGAAACAGTTCTCTTACTTGCAAGCTGCAAATTATGCTGATCAAGAGCAATTAGTCCAGACAATAAATCGGCTTAGTCTTTTGCCGCCACTGGTTACCCCAGGTGAAGTTCTCCGCTTAAAGAAAGAAATAGCCCGTGCCGGGCGAGGAGAAGTTTTCTTATTACAAGGCGGCGATTGCGCTGAATCTTTTGACGGCTGCCGTTCTGATATTATTAGCAATAAATTAAAAATCCTATTACAAATGAGCCTGGTTCTCTTGCATGGACTACGCAAACCCATCATCAGAATTGGACGCATAGCAGGACAATATGCCAAGCCACGCTCTTCAGATTTTGAAACCCGTCACGGTGTGACGCTTCCCAGTTACAGAGGAGATATTATTAACTCCCCTGAATTCACTCCCCAAGCCCGAGAACCGAATCCGCAATTGTTGTTACAAGCCTACAGCTGCTCAGCGATGACACTTAATTTTTTGCGCGCGCTACTAGACAGTGGTTTTGCTGACTTGCATTATCCAAAGCGTTGGGATTTAAGTTTCATTGAATACGCACCACAAAAAAAAGAGTATTTAAATTTGATCCATTCTTTGGAAGAAGCCATCCAGTTGCTTGAAACCGTGAATGGTATCCAACAAAGCGCTCTCAACAGTATCGATTTTTACACCTCTCATGAAGCGCTCCACCTCTATTATGAACAAGCTTTAACCCGAAAAATAGGCACTCAGTGGTTTAATCTCTCCACTCATTTTCCCTGGATTGGCATGCGTACAGCCCAAAAAGACAGTGCACATTTAGAATTTTTCCGCGGTGTTGAAAATCCATTGGGTATAAAAATAGGTCCCGAAATAACGCCTGATTGGCTTGTAGAATTAGTACAGATAATGAATCCATTAAAAGAAGAAGGCAAACTGGTTTTATTTACTCGTTTCGGTGCCGAACACATTGAAGGCGTCCTGCCCTCTTTAATAGCAGCCGTACAACAAACAAAAATCCCGGTGACCTGGTCTTGTGATCCCATGCATGGTAATACAGAATCCACAATCGACGGTATCAAAACAAGGCATTTTGATAATATTCTTAATGAACTTAAATCAGCTGTAACTATTCATCGCGCCATGAAAAGTCATCTGGGCGGCGTTCATTTTGAATTAACTGGCGAAAATGTCACCGAATGCGTTGGTGGCGCTCGTGGATTAAAAGTCACTGATTTGAATACGGCTTATCGAAGCCTGGTTGATCCACGATTAAACTGCGAGCAATCATTAGAAATGGCTTTTCAATTAAGCAACCTATTTGCCAAATAACGACCTTAGGACGTAACTTGCTCTTTTTATTCTTATTTCATAACGCAGCTTTTATAAATTTCAGCTATAGTTTAAATAATAATAATAAAAATGGAGCTCAGTATGAAAGGAACCCGGTTCAAAAAAGAACTATGGCTAGCATCTTTCTTTTATTTATTTAGTATGGCGCTTACCGCTCAAAATCAAATTGCAATTACTATAGATGACCTACCCTTTGTGGGGTCAGGTACCACAACCCCGAGCAATTTAAAAAGAACTCAAGATCGATTCAGAGCCATTGTAAATACGTTGGTAGAAAATAAAGTCCCGGCAACAGGATTTATTATCGGTGGGGCCATTGGAAAAAATGAATGGGAGTTGTTGGATGAATTTAAAGGCGAAGGACTTACTCTAGGCAACCATACTTATTCTCATCGCAGTTTAAATAGCATGAGCGCGGAAGAATACATCGCCGATATTGAACGAGCCGATGCAAAATTAACGCCAGTAATGACTGAACCCAAATACTTCCGCTACCCCTACCTCGCCGAAGGCAAAGGGGATAAAAAACAAAAGGTACAAAATTACCTGGCGGAACACCAATACACCATAGCGCCTGTCACTATAGACAGCAAAGACTATGAATTTAATGGTCAGTTTTATCGTATTCCTTACCGACAAAGAGCAGAACGTCTGCCGCAATTTAAAAAACGATATTTGGCCTTTATTTGGCAACAAACATTAAAAGCTGAAAAAAAAGCAAAAAAAGTAGATGGGGAACCCGTAAAACAAATTCTTTTGCTACACGCTAATTTACTTAATAGCTTATGTCTTGCTGATATTATTGAACTGTATAAAAAAAATGGCTATGAATTTATTAGTTTAACTGATGCACTGCAAGGCAATACCGCTCCAGTTATTCATGATGCCTCGGCACAGATGCACAAAGAATCACAAGCAGAAGCAAAGCTTTCACAGACTCCTTCTACGCTATAGCCGTATCGCGCCCCTAAAAAGAACTCTATCTTTTTAGGGGGACTTGCGCACCATCGAGCTGAATTGTCTTAAGTGTTTTTTGCAATCCGGCTCATTGTATGGCGCGGCAATAACAACCAGTAATGCCCTGCATTTTTCATATGTCCGGCAATCAAAGTTGCTTTTTCTCCCTCACCCCAAAAAACATCGCCTCTGATTTTCCCCTTAATAGCCCCTCCTGTATCTTGAGCTATCATTAAGCGCTGCATGGGTTTGCTTTTATCAGGAGACTTACTGTCAGGACGTGTTGTACTAAGCCACAATGGTGCCCCCATAGGAATCCATTGTCTGTCTACCGCCAAGGAATAGCCTGGCGTCAGTACTACACCTTGCGATCCCAATGCACCATCTAAATTTAATTTCCTAAAAAAGATAAACGATTTATTTTGATTGATGACTGCATTAATCTGATCAGGATGCGCTTCCAAATAACGCTTGATTCCTTGCATGGATGCATTGTCTTTTGTCATGACGCCCTGTTTGATTAATACACCTGCTATCGCTGTATAGGGTGCACCATTTTGTCCATCATACCCAACAAACCATTTGGAACCATCTTCTAATTCAACAACACCTGAGCCTTGTATTTCCAAAAACAATCGGTCTATGGGGCTATGAATCCATAATAGTACGCGTGCTTTATTCTTCAGTGCACCTTTAGTAATTTCTTCTCGGGTATGATAAGGCACCAACTTGTTTCCTGACAAACGACCAATCACTTTACGATTTTTAAAATCAGGATTAAATAAACCTAAATCAACTGTAATTAAATCATTAGGTACTTCATAAAGAGGCACATTAAACTCTTTAGTGCGTTGTAAACTACCCTTTATTGTCGGCATATAATAGCCAGTAAATAATCCAGGACCTGGCTCCTTTTCATAAAACTCAACCGGAGCAAACCAATGCTGAAAAAATGATTTGGCATTTTGCTCTTGGTCAATATCTAAGGCCAATGCTGCTTTACAGGCGGGATGCCAATCTTTTGCTTGTAAAGCAATGCCCTCTGTACCAACCACTTGCTCCGGCCCTTGCTTTATAAAAGCACGGCAAGAGGTTTGAAAAGCGCGCAAGGATTGCTTTAAATCCGCTTTATCCCAGCCAGGCAAATGCTTGAAATGCACTTCACGAAATAAAGGCTTGCTCTCTTGAGGCTTATTTTCTTGCGGCTTGTTGTCTTTTAATGAAAGATGCCAAAAATAACCGGCAACGGTGAGTAAACATAATGCGGTAGCGATCAGTAGAATAATTTTTTTCATATTAACTTTATTAGAACACCCTAAACGAGATTTAATTTTACACTAAATGAAATAAATATCAACAACAAAGGACTCTGTCTCCTCTCTGTACATTGACAAAAGCCCTTTATACCATGAGCTTTTTAGGCACCACATACCGCCAGCTACTTATTCCTGGTTGCACTTGATGGGTGCCTTTTTGACATTGACTAGCAGATATTGCAGGTTCAATGAACCTTATTTGCAATAGGGCTAACTTTTCATTTTTTGAGACAGAAGCTACCGCTAATCTATAATGATGTGTTGCCTGTTTTTTTTTACCATCCACTACAATAAGGCAAGGATAATCACCCAAGTCTTCTATTAAATAGTAATATTCTTTTGCAGCACCCGTCAGTTTACACCCCTTTTTTTGCATCAGCTCAGCCAAAGCCCAATTGATATCTTGTTTGGTAAAAAGACAAGCCGTACTCTTAAAACTCGATGACAACCGCTTTCTTAGCAGGTGTTCTAACTGATAAAACTCTTGATGAGCTAATTCCCTTTCTCTAGAGGAATGCAATACTAACTGTAATTGGTGCATAGCACCCAATAACAACAAACCCATAACAGACATCATAATCAACGTGACTAATAAAATAAATCCTTGCTGCTTCATGAACGCACCATAACATGAAAGTGATGCTCTTTATCGCTCAACGCCAATTGAATAGAAACTTTTTTCTTACCCATACTCCAGTCAATATGCCCGATAATGGCATGAATTAAGGGGCTTAGCTCTTCACTGTGCTCTTTTTTATAATATAAAGCCCAATGCCCTGTTGTATTTTTTTTACTATACCACTGCTCTTCTATCCATTCTCCAATATAAACTTCCTTTGTATATTTAAAGACTAGAGGCTTCTTCAGGGTTAGCTCCCAGCCCTTGGGGATAGCGCGCGCTCTAACTACCTCATGAATTTCAGCATGATAACAATCGGCTATCAGAATTGGCTTTTTAGGAATAAAGCCAAATTTAGATGTCTTTATTTGTTGTGTATTGGCTACTTGAAACACTTCCCCCACTGATTCACCCATCCGATACACCTGTATCCCTTGCTTCACGCTTAATCCTTGTATGTTGTTTTTAGCAAGGCTTCTGGTATCAACCACCTTTAATTGATCTATCGCAAGGCAGGGGGTAAATCCTGCGCGTCTGATACTTTGAGTCAGTAGTTCTTCTACCCATTGAATTTCCAGATACTCTTCTACCTTTTTTTGAACATGCCAATACAATCGATGGTGCATCAAATACAGCGAGATGAGCATAGTACTTATCACACTCATGATAAATAAGCTCACCAGTAATTCCGTGCTAGTAAATCCTTTCGTCTTCATCAGGGCAAAATCTAAATAAAATAAATGCGCCTCCAAATCAAATTGCGTTGATAACAAGACAAAGAAAGGTTTAATGAATGAGCGCTCTGCTCGTAGCTCAAAACAAAAGGATTCAAGGGCTTTTGCATGATGGAGTCTGACGCCAATAAAGCCTCATCTGCTTCATCTAGCAAAACCAAGGCCTTGCTACTTAAAAGCAAGTGCTGAAGTGCCATATGTATTTTGTCTTGGAAAAAACAAAGCGTTATTAAAGTGCAGCAGGCCAAAGAAAGAGACAGCAAAACTTCTATCAAAGAAAAGCCTTTTTGGACATTCATTTCCATTTTTTATTTTCCGTAAGGTTGGTTGGCGCTGCCAGTATATAAAATTTAAGACAAAAACAATAGTCTTCCCAGAAAAGCTACTTCTATGAAAATTAACAAGATCTTACAAGTAGACATCTCTTTGGCTCTATGCAATTATCAATAAATCTCCTTCCACACAATAAGGATTCGCCTCATGACTTTCCATATCAAACCCCATCAAGGCATACAGACATTAACTCCCTATCAACCCGGAAAGTCGATTGAAGCAGTACAGAAAGAAACCGGTTTATCCGATATTATTAAATTAGCCAGCAATGAAAATCCTTTAGGATGCAGCCCCATGGCATTACAGGCTTTGCGTGAATTGCCAGCTTCTGTTTATGCAACCTACCCCTCTTCCTTAAATCATCCTTTAGTTACGGCTCTGGCTGAAAAACTGGCCATTGAGGAAACGCAATTGTTTTTCAGTAATGGTTCTGATTTTATTTTTGGCTTGCTAATGACCAGCTTTGCATTATATCAAAACAAGCATATAGTAACTCATGATGCCGCATTCAGTACTTATACCATTCAAGCGCAAACCTTGAATATTCCCTTTCGTTCTGTTCCCATTAATAGCGATTGGAGCGTGAACACAAGACATCTCATTGAAGCTTGTAATGAGCACACTGCGTTAATTTTTATCGCCAACCCCAACAATCCAACTGGCTGCTTAATCAGTCATGAAGACATTGAATACCTGTTACAACATATTCCTGAACAGACCTTATTAGTGCTTGATGAAGCCTATTATGAATATGCCCGTTCGCAACAAAGCAAAGAAAGTCTCTCGTTATTGGCTGATTACCCTAATCTGATCATCACCAGGACATTTTCTAAAATTTATGGTTTGGCTGGCTTGCGTCTAGGCTATGCTATAGCGCCCCCAGAGATTGTTCGTATTTTACAGCGAGTACAACTTCCATTTACTGTTAATCAGGCAGCCATGCAGGCTGCTTTAGCCGCCATTGAAGACAGTTCCTTCATAAAGCAAACCCTTAACTTAACAGAAGAAGGCATGCGCCAGATGCAAAAAGGTTTTCATCAACTCGGCTATCAATACCTTCCTTCTGCTGGCAATTTTTTAACTTTTAACTGCCAGGAAGATGGTTTGACTTTATTTCATTATCTCCTAAAGCGCGGCATTATCATTCGTCCATTGCATCCCTACGCGATGCCTGAATACTTAAGAGTCACTATTGGCACTAGCGAGCAAAACGAACGATTCCTTCAGGCACTTGCTGCATTTAAAAACCGTTAAACAGCTTATTATGCGAATAAGCTATCGGTTTTTGCGGCACAAATAAAATCATTATGAGTCAAGCCTTGTAATGCATGAGTCATATAACGCACGGTACAATAATTGTACCCTAACTCCAAGTCAGGATGATGGTTTTCTCCATGCGCAATCCAGGCCAGTGCGTTAACAAAAGCCATGGTTTCATGAAAATTATCAAACTGAAATCGACGTTGAATCATTTTATGGTCTGCACTGACTTCCCATAATGAATCCAGCTGAGGCAATAAATTATTAATTTGCTCTGCATTCAATGCACTGCCTATCCCTTCACAAGCTTCACAATGTTTACTTTTTAAATCACTGATCATATGTTGATCCTTTATTTTGTTTCTAAATGGTTAAACTGTAATGGCGAGGTTACTGTCTCAAAATAGCCATCCACTAGACAAGATGATACCTCCTCTAATACCGCAGGTTTCCATTGTGGATTTTTATCCTTGTCTACTAACAAGGCACGCACGCCTTCATAAAAATCTGTTCCTCGCATAAAATGACTTACCAAATTATAATCCATCGTCAAACACTGTGCCAAAGACAAACTCGGCGCTTGTTGCAATTGTTTTAGTGTGACTTTTAGACTTAAAGGTGCTTTTTGCATTAATTGCGCTGCAATCTCTTGTGCCTGAAGCGCTGCATGACTTAACAAAGCATCTAAAATAGCTTCTACCGATTGATGAGAGAAGCATTCATTGATCATGGTGCTATGAGTAAACGCACTGGTACTACTGTCCTCATACTCCGCCAGACAAGCATCCACATCGGCAAAGGGATCATGACTCCACTGAATATGTTGTAGTGCATCGACAAACTCTGGCATCCGACTAGAAGACATTTTATGTTTAATCAGACCAGCGTAATGCGCTTCTTGTGCTTGCAAGCGACATCCTGTTAATCCTGCATACCATCCTATGTAAGACGGACAACGCGTTAACAAGTGACTTGCACCAATATCAGGAAAAAAACCGATAGCAGTTTCTGGCATAGCAAAAACAAAACGTTCACTGGCAATAGGATGGCTACCATGTAAAGAAATTCCTACACCTCCGCCCATAGTAATCCCATCCAGTAAAGCAATATAGGGCTTTTTTAAATAATGAATCAGATGATTTAAACGGTACTCATGCTCAAAAAATGCCACTTGCTGTGCATGTAATCCTCTTTGTTGATACAAGGAACGTACATCTCCACCTGCACAAAAGGCACTACCCGCTACGGCACTAATAACGATGGCCTTAATCTCTTCTTTTTGTTGCCATACCAACAACTGCTGATAAAGAGCAACAATCATGTCCAAGGTTAAGGCATTCAGCGCTTTAGGCCTGTTCAGCGTGATGAACCCCAACGCGCCTTTTTCAGTGAATAAAAGATCGGGCATCATCTCATTCTC
Organism: Legionella sp.; assembly: GCA_002786205.1. Classification (GTDB taxonomy): domain Bacteria; phylum Pseudomonadota; class Gammaproteobacteria; order Legionellales; family Legionellaceae; genus Legionella. The sequence goes on along the minus strand of PEQM01000011.1, from coordinate 95,195 downwards.
CACTAAACTGAGGCGATCTTTTTTCTAGGAAAGCAGTAACACCTTCTGTTTTGTCTTTCGATGCACATACTTTAGCAAAATGAATGGCTTCTAAATGTAAAGCATCCGTCAATGAGGCATTATAGCCAAAATCTATAGACTCCATCACCCCACGCAATGCCAAAGGCGCCATGGTTAAAATGCCTGCCAACCATTCTTTAGCACGCGTTAACAACTGCTCTGGTTCGGTCATCTCATTAATTAATCCCCAGTGCAAAGCTGTAGCTGCATCGATAAAGCGTCCCGTTAAACAAAGCTCTAATGCGCGCCCCTTACCTACCAAGCGAGCAAGCCGCTGTGTGCCTCCATAACCAGGAATCACCCCTAACTTGACTTCCGGTTGTCCAAAAGAAGCTTTTACTGAAGCGATACGCAAGGTAGCTGACATGGCCAACTCACATCCACCACCAAAAGCAAAACCATTAATAGCGGCAAGGGAAGGCTTACCCAAGGTTTCCAGCGAACGAAATACTTGTTGTCCCTGACAAGCAAATTCATAACCTGTTTGTGCTGTACACTGAGCCAAACGACTGATGTCCGCCCCCGCGCAGAAGGCTTTACCTTCTCCGGTTAGCAATAATGCTTTTACTTGAGAATCGGCCTGAGCCTGGGCAAATAATTGAGCCAAAGCATCTAGCACCTCATCATTAAGTGCATTTAATTTTTCAGGACGACTAAGAACAATAGAGCAGATCCCCTGATTATCTAAATCATGTTTCACAACCGACATACATTAACTCCTTTTATACTGGGTTCAAAAGGTAAGAACCATCCAGACAAGCCTTGGCAATGATCTCTTGCATGATCTCATTCGTGCCTTCAAGAATTTGATGCACTCTTAGATCTCTAAAAATTCGTTCTATGGAATACTCCGCCAAATAACCATAACCTCCATGTAGTTGCATGGCTTGATCGCTAATATGAAAGGCAACATCCGTCGCTTTTCTTTTGGCCATCGCGCAATAAGTCGCGGCATCTGGATGATTATTATCTAGTGCCAAAGCGGCTTTGTAAACCATCAACCGCGCTGTTTCATATTCGCTTACCATGTCAGCAAACTTAAAACGCAAGGCTTGCATCTCACTTAATGATTTACCAAATTGTCGTCTCTCTTTCAGATAATTTTGTGTTAAGCGCAAACAAGCAAGTGCACCGCCCAAAGAGCAAGAAGCGATATTAATCCGTCCGCCATTTAACGCATTCAAAGCAATTTTAAATCCCATGCCCTCTTCACCTATTCGCGCAGCTTGAGGGATACGGCAATTTTCAAAATACACCATGCAAGTCGGTTGATTGCGCCATCCCATCTTATGCTCTAATTTACCAAAACTTAAACCCGGCGTGTTCTTTTCAATCAGTAAGCATGTAATTCCTCTGTGTGATGCATCACCCGTGCGCACCATACACACATAAACATCACTGACACTACCACCTGAAATAAAAGCTTTGGCTCCATTCACCACATAATAATCACCCTCTTTCACTGCACTGGTTTTCAAAGAAGCAGCATCAGAACCGGCTTCTGGCTCAGTTAAACAATAACTACCTAAACAGGCCATGGAAGTTAATTTAGGGCCCCACTGCATTCTCAACGGTGTCGAGGCATACTTATCAACAATGGCAGTCACCATGTTGTGTATGGAAAGATAAGCGCTGGTCGTAATGCAGCCTGTAGCCAATTGCTCAAAAATCAAAGCGGCATCCAGGCGCGTTAATTGCGATCCGCCGATGTCTTCTTTAGCAAGCATCCCCGCCATACCCAATTGCGCTGCTTCACGCAATACTTCTATAGGGAAATGGCTCAATTGATCCCATTCTTGTGCATGAGGTGCCAATTTATTTTGAGCAAAATCAAAAGCCATACTCCGAAATGCCTGGTGCTCTGTACTGAATTCAAAATTCATACGCTGTCCTTAGAAAATTTGACCTTAAAGTCATCCTGAAATAATGATATGATGGGCTCTTTTAGCGCCTGTAAAACCAATAAGAATAATCACATGGATACGCCAACGCAACCTCAATTAATAAATAAGCCTCTCTTGCTACTGAAAGAATATTTTGGTTTTGACTCTTTTAGAGCACCACAAGCTGAAATTATTAATGATGTTATTGCAGGACGTGATGTCTTGGTATTAATGCCGACAGGTGGCGGAAAATCTCTCTGCTATCAAATTCCATCCCTGGTTCGTCCTGGAGTAGGCATTGTGGTATCGCCTTTAATTGCTTTAATGGAAGATCAAGTTGCTTCTTTAAAATTACAAGGCATTCGCGCTGCCTATTATAATTCGTCCTTAAGCAGCCAGGAGGCCAGAGCCGTATTGGCAAAACTTCATCAAAGCGAGTTAGATTTACTTTATATTGCGCCAGAACGTTTATTACAGCAGAGCTTTTTAGACCGCCTGAGTGAATGCGATATTGCTTTGTTTGCAATTGATGAAGCCCATTGCATTTCCCAATGGGGGCATGATTTTCGCCCAGAATATGCTGATTTGGGATTACTAAAAACTCATTTTCCTACCATCCCCATTATCGCATTAACCGCAACAGCCGATCAGCAAACACGTCAAGATATCATTGTTAAACTAAACTACCACCCACAAAAATATGTAGCCTCTTTTAACAGACCCAATATTCATTATAAAGTACTGCCTAAAACCAACCCTATAAAACAAATTCAGCAATTTTTAGAATCCGTGCCGCAACAATCTGGCATCATTTATTGTGGGACACGCAATAGTGCAGAACGAGTGGCAGAGCAACTAAAAAATAAAGGAATTAAAGCCAGAGCCTATCATGCAGGGCTGCCTCATACCGAACGCCGTGAAGTACAAACCCTATTCAAACATGACCGCATTGATTTGGTCGTAGCCACCGTTGCATTTGGTATGGGAGTAGACAAACCCAACGTCCGTTTTGTCATTCACTATGACTTGCCTAAAAATATTGAGGGGTATTACCAGGAAACCGGAAGAGCCGGACGAGACGGCCTTCCAGCGCAAGCCCTTTTACTCTATGACGCTGCAGACAGCGGACGATTACGTGGCTGGATACAAAGCATGCCGCAATTGGAACAACAACGGATAGAAAATAACAAATTAAACCACATGCTGGCCTTTGCTGAAGCCTCGCACTGCAGAAGACATATTCTACTGCGTTATTTTGATGAGCCTACCACTGCCGATTGCTCTTATTGTGATGTCTGTGACAATCCACCCGTAACAGAAGAAGCAACAAAAGAGGCACAAAAATTTTTATCTTGCATTTATCGCTTGAATCAAAGCTACGGCTTAAATTACACCATTGATGTATTACGTGGCAGCACCATTGATAAAATCATCCAAGCCAACCATCATCAATTAAGCACCTATGGCATTGGTAAAGACAAATCCACCTATTACTGGAAACAACTCGCCTGGCAATTGATACATAAAGACTACTGTTACCAGGATATCAATCAATTTAATGTGCTCAAGCTGAATAAAAAAGCATTGCCTGTTTTACAAGGAAAAGAAGCCATTTTTCTGACCTTACCTAAAACAGAGCCATTAAACAAAAAGAAAACCAAAATAAAATCCTTGACAGAAACCAGTAACGACCCGCTATTTGAAGCGCTGCGTAGTTTAAGACGGCAATTGGCAGATGAAGAAAACAAACCCCCTTTCATGATTTTTAGTGATGCAACCTTGCATGAAATGGCAGCGCTAAAACCAAAAACCATCAATGGATTGCTGGCTGTATCTGGTGTAGGACAGCATAAACTGACTCATTATGGGCAAGAGTTTTTAAATGTACTTAACGAATTTTCAGATTAAGCACAGCATGAGCCTTTAATTTAAGGCCCCTGATCGGGCGATTTTGCTGTTTTTTCTGCTGTTGTTTGCTCGGGAGTCGACGGCTTTTCAACAACACTTTGAAAAAATTTGTTTCCAGGGGCTGTATCTTTTTGTGCAGCACTCGCAATTTCTAGCTGATTTTGGGTCATTATCTTACTGGTACGCGATCCAAGCCACCACTCTTTCCAACTGCCACTCTCCCGAAATGTCTGAATGATTTGCAACCGTTTGTCATCATCTGTTTCCGTATAAACAGCCTCTAATTGCCCTATTTTATTTTTCTTCTCTTCTACACTGTGCATGGTGATCATGTAGGCTGAAACAACGGCAGGAAAGGCCATTATCATCAAGGAAAGTGTCATTATCTGCACAGGGAATGATCCTGTACTTAGCGTATCCCAAAGCCTGCGGATACTCTCTTTAGTTGTTTCTATTTCCCTTATTTCTTTTTCCAAAGTCCGAATCTGTTGAATTATCTTACGGTCGATTGAATTAGGGGGTAGCAGCTTTAGCATTAAATCACGACTACACTGAAGAACCCTCTCACTTTTTCTCAATGTAGTAAGCCTGCGAAAATGGTCTAATAACCAGTGCCGGTCAACGTCATTGAGTTTATTTTTCCCCTCCATCTGCAGAAAATCACTAAGAACAGCTGACATCCTGACTATGCTGCCTTCTGACGTCATCGGTAAATTGCTAAATAGTTCACAGACTGCCTTCGCTTTTTCACTTATCGCTTGCGCTGAAGGGGCATTATCTCCTTGCATCTTCAGAAAAAGAGCCAATACTTCTTGTGAGTGAGGAGCAGACGCATCTATTGCTTGTAATGCCCTATCAATCACGTCTTGCACACGCCAGCCCTCAATATTAGCGTCACTCTCTTCACAAAACCTGATTGTCTGACCAATGCGTTGATAATTGTCTTTGTACTTTTCTTGTTGAGAACAAACGAAAATGAAATCATCCTTTTGCTTGGGTTCTTCATTTTCCAATAAGAAGACTCTTGCACTGTTAATAGGCTGCATCATCTTTTCTGCTTCGTCTTTATTCATCTCGTTCTCAACTTATGAAAAATAAACAGATTATGTGCTAATGGTAGCACATATGAAGGGGAATCCCAAACCAAACTTATCTTTCATAACACAGACAGTAAATTTATTGGTCAAAAAATCGGTAGGCAAAATAATATGGGCTCTACATATGACGCCACTAAAGACATTGATGGGGCCTACGTCTCCTGGTTGAGACGCGGCCGTCGGACTTGATTATCTGGTATTTTTTATCACCTTTTGTTCTTTCTTTTTTAACTTCGCCTGCGCTTTTGCTATTGCTTTTTGAATTGCTAAGGCTTCTTTGGATTGAGGAGGCATCAAACGTAATAATCGTTGCCAATAATCAATCGCCGCTTCATATGCATGATCTGAAAACGCATGCATCGCAAGCATAGCCAGTGCATCGGGTTGCTCAGGATTATGTTGTAATAACTCAGTAAACAGGTTAATGAGTTGTGGCGTAAATTGCTGGTTGTTCATTTCCCATAAAATAAAAGCATAATTCACTGTATATTGCTCATTATCAGGAGACAACTGATGTGCTTTGGCAAAAGATGCAAGCGCTTTTTGTTGATCTTTTTGATTTAAATACAACCTGCCAAGCAAGTACCAACCTTTCGCGCTTTGCGGTGTTTCATCCAGTTTTTTACTTAACTGCTCAATCAATGCTTGCGGTGATTTGATTTTTTTTAATAACTTTTGTACTTGTTGTTTTTTATATTCTTGCTGTTGATGGGCATCATAAGCTACAAAACCACCCCAATAAAGGTAGAAGCCCGCCAATCCTCCTAGCAATACCAATCCAAGACAAAAGCCTTTAACCATGCTGGTCTTTAAAGGGGAAATCAAACATAAAATAGCGATTAAGGAAACCACAAACAAAGAAGCCAGCAACCATGTACTACTCATAAAGAAACTCGCCTGAAACAAGTACGCCAAAAAATAAATAACCCAATGAATAAAAAAAACAATGGGCCAAACCAGAGCATCCATGTCAGTGTTTTAAGTGGTGGTTTAAACAAGACAAAATCACCATATCTTGAGACTAAATAATCATTAATTTCACTATCGGTTTTACCTTCTTGCACCAAATGATACACTTGCAAACGCAAATCTTTCGCTAAAGGCGCATTGGAGTCGGCTAAGTCCTGATTTTGACAAACCAAACAGCGAATGTTCTTTAACAGGTGCTCAAACTGTGCTTCTTTTTGCAAGGTATCTAAGGGATACGAACTGTTTGCGCTACAAAAAGCCCACATACCCATGCAAATGAGCAAAATACCCCACCGAATCATACTTGCTGCTCCAATTTTTGCATTAATGGCGCTATCTCTTTTTGCCATAAAGCCTCATCGATAATGCCTGCATGCCGATAACGAATAATCCCTTTTTTATCAATAAGAAAAGTTTCTGGTGCACCGTAAACGCCCAGGTCAATAGCCGTCTTCCCGCTGACATCACTCATGATTTGTGTGTAAGGATTACCCCATTGCTTTAACCACAGTCTTGCATTAGTTGCATCGTCTTTATAATTTAACCCGTAAATAAGTACGCCTTTGCGAGCCAATTGCATTAAAAATACTTGCTCTTCAATACAAGCAGCACACCAACTAGCCCAAACATTCAAGAGAAAAACTTGCCCTCGTAATTCATTAGAATGCATTAATACAGAGGGTTGGTTTAATTGCGGCAACAAAAATGCAGGAAGTGGCTTACCCAACTGCACCGATGGCAACTCATGCGGATTTAATGACAACCCACGCCATAAAAACAGACTTAAAACCAAAAATAAAACAATAGGCAGTGCTTTCCAAAAACGCTTATTCATGCACTAACATCCTTAGCACATAAAGCACTGTCTTTTCTTTTTTGATAATATCTTCTGTCTGTTAAAGCCAAAATACCACCAGCCAAAATCATAAAACCGCCTCCCCAAATCCAACGGACTAAAGGCTTATAATACATACGTACAGACCAGGCATCTTCGCCTAGTGGTTCACCTAATGCCACATAAATATCACGAAAGGCAGTCACATCAATAGCAGATTCAGTCATGGCCATTTGGCCTATGGTATAAAATCTTTTTTCTGGATAAATAAAGCGAGTTTTCTTGTCTTTTGTAACCGCAAATTGAGCTTGAGTTCCTGTAAAATTGGCTCCCTTTAACGCCGATTCTTTTACAAACTGAATATGAAAGCCTGCCAAAGTGGCTTTATCATTCACGCGCATACGCACATCATCTTGGATACCAAATTGAGTGGATACGGCAACCCCCGTCACCGCAACAGCCACGCCCAAATGCGCAATGACCATGCCCCAGTATGCTTGCCCCAGATGCAAAAAACCACGCGCTTTACTCCGTTGTATTAAGGCATAGATGGTACTTAATAGCACCCAAAATGCCAGTACCAAACCCCAATAAGCCATAACAGATTGCTGCTTGGCTAGCACAAAAAGAAAAACAGCCGGAAGAATCAAGGCGAGAACGCCGATGCCTTTCAATCGATTTGCTACTTGCCTGCCATGGTCTTTATGCCATTTTAAATGGATACCAATACCCATTAAGAATAATAAAACTAAAGTAAAAGGAACAAAAACAGTATTAAAATAAGGGGCGCCCACAGAGAGTTTGCCTAAGCCCAATCCATCAATGAATAAAGGATACACCGTACCCATCAATACAGTGAGCATCATGACAACCAGTAATACATTGTTTAATAATAATGCACTTTCACGAGAAACAGGCGATGGATGATGATGCGTTTGAATCGTTTGCGCCCTAAACAAAAACAAGGTTAAAGAGCCACCTATAACGACGACTAAAAAGCCAAGAATAAACAAACCACGCTCAGGATCAACAGCAAAAGCATGCACAGAAGTCAATACACCAGAACGCACCAAAAACGTCCCGATAAGGCTTAAAGAAAAAGCACTAATGGCCAATAACATAGTCCATACTTTAAACTGCTGGCGCTGCTCGGTAACCGCTAAAGAATGTAATAAGGCCGTACCGGTAAGCCAAGGCATGAACGAAGCATTTTCTACCGGATCCCAAAACCAAAAGCCACCCCAGCCTAATTCACGATAAGCCCACCAACTGCCTAAAGTAATCCCGGCCGTCAAACAACACCAGGCCGCCAAAGTCCATGGACGAGTCCATTTAGACCAGGAAGACTCCACTTTTCCAGCCCAAAGTGCCGCAATAGCAAAAGCAAAAGCAACAGAAAAACCAACATATCCCATATACAACATCGGTGGATGGAATAAAAAACCAGGGTCTTGCAACAAAGGATTTAAATCACGTCCTTGCGTTTTTAATACCTCAAACTGCCGCAAAAAAGGATTCGAGGTAGTCAACAAAAAAAGAATAAATCCCATGCTAAGCCAACCCAGAATCACCAGCACACGGGCACGCATGGCCACATCCAGACTGTTGCTTAGAAAAGCCACCAGCAACATCCAGAAGCTTAAAATAGCAACCCACAGCAACATTGAACCTTCATGCCCACCCCAGACCGCACACAATTTATAAAACCAGGGCAATAACACGCTGGAATGATTCATCACATAAACTACAGAAAAATCATTCTTGAGAAAACAGACCGTCAAACTCAGATAAGCCAAGGCCACAAAAACAAACTGCAACACGGCATAATACGGTGCAGCCGCTACCCATTGCTGACGTTGGGTATGCAAACCCAATAAGGGAACAACAGCCAGAAAACAGGCGGCAAGCAAAGACAAAATCAAAAAAAACACACCATATTCTGCTATCATGAGTTGACCTTCTTTAAAGCGCTTTTAACTTCTGGAGGCATGTAATTGGCATCGTGTTTAGCCAATACTGTACTGGCTTGAAATACATCCAAAGACTTTAATTGGCCTTCGGCAACCACACCTTGCCCATCACGAAACAAATCAGGCAATATTCCCGTATAATGAACCAGTACCGTTTTATCAAAATCAGTGATTTTAAATTGCACATCAAGGCCTTGCCCGGCACGAACAATACTGCCCTTTTCTACCATACCCCCCAGACGAATCACACGGTGAAGTGGCGCCTCGCCCGCCAGTACTTGAGTCGGGGTATAGAACAAACTGATATTTTGTCTTAATGCATACAAAATCAAAGCACTAGCCAAAGACAAGATGCCTAAAATAAAAAAAATAATAAATAATTTGCGTCGTCGCACAGCCTTCATTTATTCACTCATAAACCAACGATGCAACCGCTTCCATGTACGTTTTTTTTGTACAGTTACACCTAAAAAAACAAGCAGAAAGGTTAAAAAAACCAATCCATAAGCAGACCAGACAAAAAAAGAATAGCCTCCCATCGCAACCCACTGCAACAAATGAGCGATTGTCATTGCGCCTCCCATACTTTTTTCACCCAGGCCTGACGTCGCTCCCTTAGCAACAGCTCATGGCGAGACTGTTCCAAAATCATCCAAAAAGAATACAGAAAAAAACCCACGATACTGAATAATAAAGGATATAACATCGATAAAGCGATTTTAGGTTTGGCAAAAACAGACAAGGTAGCGCCCTGATGCAAGGTATTCCACCAATACACAGAATAATGAATAATAGGCAAGTCAACCAAACCCACCAAAATCAAAATAGCGATAATTCGGTCTGCATCCTCTTTGTTTTTAATAGAATAATAGGCAGCTAAAACGGCAGCATAAAGGAGTAATAACACCAGCTCAGAAGTCAATCGCGCATCCCAAACCCACCAGGCCCCCCACATCGGCTTTCCCCAAATGCTCCCGGTAATGAGCGCTAAAAAAGCCATACACGCTCCTATTTTAGCGATGCAATGAAGTAATAATCCCGCCATTTTAATACGCCATACCAACAGCAAAACAGCTAAAAAGCCCATCCATCCATACAAGGCCATGGATAAAAATGCAGCGGGAACATGAACATAGATAATACGAAAAGCATCACCTTGCTGATAATCAGGAGGCGCAAAAAAAAGCCCCCAGCCAATGCCTAAGACAAGGCAAAGCAATGCCGCATTTTTCACCCAGGGAAGGCAATACAAAGACCAGGAATAAAATGTTTTAGGTGACGCCAGTTGATACAAAAACTTCCACATAGGACTCAGTGCGGTAAAAAAAGAGAGCAATTTTAACATGCCTGCTTGTCATTACACAATGAGTCCCCATAGGCAATCCTCAAAACACTGCTATTGGCAGTCGATTCAAACACCGCTATTCGTTGTGATTGATACGCAAGATGGCCGCGATAGCAAAGGGCAATAATCCCCATGCCAAAATTGAAAAAGCCAACAGCAAAGCGCAGTGACCCGCCACAGGCATTGCATTCATGGCCAAATGCACCACACCACTACCAAAAATGAGAATAGGTAAAGTCAGCGGAAACAAAATCAAGGCCATCAGCACCCCTTTTTGATTTACTCCCAAACCAAAAGATGCCGCCAAAGCACACAAAGCAAATAAAGCTGGCGTACCACAAAGCAGCCCAATAATCAGAATCAACAATTCATAGGGAGATAAAGAAAAAATCAATCCAGCCAGTGGACATAGTAATAATACAGGCCCTGTGTTCAATACCCAATGCGCACTGATTTTAGCTGAAACCATTACATTCAAAGCTTGCCCTGAAATCAACCATTGCTCTAAAACACCTTGTTCAAAATCTTGCGTAAACAAACGCTCGGCTGAGAGCAGTATGGACAGCAGCAAAGCCATCCAGATTAAACCTGGAGCAACGAGTTTAATTAATTCTGGCTCAGGATTGAGTGTTAACGGAAAGAAAAATAAAATCATTAAAAAAAACAAACACGAATTGATCAGAATACGCAGCTGCCTGAACTGAATTAAAAATTCTCTTTTAAGTTGTTTAATAAATAAATTCAAGAAAGCTCCATCAAAGCACATAACTCGTATAACAAGACTTATCCAAAGGAATCGCCTGATGTGAGGTCAATAAAACCATGCCACCTGCTGCTCTATGCAAGGCAATACGCTTCATCAAGACAGCGATAGCCGCCGCATCCAGAGCAACAAAAGGCTCATCCAAAAGCCACAAAGAGGCTTTTGAATACCACAAGCGCAATAAAGCCACTTGTCTTTTTTGTCCAGCAGACAATAAACCACAAGCGGTGTTTTTGTGTTTTTCTAAATTAAAGACAGCAAACAAAGGCGCTAAGTCTACATCCTCATGAAAATGAACATCAAAAAAGCAGTTTTCTTTCATACTCAAATAAGGATTAATGCCACTTTTATGACCGACAAAGCAGACTTGCTGCTGGTAGTGTATCAAATCCTGATGAATCACCTGATTTTGATACAAAATATCACCTTGGCAAGGCCTATGCAAACCAGCAATCAATTTGAAAAGCGTTGTTTTTCCAGCACCATTAGCACCTTGAATATGCATCAACTCCCCTTTAGCCAAAGAAAAATTCACGCACTTTAATAAAGGAACCTCCTGGTAATCAAATGACACATTACAAAGCTGCAACATAGCCTGTATTCTCGATAAATTATATCTCTTCAAAGCGCTCATAGTACCATTGATTCTGGTCCTAATAAAACCCATCACACCTTGAATACAAGGAAATAGACCGCCTGGTGCTTGACTTGCGAAGTTTTACAAGGCAGGTCATAATGAATTTTTTTTCTTTAGGTAAATCATGGAATTTTTAAGTGAATATGGGTTATTTCTTCTAAAAGCACTGACTATAGTAGTGGCTTTTTTGGTTATTTTTGCAGGTTTTTTTTCCATAAGTCGAAAGCCTAAGCCCAAACTGGAGATAGAGTGTCTCAATGAACACTACGAACACCTGCATTTTTTGATGGAAAAAGAAGCTTTAGGCAGCAAACCGAAGAAAAAAAAGAAAGCAAAAGAAACGCCACCTAAAGCCTATTTAATCGAATTTAATGGCGATATTAAAGCATCTCAAGTGGAACAGCTAAGACAAGAAATCAATGCCATTTTAACTGTCGCCAAACCAGAAGATGAAGTGATCATTCGCCTTGAAAGCCCTGGTGGCTCAGTCAACGGTTACGGACTGGCAGCCGCTCAATTACAACGTATTCGCGACAAAAACATTCCGCTTACCGTCTGTATTGATAAAGTAGCTGCCAGTGGCGGCTATTTGATGGCCTGTGTTGCCAACAAAATTATCGCAGCCCCTTTCGCCATTATTGGCTCTATAGGTGTTGTTGCCCAAATGCCCAACTTTCATCGTTGGTTAAAGAAAAACAATATCGATATTGAGTTGCTCACTGCTGGTGAATACAAAAGGACACTCACTTTATTTGGCGAAAATACAGCAAAAGGCCGAGAAAAATTTCAAGAAGATTTGGAACAAATTCATCAGGCGTTTAGAAACTACGTGCTCACCCACAGACAAGGCTTAGACATAGACGCTGTTTCTACTGGTGAACATTGGCTGGCTCAAGATGCCTATGCATTGCGCCTTGTTGATGTTTTGCAAACCAGTGACGACTACCTCATGCATCGATTGCCTGAGTACAAAATATGTAAAATAACCGCTCATACCAAAGAGTCACTAGTCAATAAACTCATAAAGCCCGCTATGAGCCTTTTACATCCATGGGCTTAATAAACAGGAGCATCTATTCAGCACATTTTAAATAGGTTAAGGGAAAAGTCAGATGGGCAACCAAAGCGCTCAAGATGCACCAAAGACAGCTTTTTTGGTGAACGAAGTGAATAGTTGCCAATAGGAAAACCCACCTTTTTAAAATGTGAGTTATACTTAAAAGATAAAGACATTTAATCTTATTCAATCAAAGGAGTGGATTATGAACGACTTCAAATCAAAATTACCTGATATGCAAGAGTTAGGCGCAATGACCAGTAAACTGTTTCATGGGATTAAACAGACTGTTACGGAAATCGTTCACGATTACAAAACCAAACGCGCACAAGAAGCAGCAGAGCAAACGACTCATACCACAGTGACCCAAACACCGGTGGTCTCTAAACCTGAGCAAGAAAAAACCAATGCAACCCCTGATCCTGATGCAGAAAAAGAAGAGTCTTTGCACGATAAAACCGTAGAAGATAAAAAATAATTCTATTATAGTAGAGCGACTCTTTATCGACTGTCAGGAACCGCATGATTTTTAAGCAATACTTCACTGCATGGAGTATCGGACTTCTTTTTTTATCCTCTTTAGTCCATGCAAAAGAACCATCCAGTCAAGCATTCAGAAGTTTTTGGCACCCAATGTATCACAACCAACGCCTAAATTACTGCACACTCAAAACCAATGAATGCGGCAAAAAAGTAGCTGATGCCTATTGTCAACTAATGGGTTATCAAGCCGCTACCAAAAACCTCATTGCCTACCATCTTAATTCGACTCAATTCATTGACTCTCCCACGACCTGTAAAAAAGAAACATGCCATGGATTTGAATTAATTAACTGTGCCATGTCCTTATCACATAAGCCGCCAAAACCCTATCACTACACTCAAAAACGCTTTGTTTATCCCCGAATCAATCATTACCGTATTGACTGGTGTTACGAAAAAAACAAAGCATGTGGCGCACCTGTTGCTCATTCATTTTGTCAACAAATAGGCTACATGCGGGCTGATTCATTTAAAAAAGAATCACAAATAGGCCTGACTCAGACCTTGGGCAGTCAAGCGCGGTGTTCCGGTAATCAATGCCATGGCTTCCAATTTATTGTGTGCTCACGATAAAAACCAGCCTGATGCTTTTTTATTTTTTCACTAAAATAGTCTATATTTCTACTATAGACACTACCTGGTGATGAACATGGCTACAAATAATGCGTCTGAACTAAATGCTAGAGTACAGAAGGTTCGCGATCTAATAGAGAGAACTGAGAAGATACTAAAATACAGTGATGAGAATGTGCCTTTACGTGCCGTTTTAGTTCACTGTGATGCTTATATGGGTCCTCTAGCTTATCATTTTAACCCACATAATCTTTCCGATACGATGGACGATTTAAAAAACAACGATCCCGGCATGACAAAAAAACTTGAAAAACTAGAAGCTGCGAGTAAAATACTTGACGCCTATTTTGGAACCAGAGATGAAAAACAGAGCACTGAAGCAAAATCGCAGCGAATAGGAAAGCTTTTTGAAGACGAGCAATTCAAAGCAGACATTTCTAAAAGTCGCAGTAGTGATTTTGTTGAAATAATAAAACAAATAGTTACTTTAGGACTTATCAATCTTAAACGAATGGTCACAGGACGCAGCGAAGGTGAGCGGACGTTTAACCGGATAGAGTCTGAGATAAAATTAACCAAATTAGACGATACCAAACCTGATAAGGCCCCATCCTCTCAGCGTAAACCATAGTACCCGTTGGGGCACTTTCTTCGCATTACTATCAATTGGAGAAACCTGGGTCTATCACCCAAGCTCCATGGTATTTTCGATAGAACGGCATGTATCAGCAAAAAAAGAATCTACGCCATGTTCAAAAAATGTCAATTTTTCACTGGCATCGGTTTTTGGCGTGCTAAAAAAGTCCCCAGATAACCGAGTTGGGTTGTACATTGTACAAGCAATTCCGGAATAAAAGTGGATGATTAACCAGCTTAGTTTCTAGCAAATGAGCACTGAATCATGCTTCTCCTTGGCTTTCAGCGCCAAAGCATATTGCGCGCCTATGAGCCTGCTCTTGGATAGAAGCATACAGGGAGTTACCTCTTTCCTAGACTGGATTATCGCTATCAATAAATAAATGTTCTATTGGAAACACTTCTGCCAAATGCGCACCTAAAGCCTGAATACCATAGCGTTCTGTAGCATGATGGCCACAGGCATAATAATGAATTCCAAGCTCTTTGGCTTGGTAATAGGTGCGTTCTGATACTTCACCGCTAATGTAAGCATCAACGCCTAGCTGCCATGCTTCTTCTATATAGTCTTGTGCCCCGCCACTGCACCAGGCAATAGAAGAAATAGAGGCGGGTTGCCCTGCTATATGCAAAGGCATGCGTTGCAGCTGAATACTAAGAAAATCAGATAGTGCCAAAGGGGATAAAGCATCTGTCAGCTTTCCAGACCACAACAGATTATCCACCGCCCCCACTTTGTGCGCAACAACTGACTGGGCAGCAAATAATTTTGCCAAGCAGGCATTATTTCCCAACTCCAGATGACAATCCAGCGGCAGGTGATAAGCTAATAAGTTCATTTCGTGAAGAAATAGCTTCTTAACCCGCTGACCTTTCATGCCAATTAAAGGCAAGGCTTCGCCTTTCCAAAAATAGCCATGATGAACGAGCAATGCATCGGCTTGCCACTGTGCTGCTTGGCTGATTACCTCATCAGAAGCCGTCACTGCGGTACAAAGACGCGCGATAGCAGGCTTCCCCTCTATCTGAAGCCCATTAGGTGCATAATCAGAGTATTTTGCACAGGCCAACAAGTCATTCAGATAAGAGGTCAATTCAACTACGCGAATCACCGTTCAGAAACCCTTCTAATATCAGCACCCAACAGAGAAAGTTTTTCTTCTATACGCTCATAACCACGATCTACATGATATATGCGCTCAACAGCCGTTTCCCCATCAGCCACAAGACCTGCCAATATCAGGCCGGCAGAAGCACGCAAATCGGTTGCCATCACAGGAGCGCCAGTCAATCGCTCTACGCCATGAATGATGGCTGTATTGCCATTAAGCTGAATTTGTGCTCCCATTCGTTGCAGTTCTTGCACGTGCATAAAGCGATTTTCAAAAATATTTTCAACGATAGTTGATGAACCTTCCGCCACAACATTCATTGCCATAAACTGTGCCTGCATATCCGTTGCAAAAGCAGGATATGGAGCCGTAATGATGTCAACTGCTTGCGGTCGCTTGTTATGCATGTTCAAGCTTACCCAATCTTCACCTATCGTCAATTCAGCGCCCGCTTCTTCAAATTTGCATAATTGGGATAATAAAGTATCTGGACGTACTTTTTTGACAGTCACATGGCCTCTGGTTAAGGCACCGGCAGCCAGATAAGTTCCAGCTTCTATGCGATCAGACATCACCGAGTAAGAACCACCAGATAAAGCCTCAACACCTTCAATTTCAATAGTCGATGTACCGGCGCCCGATATTTTAGCACCCATATGAATCAAAAAGTTAGCCAAATCAACGACTTCTGGTTCACGCGCTGCATTTTTAAGGATGGTTTTCCCTTCGGCGAGTACCGCAGCCATTAAAATATTTTCAGTGCCAGTCACTGTGACCACATCAAATACTATGGTACGCCCTTGTAATCGTCCTTTACAGCGCGCATTAATATAACCATTTTGTACTGAGATATCAGCACCCATTGATTTTAGTGCTTTTAAATGTAAATCCACAGGACGTGTCCCTATAGCACAACCACCAGGCAGGGAAACATCTGCTTTACCAAAACGAGCCAGCATAGGCCCTAAAACCAATATAGAAGCCCGCATGGTTTTAACTAGTTCATAAGGAGCGACAAATTCATTGACCTGATTGGCGTCCACCTGAACATTCATTTTTTCATCAACAACCAGATGAGCACCCAATTGGCCAAGAAGCTCCATCATGGTGGTAATGTCTTTCAAATGGGGCACATTAGAAATAGTCACATGATCACTTGCCAACAAGCTGGCCGCCATAATAGGTAGAGCCGCATTTTTAGCGCCGGAAATAACCACTTCACCATGCAGTGCTTTGCCCCCATTGATTAACAGTTTATCCATTTTGCTGCTCTCCCCACTCTTTTATTGTCCAGGTATTGATTGTTAAAGCATGAAGCATGCCACTTGTGATTAACTCTTTTACTTGGGCATAAACCCATTGCTGTCTCGCTACTTTTGACTTATTTGAAAACAAGTCACTGACTATGGTTATTTGGTATTTATAACCATCCCCATCTACCTTGACATAATGCACACCATCCAATGTGTTAAACCGTGCTTCAACTTCTTGATTACTTAACATAAACTTAGTCCACTATTTTGAATAAATACAAATTACACCATTATATAAATATACTATTTAAAAATGATTCGATCAGGCTGCTATAGGGCGCTATCAATAGAATCGGCTATGAAGAATTGTCGATACCGAACTCATGCAGATTAGCGGTTGTGCATAAACAACCACAATCCAATTCCATTCACCGGTGTTTATGTCAACCTGCTTTAGAGCGGTTTATCGCCAGACTACTTAGGCTTGATTGGTCTTTAAAATATCATTTACTCCACAAAATTCTGCCAAAGCATGAATATTGGAAGACACACCTACCACATTCAAACTTTTGCCTTGTTGCCTGCATAGTTTTTTTACTTCAATAAGTAAAGCCAATCCGGCGCTGTCACAATGAACTACCTCGCTTAAATCAAGGACAAATGCTGAGTCGGCATGAGTAACAACTTGCTTATACACCGCTTTACGCACACTGGCTACCGTATCAAAAGTTAAATGTGTGCTCGGTTTAAACAGAAAGGGGTTCATTTAAGCATCCTTTGTTGCTTTTTTTTGCTGCATTTGCCTGATGACTTCATCAATATCTGAATTTTGCAAGACTTGAGCAAATTGCGATCTGAAGCTTTGTAACAGACTTACTCCTTCCACGCTAATATCATAAATTTTCCAATCACCGTCTTTTGCAACCAAACTGTAACTTAAAGGAATATTTTGCCCCTGAGTTCGCACTATCACGCTGTTAATACGTAAAAACCGATTCGCCAATGAACCTCTGACCGGAAGAAATTGTACTGTCTCGTCCTTATATTCGGTTAATGGACTGGAGTAAGTACGTATCACCAACTGAGTAAAGGCTTTAGAAAATTCAGCACGCTGCGCAGGGGTTGCTTTTTGCCATACCTGTCGCCCTAAAACGGAACGAGACATCCCAGTGACATCAACATGAGGCAAAAAGTATTGCGATACTGCTTTATAAACAATTTGGGGATTACTCTTTAAACTGTTTTTATTTGCTTTCAAGGTACTAATAATTTGATTGGCAGATTGCTCCAGCATTGGAACAGGCGAGCCTTGCGCATAAGTTATCTGAGCCAGGGAAAAACAAACTAATATGAAAAAGATTTTAAATAGCCGCATTTGCGTCACCTATTTCTTGTTAATATTAAATAACAATTGGCCGATGAGATTTTCAAGAATGACTGCTTCTTGGGTCTTGGCAATCACATCTCCATTTTTTAAATAAGGATGATCTGTATTGCTTTCATCATCAAAGCCCGGAACGATACTCACATAATTAGAACCAATCAAGCCTTCAGTTAAAATTCTTGCTGAAGAATCTTCGTAAGGTATTCTTTTGTCACTACGTAGTCTCATCGTCACACGAGCAATCAAGTCGCCAGGCTGCAAATCAATCCGACTGACCTCTCCAATACGAACACCGGCTACAGTGACTGGCGCACGGACTTTCAATCCACCAATATCGGTAAAGTCTGCAGTGACAGTGTATTCTTTCTTAACCAAAAAATCCGAAACGCTGCTTACTTTCAGTGCCATAACCAACAAAGCACATAAGCCCAGCAACATGAAAAGTCCAACACTCACATCCACGTAACCTTGTTTATTCATTACCAATCTCCAATCATGATTGCAGTCAACAAGAAATCAAGCCCTAATACAGCCAACGAAGAATAAACAACTGTTTTCGTGGTGGCTTTACTGATTCCTTCCGCGGTAGGCACACATTCAAATCCCTCATACACTGCTATCCAGGTTACGACAAATGCAAAGACCAGGCTTTTAATGATACCGCTTAATACATCCGCATGAAAATTTACCGCAGCTTGCATATTGGACCAAAAACTACCTGCATCCACCCCAAGCCAGCATACACCAACGAAATAACCACCATAAATGGCCACAGCAGAAAAAATTAAAGACAATAAAGGCAGCGAAATCAAACCGGCAAAAAAACGAGGGTAAATAACCCGTCCGAGAGGATCGACCCCCATCATGTCCATACTGGACAACTGCTCTGTTGCTTTCATTAAGCCAATTTCTGCCGTCAATGCCGATCCTGCACGACCTGCAAACAACAAGGCACTAATTACAGGGCCAAGCTCTCTGGCGATACTTAAAGCAAGTAACTGTCCTAATTGGCTTGAAGCACCAAATTTTTGCAGGGTATTAAATCCTTGCAAACCAACCACCATACCAATAAACAAGCCAGAAACCACAATCACAACACAAGACAAGACACCAACAAAATACAACTGATAGCGCAACAAAGGCCATAATTTTAAAAACCGAGGCCTTCTTAGTAGCATAGCAAATAAAAACAATCCCGAACTACCAATGCTTTGTACCGCTGACATACTATAAGCGCCCAAGCGCGCCAAGGCTTCAAGCATTTAATAATTCCTCCATGTAAGGCTTTGCAGGGTAATGAAAAGGCACTGCACCGTCTGCTTCTCCATGCATAAACTGTTTAACACCTGGATTGGAAGAATTTTTTAACTCTTCTGGGCTGCCATGACCAATCACAGCGCCATTTGAAATCAGATAAATATAATCTGCTATAGAGCAAGTTTCTTCCACATCATGAGATACAATAATAGTCGTTGTATGCAATAACTCATTAAGGCGCTTGATTAAACGGACCAGTACTCCCATGGAAATAGGATCTTGTCCGGTAAAGGGCTCATCATACATCATTAATTTGGGATCAAGAGCACAAGTTCTGGCCAGAGCAACTCGTCTTGCCATACCACCGGATAAATGCTCAGGCATTAAATGCGCTGTTCCTCTCAAACCAACAGCCTCTAATTTCATCAACACAATATCACGAATCATAGATTCGTTAAGGTCGGTATGTTCTCTCAAAGGAAAAGCCACATTATCAAAAACAGAAAAATGAGTAAACAGGGCACTGCTTTGAAAAAGCAATCCCATATCTTTTCTTGCCTCATATAAGGTTTTTCTTGATAGCTGATGAATGTTCTGGCCTCGAACTATAATTTCACCTTGCTCTGGTCTAAGCTGCGCGCCAATTAAACGTAACAAAGTTGTTTTTCCTGAGCCACTTGGCCCCATAATAGCGGTAATTTTACCTTTTTTAACAGTCATATCGACAGCATCAAAAATAGCACGTCCATCTCTTGTAAAAGTAAGGTTTTTTATTTCCACCCAATTTTCAAACATTGCTGTGTCCACTTGTAGCATGAATTAAAAGTATATACTGGTTCATAATAAATTGCGGTTTTTAATTGCGTTTACATGAAAAAAAAAGTTTAGTTTTACAAAAAAATAAGGATACATCCACTAAAAACTTTATGTTAGAATGAAAAATAAACAAAAAATGAACTAAATGACCTATGAACTTCTGTACTCTTGGCCTGGCTGTGATTGAAACCGAAGCACAAGCTGTTTTTGAATTAACACAAAAAATCGACGAACGATTTGAGCAGGCATGTCAGCTACTTTTAAACTGCAAGGGACGTATTGTAGTCACAGGAATGGGTAAGTCAGGACATATTGCCAATAAAATTGCAGCCACGCTCTCAAGCACCGGCAGCCCAGCCTTTTTTATGCATCCGGGCGAAGCCAGTCATGGCGATTTAGGCATGATTACGAGACAAGATGTAGTCCTCGCTATTTCTTACTCAGGGAATACTCATGAAATAATCACCTTACTCCCCTTGATTAAGCGCCTGGGTGTGCCTCTAATTGCCTTAACAGGCAATAATGACTCCTCTCTGGCAAAAACAGCAGATGTTTCTCTTGATGTCAGCATCCAAAAAGAAGCCTGCCCTCTTGGGCTTGCACCGACGACCAGTACTACTGTAGCCTTGGTCATGGGCGACGCCTTAGCCATAGCCCTTTTACAAGCCCGCGGTTTTAGCGCAGAAGATTTTGCCTTGTCTCACCCTGGCGGCTCTCTAGGGAAAAAATTATTATTACGGGTGGATGATCTTTATCATGAAGGCAGTGCATTGCCTTTGATTCATGAACAGGCCACTATCAGTGAAGCCTTGATGGAAGTCACTGAAAAAAAACTGGGAATGACCTGCATCACCGATACTCAAGGCCAGCTGAAAGGCGTTTATACTGACGGTGATATTCGTCGCACTTTAAATCAACAATTGGATATTAACACAACGCCTATCAAAGAGGTCATGACCACTAATTGCCACACCATTCAAAAAGGAATGTTGGCAGCAGAAGCCTTGGCACTAATGGAAAAATTCAGTATCACCTCTTTGGTTGTAGTGAATGACTACAATCATCCATTGGCTGTATTACATCTTCATGATTTACTAAAATCAGGCGTAGTTTAGGAGTTTTAAATGAACGAATTAATTGAAAAAGCAAAAAAAATAAAATGCCTGATTTGTGATATCGATGGTGTATTAACCAATGGGCTACTCTATCTTGATAATCAAGGCAATGAGATGAAAGCCTTTCATGTACAAGATGGTATGGGATTAAAACTTTTGATGTCTGCTGGCATAGAAGTTGCTGTCATTACAACATCACGTAATGCTGTTATTGATCATCGAATGAATCAATTAGGTATCAAACATTATTTTAAACATCAAGTAGACAAACGCGAGGCCTATCAGAAATTGAAAACTCGCTTAAATCTGAATGATGAGCAGATGGCCTATATTGGAGATGACCTCCCTGATCTGCCGCTTATCAAACAAGCGGGATTGGGTGTTGCTGTAGCCAATGCAGTACCTTTAGTAAAGGAGTTTGCTTTTTGGCAAACTCAAAAAGAAGGCGGAGCTGGTGGCGTTCGCGAATTATGTGACTTAATATTAGATGCTCAAGGCAAAGCACAAGTGGCTTTGGAATATTATTTAAAACAAGATTTCTTACCGCAATGATTCTGAATAAACATACTCTTGCTGTTGTGCTTACCGTTCTCGTCTTGATGGGTTCAAGCTTTTACTATACGCAATTCAAACCAGTGATTCAGCTTGATAATGAGACCTTGTCAACTACCATTGACACCAGCATATTACAATTATCCGTCAAAAAATTTAATGAGCTGGGCGAATTATCAAGCCTCATGACGACACCGCGTATGGAGCATATCCCTAAAAATAACGTCCATTTATTACAGACTCCACATGTGGTGATTAAAGAAAAAAATCAGCCTGATTGGGAAATTAAATCGCGTCAGGCCACATCCATCAATGGCGGACACACCATCACCTTTAGCCAAAAAGTAGTCATGCGTCAACGCATGGCTAATGGCACCCAGGAAAGCAAGCTTAAAACCGAAGAAATTACTTATTATCCCAAACAAAAAAAAGCGACCACCAATCTTTTTGTTACCTTTGAACAACCAGGCAACACTATTCAATCAACAGGCATGAATGCTTACCTTGATGAAAAAAGAGTGGAATTACTACATGGAGCCCAAGGTAGCTATGCGCCTAATACTCAAGGTTAATACATTCATTTTATTGAGTCTGCTGCTGATGACAGCAAGCCATGCTTTGCCCGCGGATAAAGAAGAAGTTATCCATGTCACCGCTGATTCAGCTGATTTAAGCCAACAGCAGCACAAAGGAACCTATACAGGCAATGTCATCTTCATCCAGGGAACTACCAATCTCCATGCAGCCCAAGCCTTAACCCAAGGAAATAGCAACAATCAACTGATTTTAGCCATTGCCCGTGGGGCGAACAATCAACAAGCACATTATTGGACAGAAACAGGAGCAGGCAAACCACCTTTTCATGCTTTTGCCGATGTCATCAAATACCATCCCATAAAGCAAACCATTGAACTTATCGGCCATGCACGCATAGAACAAGGGACTAACTCACTTTCTGCTGCAAAAATCATTTACAACATCGAAGAACAGCATTTAATATCACAAAGTAATAACAAAACACGAACGGTCATTATTCTTTATCCGGAAAAAAAGGCATCATGAGTTTATTAGAAGCACGTGCTTTAAAAAAATCATTTAAATCCCGCACTGTTGTCAATGGCATCAGCATCCATATCAAGCAAGGCGAATGCGTAGGCCTGCTAGGACCCAATGGTGCTGGGAAAACAACCAGTTTTTATATGATAGTCGGCTTACAATCCTGTGATGAAGGGACTATTTTGCTCAATAACCAGGACATTACCACCTATTCCATGCATCAAAGAGCGCGTCTTGGCTTAAGTTATTTGCCTCAGGAAGCTTCTGTCTTTAGAAAACTGTCTGTTGAAGACAATATCATGGCTATTCTTGAACTGAGAAAAGACCTGAATGAACAAGCTCGCCAGGAAAAGCTGGACTTGCTATTACAGGAATTTCACATCACTCACATTGCAAAAAACTTAGGCATGTCTTTGTCTGGCGGAGAGCGGCGAAGAGTAGAAATTGCCCGTGCCTTGGCAATAGAGCCTTCTTTTATTCTTTTGGATGAACCTTTTGCCGGGGTAGATCCCATCTCGGTGATTGATATAAAAAAAATCATTCAACATCTATGCAATAAAGGGATAGGCGTACTGATTACTGATCATAATGTCAGAGAGACGCTCGATATTTGTGAGCGGGCCTATATTGTCAGCCAAGGTAAAATTTTATGTGAAGGCGCCCCTGACTTTATTCTGGCCAATCAACAAGTCCGCGCCGTATATCTTGGCGAAGAATTTTCTTTATAGACAGCCATCATGATCTTACTTATTGATAATTACGACTCCTTTACTTACAACCTGGTACAATATTTTCAAATATTAGGCCAGGAAGTATTGGTTTTTCCTCATGACCAAATCGATTGTGCACAAATAAAAACATTAAACCCGAATTATCTTGTCCTTTCACCTGGCCCTAAGGCACCAGAAGATGCAGGGATCTGTATTGAAGCAATTAAAACCTTTTATCAGTCTTTGCCTATTTTGGGTGTCTGCTTGGGACATCAGTGTCTGGCTCAGGCCTTTGGTGGCAATATTATTAGCGCCCCTCAAATCATACATGGGGGCACCTCTCCCATATTGCATCATTACCAAGGATTGTTTAAAAACATACCCAATCACTTTAAAGCAACGCGTTATCATTCATTAACCGTTGAAATTGAAAGCCTACCCCCCTGCTTTTCCATTGACGCATGGACGGATGAAACCATCATGGCCATCTCACATAGACAATATCCTCTTTTTGGCTTACAGTTCCACCCCGAGGCCATTTTAAGCGAGCACGGCTTACTTTTATTAGAGCACTTTCTAAATGAAGGGAATAAAGCGTACTCCGCTTAAAAACAAACGATGGAGTTAACTACATGAAAGTAGCAGTAATTACTGGTGCAGCAAGCGGCATAGGTTTGGCTTTGAGCAAGCTTTGCCTGGCTAAAAACTGGATGGTTATTATGGTTGACAAAGACGCTTGCGGCTTGCATGAAGCAATAGAGTCATTAACAACCGAGTATGCACCACAAATAAAATCTTATGTATGCGACATTACTCAAGACCAAGAGGTCTTAAAATTAGCCCAGTATTGCCAACAGCATGCGCCTTGCATAAACTGGCTGTTTAATAATGCCGGGATTATCGGTCCTATTGCCCCGCTTTGGGAAATACCGCATCAATCCATTCAGCAGGTTATGGATGTTAATTTACACGGCATGATTCGTATTATTCAAGCATTCACCCCCTTATTATTTTCCCAATCCCATACCTCTCGTATTATTAATATCGCCAGTTTGTATGGTATTTGTTCCGGCTCTTTGGTTGCCCCTTATACGATGTCTAAACATGCTGTTTTAGCACTTTCTGAGTCATTACATTATGACTTGCAACGCTTAAATAAACCCGTTGAAGTCTCTGTCGCTTTTCCTTCTTTTACCGCAACAGCCCTACTTGCTTCTGATAAAAAAAACCACTCTGCTTTGCAAGAGGCATTAAGTAACTTATTGACACATTCCAGACCGGTGATGGAAGTAGCCGAACAAATTATTCGCCAAATAGAGCAAAACCAGTTTTATATTTTTCCTGATAAAGAGGTAAAAGGCTATTGCGAGGAGCGAACTAAAGCCATGGTAGAACAAACTGAGCCTCATACTAATAATATAGAAAAGCTCATGCGATCCTTAATCAGGCGCAGTGAAAAAAAACAGTAACGATTCACCTGACCCTGATATGAGCAGAGGATAATTCAATCTATCCCGATACCTGTCGTCAGGCTGTCATCATTCACTGCAGCCACTAACAATCCAGTCCTCTTTACTGGAATAAATGCTCCCCCCTTAACGAAGACCTTTCAGGCATGCGTCTTCTTTCGGTTCGTAAGAAAACTTCTCCCAATAATCTTGTATTGGCTCTTCATTAAAGACTTCCGAAGCGCGGTGGAGTATTCTCTCATCTTCATATTGCACCCCTCTGAACTCTGAATGGTATTTAATCAATCGCTCTGTGTCATTACATTGTGTCGCCAATTCTGAGCCTTTATCGTAAAACATTTTATTGGTTGGATGGGTTTCTATCAGATAATCCAAACACTCCAGAGCTTTTTGTCTCTGCTCAGGAATAGCGGCATAAGCCTTGGCGAGTTGAAAATACAAGTACTTGTTTAAATGAATATTATCAACCTGTTGCAATAATACTATTACACATTCATACAAACGCAATTTCAAATAAACCTTGGAAAGCAAGGCAATAATCCACATGCTTTTCCCATAAAGATTTTCCAAAGTTTTTAAATGATCCATGGCTTTTTCAAAGTTTGATGATCGAATTTCGATATGGATTAAAGCTTTTAGTAAATTAATATCCGGCACAGCGTTATAACGCGCTTCATAAACTTTTTCGATCTCATTTAGTTGCTGTAAAAACAATTCGCTTTGGTTTCCAAGATCAAGAGCGAGAAATTTTCTTAATATCACATCATCATGTTTATCTATTAAGTAAGAGTAAGCCAGCTCAGCAGCCTGCTCGGGTTTAGACTGCAAAATCGCTTTATCAATTTCAATCATTAACCGATGTCTTGGCTCTAAATAATGTTCTAACCAGAGAAAAAAATGAGAACTATTGCCTTCATTCAAAACACCTTTAGCAGTAATATAAGAAATGACAGAAAACTGATGAGCAGTAAGCAAAGTCTGCCATGAGTCACTAATAAACCCTTCGCAAATTTTTTTGGCTTCGTTAAGACTGTCTAATGTTTCCATGCCAAGACAACAATGCACTATGTCTATGTCTATAGCGGTTAAATCCAATGAATCAGACAACAGCTTACGCAATTTGTGTAAGTAACGGTATGTAATATCATAGCGACCAATTTGTTTATACGCATTTGCCAAGGCTCTTATAATAAACGGCTCATTCTGTTGCGCCTTGAATACCATTTGAAATTTTTTACACCAGGCAATGCATTCGTCAGGCATTTGTAATTTTTTTAGCAATTTGATTTTAGTAAAATAATCCTCTTTCGTCTTTACTACTAGTCCTTGATTCAGTGCTAATAAACGCTCAAAAGTTGCCGTTTGTATTTCTCGCTTTGCAGTCGCTGCCTCAACTGGATAAATAATTTTTGATTTTTTCATATAAAATTGACGCAAATCATCTTGAGTGGCTTGCATGAATTGCTCAAAATTCGTTGCTGATGCATCATTTAACAGTTCTAAAAATCTGTCTGTATGCTGCTTAAATGTCATCCCTTTAGATTTTGCTTCCAGGTTAAGTAATTTAAATTGCTCATAGGCTCGCGTAATCATTACAAGATGATCGCTGTGCTTTTGGTAGGAAGGACTGATGTTGTCTTTAAACTGGGTTAAAAATACTTTCATCCCAGAGTAGAAACGACTATTCGAGAAGACAAGCTCTTCCTCTATTTCTTGCAAATACGCATCCATCTCATCACGCAGAGCTTTATAATATGCCCATTCCTGACCAATAAAAGATGTTGTATCAATCTCTAATTGCAACTGTCTCTCATACAAACAACAAATAAGCTGCCCCAATTTATCATGATCTTGTTCAAAGAGTGTGCTGTATTGGTCTATCAACCTTTGAACTAATGACACATCACCTACTGCAACTAGCCTAAAGAGATGCTCCGTTTTTTTCTCAGATGCCATTTCACTCAGTACATTCGTTAGCATAGGCAACGAGTATTGCTGATTAAATTTAATTAGTTTTACTATGATATCAATAAGGATGTCGCGATCTTCATCGGACAAAAAACACCTGCATTCGTCCAGAAAAAAATGAAGCACCTCCTGCATCCAATCAACAGAAAGCAAGGTTTTTTCCTCTTCTCCTTTCAAAAGAGAGCATAAAGACGGAGCTAATCTTTTGGCGATTTTTAAATAAGATCTAAACGAATAATTGATATCGCTCCTTTTCTGCTCTAACAGTTCTCCAGGCGCGACCAACTTTAATCTATTTAAATACAAACCCTGATAGCGTTTTAAATTTATTTGTTCTGCCTCAGAAAAAAGATGCTGATGAGACGCCGCTATGGATAAAAAATACTGCCATAACTCTATTTCGAGTTCATCTACAGTTGGCCGAGCAGCAAGGAACCGGTTCTGGAGAATAAGCATCAGAGGAAAAAACTTTTTATCTATCCGTTTTGCCTCGTTTTTGTTAGCTGACCAATTTTTTAAAATTTTATGCCAGTAAGGAATTATCTGCTCAGCTCGCAGCTTATTATCCGTTGTTAAAAGCAATAAGGATCGCGACCAGTATTTAGCATGCGGCCGCAGATTGGTCTGCGCAATGAATTTAACTATCAACCACGCTACTTCTGTATCAAAATACTCCGACTCGTCGTTAACTGCCTCTATCAACTTATAACAAGGCTGAATCCATATTCTTAAATTGTCTTCATGTTGTTTTTTATCCAACTGCCTAACAAACAATTCACTATGTTGAGAAAAGTAATACAACCAAGCTTTAAGTTGTCTCACATTAGATTGTGGAAGAGAATGCTTTTGAGGCAAACTATTTGAAAAAAAACAAAGAGCATCTGTCGGATTGGCGTGATTAGATAATAAACTTTTTTCAATCGCTATAAAAGATTGTAAAATACCATCAGAAATCGGTGTGGTTGCCTGCTCTGAGGCCGAATAGCGAATATAATGAAACAACATCATCGAGCACAATAAACGATCTTCGTAGTTCATTTTATCCAGAAATAATTCTATAAATTGGCAAAGACGCTTTAGTGCCTGAGGGTAAGCAGGCCAAAACTCATTGCAACGATCATGGTAATAAAATTTATAATAATTAGTAATGTAGGTTAAATAGTAGGATACTGTTTCTTCCATATCAACAAAGTACGAAAGCAGGGTGTCAACAGAGCCTTCGCTAAATTTATGCCATGGCAATTCGTCCATCTTCTGCTCTATTTCCTGACGGACTAATGGAAATTGTTGGTTGTCATTAAGACAAGGAATCAATAACTCTTTCACTCGGTTTTCTTGCCAAACACTTTCACTGATGCTTTTAATGGCCTCGTTAATGCTTTCGTTTTCTTGCCGTTGATTGCGTTTAGACCTGGATTTTGATTTATTGGACTTGGGTGGCATAAAAAATTCCTAAAATAAGTAAAATAATAGACCTCTTTAGAAACCACATCACTCCAACTCGATGTTATAAATTGCAGCAATTAAATTAAATCGGAGGCCAAACTGTTTTCGTTTGTTTCTGTATCTGTCTGCTATAAATTTAATTTTTATAAGCAGACCAATCATATTTTCATTTGCGACTCGTTCGCTCGATAAATCACGATTTTTCTTTTTATCCTCTTTTGTTAAAGGGGTCTTTTTTTTCGCAGGCAATTCGGAATTTCACTGACACCGATGAATCTATTGATATACCGCTTGCCATTAGTGAAGTGGGTGCACGTTACAGTTTTTTTCTTTTTATCGACAACAATAAGTACGGTACTTGCAAATAGATACCCATACCATTAACAAATGCAGGTTATGAATACGAAGCCCCATCTTGATATTTGTCTTCATCAACTAACCAGTTATTCACTGTAGTACCAGCAATCACTCTCGTTTCGTTTGCCCACTCCCCCAAATCAATTAATTTACAACGAGAAGAACAAAATGGCTTACATGGATTATCTTCATGCCATGTATCTGCTTTATTACAAGAGGGGCAGTTGGTTTTCAATATCTTACTCATTGGTTCTTTATCCATAAATTTAACAACGCATTTACCCAGTTTTCATCGCTGTTTAAGCAAGGAATCAAACTAAAAGACTCCCCGCCAAGATTTAGCCACTGCTCTTTCAGGCGCATACCTATCTCTTCAATTGTTTCAAGGCAATCGGCGGTAAAAGAGGGACAGGAAACCGCTAAATGAGTGACACCTCTTTGAATTAACTCAGACAAAACGTCATCGGTATAAGGCTGTATCCAAGGGGTTTTACCCAATCTGGATTGAAATGCTGTAGTATACTGTTCTGTTTTCAAGCCTAACTCTGCAGCCAATAATCGACTGGTTTCAAAACATTGCGCTCTATAACAAGCCCTGTTGTTTTGATTGTTTGAGGGACAAACACCTGAACAGATCTCTTTGCAACCACTTTTAATAATTTGCCGCTCAGGAAGACCATGATAACTTAATAATAAATGAGAGCTATCACTAAGATGCTTTCTGATTAATTGTGCTTGCGCAGCAATATAAGCCGGATCACAATAAAAATCACGGATAATACGCAAGGAAGGAATCGTTTCTTGTTGTGCCAATACACGCATGACCTCTTCTATAGAGGAGCCTGTCGCAGCAGAGGAATACTGTGGATACAATGGCAATACGGTAATTTCATCGCATTCTTTTAATTCATTCAAAGCCAATTCAATAGACGGGCTGCCATAACGCATTCCCAATGCTACTTGGCAGTGATTATTCAGACTTTTTTGAATACGTTGAATTAAATCCTGACTATAAACCATCAAAGGAGAGCCATGTTCAGTCCATACAGACTGATAGGCGTGAGCCGTATTTTTTGCTCTAAATGGTATAATTAAACAATAAACCAATATCCATCGAATAAAAAAGGGCAAATCAATAACTCTTTTATCCATTAAAAATTGACGCAAAAAACGCTGAATATCGAGGAGATTGGCACTATCCGGTGTGCCTAAATTAATTAAGAGCAAGCCTTTTTTCATTATTTAACTCTATTGGGGTTATAATGTCCGAACAAAGCCAATATATTTATTAAAAACTTATACACTTGCTTGGTTCATCCTGTTCTTCATTTTCTACAGCTGTATTTTCTCTCGTACTTGATAAGTTATTGTTAAAAAAACCATGGCCTGAATTGTTATGTCTCAACTCAGGGGTTGTTGCATCCTGTCTCTCTTGCTCTAAAGGACTGTCATCAGCTTCAACTGTACTCAAACTCACTTCATATAGTTCATTGAATGCTTGTTTTGGTGTTATATTACGCCCTTCCTGCAACCTGACATACTGAACAACTTCCTCAACTGTTTGACTGCGAAAATTCTCCATTTCATCATTTGACCACCACAATGAATCCAACAATTGAGCTTGCTCGTATTCACTCAGGTGAGGAATTAATATAACTTTAGCCGTATGCTTAAAACTAACGGTTTTTTCTTTTTCACTTGTATTCTTCACTGCTACCTCAATTGAAATAAATGGCCATCAAAGATACCATGTGAAAAAAAATAAGGCAACAACTCCTTTTTAATTTTTGCCTCCGTATTTTGTTATCATTTTATCTAAATGATTAGAAAATAACTGGATGTCTTTGGCTGTAAATTGAGATGGCCCGCCTTTCACCAAGCCACTACTGCGCAAAGATTCATTTAAATTGCGCATGGTCACCATCTGCTTGACATTGTCTGGGGTATACAACACCCCCCTGGGACTTAAAGCCATCCCCTGTTTGTCAATAACATAATCGGCTAAAATAATATCACCGGTAATGACCAAATCTTGCGGTTGTAAATGCGCCACAATATAGTTATCAGCCACATCAAAACCAGACTCAACAAGCACTCTTTTAACAAAAGGCGAGGACGGAATCACAACCAAATGATTGGCAACTATCAATAAAGGAACTTTTCGTGCCATAGCAGCACGAAATAAAATCTGTTTGATTGGTTTAGGACAAGAGTCACCATCTATCCAAATATTCATTTTAAAAATATCTATACAAAAAGAAACAGTTTAAAGCACTGAACTATGGATTTCAATTTTACTGCAACCTACTGAGGATAATTTTGCAAAAACCACTACAATTATCTCAAATACATTTTGGGGTTACTAACCAGCCATGCCCCAATCTGGCATGGCAAACTATACAGTACAAAAACAATATCGATGATGTAAGCGATTTAATGATACGGTATACTCAGCTCATGTACTGCATCAACTAAAATACGGACATTATCAGGATTAACATCTGGCGTAATTCCATGTCCTAAATTAAAAACATGACCACAGCCTGATCCAAAATCAGCCAAAACTTGACTTACCTCCTGTTGGATGGCTGCTGACGAACCCAATAAAACCGAAGGATCCAGGTTGCCTTGCAAAGCCACTTGATGCCCCACTTGCTGCTTCGCTTTTTTTAGATCACAAGTCCAATCCAAACCTAAAGCATCACAGCCTGTTGCAGCCATGGATTCAAGCCACTGCCCTCCACCTTTGGTAAACAAAATAACTGGTATTTCGGGGTGCTTGTCTTTAATTTGCTGAACAATTTGTTGCAAATAAAAAAGCGAATAGCTTTGATAATGACGTGAGGTTAGCAAGCCGCCCCAGGTATCGAACAGCATCACCGCATTCACTCCGGCTTTGATTTGTTCTAATAGATAGTCCGCAACTGATTGAGTTAAAGTCACTAACAATTGGTGCAATAAAGTTGGCTCAGAATACATCAGACGAAAAATTTGCTTAAATTCACGGCTGCCCTTCCCTTCAATCATATAACAGGCTAATGTCCAGGGACTGCCAGAAAACCCCAGCAGAGGCAAATGTTTTGGCATTTCCTGTCTGATTAAACGCACCGCATCCATTACATAGCCCAATTCGTTGGTCATGGAAGGGACGACTAATTGCTCTATGGCTTTTCTATCTCGCAATGGACGATGAAACCCAGGCCCTTCTCCTTCTGCAAAATACAATTCCAAACCCATAGCATCAGGAATAGTTAAAATATCTGAAAATAAGATGGCCGCATCCAAATCAAATCGGCGAAGCGGCTGCAAAGTTACCTCACAAGCCAGCTCTGGATTACGACACAAACTCAAAAAATCACCTGCCTGTAATCTTGTTTGTCGGTATTCTGGCAAATAGCGCCCTGCTTGACGCATAATCCAAATCGGTGTTTTGTCCACAGGCTCACGTCTTAATGCACGTAAAAATCGGGAATTTTGAATATCAGACATAATCTATTCTCTAACACATTAAAAGCTGATTATAGTACCATACCTGTAACTTAAAAGTTGAAAAAACCAAAGTCAGCTGACATTAATCGCTTAAAAAAGGAATAAAAATGGATGTCTTAACCATTCAAGGTTTAAAAGTAGAAACTCACATTGGTGTGTACGCCTGGGAACAAAAAATAAAACAACCTTTATTGATTGATTTATTGATTCCCTCTGATTTTACAGACTGCAAAGACGAACTTAGCCATACACTAGATTACAGTACACTATGCAGCAGCGTCACAACTTTTATTGAATCAAACTCTTTTCAGCTGATTGAGTACGTTGCTCATTGCGTTGCACTGATGATAAAAGAACAATTTAACGTGGCATCCGTGACTGTTTCTGTCACTAAACCTCACGCAATAAAAAATGCGGGAGGCATTAAAGTGAGTGTCACGCGCTAACCTGCGCTGCGCACCATACCATTCAAGCGCTCATTACGAGCCAAAATGGCTTGTGCTTTTTGTGCCAGGGTGCGGTTGGGATAAGGACCGATAATAACGCGAAACCAACTGCCTTGTGTTGGAGTCATTACTGGAACCACGGTCACCTCAAATCCTTTCAATGCTAAAGCACCCTTCATTTGCTCTGCATCATGTCTGGCTTTAAACGAAGCAACTTGTACCACAAAATGATTGGCTCGAACAGGAGCTGCTACTTTGGGGGTTGCTGTAACCACCGGGGCTGTTTTTGCTGAATTAACTGTAGCTGGCGCCTGAGGTACCATGCGAGCGATATCAGTGACAGGAGAAGCAGGCCGTGCAGGAGATGAAATAGCAGCGCTTGCTTCGGCCGCTTTTCGTAAAGCCAACTGAGAGTTATTAGTCGCTTGTGTGGTTGCATTACGTGCAGCCGCTGCCACCTGACTCGCCCTGACGCCAGGCTCATTTTCAAGCAAAGTATAAAATTCAAATTTAGCCCTTGGTGCAGCTTGCGGCTCTTTGGCTGTATTAGCGACCACAGGTTGTGCATTCTTGCCTGCAGTTAGAGCCTGAGAAGTCATCCAATGACTTAATGCCTCTATATCAAAAATAGAGGCAGTAAAATAACCCAATACAAAGGTAACCAGCATCACCAGTACTTGCTGGGGCAAACCATTTCCTCTTCGTGAAGACTTTCTACTTCCATAATGTCGTGTCATTACATACTCTCAGGAGCTGATACACCCAGTAAATGAAGACCATTAGCCAGTACCTGACGTACTGCTGCCAGTAAACACAAGCGCGCATAGCGTGTCAATTCATCCTCACACAACAACTGCACGGCATTGTAATAACTGTGCAATCCATTAGCAAGTTCTCGCAAATAGTAAGACACGCTATGCGGCTCACAAGCCAAAGCGGCCGCTTCAATGATATCAGGATAACGACTTAATAAGGTGATTAGAGCCATTTCCTGAGGCAATTCCAATCGATTAACCTCGGCTAATCCTGATGCTTTGTCCCAAGACAAGCCCCGCTCTTTAAGCTGTCTTAAAACGCTGCAAATCCGGGCATGAGCATACTGGATATAATATACTGGATTGTCATTGGATTCCGATTTTGCCAAATCCAAATCAAAATCCATATGCTGCTCTGGTTTACGTGCCACATAAAAAAATCGCGCAGCATCGTTGCCCACTTCTTCACGTAACTCTCTTAATGTGACAAAAGAACCACTCCGGGTAGACATCTGTACACGCTCAGTACCACGATAAAGAATAGCAAATTGCACTAAAAGCACATCCAGAGCTTTCTCATCATGCCCAAGGGCGGTTACCGCAGAACGTACTCGTGTGATATAACCGTGATGATCAGCACCAAAAATATCAATGACTCGATCATATCCTCTGTCATATTTATTCCAGTGGTAGGCTACATCCGAGGCAAAATAGGTGGTTTGTCCATTGGCACGCACTAAAACACGGTCTTTTTCATCACCAAACCGAGTTGCTGCAAACCATAGGGCCCCTTCTTTTTCAAAAGTATAGCCTCCATCTTTTAAAGCTTGAATTCCTTTTTCCAAAGAACCATCTATGAATAAAGAATGTTCTGAAAACCAATTAGTAAAGCGAACGCCAAACTCACTCAAATCATCTTTAATATCATCCAGGACAGTATTTAAGGCATGCTGATGAAATAAAGAAAAACCTTCAGTACCCAATAACTCATTGGCTTTGCTAATTAAGGCATCAATGTACTCTTCTTTATCACCACCTTCAGGCTCATCAGCAGGTAAGCCGGAACAAATAGTCAACCAGGGATGAACAAATCGCGGCCCCTGTTCAGACCACATTTTTTGTGCAATTTCAATCACATAATCGCCTTTATAGGCATTGGCTGGAAAAACCAAAGGCTCATGAGCCAACTCGAGATAACGAAGCCATACACTCACAGCAAGTATATTCATCTGTCTGCCCGCATCATTCACATAATACTCAGTATCAACCTGATAGCCGGCTGCGGTAAGAAGATTACTTAAAGTGGCACCAAAAGCAGCACCCCTTCCATGCCCTACATGCAAAGGCCCGGTAGGATTCGCCGATACAAATTCCACAAGAATTTTTTGATTGGCACCTAAAGTGCTGCATCCAAAACATGCTTCTTGCTCTAGTACTTGAGCAATGACCTGAGCTCGTGCTTTGGGGTTAATGAAGAAATTAATAAAACCTGCGCCAGCAATATCTATTTTGTCTATAAAATGGTTTTCACCTACAGCGTCAATCAGTAATTGGGCCAATTGCCTTGGCGACTTTCGGCAAGGTTTTGCCAGCATTAAAGCCAGGTTACTGGCATAATCCCCATGAGCTGCTTCTTTGGTGTGATCTACCTTCACTTCTACAGCCAGATCATCAGGGATATCACCTCTTTGTTGTAATGAGGTGAGTGCTTGTTTTAGAAGAAGTTCTATATTCTGTTTCATACGACTTAATTAAAAAAAATGAATGCGGTTATTATGCGCTTTTTCGCATCATATTAAAAGCTCTCATCAAGTGCTTCATAGGCTTTATATACATAACCGTCTTGTGATAACAAAATAGCAAGCGGGCGAGTTGCATCAAAATGAGCAAAAATAATCATCATCATCACCGTAATAGGAACCGATAAAAACATGCCTAATATGCCCCAGATATAGCCCCATAAAGCCAATGAAAAGAGTATAACCAAGGTACTTAAGTTAAGAGACTTTCCTAACAAACGAGGCTCCAGAAAATTGCCTATGATAAACTGTAAAAGAACAACACCTGAGGTGACCTCAATAAATGGCAGCCAGCTATCAAACTGAATGAAAGCCAGAGCCACCGGAAATACGGTGGCGATAATGGCGCCAATATTCGGTATATAGGTTAAAAAGAAAATCAACAGCGCCCAAAATTCAGCAAAATCCAAACCCACCGCCCTCATAATCATCCAGCTAATCACTGAGGTAACCAAACCTAAAAAGGTTTTGATCCCCAGATAGGTTTGTGTGTCTTTTGTAATATGGCTGATGATATTTCTAACGACTTTTCTATGCTCAGGCTGAACAAAGAACGCCTCTAGTTTCTGCTCAAAATAATGCTGTTCTATAAACAAAAAAACCACATAAAAAGAAATCAGTATCGCTGAACTCGTTATAGTAGAAAACACACCATACATGTTCATGGCTATGCTTTGAAAATTGATATTTTTCATTGCATCATCAAAACCTATCAAGGATTTAAGATGAAAACGAGAGTCTATTTTATCAAAAATGGCTAATAAATTTTCTTGATACTTCGGTGTGGCGGCAATCACATCAGCCACATTATTGGTAATAATTTCAACCAATATTTTACAAAAACCCACCACAAGCAACAAAGAAACAAGCATACTGACCCCAGAAGGGAATTGTTTTCCGACTATTGATATTTTTTTCACCCCATTATTGATGGTATTTAGCAAATGCCAAATAAAAATAGCCATCACCAAGGGCATCAGTAACCCTCTGCCAATAATCAAAAAAGTACCAATAATACACAGAATAATTAAAATGGATGCGAAGGTTACTGTCCGATTCATTTATTCACTCCCTGAATAGAAAATCTTATAGGCTCTTATGTTAACATAAAACGAAAATCAGTAATATAAAGTGCACTTTAGCAATCTTGATATTTTACTTGAAATATAGGTCTTTTATGAGTCAATCTGTATTGTTTAATTCGTGTGAAACTTTAGCCGGTATAGGACCTGCATTGGCATCTAAATTAGAAAAATGCGGACTTAAAACGATTAATGACCTCTTATTTCATCTGCCTTACAAATACCAAGACAGAACACGCATTACGCCTATTCAGGATTTACGTCCTAATGACTGGGCCGTCGTTGCAGGAAAGGTTTGCAAAACTGAGGTAAAATATGGCAAAAAAATAATGCTTTATTGCTATATAGAAGATCCAACAGGCATCATCAAACTGCGTTTTTTTCACTTCAACAAACAACAAATAGCAGCGCTCAATACCAGTTATGCCATCCATGTTTTTGGTGAAATCAAAGAATTCAACAACCAGTTAGAATTGATTCATCCAGAGTATCAGCTACTTAAAGAAGGTCAACCCTATATAGTGCAAGAAACATTAACGCCTATCTATCCATCTACGCAAGGCCTAACGCAAACCCGGTTAAGACAAATCATCACCAATGCCCTCAAGCACAGCGCAGATGAACTACATCAGTTGGAATGGATGAATACCGAACAATTGGCTCATTATCAATTTCCCTCCTTAAGCCAATCTATCCGTCTACTCCACAACCCCCCGCCAGATGTTTCACTCCAAACTTTGGAAAAAGGAGAGCATCCTGCTTTGAAAAGAATCATTTTTGATGAGTTACTGGCTCAAAGACTTAGTTTGTATGCTGCAAAAATGAATAGAAAACAATTAAATGCCCCTGCATTCAATGCACAACATCCTCTTCGCTGTCAATTTTTACAAACCTTACCCTTTTCCTTAACCTGCGCTCAACAACGGGTTATTCAAGAAATTGGCCACGACTTACAAGCGAACAAACCCATGTTACGATTAGTGCAAGGTGATGTTGGTTCTGGCAAAACGATTGTTGCAGCGATTGCAGCCTTATACGCCATAGACCATGGTTATCAGGTGGCTTTAATGGCACCTACTGACTTATTAAGTGAACAGCATGCGGCAAATTTAAATCACTGGCTTAATCCATTAGGCCTTTCTGTTTTAAAATTAAGTGGCAAAATGAAAGCCAGTGAACGAAAAAAAGTCTTGGCGGAGCTGGCAGCAGGGACTCACTTTTTTATTGTCGGAACGCACGCCTTATTTCAAGAAGAGGTCTCTTTTGCACGCCTTGGTTTGGTTATTATCGATGAACAACACCGTTTTGGCGTAGAACAACGCTTACAGTTACAACAAAAAGGGCAAAAAGATCAATGGGTACCTCATCAATTATTGATGACGGCAACTCCCATACCCAGAACTTTATCTATGTCGCACTTTGCTCATTTAGACATATCAACCATAGACGAACTGCCACCAGGAAGAAGCCCTGTTGTCACAGCAGTTATTAATCAAAATAAAAGAGATCTCATTATTGCGCGTTTAAATACCGCTATTTTAGCAGGCAAACAAGCCTATTGGGTTTGCACATTAATTGAAGAATCAGAAAAGTTGCAATGCATGGCAGCCACAGAAACCGCCCAACTACTCCAAGACCAACTGCCTAAAGCACGTGTAGGTCTGGTACATGGCAAAATGAAAGCCATTGAAAAAGAGGCGATCATGCTCGCTTTTAAGCAAGGCGAACTGGATTTATTGGTCGCCACCACCGTGATAGAAGTCGGCGTGGATGTACCCAATGCCAGCCTAATGATTATAGAAAACGCAGAACGACTAGGATTGTCTCAATTACACCAGCTACGAGGACGCGTAGGCCGAGGCGTAACGCAATCACATTGTCTGCTATTATATCAGGCTCCTTTGTCTTTTATGGGGACTGAACGACTCAAAATCATGCGGGCCACTCATGATGGCTTTGTCATATCTGAGAAAGATTTAGAGCTGCGCGGCGCAGGCGAGCTGCTGGGAACAAGACAAACCGGATACAAGCAATTCAAAGTAGCTCAACTGCCACGAGACCATGAATTTCTCCCACTTATCAGTTCTGTCGCCAAACACTTATTAGAAACCAATCAGCCCAAGGCCCAACAAATTACTCAAAGCTGGCTAGGCCAGTTTGAACATTTTTTACAAGGATAATTTTCCCTCTGCCCCTCAAGAAAGCTGAGCGATTTTTTTATTGCTTTTATGCAAGTCAAGACTGTTTTTTATTTATTTTTTTGCTAATATAGCCCCCTCTTGATAAAAATTTCCTTCCACCCCTCCTGTGGATAACTTTTTAGTAACTTCCATAATATAAATCACCAATTCTTTTAAATTTTAAAAAAAGCCTTATAAAATAAGGAGTTTTTTTATTGTCTATACAATTAACCCTATTACAATTATCCACAAAATCTGTGGATAAGTTTGTGTGCAACTGAAAAAACTTCTTTAAAAACCAGCATGCTGTTAAAATGACATATATCTAGTCAATTTGTTAAGTGCAGTAAAACCAACATAAATTGTCAACAACCCCTATTTACTTACAGAAAACAACCTGTCACCCTTATTCATCTATTTTATCTATTGAATAATTTATGACTTCAAATAATCGATACCAACAAGCGAAAAAAGTGACTCTTATTGGGGCAGGATGCAATGCATTATTAGGAATAGCAAAAATAATGGGAGGCTATTTATTTCACTCCCATGCATTAGTGGCCGATGGCATTCATTCTTTTTCCGATCTGGTTACCGATATCATGGTCTTGTTTGCTTCCAAATATGGAAGTCACGATGCAGACGAATCACATCCTTACGGCCACCAGCGAATAGAAACGGCTGCTACTCTATTTTTATCATTACTGCTTTGTCTGGCAGGTTTTGGTATTGCCTGGGATGCTTGCGAAGAATTAATTTATCAAACGACAACGGTTCCTAATTGGCCCTCTCTTCTGATCATTACAGCCTCAATAGTGATTAATGAAGCCCTGTTTCACTACACACAATACATCGGGAAAAAAATAAACTCTTCGCTTATCATCGCTAACGCATGGCATCATCGCTCCGATGCAGCGTCCTCAATAGTCGTCTTGATAGGAATTATTGGCAGTTTGGCTGGCTTGTCTTTTTTAGACGCCGCAGCAGCCGTAGTTGTCGGTTTCATGATTATTAAAATGGGCTGGGATTATGGCTGGAATAGTGTTAAAGAACTTGTTGATACCGCCATCGATGCTGAACTATTGAGTGAAATTGAGTCTCTCATCGACAACGTACACGGTGTAAAGAAAATTCATCAGCTACGCAGCCGCTCTATGGGCAATGATGTCTTCATTGATGTTCATATTATTGTTTCTCCCAGAATATCAGTTTCTGAAGGGCACTATATAGCTCAAAAAGTACATCATGCTTTAGTGAATAAAATAAACAAGGTCAAAGATGTGACGGTACATGTTGACCATGAAGATGATGAAGTGTCCGCCCCCTCTTTACACTTGCCCAGCCGCATTGAGTTAGAGCGCCAATTAGCGCCAATTCAAATTCATTTTCCTGAAGTATTATTTTGGGATCTCCATTATGTGAATGGGGCGCTAACCATCGACGTCTTTTGTAATGAGTCTTTTTTGCAATGGCAGGAATTAAAACAGCTGTTAAAGAGGATTATGGCAGAGGAAGTCCACATTAAAAACTTTCGTTTGTTCAACTTAAAAGAAAATTTATATCGGAGCTAGGGCGTGTATCACCCCACTCTCAAAGAATGGGGTTTTCAACATCCGCCAAAGATCAGTTAGCAGCTGCTTTTGATGTGGAAATTAGATGAATTTTAAATATCAATGTTTCATTAGGTCCTATTGGGCCACCCACATTACGAGCACCATATGCCAGATTAGCAGGTACATAAATTTCCCAGGTAGAACCAGCAGGCATTAATTGTAGCGCTTCTGTCCAACCGGGAATAACTTGTGATACCTGAAATGTTGCGGGTTTACCTGTTTTTTCAGTACTGTCAAATACAGTGCCATTAATTAAATGACCAGTATATTCTACGGTTACGGTATCATTTTTACCTGGTTTTTCACCTTTGCCTACTTCAAGAATTTTGTACTGTAAACCACTCGGTAAGGCAACTACACCGGGTTTGGTTTTGTTGTCGGCAAGAAAAGCTTCGCCTTTGGTTTTATTTTCATCTGACTTCTTATTGAGTTCAGCAGTACGTTTGGCCATTAAGTCTTTTTGAAAGTTGGTTAATACCTGTTTCATTTGATCTTCAGTTAATGCCAAAGGACCGGCTCCCATTCCGTCTTGCATTCCGTTTGCTAATGCAGTTGGATTGATTTCAATGCCTTGCGCTTTGAAGTTTTTCCCTAAATCAGCACCAATACTATAAGACAACTTGTCTGTGTCTGTAGATAATGATGCGGCATCGGTTGCAGCTATTGCACTGGATAAGGCCAGTCCTAAAACAGCAGCGGTGACCAACTTGATCTTCATAAACAATCCCCTTTTATCTTTCTATATGTAAAAATACCATCTCATTCTGCCTAATTTTAATTATAATTACTAGTACAAGCTCAAGATTTATTGTATAGACAAGTGCTTCCGTTGCTTCTACACTGGCGAGAACTTAACTAGATGGGTTTTGCTATGAATATCAGCGTGTTTGATTTATTTTCTATCGGCATTGGGCCTTCCAGTTCTCATACCGTAGGCCCTATGTTGGCAGCCAATGCCTTTGTTCACCAACTAGAACAAACCAATCATCTGAATTTAACGCAAAGAGTCTGCATCCAATTATATGGCTCTTTGGCTTTAACCGGTAAAGGGCATGGTACTGACAAAGCCATTTTAAATGGTCTTGAAAGTCAGTCACCTGATACAGTCATTCCTGAAAGCATGGTGCCTCGTATGCAAGAAATTTTACATACCCGGTTATTAAATCTTGCTGGTAAAAAACAGATTGCTTTCGATGAAAAAGAAGATTTTTTATTTTTACAAAAAGAATTATTACCCCTTCACTCTAATGGCATGCGTTTTTCTGCTTATGATAAAAATGGCACCGTGCTACAACAAGAGGTCTATTATTCGATTGGCGGGGGATTTATTACTACTGAAAAAGCATTTCATGCAAAAGTGATAGAGTCTCATTTGCCCCCCTTCCCTTTTTCAACAGCAGAAGAATTATTAACTCATTGTAAAACACAACAATTATCTATTGCTGAATTGATGTTAGAAAATGAAAAAACCTGGCGCAGCGAAAAAGAGATACATGAAGGAATTTTAGCGATAGCCCAAGTAATGGATGACTGCATCGCCAATGGATGTCAACATGAAGGCATTCTTCCTGGTGGACTGCAAGTCAAACGAAGAGCTCCTGACCTATATAAGAAACTCACTGAACACAAAGGCATTAAAAGTGTTTTTGAACATTCTGACATTATGAATCGTCTCAATCTGTACGCTATTGCGGTGAATGAAGAAAATGCTGCGGGTGGACGTATCGTAACCGCTCCTACGAATGGCGCCGCAGGAATTATTCCTGCTGTATTGAAATACTGCCAGGAAGCACACGACTGTATGAATGCGGAAGCCATTTATACCTATTTCCTTACAGCCGCCGCCATTGGCATTCTTTACAAAAAGGGCGCGTCTATTTCTGGCGCTGAAGTAGGTTGCCAAGGTGAGGTGGGCGTTGCTTCATCTATGGCTGCTGCTGCACTGACCGCGGTACTTGGTGGTACTATAGAGCAAGTGGAAAATGCAGCTGAAATTGCTATGGAGCATCACTTGGGCATGACATGTGACCCAGTCATGGGTTTGGTGCAAATTCCTTGTATAGAACGAAATGCCATGGGTGCAGTCAAAGCAGTCAATGCAAGCCGCATGGCACTTATGGGTGATGGTCAACATCATATTTCTTTGGATAAGGTCATTAAAACAATGAAGCAAACGGGTATGGACATGCAAAGCATTTATAAGGAAACCTCTATGGGAGGATTGGCTGTGAATTTACCTGAGTGCTAACATCAACCCTAATCAAACCAGAGCTCCCAAGCGGGCTCTCTGGTTACAAAAAAAGAATCGCTGATGGCATAACCTGCCACTGCAGCCAATTGATTATCGATATAAAGTAAAGGAACACCTGCTCTAAGCCAAGGAGGGATATGCCATTGCTGGAACAGTTTTTTTAAAGATTTGGTTTGTCCACGAAAAACAAAAGATTCGCCACCTTGACGAAAAGTCATGCGAAGCTGCGCACCTTGTGGAATAAAAAGCCCTTGATGAGCTGGCCGGACGTGCACTATTTTATTACCTAGTTTAAGAGGCTTGGGGAAATCCGTCCAAAACGCCTCTTGCCTTACATCAAATGTCTCGCGCTCTATATATAAGATTTTTTGGTAACGACGAATACTGATGTCATGCCAGCGAACAACAGGATTTGCATCCTCAGCAGCATCAATCAAACGGATAATCTGTGAACATACAGCCGTAGAAGGTGATTTAACCGCATTGCTCTTCAACCAATAACGTAATACATTCACCAAGCGCTCTTCACTTAAGTTTTCTAATGGCGCTGTATCCAGACTGGTTGTTTCTTTTTTTAATGCACCACAGTCTTCTTGTGCTAAAGCGTACAAGTTCATTTGAGCACTTTGACAATGCTTGGCTGTTCGAGCAAGATTACTTACGACACCAGGCCATTTTTCATTAAGCAAAGGCATGACGCGATGACGTAAATAATTACGGGAATAGTAACTGTCCTCATTGCTTTCATCCTCTATCCATTGTAACTGATGACATTGAGCATAATGAGACAACTGAACTTGAAAACAAGACAGCAACGGTCTTGCTACAACGCCCAAACCAAAAGAAGCAATCTCAGGCATAGCAGCCAATCCATCCACTCCTGCGCCACGAAATAAATTGAGCAATAAAGTTTCAGCCTGATCATCTTTATGGTGACCTAGCAACAAACAGCCGTCTTTGGGGACTAAATCTTGAAAAAGAGCATAACGAGCAGTGCGTGCACCTTCTTCTATATTGGCGTCTCTATTGAATTCAACAGCATGAGTGACAAAAGGAATTTGCAACTGTGCACACCATCGCTCACAATGTATTTGCCAGGAAAGGGCATTAGAACTCAAACCATGATTCACATGCACAGCAAGCAAGCGGGACTTCAATGCCGGTACAGAAGCACACCAATGCAATAATACGGTGGAATCAAGCCCGCCGCTAAAGCCTACAACCAACTGTTTGTAAGATTGTAAGCGGTTTAACCATGCCAAATCAAACAACAACTCAGTCACAAGCACCCATTGCCATGAATTTTTGATATCGTTTTTCAACCAGCTGCTCTAAAGGCATTTTCTGCAAAACAGCCAATTCGTCAATTAAAGATTGTTGTACACGTCTTGCCATGTCATCTACATCTCTATGCGCACCGCCTAAAGGCTCAGGAATTACTTTGTCTATTATTTTATTATTCATGATTTGGTCTGCTGTAATTCCCATTGCACGAGCCGCTTCGCTGGCTTTAGAGGGATCTTTCCACAATATCGAGGCACATCCTTCCGGTGAAATCACTGAATAAATACCAAATTGCAGCATAAAAATACTGTCTCCAACACCAATAGCCAATGCCCCACCTGAACCAGCCTCGCCGGTAACCAC
This sequence comes from Legionella sp., assembly GCA_002786205.1. Lineage (GTDB taxonomy): Bacteria > Pseudomonadota > Gammaproteobacteria > Legionellales > Legionellaceae > Legionella. The sequence goes on along the minus strand of PEQM01000011.1, from coordinate 51,162 downwards.
ACAAAGAATAGGCGTTTTAAAGCGTGACATCTCAAAGAGATTACGTGCAATGGCTTCTGACTGGTTGCGCTCTTCGGCGCCAATGCCAGGATAAGCGCCAGCTGTATCGATAAAAGTAATGATAGGCAATTTGAATTGTTCAGCCATTTGCATCAAGCGTAATGCTTTCCTGTATTCTTCCGGGCGAGCCATACCAAAATTTCTATACACTTTCTCTTTAGTGCGCTTCCCTTTTTGATGGCCTATCACCATCACCGGTTCACCTTGCAAACGTGCTAAACCGCCTATAATAGCAGGTGCTGAAGAATAACTCCTGTCACCATGAAGTTCCTGGAAATCAGTGAAAATACGTTCTATATAATCTGTTGTCTGCGGACGTAAAGGATGGCGGGCCATTTGTGCTATTTGCCAAGGCTCTAAATTGGAAAAAATAGATGCTGTTAACTCTTCACATTTGGCCTCAAGCCTTGCAATTTCTTCACTTAAATTAACTGTATTATCACTACCCACCATTCGTAAAGCTTCGATTTTTTGCTTTAACTCTTCGATAGGCTGCTCAAAATCCAAAAATTGTCGGCTCATTTGTTACTCTGTATTGAATTAAAGATCAGAGTATATGATACTCTTAACCGTTAATGGACGCTAGCTCAAAAGAACACTTATGATGATACCCGGATTTATCCCTTTAAACAGTGAACAGTGTGTACTCCATGAATCTCGAATTGATTTATGGCAGTTTTCACTAGAGCAGGAATTGCATGTTGCCGATTCTTTTCTCAATGCCGAAGAAAAAGCGCGGGCTTCACGTTTTTATTTCGATAGGCATAGACGTCGTTTTGCAACCGCACGGACTGCCGTACGTATTATTTTAGCGCGCTATTTAAACACAGCGCCTCAAGATTTAGAGTTTACCTATAACCCCCAGGGAAAACCCAGTGTTGTGAACACGCAAAAATTACAGTTTAATTTAAGCCACAGCAAAGATTTGGCTTTATTGGCCGTAGGCAAACAATTTCCTATTGGGGTGGATATTGAGCATTATTCAGCACGTCCTTATGAAGGAATTGCCGCCAATTTGTTTTCCAAAAAAGAACTTGCAGAATTACAAAAAGCCCCTCCTTCTTTAAAGGCAGCATTATTTTTTCATATCTGGTCTCAAAAAGAAGCATTTATCAAAATTAACGGCCTTGGCTTGTCTTATCCTACACAAGAATTTAGCGTCCCGACAACATTTCCTACCAAGCAGCTGGTAGAAGATCCTTTATATAATACCACCTGGCAGTTACGCTCTTTCATGCCTAAAATAGCCTGCAGTGGCGCCTTATGCCACCATCCCACCGTAAGAGAAATTCGTCATGGTATCATTCAGCTAGAACAAAGCACCAGTCTGGTTTTTTAAATGCAATGGCATCAGACACAACAAATTATTTTAACCCTACTGGCCGATGGACAATATCATAAGGAAACCGAATTACAACAGGCACTCTTTAAAGAAAGCGCTACACTTAAAATGCATCTACAGACCTTAGTAGACGCAGGAGTATCTATTAATTACTGCCTCCAACAAGGCTATCAGTTATCAAAACCTCCTTTTCTTCTCGATGAAAAAAAAATAACTACTGAATTACAAAGGCATTTAAAAAATCCCTTCCAGCTTCATTTATTTAGTAATATTGACTCCACCAACCGCTATTTAAAAGAAATACCTTCCAATACATTGACAAGCATTTGTTGCGCAGAACAACAAACACAGGGTCGAGGCCGATTTGACCGCAAATGGCATTCTCCTTTTGGAGAAAATATCTACTGCTCCAGCCGTTGGCATTTGCATGCTTCGGTTAAAAAATTATCCGGACTCAGTTTGGTTACAAGCCTTGCCATCATGGCAGCACTGGAGGCATTTAACCGTCAACAAGATATAAAAATAAAATGGCCTAATGATATTTTGTGGCAGAATAAAAAATTATGCGGCAGCTTGATTGAGCTCATTCCTCAAACATCCCACTCAGTAGACGTCATTATTGGAATTGGCTTAAATGTAAATTCTGATACCGCTACATCGCCTCTTTTTGATAAACCTTGGTGTTCTTTATTTGAACTAACTCAAACCATACAGGATAAAAACCTGTTGATTGCACAATTGATCATCCAGCTAGAGCGCTATCTTACTGATTTCATAGAACATGATTTGGCTTTTTTTAGCCAGGAATGGCAAAATCACGACTATCTACAGGGCAAAATTATTACAGTGACGCAAGGCAATAATAAAATAGAAGGTGTCGCCTGTGGCATTGATAGTTTTGGGCAACTAATCTTAAAAGATCAACAAGGAAAAAAATGGTTCATGTCTTCCGGGGATGCTACTTTAAGAAATGAATAAGGACAGAGGTTCGTCCCGGATAGTTTTACTTACCCGGAACTGGATGAACTGCGAGAAAATTCTTTATACTGTTTCGGTAGAATCATCTGATTCTTTTTCTTGTTGAATACGTAAATAAATTTCTTCGCGGTGTACAGAAACATCTTTTGGCGCATTAATACCTAAACGTACCTGGTTTCCTTTAACGCCTAAAACAGTAATATTTACATCATCACCAATAATTAAAGTTTCACCTATACGTCGAGTTAAAATCAACATTTTTAAATCTCCCTTACAAAACAGCTACCTTACTATCCATAGAACGCTTCCATGGTACCTTGGCATGCCTATTGATCAAATTAAGAACATTTCGGTTCGCCCTTTATTATACACGCTCTTTATTAACAAAATATTAAGAGCTTTTATTTTCTACAAAATAACAGCACCATTTAATTTTTTGTCATACACAAAGACCGTATTAAGCGATTTATTGTTCATCAGGATATTCTGCTCCGCCCCCAAATACCCTGACTACTTTTAACGATATCTTTTGGTATCAACTTGCTAAACCATTTCTGCCATTCAATTTCCAAACATATTTTTTCATAAGGTCGTGCTAGTAAAGGTCTTTTTTCACAGGGTAATTTTGTAAAGGCAATGAGGCAAAAATCTTTTGTTTTTTCAAACTGCCCTTTTGTAACAAATGCACAGCCTCTATCGCTTGCGGTTGCCCTAAACTGGCTGCTGTATTAATCCAATACCAGGCTTGCCGCCTGTTTTCCACCACTCCCACACCATAGTAATACATGTACCCTACCGCATACTGAGCATCTCTTTGCCCCTTAATGGCTTCCGGTTTCAGGCGAACAAATGCCTTTCTGTATTCTTCATTACGAAAGCTTTGCATCCCCTCTTGTAAGCTGTATGTATGACATGCATTCAATAAAAAAAGCAGCCCCATGCCTATTGTTGCTTTTAAAATTTTTTTCATTCTAATCATTCCTTAAAGGCCTTGCTACCGGATCAAAAGTTAACTCATCCTCCGGCAAATTTATTCGCTCCAAAGAGCCATTATGCTCTACCAAAATGCCATCAGCCATAATTTTTTTAATAAGAACGTCACCCGGAATAAGATCGTTTATCTTATAATTTTTTTCGTCACCTTCTGCTGATCGGATAATCACTTGAGAATCAGCTGAATGGGCTCCCAAAAGTATGCCTGCCAAAGTAATATTTAACATAGATTGTTTGATTTGATTCAAATCATTAGGAATATAGACACCAAATAAAGAAGAATTGAATAAATCAATAAAGCTGTCTTTTTTATCCATAGGTACGGTAAGTGACTCAACCGGACTCACTGTTTGTAAAAGCGATGGCATAAAAAACCATTTAAGGTATTCTCCAACTGTTAATAGGCTGAATAAAGCAATTAAACCGATTACAAACCCTTTAGAGGTTTTTAAAGACCATATGGTGTGAATGTCAAACTTCATGGGAAAACATCCCTCTTCTACTATTACTTATTTATCCTAGCATTAATCTTACTTTTTGCGATAGAATTTAGTGAACAAAGATAAAGGATTAATATGAATAAAGCCCACTTTGATACACGCGCCATTCATGCAGGACAAGCACCTTGTCCTCATACAGGCGCCGTGATGACCCCCATCTATGCCACATCCACTTACAAACAAAGTGCCCCGGGAAAACATTCTGGTTATGAATATTCACGTACGCAAAACCCTACTCGCAGCGCTTATGAAGCCTGTATTGCAAGTCTTGAGTCGGGAAAACAAGGCTTTGCTTTTGCTTCTGGAATGGCCGCGATTAATACTGTAATTGATTTATTAAACGCAGGCGATCATGTCATTGCAATGGATGATCTGTATGGTGGTAGTTTTCGCTTGTTCGATAAAGTAAAAACTCGAACATCACATCTGTCTTTTTCTTTTGTTGACATGACCCATCCTGAATCGATTGAGGCATTAATAACCCCTAAAACCAAAATGATTTGGCTGGAAACACCCTCTAATCCGATGCTAAAACTCGTAGACTTGCAGCATATTGCAGCCATCGCAAAACGCCATCAACTGATTTCTGTAGTAGACAATACTTTTGCCACGCCCTGGTTACAAAGACCATTAGAGTATGGAATCGATATCGTAGTTCATTCGGCAACCAAATATCTCAATGGACATTCTGATGTCATCAGCGGCGTAGTTGTTGTCGGCGAAAACGAAGCGATTGCCAACCAAATAGCCTTCCTGCAAAACTCTTGTGGCGGCGTAGCCAGTCCTTTTGATAGTTTTTTAGTATTACGCAGCTTAAAAACACTGTCTTTACGTATGGAACGTCATTGTAGTAATGCCTATCAATTGGCTCATTGGCTACAAGCTCACTCCAAAATCAAACACGTCATCTATCCTGGTTTAACCACTCATACCCAACATCAGCTGGCCAAAAAACAAATGTCTGGCGCTTTTGGTGGAATGATCTCTATGGTCGTTGATGGAGGACTTGAGGCAGCTCAACGGGTTCTGGCGCGTTGTGAACTATTTACTCTGGCCGAAAGCCTAGGCGGTGTTGAGAGCTTAATTGAGCATCCTGCACTGATGACACACGCATCTATTCCTCCTGAACAACGAGCCCTTCTAGGGATAGATGATGGTTTTATTCGCCTGTCAGTAGGCATAGAGCATATTGACGATTTACAAGCAGACCTACAACACGCTTTAGGTTAAATAATCCGTATCATTCACCATCTTTTGAATACAGGTGAAGAATAGTTACAATAAAATAAGGAACTCTGATGCACTCATTACAAGCGATTATTGAAAAAGCATTTGAAGAAAGAAACCAATTGACTGTTGAAAATGCACCTTCTGAACTTATAACGGCGGTTAATGAGGTTCTTTCCTGCCTCGATTGTGGGCAACTGCGTGTTGCGGAAAAAATAAATGACAGCTGGATGGTGCATCAATGGATAAAAAAAGCAGTATTGCTTTCCTTTAGACTGGCACCCAATGACATAATTGACGCAGGTTATTGTCAGTTTTACGATAAGGTGCCACTGAAATACCAAGGATACTCAGCAGCACAATTTCAGCGTGAAGGTGTTCGTGTGGTTCCTCATGCTCAAGTTAGACGAGGATCTTATATAGGAAAAAATACTATTCTCATGCCTTCTTACGTTAATTTGGGCGCCTATATCGATGAAGGCACTATGGTAGATACTTGGGCGACCGTTGGATCTTGTGCCCAAATAGGTAAAAATGTTCATCTTTCAGGCGGTGTAGGTATAGGTGGCGTACTCGAGCCTCTGCAAGCAAACCCTACCATTATTGAAGACAATTGCTTTATTGGCGCCCGTTCAGAAATTGTAGAGGGCGTTATTGTGGAGCGAAACAGCGTCATTTCAATGGGCGTATACATAGGGCAAAGTACCAAAATATACAATCGCCTGACCAAAGAAATTACCTATGGCCGTATTCCAGAAGGGTCTGTTGTGGTGTCTGGCAGTTTACCCAGTGATGACAATACCTATAATTTATATTGTGCAGTGATTGTCAAACAAGTAGACGAAAAAACACGTGCAAAAGTGAGTATTAATGAGCTATTGCGAGCACCTTAAATGAATAACATTATCGATATTTTAAAATCATTAGTCAGCATTCCATCCATTACGCCTTTTGATGCAAATTGTCAGCAAGAGATGATGCGTTTTTTTACAAATCTGGGCTTTGAATGCATTCCCTTAAATAAAGAACCTGTTTCTAATTTTTTTGCTTACTATGGCACACAAGGGCCACTGTTGGTCTTTGCAGGCCATACTGATGTCGTTCCGGTAGGTGATGAATCCTTATGGCGCACCAATCCTTTTGTATTAACAGAACAAGACGGCATGCTTTATGGCCGTGGCACAGCCGATATGAAAGGCAGCCTTGCCTGCATGATGCATATGGCCAAGCGTTTTATTACTGCTTATCCCTCCTTTCCTGGCCGTTTGGGATTTCTGATTACCAGCGGTGAAGAAGGCGATCATTATGATGTAGGCACACCCTATGTCATGCAACAATTAGCGCAACAAGGCATTCATTTAGATTACTGTATAGTCGGCGAACCCTCCAGCACGAAACAAACAGGTGATGTGATTAAGATTGGGCGCCGAGGTTCTTTAAGCGCCAAGGTCACACTACAAGGGATCCAGGGGCATGTGGCTTACCCACACCTGGCAGACAATCCCATACATAAAATCAGTGCTGTATTGGCAAAATTAACGCATATCGAGTGGGATAAAGGCAATGATTATTTTCCACCCACCACATTGCAAGTGACTCATCTGCGCTCAGGAGGACATGCAAGCAATATAATCCCATCTGAACTGCTTTTGGAATTTAATATTCGATATTCTACTGAACAAACCGAAAGCCAATTAAAAGCCCGTATTGAGTCACTTTTTGCTCAATCCAATTTATCTCCTTGTATAGAATGGCGTTTAAGTGGTCAACCTTTTTTAACCCAAACTGGCAAATTACTTGACGCCACATGCCATGCGATTTTAAAACACACCCATACAAAAGCAGAATGCTCTACTTCTGGCGGAACATCCGATGGTCGCTTTATTGCACCGTATGGTGTCGAAGTCATTGAATTAGGTCCAGTAAACGCAAGCATTCATCAGGCCAATGAATGCGTTGCCATCAAAGATTTAGAGGATTTGGAAGCCATCTATTTCTCTATTTGTGAAACATTGCTGTTATAACATCAATTTCTGTGATGAATAAGTCACAGAAATTTGCTTTGGTTACACGTCAAACTGAATACCCACTGTACCTAAATGATAATACTGGGAGCCAATACTAACAGACCAGGCAAAGGTTGGTGTATGCGTCTCATCAGCTAAGGCTTAAACTTATTAAATAATGAGTGCGTTGAATTCAACATGGCATTCACGACCAAAACACCTGTAATCAAGCTACATAAAAAAACTGCCATACCCGTGCGGCACTGACAGTTTTTTTAATCACAAAGCCTATTTACAAGAGAAAATACTCTCAGAAGGCGCAACGTCTTCCACAGCAGCGGATGCTTGTGACGCTTTTAACTGACGAACGTATCCTAAAACCATTTGAATTTGTTTATAGGTATTACTTTCTAATTCATTTAAAGGTCTTAAGCCCTGCGCCTGCTGAAAGTAACATAAAGCCTCTTCTGGTTTTTTAAGTTCTTTAGCCAATAAACCTCCCGCAAGACATAGAAAATACGCATTTTTTTCCTTCAGGCCAGGATGTAGGTTAATCTCCCCGAAAATAATCTCTATGCCCCCCATCCCCAAACTAGTAAAATACTTCTGAGCAGCTAATTGCTTTTTTTCTTCAAAACAAGAACTTATCATTTTGTATAAGTCCTTTCGCTGTGTTTGCAGTCGTTGAACAGCGAGATAGTACATAATATTGGTAGAATCTTCTATTATGGCTCGACTGAACCAATGCATTGCATTGCTATAATACCCTAATTGTTCTTGTGCTCGCGCCAAATCAAAATACAACTCACTTTTTCGGGCTTCAGGAAAATCCATATTAAAATTAGGCTGACCAAGCAATCGTTCCATTATTCTTAAAGATTCTGGATAATGATGCTTCTCCATATAAAACAAGGCTTTTTTGTATTCTACATATAAAATTAAACCTGGCTCATTTTTTTTATTCTTCAAATAATCATCACAACACCGAATGGCTTGATCAAAATCACCAGACAAAGTACTTAATTTCAATACCAGATCATAGGTATTTTTATCCCAAACACAACCTAATTCCCGTGCTTTATTATAGTGAAAAAGCGCTTTTTTCATACCTGCACGCCGCTCTTCTGTTATTTGATTTAACAAGGTTGGAATAGCATGACGTTCTTCACAAGCATCGTTAACGAAACAATATTGGGGTGGGTTTTTAAGTAATTTGTTTTTATAGGCTGCGGCTAAGAAATGATGGAGATCTCGATCTTGTGGAGCAAAAGGGAGCGCTTCTTCCAGCCATAAAATAGATTGCTCTTCATTACCGGTTATCCTACACGATAATACAGCTGCACTCGCCAACACAGACACATAATACTGGCACATTTTATTATTTTTCGACTGGACAAACTGTAGAGACTCTTTATACACCGTGATGAAAGCCTTACATACAGCAAGACGCTCTTCTACAGACCCATTTTTTTTAATGATGAGGTCAATTAATGCCTTATGACACCGCCAATCGGTATGATCTTGTTGCAAAATAGAGCTGTAGATTTCTTGGGCCACATCCCATTCAAAAAGCAATTCATGCTGTTTTGCTTTTTGCAGTAAAGCAGCAACAGCAGCCCTAGACAACCTAGAAGATAATACAGATATGGCCATATCCCTGGAGACTTGCACTCCTTCATCCATAGCAGGAACTTCATCCAAAACGGGTAATGGCGTTATTGCTAATGACTCCATTTTCGAGTTTGATGCAGTTACCAGGGGAGTTTGGCTCTCATCCCCGACATCCAGTAAAGACGACGATGGGGATGTGTATTGTTGCACCGGAGTTAATGTATCCCTCGAATACAAGCGGTTTTGCTCTAAGGATGAAGAGGGGTGAGTCAAAGAAAACTGGCTGTCTATTATCGGCAATTCGTGCCAATCAAAAATACCTAGCGGATAGCGCTCAGGATGCACTTTTCCTTCATAAAAATTTTGCATCATCCGCTCTTCAATAAGCTGTTCTTCTATAGAACGCACTTTTTTTATTAACTCTTGTCTTAATGAATTGGCAGGAATATTCAAGATTTTTTTTAAAGCCAAAACATGGCTTGAAACAGTACTCCGCTCTTCAGCAGCATGAATTAAAGTTTGCTGATGATATTGCAACGCTCTTTTTAAAATTTTTTCCCGGAAAATGCTGGCGTCGTAGATACACTCTGCCGGGAAATCATCATTCCAGCGTAAAGAAACCAGAGCCTTTAGTGCCGTATCAAAATCATTCACTGTAAAAGCCGCTTCTGCAGATTGATACATTAAATCATAATCATTTGAATAGTTCATGAAATACTCTTTATTAAAACTCAAAAAAAAAGCATTTTATCACAAAAAAATTCAACTCGAATCAATCAAAGACAAAAAGAAACAAAAAAATCAGTTTTGGCTAGCCAATAAAAGACGGGCTTTGATTAAATCCTCATATGTATTAATGTCTTGTAAAGGCTCTACACAAGCCTCTTCAACTTTGATGGATGCACCAGACCATAATACACGCAACTGCTCTAATGCCTCTGCTTGTTCTAAAACACAAGCAGGCTGTTTAATATAATCTAACAGAAAAGCTGCTCGATAAGCATACAAACCAATATGCCTATACGTATTGGAATAATCATTTCTGTCATCACGATGTGCAGGAATAGGACTTCTGGAAAAATACAAGGCATGTTCATCTTGAGTACGAACCACCTTCACAACATTAGGATTGTTGAGCATCGCCAAGGATTCTATCGGCCAACACAAAGTCGCCACAGGAGCATGCGTTTGATTCAAACTATTGGCTACTTGCTTGATCAGCTCAGGCGCAATAAAAGGTTCATCGCCTTGCACATTCACAATAATGTCATCGGCATAAAATCGTTTTTTTTCTAGCACTTCAGCAATACGATCGGTGCCTGTTTCATGGGTTGACTTCGTCATCTCAACAGAGGATGCAAAGGAAAGGGCATGATTAAAAATCAATTCATTATCCGTTGCAATAGTAATAGATTGAGGATTTGCCAATAGTGCTTGCTGGTATACTCGCTCCAGAACACTAAGGCCATCTAATTGCTCAAGCAATTTACCAGGAAACCGACTTGATTGATAACGTGCTGGAATAATAATATGAAAATCAGTGCTCATAATTGGTCTTTTTCATCCAAAGTTACCAATCGTGCTTCATGCTCTAGCATCACAGGAATGTCTTCACGAATAGGAAAAGCGAGGCGATCAAACTTACAAATAAGCTCAGCGTCTTTGTGTATTAATTGTCCTTTACATAAAGGACAGACCAAGAGTTCTAATAATTTTTTATCCACCGGTAGCTCCTTGAGTTACTTGATTGCGAATGTAGATCGGCTGGGCTTGTGCTGCTGAAATGAAAAGTGGTTTGCTATGCTCTACCCATTCTATCATGGCCAACGCACTTGGATACAAGTTCAATCGACATGATGTCCTTTCTTTTATAGATTCAGGAAACTGCTCCCAATAAGAATCTATCCCTACCCCGGCAACAATGAGAGGGGATTTTGTAATCACACTAATCTGTTCTGCTTTTGTCACTTGCTCTGGACTTGTATCGCCTTCTCCTGCAGAAAAACGCCAATAAAGCTCACCCATTCGTGCATCCAAAACAGCCAATACGGACTTATCCCTTGCTTTTTCTTGCTGCCGCGCAGCAAAAATAATTGCCTCCAGGCTACTCACAGGTATCAGTTTTAGATCATGAGCATAGGCCAAACCCTTAGCCACACTGCATGCAATTCGTAAGCCTGTGAAACTCCCAGGACCACAACCAAAAACAACAGCATCCAATAAAGGCCAGGAGGCATTGGCTGTATTCATGAGCTTATCTATCATAGGCAAAAGACATTGGGCATGTGTTTTTTGTTGGGTTTGTTCTTCATAAAAAGTCATGCCATTAAATAACAGCGCAACACTGGCATGTTCTGTTGAGGTATCTATAGATAATAAATTCATTCATTGTGACATTATACTGACTAGGCGCTTATTTTGGCTCAATCTTGTGAAATGTCAACCGCACCTAACGACAAACTGGCTATAAACTCTAATGCCTTCTTTTCATTTCGTGTTTTAGGCAGTTTCGGCAAACTGCCTAAAATGACTCTACCGTATTCTCGCGCTGTCAGTCTGGGGTCGGCAATCATCAATATTCCTTTATCAGTACAGTCACGAATAAGGCGGCCTACTCCTTGTTTTAACGCAATGACTGCATTAGGTAACGACAGCTCATCAAATCCAGACAAGCCTTGTGCTTTTAAGTAATTCATTTTACCCCTGACTACCGGGTCAACTGGATTTGCAAAAGGCAGTTTATCAATAATTACACAGGATAAAGCCTCTCCCTTCACGTCTACCCCCTCCCAAAAAGTAGCCGTTCCTAATAAAACCGCATTGCCTAATTGTCTGAAACGTGCCAATAAAATAGGTTTGGCTTCTTCTCCTTGAACAAGTAAAGGGTACTTGAGCAATGTTTTTAACTTTCCCGCCACAAGCTGAAGTGCCTTATGGCTGGTAAACAAGAAAAAACAACGACCTTGGCATGCTTCAATCACAGGCAAAGCTTTTTCTATCAACCTATCGTAATACAAGCTATTTTTAGGATCAGGCAAGCCTCTGGGCAAATACAATAAAGCTTGTTGTGTGTAATCAAACGGACTAGGAAGAAGCAGGGTGATGGCCTGATCTAGCCCCAAAGGCTTACAAAAACAAGTGAATGAAGAAGCCATAGTTAGGGTTGCAGACGTAAATACATAAGCGCAAGAACGATGCATTAAATGCGTTTTAAATGATTCTGCTACCTCATAGGGCGTAGAGTGAAATACTACGGTCTGTTTGAAACGCTCAATCCAGCGAATGGCATGATTTTGAGTTTCTGCCAGAGATTTTAAAATTTGAGAAAATTCATCTAATCGTTCTTTACAACGAGTCAATCCAGGGGTTTCTAACTCTGTTTGTTGTAAACATTGATTTAACTCGTCTTGCAATAAAAGCCAATCATTCCAGATTAGAGAAAACTCTTTTTTATTTTTTATTTCTTCCCAATGTACACGCTCATCAGAGAATGAAAAAAAATGCAGTATTGCTTCTAATACCTTATCCGTTTTATGACTTAATGCCTTTAGCGGTTGGTTAACCAAATCAATTGCTGGCCATTCTTTAATGAGATCATGAACCAAATCTCTAAACTGACGAGTTCCAATGCGCTCGCCATAAAAATGAGTCGCAATTTCTGCCAATTGATGAGCCTCATCTAATACCATCACCTCAGCACTGGGAAGCAACTCACCAAATCCCTCTTGCTTTAAGCGTGCATCAGCAAAAAACAAATGATGGTTAATCACGACCACATCCGCCTCCATTGCTTTTTTTCTGGCTTTAGCCAAAAAGCAATGCTCATAATACGAACACTCACTACCCAAACAATTTTCTGCTGTCGATGTCACATAGTACCAAACAGAAGAATCCTCGCTTAACTCAGGCAATTCCGAACGATCGCCTTGTTGCATCTGAGCTAATTTATCTCGCACATGCAGCACTTCATGTTGACATTTGGGACTATCTAAAAAAGATTCCTCTGCATGGAGATGTACTCTGTGATGGCAAATGTAATTGGCTCGTCCTTTTAAATTTTGAATACGACGAGACAAACCTAAGGCGCGAACTAAAGTGGGTATGTCTTTTTGATATAATTGATCTTGTAAGGTTTTAGTTGCAGTGGATACAATTGTTTTTTTCCCACTTAACAAGCAAGGCAACAAATAGGCAAATGTTTTTCCCGTGCCTGTACCTGCTTCCGCAACCAGAATAGATTGATCGCGAACGGTATCTGCAATGGCAATCGCCAGATCAGTTTGAGGTTTTCGTGCAACAAAACCGGGTATAGCCGTTGCAAGACGACCTTGCTCACTCAAGGCCGTCTTACATGCATCACTAAGGGATTCCAGCTCTACCACTCTTTTTGCAAGAGGTGTAATTTGTCTTTAACCTGCTCCCACTCACTCGCTTCAGCAAGCGGTTCTTTTTTCGCGGTAATATTCGGCCATTTAGGCGCAAGCTCGGCATTTAGCAGTTTAAACTGCTGCTGTTCATCTGTTAAATCATCTTCAGAAACAATTGCATTAACCGGACACTCTGGCTCACATAAAGCACAATCAATGCATTCATCCGGATTAATCACTAAAAAATTAGGTCCTTCATAAAAACAATCGACAGGACACACTTCAACACAATCAGAAAACTTACATTTAATACAACTTTCCGTCACTACAAAAGTCATGATAACCTTTAACCTGTTTCAAAGTAGATAGAATGCTTCTATTAAAGCATAAATGCCCCTTTTGAAGATAGATAAAAAGGGGATTTTTTACGCTTGGAGTAAAGAACTCTTTAACAGATAATAGCCCCTTCCCTTTTAAATCAACAAGCGAGCGCAGTATGAGTAAAATTGTATTTTGTTGTAAACTAAAACAAGACGCACAAGGCATGGATAGAGCACCTTTTCCAGGCCCTTTGGGAGAGCGTCTTTTAAACGAAGTATCCAAAGAGGCCTGGTCGATGTGGCTTAGCCATCAAACCATGCTTATCAATGAATACCGGCTCAACTTGACAGAAGCCAAATCACGAGAATTTCTTAAAGAAGAAATGCAAAAATATTTCTTTGGCGAAGGCTCAGAAAAACCAGCAGGTTATACGGCAAGTTAAATCCCCTGCCTCCCCTAGAGAGTAGAAACGCCACTCTACTCTCTAAAGATAAAGACAGAAGAAGGAAATAAAAAAAACGATTCGGATTAAAACCAATCAATCTTTCTGAATGATAGAAAAAGTTTGCAGAAAAATGCATTTAACGCTTGACTAAAATTCTCGGTAGGAGTTTAATAGCAAGCCTGAGTGGCCAGATAGCTCAGTCGGTAGAGCAGAGGACTGAAAATCCTCGTGTCGGCAGTTCGATTCTGCCTCTGGCCACCATTTCAATATTACTAATCAAGCAGTTAAAAAAATTCTAGGCTCCTTCCCATTTAAGCGGTCAACTTCAATCATCCACAGAGCACCTTAACACGCACTCTATAATTTTCAAAATTTCTAAATCCATAAGCCCTACGTTGTATCAGTTACTTAAAAAAAGTATCTCTCTTTGCCCATTTTGCTTATAAAGAAGCTATTCTTAAAATAGTGGGTATTTAAATGCCTGGTTCTAATCTTTGTCAGAATTTTACGTATATTTTAGATAAAAATGGGGTGGCATATTGGGATAATGTCAGGGGCTTTTTTAAAACTTTTTCGTGCGAGATGATTCTGTGCAAAAAATACCATTTAAGTCTATTCTTGATCAAACCAATGATGTCGTCATTGTCACAGAAGCTGACGAACTAGATGAACCTTTGGGACCAAAAATAATTTATGTCAATCAATCATTTACAAAACTTACTGGCTATACAGAAGCAGAAGTTCTGGGCAAAACTCCTCGCATTTTACAAGGGGAAAAAACGGACAAAAACACGCTTAAGCAAATTCGTATCGCTTTAGAAAAAAAAGAAACTATCTATGTTGAACTACTAAATTATGCCAAAGATCAAACAGAGTATTGGCTTGCCTTTACAATTATCCCAATAAAAAATAGCAAAGGAAAAGTGAAGTATTTTGCTGCGATTGAATCTGATATTACTGCGCGCAAAAGGATGGAAGATGCCCAAGCCAGACTCTCGGCTCTTGTAGAATTTTCTGATGAAGCAATTATAGGAAAAAATTTAGAGGGAACCATACTAAGCTGGAATAAAGCAGCTGAAAATCTCTATGGCTATTCAGAAAAAGAAGCTATTGGCAAAAACATAAAAATGTTATTCCCTAAAGACAGACAAAAAGAATTTCAAAATATCTTTCACAAAATTGCCAACGATGAACACATTAAGTACTTTGAAACCTTAAGGGTGCATCAAAGCGGACAAACTATACCCGTTTCCATTACGATAGCACCAATAAAAAATGCTCAAGGAATAATAATAGGAGCATCAACAACCGCGCGTAATATTACACAGCAAAAATTAATTGAAGAAAAATTAAAGCACCTTGCAGAACATGATATTTTAACAGGATTGATTAATCGCACTCTCTTTGAAGATCGTTTGATTCAAGCAATTGCTGTTGCAAAAAGAACAAAGTGTAATATGGCTGTGTGTTTTTTAGATATAGATGGTTTTAAAAATGTTAATGATACCTATGGGCATCACGTAGGAGACTTGTTATTGTGCGCCGCCGTTCAACGTATACAGAAATGCATACGTGAAGTAGATACCCTGGCACGGGTGGGGGGAGACGAATTTGCATTAATATTGTCCTATCTTAAAAAAGAAAATGATGCTGTAAAAATAATTAAAAATTTAATCCGTATGTTCAAAAAAAGATTTTTGATTAAAGACATTAATCTCAAAATCACATTGAGTATTGGTGTTTCATTATATCCAAAAGATGGTACGCATGAGCTTCTCAATAAGGCTGATGAAGCCATGTATTATGTAAAAAAACACGGTAAGAATAATTTATACTTTTTTTAGGACAATGATATTTTTCAAATTGAAAACAGTAGGTGATAATTTTCACTAACAGACTTGATTCATAAGATTACCCTGCTCAAAGGATGTCATATTGCTTACTGTAGTTCTAATAATATTTTCTATTGCTTCCTGAGTCAAAAAGGCTTGATGTGGCGTAATCAGAACATTAGGTAGTGAACGCAACTTCAAAAATAATTCGTCATGAATTATTTCTCCTGAACGATCTTTAAAAAACAGATCCTGTTCTTTTTCATATACATCCAATCCAGCATAACCCAAGTTGCCTGATTCAAGCGCATGAACTAATGCTTGAGTATCACATAAGGCTCCGCGACCGGTATTAATCAGCATGGCATTTTTTTTTACTTTGGCACACGCTTCTTTATCTATAAAGTGCATTGTTTGATCGTTTAGAGGGCAGTGTAAGCTGATAATATCTGACTCGCGCAGTAAATAATCTAACGAAACATAATTAACATTTAACTTCCTACAAATATCATTCGGTTCCGGATCAACAGCAAGCAAGCGACAGCCAAATCCGTTCATAATTCTAACAAATGCAGTTCCTATATTCCCTGTACCAATCACACCAACCGTTTTTTTATAAAGATTAAAACCCACCAAGCCATCCAAGGCAAAATTATTGTTCAACCCTTGCAAATAGGATGTAAGGATTTTTCGATTTAATATTAAAATTAAACCAACAGCAAATTCAGCAATCGCTTCAGGTGAATATTTAGGTACACGAACAACAGTTATTCCAGCCAACCGTGCCGCATCTAAGTCCACATGATCAAATCCGGCTGAACGAAGAGCAATTAATTTAATCTTGTAGTCTGCTAATTTATTAATAATTGCACTATTTAAACAATCGGTGACAAAGCAAGAAATCCCATCAAACCCTTTAGCTTTTTCAACCGTTGTCAACGATAGCGGCTCTGTCATGAATACAAAATTATGTTTGTGTTCAATCGTATTAAAAATAACTCTTTCGTAATCTTTGGTATTGTATATCGCTATCTTCATGGAACTGTCCCTATTTCCGCACTGGTTGAGTTCGTTACCTGCTAATCATCGTTTTTATTGCTTCTTTCTTACTTGCCTCTGCAACGATTTTATCGGCTTTCCTAATATCTTCAAAGTTAACATGATGACTAATCAGTCTATTGGTGTCAATTTTTTGATTCCACACAACGAATCAAGGGAAGAAAGCACCTATTCTGAAAAACAGTGCTGCTGTTGTTTTTCGGTGATCTATACGCGCACAGGTACGGGCGCATCTTGGAGTATGGTCTTTTCGGAACTATAAAAAGCAATGCAATAGATGTTGCCCCCCAAGTGAAGTACAATTTTTAGTAAGGTATTAATGAAGTTTGACGTACTTACCTTTTTCAACCATAAACAGTAATCCGTCAACATCAGGCTTCGTTAATTTTATTGCCATGAACCTGTCTTTTAGTAGGACTAGAGTAGTAACTCTATTTCAAAACCCGTACGCTCTTCCTTGTATTAGTTTCATTTTTCTATGAAACCGCTCTATTATCTGATTAGATTTCCTAAACCATGACTAAATATCAATCAGCATGCTGCTATTGATGCCTGAGTGAAAAAAAGCTACAATGACTTAATATAGAACACAAAACCGCGAATCATCGGATAATATAATGAATAAAAACCCCATGCAAACTGATCAAGAATCCAAAAAAAACGATGCAGACTCATTTGAGTATTTTAAGATAGATACAGGCATAGTGCGATCATTTCTGACAAGAGAAATTAAAAAACTGTCCGCTTTGTATGCTCGCCACACAAACCAAGAAAGAACTGATCGACTATTGACTCAAAGGACCAGCATTAATGATGTTTGTAAATTTGTCGCAGAACAAAAGGAGTTACGAGGAACAGTACACAATTTAATTAACTGGTATGGGATACTGGATTCAGAGTATTACAATACCGCTAGTTATAGTGGGGCTTTACGTGCACTACCGCAATACATCGATCTTTATAAACAACAGTTAAAAGCACTTGATGAACATGACGCGATAGAGGATCTCGTTGTCGAATATGCTTATAGTGATTATAAAGAGCGATATCATTTTGCACCGGCTGAAGAAAAAAAGCTTTGTCCTAGAAAACCAGAGGAGCTCTCCTTGGCTAGTATAGCGATTAATAATGCCCCCATAACAGTTGAAATCATAAAACCTAAACCCATAAGACCGAACTCCAGTCTGCCTGATATTAAAGCACCCAGATCAAAAAATAAGATGACACAAGCAGGTGCCCATTCGCGCTTACCTTCAATACCTGAAGCAAATGAAGAAGCTGAAATGCCTAATAGTCAAACAGCTCTCTTTCAGTATGGTCCCAATGTTTCTTCTTTTTTTGCCCTTAACTCAAAAAAACAGAACGAATTAACCCCTAGTTATGATTTTTACAATGTGCCACTCCAGGTTATAGAGGCCGATTGTAGTTTTATCAGTAATAAGACCAAGAGTCGTATTGTCTAAAGTGAAGACATCAAAATACCATGGACGGTTTTTTGTATTGAGTCTAAATTATAAACCCTCTTCGTTTTTGTACCGAGCCGATTTTTCAATCTGATATTTTAGATTGTTGCATCAAGGCGCACGTTCCGGAGCGCTAGGCTTTGTTTTGATATTTGCATGATGGTTCAAAATATGTGTCGTCGGGAACATTAGCGAGGGCTTTGCATAGAAGTCTTATCTAGGAAAAAAGCGAATGATTACTGATTTAATTGATTGTTGTAACTTATAAAAGTGCAAGCGAAAATACAACTTCGAGATTAGGAGATGCCTTAAATGTTTTTTAAACATGCTTTACAAACCGTTACTCATGTAAAAATTAAAGATACATTGAGAGACGAACTAATGGATATTGAAAAAAGAAAAAACAGCACTTTTTTTAAGTCGCGGTTATCCTATGATGAGTATGAATTATACCGGAATCTTACAATAAACGCATATCGTACCACAATCGAGGTAAAAAAAGCGCAAACAATAGCTAGAAATCTAAATACTGAACAAGCATGGTCACAAGCCTATCTCTATGGTGAAAAAGCAGATATGGCTATGGGGAAGCTACTTTCTTACAAGCTGGGCGATTTTTTATATCCTTTTGTCAGCTTGTTAACCTGTTTAGAATGGATTGCAATAATGTCCCCTTTATTATATAGGGCTCATAAAAAAAACTACACCGATTGTAAGATGGATTGTTTCTTTATCGCCTTAGCGTTATTACCGATATCAGCCGATCTTTTTCTTTTATTGTTAGGTCTATTTAAAGAACAATTAGAAACCATTTTAATTGAATCTCAATGGAAAAGTCTGCTCTTAACCGAAGCTCGCATAGCTGGAATCACTATTAATACAAACCAAACTCAGCTTCTTGAAAATCAACCCTGGTCTAATGCACAATTGTTAGCTGATATCAATGTTATCGATTTTCCTGATGAGTTTATTTGTAATATTTCCTTAGGGATTATGACAAAACCCGTTTCTTGCACACAAAATCCTGTTTTGTATGATGAAGATGTAATTACTAAATGGCTGTGTGTAAAAGATATGCATCCAATAACCCATAAACCTTTATATTGGGATGATTTAATCCCCAATGCTGCTATGGAAGATAAAATTAATCGTTTTACTCATGAGAAAATAAAAGAATATATTAAGGAGTCAACCCTACAAAATCTATTTGAACAAATTGAAATGGATGCAGAGGATCAGCTTTCACACCGATATAGTCATTAAATCCTGAGTGGGACGATTTATACCGATCGTTATGTTATAGATTGTGCTACTGTAGGGAGATCCCTCGCTTCGTTCGGGATGACGAGGGGAATTACCTTCAAAGTATTATCAGTCTATTGATACTGCTAATAGACGGCAAGCCCATATCGAGGCCAGGATAACCGCGTCTAAATGCTTATTGCTAACCCAAATCGGCTACGTTCCGCTCTTTATGCGCGGAATCTAGTTTATCAATCGATTCAAGATGCTATGGATACCGTGCATAAAGCACGGTACGTAGCCAGAAAAAGAGCATCTAGTGCTCAAAATTTAGATGCGTTAGCCCTGATATCGAGGCACCCATCAGGAAAAAACCTGAATGTAAATTATTTTTTAGCGATTTTTTGATATTCCATCAAGGGTACCTGCAACCAGTTATTCACAGATTCTGTGGATAACTTTGTGAGTAGAGAGTGAATTGGCGCAATTTACAAGGCCTTTTTCTTACTTTGAACTTTTACCACAGTGTCTCAAATTAAAAGTTGATGCGCTAAAAATAGATAAAATGGCAGAGGACAAGGAACACATCCTTGTGGTAAAGCTTCAATCCATGAAGCCTGACACATTCCTTGTTAAGACATCCTTGTCTTTCCTCTTATGAAATACTATAACTGAAACACCTATAGAGTGCATGAGCATATCGACCAATAACACCCAAGAAATTTCTCTAAATTCACCTTACTTTTTCTCTAATACAGCAACATAGTCGATCAAATATTATCCTGTTGCAAGATCATAAAACTCCTTCGTTTTTACCAGAGTTGCTATCTAATCTTTTTTGTTGGGCACGCCTTTTGCGTCTTTTTTTCTGGCGCTTGATTTTTTCTATCTGCTGTTGCGCTTTTGTTTTTTCATTATGCGATAGAGAATGTATTTTTTCACAAAGCCGTAATCGAGCAAAATAACGGTTGTCTTCTTGGCTTCTCGATTCTTGACACTTTATCGCCAAACCGGATGGCTCATGTTTAAGATAAACTGTAGAAGAGGTTTTTTGTAATTTTTGCCCTCCTCTACCACGACCCAAAATGAATTTTTCTGTTAAATCAGCTTCGATAACTGACAGTTTTTGCATCCATTCTATGAGTTTTTCCCATTTGTCTTTCTTTATCATCACAGTAGGTTTATAGGGACAGACTCTATAAGCATAGCGGTTTTCTTCATTGGACTCCAATTTCTTAGTGCTATAATATTAGGCCTTTCTTCATACAACAAAAGACGCTATCGTGAAAAACGAAACTATGGGATGGAATTTTGACAACAGTTATCACAAATTACCCAGGCATTTTTTTTCTTTTGCACGACCCGATACAGTTCCAAATCCTCGCTTAATCATGATAAATCACGCCTTAGCTTGCGAGCTGGGATTAGATTTCCATCATATAAAGACAACCGAACTTGCAGCGCTGTTTTCTGGAAACCAGTTGCCTCCGGGTGCTGAGCCTATTGCACAAGCTTATGCTGGACATCAATTTGGTTACTTTACTTTTTTGGGTGATGGGAGAGCTCATTTAATAGGAGAGCATCTCTCGCCGAAAGGAGCACGCTTTGATATCCAGTTAAAAGGCTCAGGACAAACACCTTATGGCCTAAGAGGCGATGGAAAAGCAACCCTAGGCCCCATGTTAAGAGAATATTTAATCAGCGAAGCCATGCATGCTTTAGGTATTCCCAGCACGCGAAGTTTAGCAGTAGTCACAACGGGAGAATCCATTCATCGTGATACGAACTTACCTGGCGCGGTGCTAACTCGTGTTGCCTCAAGCCATATCAGAATAGGCACCTTTGAATACTTGTCAGCCCAAAAAGATTTTAATGGCCTAAAAAAATTAGCAGATTATACGCTTGCAAGGCATTATCCCGCAGCATTAACAACGGATAATCCTTATTTAAGTTTATTAGAAGAGGTCATTAAAAAGCACAGTGTATTGATAGTCGATTGGATGCGGGTTGGTTTTATTCATGGCGTCATGAATACGGATAACATGGCTATTTCTGGTGAGACCATTGATTATGGACCTTGTGCTTTTATGGACTTTTATGATCCTGAAACAGTATTTAGTGCCATTGATCAACTTGGTCGTTATAGCTATGGTAATCAGCCAAGTATGACACAATGGAACCTGGCACGTTTTGCTGAAACACTCATACCGCTGTTACATCCCGATGAAACAAAAGCCATCGAACTTGCCAGACAACGTATTGATGAATTTAGCGCGCTCTACCAAAAACAATGGTTGGCGATGATGAGGGGCAAGTTAGGTTTATTCAACGAACAGCCACAAGATCAGCAATTAATCACTGATTTTCTTCACTTAATGAAAAAAAATAAAGCAGACTATACCAATACCTTTAGAAGTTTAAGTGACCAAGAAGCTTTTTTAAATGATCCAACATTCCAATCATGGTATGAGCGCTGTCAGGTGCGTCGTCAATACAATGATGAGTCTAAAACTTCTGCTAAAGCGAGCATGAATGCCTGTAATCCTTTCATCATACCTCGCAATCATCAGGTTGAATACGCCTTAAATGAAGCATTACACCATAATATGAAACCTTTTAATGCATTATTAGCTGCCCTCAAAACACCTTATCATGAACATGATGCCGCCAAGCCTTATCAATCCCCCCCAACAGCAGCCGAATGCATTCATCATACTTTTTGTGGAACATAGAAAGCAAAGGTGATTTTTTTCCTTTAAGTCTTTTAACCAAAGAAAAAACAGACTATCTTTTATAGTAACAACTATCTGAAGACTATAAAGACAATGAAAAAATTACATGGGTTAGCTATCTTATTAATAACTTTCTGTTTAACTGGGTGTTGGACTATTCAAAAAGGACAAAAGTCAGGAATCATTGTTAAAGTAGCTAAAGAAGGAACGTTTTGGGGGACCTATGAAGGAGAAATTATTTTAGGGGGACTTGAAAATGCCAGTGGCGTCAGCGGTCGGGCTTTTTATTTTACTCTAGGTCAATTCAAATCTGAACTGGTAAAGCAAGCCGATTTTGCCATGCAAAACAACAAACATGTGATCATCGGTTATCATTGTGATGCATTTACCCTGCCCTGGAGTGGAGAAACCAAATGCTTCGTGACGAAAATTCATTTACTCCCAGAAAAATAATGGGCCCTAATTATCGAAAATAAAATGGTTTTTAGTCTTTTCAAGTAGCTTATTAAAATGCTTAAAATGCTTTTCTGTCGTAGAAGAGGATTTTAAAATAAATTTGGCAAAACATAAAGCGAAAAGCAAACGGCGTATTTCCCAGATGGTAGTCTGAAAAGCTGTTATGTTCTGTTTTATTTTCGGATCAATGTTTTTTTCAAGCATTAAATTTTCTGCACTGATTTGTATGGGCGAAAACTGCAAAATAACCTGATCACGTAAACGCTCGATGAAAAGAAAAGTATTGATAGCCTCCTCAGGAGTGCGCATTACATCATTCACTGTCTGCCGTAAAAAATCATGCATGGCTATTTGATGAAATAAATATAATTTATACGAGTAACGATCGCCTTGAAATAATAAATAGTCGGAAGTATAGACAATTCCTATTCCTATAGCAGTACATATACCCCGATTAATCAGCATCTCAAATGAACCATTTTGAGAATTAACGGAGGTAATCTGAGCCAATAATAAAAAAACCATCAACGTAATAAAAATAACTGTAATATCATAACGCTTGGCATTGGCAGTGACGCTAAGCGCGATAAAAGAGACAATAAAGCAAATGTGAACCAGTCTGTAATTGATATGCAAGGCATAAATTAATGGCACAACAATAAGCAAAGCAATGACAGTGCCTTTAATTCTTTGTGCCGAACGTTTCATAATAAGACCAGGCTCAACACCCGCACTACAAACAAGCACAGTCAATAAAATCCACCATTTTTCAGGAATGGTTGTAAATAAAAAAAGAAACATGGCTATCATAAAGCTAACCGCCAAATGAATAAACCGAGCCGCATCCAACTTGCTTTTTAATTGTTCTTTTCGACGCATAAATCATTCCAGTGAGTAAAGACTTTGCTCAGACAATCCATAACAAACTGCTGTAATACCGTGTCGATAGCCAAATACGCAGACTGTGGTCTATACGGAGAGCCCTCGGCTAAATGTTTTTTAAATGCAACCAAATGCATTCTAACCCCAGACCAGAATGCTTCATTTTTTTCTTCATAAAATAAATTATCTAATGACAATTGGATGTTTCGTATGTAGGTTGCCACTCTAAACGTAGGCAACAGATATTTTTTCTCTACTAACTGCTGATAATTCCTTACCATTTCAAACCGGGTTATTTCATCTTGAATTGCTGAATAATGGCCGTCTTGCATGGAAGCATCGATATCAGCTATCAAATAATCAATATAATGCTGTAAGGTTCTATTCCAGACTTGAAAATAGCGATTGGGTACTATTTGCAGACAAACCATAACCGTAATTAAGCTGAGTGACATCGAATAAATCATGTCATAGCTGACTTGAAAATTGGCTGGGGGGCTTGTGCTTAAAACCAAAGCACCGGATGAAATAATCAACAAACTTAAATTTTTAAATGCATAAAAATATTTTAATACCATTTGATGCAATACCATAAAAACCAATAAAGAATAGAAGAAAAAAATACCTTTAAAGGGATAGACCAAATCAAAAGTAACATTAACAAACAGCAAACTCCCCCCCATAAACAGCAGCAGTCGTTTTTTTTTCTCAAAAGTGCTCACTATCGGGGATTCATAATAAAAAAGCACCATGAAAGGCGTCACATACGAAATGATATTTTGCGGGTGAAAAAACCAGTACACGTAGACTATAGCTGTCGCAATAAACAGCGCTTTATAGAGTGTAATCCGGAGTATGGTGTAGGGATCTACTTTTTCAACCCAGCTTTTAAACTGTAACATAGACATAAGCACTGGCTCCGACTGGCAGCGGATAATCAGGATCAGGATCAGTGACTTTAATCACTACGGGTAAGCGCTGAGGTAGCAATATCCATTGGTTCTCATTCGTTACATTTTGCAATTGCGTTCTATTATCTACCAATTGTCGGTTAGCAGACCAATACTCAGACTCAATCACACCATGGAATAATTTTCGCCCCAAGTACATTCTTGGAAAAATCAGCACTCGTGATCCTTTTCGCACATCACGTAAATCCGTTTCATTAAAATTGGCTTGAATATAGATAACATCGGTATCAACCAAAGAAAACAGTGGTTGATTAATATTAATCGGTGTACCTAAAGTAAAAAACAAATTTTGTATCATGCCATTACTTTGGGCATAAACATCAGTCAGATACAAATTAACCTTGGCGTTTTTAAGTTTTGCATGGATGGATTTAATAGTATGTTCTTGTCCGCTGATTTCGTGCAAATCGGTTTCCAGTTGTTTTTTAGCGGCCAGCCACTTGTCTTCTGCTGCTTTCATCTCTTGCTGCGCATTTTGTAATGTAAGAAGTGAGACTGACTTAATTTGATACCCTTTTTTATATTTTTGAGTATCCTGAAGTAGTTTAATATAGACTTGTTTTTTATTACTGCTCAACTTCAAATCTCTTTCATAGGTCGAATGTAAAGCGTTTAAGTGGGCTTTTGCTGCCTCTAAATCTGCACTTAATTGTTCCACTGCATAAAGATAAGGCTTTTTGAATACAGTAAATAGCTTTTGTCCTTTGACTACCTTGTCTCCATTTTTTACATATAAATCGGTAATATAACCACTCGTTAACGCAGCAACAGGCTGAACATTATTCACGACGAAGGCATTGTCAGTAAAAGGAAAAAGAAAAGAAAAAATATAAATGATTGCCGTTAAAAAGCCGATTAAAATGACCACATTAAAAAAAGTCATGCGTTTTTTAAATTGGCGAAATTTACTTTTGATTGATAGGTGTATGTTATTTATTATCGGCATGTTTATTCAGCTTATTTTTTTCTAAATGATTTTGATGAGCATACCCACCGGCCAAATCCTGATACAACAAGACTAAAGACAAAGCCAATTCGAGTTTGGCAAGATTGACTGCAAGAGCTAAATTGTCCAGATAAATTTTACTTTGCAATAAATCCTTATACGAAATCAACCCTGTATTAAACAACTCCACTTGTAAAGTGTATTTTTTTTCATACAGTTTCAATGCTTTTTTATAATCCAGATACTGCTGATTTTTTTGTTTATTGGCCTCGTAATCGGTATCCACTTCTTTCAAAATGCGTTTGATGGTTTTTTGAAATTCAGCCAAGGCAGCAGCTTGCTTTCCTTTGCTGGCATCAATCCGTCCTAAATTACTTAAAGCCAAATTCACGATACCATAAGAATCCACAGCTTGCGCCAGCTCTTGCTTGGGCGCATCAATTTCACCTATAAAATCATCCAGCTGCATAATAGGAAAAAACGTACTGTATGCACTCAAGACATTAGCATGGGCTGCCTTTAAAGCATACCAAGCCATTCTCATATCTGGGCGATTATTCAATACTGCAGCTGGCAAGCTGCCTGGCTTAATACGCCCAAAATCAATAGACGCGAAATTATTTTTATTAGCCACCGCGCCTGGATTTTTATTCAATAGATAGCGTAAAGCATTTTCACTTGCCACCTTATTTTGTTGGACAGGCAACATTTGAGAACGAACCAACTGTTCATCTGATTGTAGTTGGGCTATGGTTAATTCATCCGCCAAACCAATAGCCAGGTCTTTTTGACTCAGACGAATTAACTCATTTAAATCCCCATCCAATTGCTGAAGCAGCCGCAGCTGTTCTGATTGAGCCATCAAGGTAAAATAAGCACCGGCAATTTGCCCAATCACGGTTAAGCGCACGCCTTCAACAGCAGCCTGATAATACATCATATTGAAGGTGGCTTGTTTTTGTTGAGCATAAAGCTGCAATATATTCAATGTATACGTAGGCCACGCCGCATAAAATGAACCAGGCACACCTAACGCAGGATTCGTGGAGTAACCTGCCCAAAGCTGAACAGTAGGGATCCAGCTTAACTTGACCTCTTTTAACATCCCTTTTGCCTCTTGCAAATGACCTAATGCAACCTCAATGTCTCTATTGGAATTCAAACCATCCTGAATCAATTGATTCAATAAGGGATCTTTAAATTGTTGCCACCATGCGGTATAAGGCAATTTTGCTACTAATTGATAGGAAGAAGTACTGGAGCGAAAGTTGGCAGGGATATCTGATATGGGTTTTTCTGATGATTTACTACAAGCCCAAAGTACTGTAGACAAACAAAAGATTGCTGTTATTTTATATATCATCATGAAAATAGATATAGTTCCGCTTCCAATTGGATTAAACAACTATTTCATGTCTTGAAAAGTTATTCAATAGACTTTCCTGATTTTGTAAGCTAGACAAGTAATATATCTCCCTTCATAATGTCTATTTTTTTATGGCCTTCTTATGACAGTTCCTTTAATAGACATTCAACAGGTATCCAAGTCGTATGGCCATACTACTGTTTTAAATCCTATTTCCTTTTCTGTTCATCATGGGGAGTTTCTTACCTTCCTGGGACCTTCCGGTTGTGGTAAAACCACTCTCTTACGCCTTATTTCTGGCTTTGAACAACCTTCTTCAGGCCATATTTATATGAATGGCCAATGCGTTAATTCATTGCCACCACAAAAAAGAGATGTACATACTGTTTTTCAAAGTTATGCTTTGTTTCCTCATTTATCCGTATATGACAATGTCGCTTTTGCTTTACGTTGTAAAAAAGTCAATGAAACCATTATTAAACAACAAGTAGAAGAAACCTTACGCCTAGTCCAATTGGAGGCGTTTGCAAAGCGTAATATCAAACAATTAAGTGGTGGGCAGCAACAACGTGTCGCCATTGCACGTGCCCTGATTAATCGTCCTCCTGTATTACTACTTGACGAACCATTAAGCTCACTGGATTACCGCTTGCGTAAAGACATGCAATATGAATTAAAACAAATACAAAAAGCCTTGAATATGACCTTTGTGTTTGTAACTCATGACCAGGAAGAAGCCTTATCCATGTCAGACAGGATTATTATTTTTCATGAGGGCAATATAGAACAGATTGGTACTCCAAGAGAAGTCTATGAGACACCTTGCAATTTGAATGTGGCCAAATTTATTGGTGAAACCAATATCTTTGATGTCTCCATTCTTGCAATCACTGAGGTAGGATTATTGACTGAAGTCGAACAAGTTGCCCTCTTTTGCAAAAACCCTGGCACATTTAAAAAAGATGATAAAGCCCATTTGCTCGTCAGGCCAGAGGACATTCGCGTATGGAATGCCTCTGAAGTAACGGACACGCAAAACATGCTGCCAGGAACTATTGTCGATATTGTATACAAAGGTTCCACTGTTGATTTAAAAGTAGCACTGCAGTCTGGAAAAATCATTAATGCTTCCGAGTTTTTTGATGAAGACGACGACCAGCTGGAATATTCATTAAATGAATTGGTATGGGTGCAATGGTTACCGGGCTGGGAAGTGTTATTGCCTTTTGAAGAGTAAGTCATGAAAGTAAAATCACTGTCTGTTTATTGTATGTATGCCTGGCTTATTCTGTTTGGTTGTATCCCCTTAAGCCTGGTACTACTGGCTAGTTTTCTCTCTAAAGATACGGAGCACCTGGTCGGATTGCCTTTTACCTTAAACAATTATAGCGCTTTATTAACCCCTGCTTTTTTAAAAATATTCCTGCGCTCTTTGGCCATTGCCTCTTTAACTACTTTTATTTGTCTTTTAGTTGCCTACCCCTTTAGCTATCTTTTAATCAAATCCAAATACCAGTCCAGCTTGTTATTACTCATTATTATTCCTTTTTGGACTAGCTCTTTGGTGCGTACCTATTCATTAATCGCTATCTTTAAAGCCAAAGGCATTATTAATACCCTGCTGTTAAAATGGCATCTCATCGATGCTCCACTGACTTTGCTTTATTCTAATGGGGCGGTAATTAGCGGTTTAATTTATAATTTATTCCCCTTCATGGTCTTGCCTTTATTCAATAATATGGAACGTTTTGATTTTCGACTGATTGAGGCCGCAAAAGATTTGGGCGCTAACCAATGGGACATTTTCTTTAAAGTGTTTTTACCTAATACAGCCACAGGCATCCTCTCTGGATGCCTGTTGGTCTTCTTGCCTGCAATGACTTTTTTTTATATCCCTAATGTATTGGGTGGCGCGCGGTCTATGCTGTTGGGCAACCTGATACAAGACCAGTTTTTGGTCTTTGAGAATTGGCCACAAGGCGCGTCCACCTCGGTTGTATTAACCTTACTGCTATTAATTTTATTATTTATCTACCGACGGCCTAATGAAGGAGCGCTTCATTGAAACTTTTTTTACAAAAAATGTTCATAAGCCTTATCTATTATGCGCTTTATTTTCCTATCCTGGTTTTGGTTATTTATTCCGTGAATGAAGCGAAATACTCTTTGCAATGGCATGGTTTTTCTTTGCGTTGGTATAGGGAATTATTCCATGACAACAGTCTGTGGACCGCTTTTTTTCATTCGATTACCCTAGGTTTGACTGCTGCTTTGGTTGCTACTGTATTGGGATTACTCACCTGCGTGCATTTGTTTCTTTTTCGCAGTAGACACAGACGTATTGTATCGGGCTTAATTCTCTTGCTCATTATTATTCCGGATTTGGTTCTGGGAGTTGCCCTGCTGATTTTTTTCAATCTCACTGCCATTCCTTTAGGATTTTCAAGCCTACTCATAGCACATATCAGTTTTTGTATTCCTTTTGTCATGCTCACACTCAATAGCCGTATTCAAACACTCGATCCCAATATCTATTTTAGTGCGCTGGACTTGGGAGCCTCACGCTTTAAAGCCCTTAGAAGTATTGTATTGCCTCTATTATGGCCTGCAGTATTAAGCGCTTTTCTCTTATGCTTTACCCTGTCTTTTGACGATGTCATTATCAGCTATTTTATTGCCGGATCAGATTACAATATCTTACCTTTAACCATTTATTCTTTAGTTCGTTCCGGTGTGACTCCTGAGCTTAATGCATTATGCAGTATTACGCTGCTGCTCTCCATGGCTCTAGTTATCATCTCGCATCGCTTGTCGAGAAAAACCATATGAAAAATTATATCTATTGGCTTTTAGGCTGTTTTTTTTCAACCTGCCTATGGGCAAATAAAACAGTCAATGTCTATGTTTGGGGGGGAGAAATACCCAAGCAAGTACTGCATGACTTTGAACAAAAAACAGGCATTACTGTGCATTTTTCAACTTACGATAGCAATGAAACCATGTACGCTAAATTAAGAGCCAGCAAGCAAGGTATTTATGATGTTATTCTTCCCTCGGCCTACTTTGTTGAGCGCATGAAAAAACATGGCATGCTTGCGCCATTAGATCACCAGCAAATCCCTAATTTAACCAATCTCGATTCATCCTTTACTAACAATGAATACGACCCGGATAACCGATACAGCGTACCTCTTGTTTGGGGGACCACCGGCATTTTTTATACTCATAAGCAAAAACAATCCCCCCCTTTATCCTGGAGCGATTTATGGAACAGCAGCTGGCGCAATCAGTTGATGTTGCTTGATGATTCCAGAGAAGTATTTGCTATCGCGTTAATGAGCCTGGGATATAATCCCAATGACGATGACCCGCAACATATAGAAAAAGCCTATGAGCATTTATTACATCTAATGCCCAATGTGAAATTGTTCGCCAGTGACAGCATCCAGGCCATTATGATAGATGAAGATGCACTTGCCGGTTTGGCGTGGAATGCAGATGCTTATAAAGCACAACAGGAAAATAGGCAGATCCATTTTGCTTATCCCCAAGAGGGCTTTATCATTTGGGTGGATTG
Organism: Legionella sp.; assembly: GCA_002786205.1. Lineage (GTDB taxonomy): Bacteria > Pseudomonadota > Gammaproteobacteria > Legionellales > Legionellaceae > Legionella. Next base: position 20,786 of record PEQM01000011.1, on the reverse strand, counting down.
CCTGGCAATACCTCATAATGCCCCCCATCCCAAAGAAGCCTATCAATTTATAAATTTTTTATTAACCCCAAAAGCAGGAAAACAAATTGCCTTAATTGAAGGACATGCTCTGACTAATGCCAAAGCCAAAGCCCTGCTGCCCGAATCGATTCGCACCAATCCCATCGTTTACCCTGATAAAACCACTTTAAAAAATGGACATTTTCAACGCGATATAGATGAAAGCAGACTGTCTTTATACAATCAGTATTGGCAACAGCTGAAACTTTCATTTTCCATGTGGTAATGATAGCAATCGCCTGTATAAATCATTTATTTACAAGCTCAATACAAAATTAAACCTTGCCTAAAAAAACTTCAGGGATGCTACCTACCAAAATGTTTCACTGAATCTATCCTGTTGATTGCAAGATGAGATGCAACCTTTTAATTGTGTTCATAATCTATCGTAATAGAAATATTTGAAAAACTAATTAAGCTCAATACAAATAGGGCTGCTATCAATCTGATCTATCTTAAAATTTTTTATTTTTTCTCATTATTGTGATGATAAATACAGAATTACTTTTATTCAAACGCCCACTTTGTGAACGATAAGACAGGTTATTAGTCACTGTGTTAATTCCTATTTATCTATCATAATTAGGCTATATTGACGGGGTGTAATTATAGGAACATTTTTCTTGATCGCTCTAGCGGCTACCAAAAGGCCTACCAATGAAATAATGACAATAACAATAATATAGTCTATCTTTACTTTATAAAGACTCTAAGATTTTTTACTTTACTTTTTGATTCCAAATAATGAGGTGAACAAAATGAAAATTTTTCAACTGGCCTTACCAACTGTTTTCTGCGTAATTATGGGCTCTTTAAGTTTTTCAGCTTTTGCAGCTCCTGCTTGTAAAGATGCTTGCAGTGGTGCTTGGGCTACCAGTTGTCCTAGTATAAAATGTCAGTGCTCAGCAGGGTCGCCTGTCATATCATGTTCCAGCTCAGGTGATACGCAAAATAGCGAAGGACAATTTTTATGTGCAGATCCATGCTAATAATTAAGAGGGTATTTAAAAAAAATGAGTAGCTATTCTTTGTAAATTCTACTATATACTTGTCCATGTGTGCGTCTTTCTAATGCGCATCAAGCAAACGGAAGGATTTGCCCAAGACAGATTCTGTGAAACGTTGTATTAGGGTCTATTGACATAGATAGACCTTAATCTTGCCATTCGTACTAATAGAAACCTGATTGGTTTTTAGCCTGTCTCTAGTTTAACTGTATTGAGAACTTGAACAAACTTGTGCTACACACTCAAGATGAACAAATTAGGATAAAATAGCAAAACTCGGATATTGCTTAACCTCCATCAATTAGTCTATATTTTAATCAATAAGAATTTTTTTAAATTGTTTGGAAATGGAGGCTGAAGTGAAAGAGCCGGGCTTTACTTTAATCGAACTTTTAATCACCATCGTGATTATTGCTATTTTGGCAGCGGTAGCCCTGCCGTCTTATCACTCTTTTCTCCTAAAATCCAGACGTGCAGATGCAAAAGAAGCGCTGGCAACCTTACAGCTGGCGCAAGAAAAATGGCGAGGCAATCACGACAGCTATGCCAGTTCCTTAAGTGATTTAGGTTTAGCAAGCACTTCTACAGCAGGCTACTATATTATTGCACTAAGCGCTGGGAAAAGCTCTGCGACCAATTATGAAGCAACCGCCACAGCTGATCCAGCGGGACCTCAGGCGGCAGACAACTGTGGCCTCTTAACCGCTACTGCAACTGGTTTTTCTGGCGATGTAACTTGCTGGGGGCTTTAATGAAAACTCAAGGATTTACATTAACTGAAGCAATCATTACTGTGTCTATTCTTGCCCTGTTAGCAGTGTTTGCTGTGCCAGGATTCCAAAACTCTATGGCGCGCAGCAAAGTACAAAAAACATCTGATCTGGTTGTTGGACTCATTGGGATATCGCAAAGTGAAGCCTTACAGCGCAATATAAAAACTTACTTTTCTGTCGCCAATGGTGAAATTTGCATAGGTACCACAGCTTTAGGATGTGATCTTCGTAAAGAAACGCTAACTGATGGCATCACACTCACGGCACCTGATTTGATTTTTTCCCCATTCTATGGCATGCCCAGTCCCGTACCGGCCGTATTTACGGTTACTTATTCTGGAGTATCGCAAACAGTGAACATGAATAAACTGGGAATGATTACTATTGGACCGCTATCATGAACCGCTACCGAGGATTTAGCCTGATTGAAATTATGGTCGGACTTAGCGTTGGCCTGATTGTCATCGCCTCAGTCGGCGCCTTATTTGTCAGTACGCTTCATACCAATATTGAAAATGTCAAATTACAACGTTTTGAGAAAACCATACAAATACTAAAAAGCACCATGACCTCTCAAATTCGCCGCGCTGGATTTTCTAATGCCCTGACAAGCCTGCCTGATGTAACTGGCTGGGCATCCGGTTCTCATTATTATACCAATGGAAGCTGTGCTCTTTTTACCTATGTAGACACCACCTTGGTCCCACCCAAACAACAGTTTTTTGGTTATAAACTCGATACCAATACGGGTATTTTATATTTTTATCAAACTGATAATTTGGTAAGCTGCTCCACAACAGGCACATGGACAGCGCTTAATGATCCCACCCAAATTAAATTTTATCAAACGGCTACTGATTCTTTTTTTAGCAGTCCGGTTAACCCGAGCCTGATTCAAATCCATTTTATCGCTGAAGATTTAGAGCTTACCGTAGAAGGAGCACCTGTTCGTCGAGAAATTGAACTGCAAGTATTTATTCGTAATAGTTAGGAGTGCATCATGAGAAATCAACAGGGCTTTGCTACTTTAGGAGTTGCTCTAGTCGTATTAGCACTCGTTTCTTTTAATTCTTTTATGAGCATCAAAGGGTCTGTACTGGAACAACAATCATCAAATAATGCCTATCAAAGTGAAAAATCCTTCCAGCACGCAGAATTGGGGCTCAATAAAGTCAAAACCAATATCAATGAATATCTAATAGCCAATCCTTCTGTCAAAGATTTATCCGCAATACCAACAAACCAAACCACGCTCAATGTTCCGGATGTCTATTCTACGGCCGTGGTTGGCAATCAACTCATCAGTACGGGCTATGTCAACGGTATAGGATTACGAAAAATAACTCAGATTTTGCAAGTGAATGCTGGCTCTGATGGTGCAGCAGCACTCAATGCCTTAGGTTATGTGAGCTTGGGAGGAAGTACCAGTGCCACCAATGTCAAAGCAGGAGGAGAGATTTCAGGTAATGTGCCAACTCAAAACTATGCCCATACCAATGAATTTAAAATTGTATTGCTTGATCACAATGGTCAAGTGTTCAAAGACTCCTTAAATAACATTGTCTACCGCAACATGACTTCCGATGAATATTTTTTATATTATTTTTCAGGATTGTGTCCCATAGCCAAAGCAGCCTACGATGGTGGTGATCTAACCAAAGCAAAAGACTGTCAAACAGAAGCCAAGGCAACAATTGCAGCCGAGCCTAACGGCTATATTTGTGAGTCTGATTGCAGCAGTCAAGCAGAGGACGACAAAATAACTACTGCATACAATGCAGGAAAAAGAGTTTTTTGGCTAGAAAGCGGGGGAATCGATCATAAACTTAGTATGGGAACAGAAAATGATCCTGTGCTCATATTTGTCATGAACATTCCTGATGCATCCAAAGCAGCCAAGATTAATGCAAACTCTACCATATACGGCATATTGTATGTGGATGTATTGGATACACAAACAACGATTGGCTGCAGCTGCTCTGTCGATGCACAGGTTACAGCACTCGTTACCAAAAAAACTTATATCAATGATTTAACCAAACCCATCTATACATTGGTATCTACTGGCGGCACACAATGCAATACTAACAGCGGCTGTATTGATTCTATAGGCACAATCATCCCCAAAAAATCCAGATACGTGACTACCTACCAACAAAAAGAAAGTGGCTCCACTACCTCACCAGAGTATGGCAGCTATTCTAATTTCGCATTAAATATCCCCTCTCCTTCTGTCTGTTCAGTCAATGCCTGTCAAGTAGCTATTTCAACAGCAAGCTTAACTTGCAGTGGTGGCTTGCAGATTGGAGATACCGGCAAATGTTCTTTTCTTGCCACTGCTGTATCAGGAACCAATAACACTGAAGTACAAATTGAAATTACCGGTACATGGGATGCGGGAGGAACCGGACACAGTATCATACAAGGTGCCGTGATTACTTCTGGTAACTACAATGGCACCGGTAATGCTGCCTACATTCAAAACTCCACAGCCATTACTAATATTGTATTTGGTGGGATTGGTGGTACCGGTTTCACCGTTCAAGCCGCCACCTTGTCATCAGGAGCCTGGTCTGATATGAATTAAGGAGCTGACCGTGAAAATGTCCTCAGGATTTACTTTAATAGAAGCCATGGTGGCTTTTGCTATCTTGAGTATAGGATTACTCGCCTCAGTCAAAATGATGGTCAATACGCAAGTATCCAGTCAAATTGCGCGTCAACGCATGGAAGCCATGGATTATGCAACCAATCAGCTAGAAGCCATGCGAGCAGCAGGTGTCTGTACCACACTTCCAGCAACCAAACAAAGCAAAAAAACGCAAACCACAACAACATATACGCTACAGGTAGCCTGTACAGGAAATATCGCTACCGTGACGGTAACATGGGATGATTCTCGCGGAGGACAAACAAAAGTACAGGGGGCTGATAATCAGATTGTGTTTGATTCTGAAATTTAATAACCAGCCTTCAAAAACGCTTTCCCATACTGACACCAAAAACTATCTCATTGTGCTGCCTGGTTACCCAATCAAAATTAATATTGGGAATGACCTCGATAGCATGGGGCAAAGAGAAGATATAGCCTGTACTGAGTCGACCTAACCATGCGCTTGGTGCGCCACTTGACCATTTAAACCCTGGTCCCGCAGCGATATAGGTTTGATTAGGCAAATGCACCAATAACAAGGTAAATTGTTCGTTTTCTGTTATTCCCTCTTTATTATGAGGCACATTTTCGTATTCAAAGCTAACACCAAAAGGATAAACTAAGGTACGGTAATACTCTAAAGCATAGGTAAAAGCATGCGCATTGACTACAAAGGTATCACCCAAGAAAAAGCTAACAAAATGGTTTTCTTCCTCTCTTGGCAAGGAATAGGCTGCATAAGCCATAGACTGCATCAAATAACACCATCCCAAAACACCAATCCATTTTTTAAAAAAAAGAGTCATCCCTTTCACGCTGCTGTTTCCTGCCAAAGTGTTACAAACAAAACCATAATCATAGGCCCCACAAAAAGACCTAACAATCCTAAGGTTTCTACTCCACCTAAAATACCAAACAAGACAGCAAGAAAGGGAAGTTTGATAGCCCCACCAATCATGCCCGGTTTTATAAAATGGTCCGCGACAAATAAGACCAGAGTTCCCCAAACCAATACCACGATTGCACCAAGCACATTACTTACGGTAAGCAAAATAAGCGAAACAATAATAAAAATAATAGGAGCCACAAAAGGAATCATCGCTGCCAGGGCGGTAATAAAACCCATTAAAGTTGGCGCAGGAAAAGCAACTAATTGATAACAAACGCCCATGAGGATGCCCACCCCCATACCAACTACTATGGTGCCATTGACCGTTGCTCTTAAAGCTTGCGGTAGTCTGTTAGAATAACGAAACCAGCGCTTGCCTAAACAATATTCACCGACATGATTAATTTGCATCAATAAGTGATCGCCATCGCGATAAAAGAAAAAAAGAGTAAGTAAAGTAAATCCTAGCTGTACGCTTCGGTGCGCAATAATAACTCCCACTTGCTTAATATAATAAGTTGCAGGTGTTAGTGTATTATAAAAATGAGAAAAAACCGCACTTAAATTTCCAGGTTTTCCTAAATGCTCATCCCAATAATTGACTAATTCAGTACTCATCCAAGGCAATTGAGTTAAAAATTCTGGTGCTGCGCCACCATGCTGATTGAGTTGATGCAAAAAGGACGCAAACACTTGCGATTCTTTAATTAAAATACCAATCAGCCAGCTTAATGGCATGAGAAACAATAACGCCATGATGGCAGTGAATAAAAAGGCAGACCAATTGGCATTATTAGCAAATAAGCGATGCCATTTTTTATAGAGTGGATAAGTAGCGATAACAATAATCCCTGCCCAAATCATCGAAGGAAGAAATTTATGAATGATAAACAAAGTCAATAAAACTATGCCTACCGTTAAACCAATACTGATTAATTCTTTATGATTTTGATTCATCAAGCCATACTCCAGGCAATCCCCTGTAGCAAAGCCATGGCAGGCAATGCAGCCAATACATCATCCAGCATAATTCCTAACCCGCCGTGAATTTTTTTATCCACCCAAGAGATAGGAAAAGGTTTCCAGATATCAAAAAGACGAAATAAGAAAAACCCTGATATCATCCAGCCAATGCCATGCGGTGCTAAAAACATCGTCAGCAAATACCCCACGACCTCATCCCAGACTATCCCTTTGTAATCATTAACACCCAAGTCTTTTGTTACCTTATCGCTAACAACAACTCCTAAGGCAAACAATCCTAATGTCACCATAAGATATAGCACCCAATTTAAAGGCTGCATTAAATAATATAAGGGCAAGGCAGCCAATGTACCCCAGGTTCCTGGAGCAAAGGGGGCTAAACCTGAACCAAAGCCAAAGGCAATGAAATAATGAGGATCCTGCCAAACCAAACGAGTGAGCTTATGATTCATCTGTCTACCTTGAATACCATCGATAAAATAGGGGGCTAATAAAATATGTTCACCCAACCTGGCACTGACTGTCTTTCATCAATTATTGCATGCCTTGAGCATTAATTTCCATGGCTCGAATTTGTCTGGCAAAATTATTCAAAACACCATTGACATATCGATGACCTTCTTGTGAGCCAAATTCCTTTGCTAAAGTGACTGATTCATCCAGCACAACTTTATACGGAAGTTCAGGACAATACACCAACTCAAAAGCACCCATTCGTAATACAGTTAACTCTACGGGGTTAAGACTGGCTATTTCTCTATCGATAAAAGGAGCCAAACTACTTTCTAATGTATCAACATGCTCAGCAACACCATAGAGCAAACGACAAAAGTAATCTACATCTACTTTTTCCATATTATTAATCACACGAAATTGAGTCTCAATTTCATAAAGATCAGTACCTGACATCATCCATTGATATAAAGCTTGAAGACTTAATTTCCGTGCCTTCCTTTTACCATTTATTAAATTTTTTTCCACTCTTACCTCATGAACTGATATCAATAGAATTAGTAACCACCGGTCACCTTCATTAAAAATCCTCTCTGGCTGCCATCAATAATCTCTATACAACCATGGCCTACCTTGTAATACGACCTTCAATGATAAGTGGATACTAAATTTCGGGTTGTTATTCCTTTAATAGACCTCATCGAAAACGCTACTGCCGAAGCGATTTGCTTCGTTGATTGCCTGTTTTTGAAGAGGTCTGATCATTTTAGAATAAGATTTGTCTTTATTGTAATGAGAAAAAAAACTACTCTTCTCTTTTATCATCCTTCATCTGATCTATGGTCTGTCTAAAATCGCTCACATCTTTAAACCGTTTGTATACTGAAGCAAACCGTACATAAGCTACATGATCCAGGCGATACAGTTGATTCATGACCAATTCACCTATCCACTGCGAATCAACTTCCCTCTCCCCCTTGCAGCGGATATCTTGAATGATACTACTAATGGCTGTCTCAAGGCTATCTGCGCTGACCGGGCGTTTTTCTAGTGCGCGTTGCATGCCTAGCCGTAAATTTTCAATATTAAAGGCTTCTCGTCGGCCATCTCTTTTTACGACCAAAGGCAATACGAGCTCTGCTGTTTCAAAAGATGTAAACCGTTCATGGCACAATAAACATTGCCTTCTACGGCGTACTTGCGCGCCTTCTGCAACCAAGCGTGAATCAACCACTTTGGTATCTTCTGCATGACAAAATGGACAATGCATGATTAGCGATAGACCGGAAAATCATGGCATAAGGCCAGTACCTGCTCTTTTACCCTGGCGATGACGCTTTCATCATGAATGGCATCAAGCACATCAGCAACCCAATTGGCGACAAGAGTCACTTCGTTCTCTTTAAAGCCTCTGGTTGTTATGGCAGGTGTTCCTAATCTTAAGCCACTGGTAACAAAAGGAGAACGAGGATCATTGGGAACTGAGTTTTTATTCACTGTAATATTGGCTTGATGTAAAGCGGCATCAGCCTCTTTTCCTGTAATGTTTTTATTTATCAGATCTAACAATAACAAATGATTGTCTGTACCACCGGATACAATATCAAATCCACGGGCTTGTAAAACGGTACTTAGTATTTTGGCATTATTTAATATTTGCTGCTGGTATGCTTTAAATTCAGGCAACAGCGCTTCTCGAAAAGCCACCGCTTTGGCGGCAATAACATGCATGAGAGGCCCGCCTTGCATACCAGGAAAAACAGCTGAGTTTAGTTTTTTCTCAATCTCTTCATTGGCTTTACATAAAATAAGACCGCCGCGAGGTCCTCTTAATGTTTTATGAGTAGTGGTTGTCACAACATCTGCATAAGGCACTGGAGAAGGATATAATCCTACAGCCACCAAACCGGCAACATGGGCTATATCTGCCATTAAATAAGCACCCACTTTGTCTGCTATTGCCCTAAATTTTTCCCAATCCAATATTCTGGAATATGCGGAAAAACCAGCAACAATAAGCTTGGGTTTGTGTTCTAAAGCCAAAGCTTCAAGTGCCTGATAATCAACTAAGCCTGTATCGGCATCAATACCATATTCTATTGAATGATAAAGCTTCCCTGAAAAATTGACCTTGGACCCGTGAGTTAAATGACCACCATGAGACAAAGACATACCCAAAACGACATCACCAGGTGATAATAAAGCCATCATCACTGCTGCATTGGCTTGTGAACCGGAATGAGGCTGTACATTAGCATAATCTGCTTTGAATAAAGCTTTTGCCCTGTTAATAGCCAATTGCTCTGCAATATCAACATATTCACAACCGCCATAATATCGCTTACCAGGATAACCTTCGGCATACTTGTTAGTCAAAACAGAGCCTTGTGCTTCTAATACACAAGGACTGACATAATTCTCAGAGGCGATAAGCTCAATGTGCTCTTCCTGGCGTTTTTTTTCTGCTGTGATCACAGCGAATAATTCATTATCAAAAGATTCTATCGTACAATTGGCATCAAACATAATAATCCTTAAACTTAACCGACTAGCGCGACTTCACTACAATATCATTGCTGACGCTTTTTACGCCCGGAACACCTAAGGCAATGACACCTGCTTTTTGTTTAATCCTTAAGGTATCGACAAAGCCACTAAGCTGAACTTCGTCTTTATAGGTTTTTACTTTTATGGAAAACCCGTGGGAACCCAGCTCATCAATTAAACTGGCTTTTACTTTGGTTGTAGTCGCCGAACTATCTAAATATTCTCCAGCACTCTCTGTGTGGTATGAAGAGCTACATCCAGTAAGGCATAGGAGTGATAAACTTAGTAATGAAATAACAATACGACTCATGATTCTTCCCAAAAAAACACCAATAGAGTAACATAAAAATAATAAAGTGAATAATAGTCTCAGTATAATTTTTGTCGCTTTAGCTGATAATTTTATTAAATTGCTTTAATCCTAAATGCATTTAAAATACATGGTAGCAGACCTTTAACCTTGATGTTTGTGCTGCGTCTCTCTTGTATTTAAAGGCAATCTGTTAGAATTCCTCGCCTGCGCAGTACCTGCATGGTGATGACGAGCAGTCCCTGATGCGTTTAAAGAGCCCTGATGATGTCCATGTACTCTGCTACGGTCAGGCTGACGGGGAATCGTTACGATTCGAGGTCCTGTGGGTGGTATGTGTGAGTGTACAGAAGACTGAACTGTTGTTGAATGCTCATGCGCATGCTGATGTATCGGCTGTTGAGCAAAACTGGCTGTTACTACAAAAAAAAAACTGGTTATTTTTAAAAACTTCATAAATCACATCTCGTTATGGTACAGAGAACTATTTTAGTTCTCTGTACGCATGATTGAATTATCTGGCCGTAACATTCGCTTTTACTTGCTTATTCAAGTAAGGAATAATGCGAATGGTGCTGTTCACATTGGTCCAACCGGAATAGGTAACACCATATGGAGACTGAATAGTCAGATACATACCGCTGTGGCAATAAAAATAGTAAAACAAACTAATATAATGAGGGGCTTCAAAACGATAAATATTAAAATTTACGGTAGCACCGTCATCAAAAGTACCATAAACATTAACATCTGAGAAACTGTCATTAATAATTTCTATTTGACAATAACCAGGATACATCAGATTTTTGCTGATTGTTTTTTTATCAGCTTCATCAATTTTAGGATGCAGGTGGGCATTAGCAGCAAAAACAGTGGAAAACAGACTAAAACACACAATAAACAGCAAGGATTTTAACTTCATTATGACCCCCTTAGTAAGATGGAAGCATTATAGTAACAAAGTATTGTATTTAGTCAATAGGGTTTTTTTATACTCATGAAATAAAAAAATTTTATGTAAAACATTAATATACTACTAAAAAATAGCTTCTATTGATATATTAATTGTCGATTAGTTTTGACTCCAATTAAAACTACCTCCTCAATTAACCAGCCAAGACAGGTCGACTTAACATGTCAGATAAAAAAAGAGAAACCTTGAAAAAACGAATGAAGATAATGGGAATCGTCTTGGGAGTCGTTTTCGGTGGACTCATTGCTTTTAATTTAATCAAGGCTTTTATGATCAAACGTTTTTTTGCTCATTATAAGCCCCCTGCGGTCACGGTTTCTTCTGCTCATGCTCAAGTAGTCAACTGGAGGCCTGTTTTAAATTCCATTGGTAATTTTGTAGCCATCAATGGCGTAGAGGTCAATGCAGAAACATCCGGTAATGTGATTCAAATTAACTTTGAATCAGGCCAATACATAGAAAAAGGCGCGCCACTTATTTTAATCGATGACGATGTGGAACAGGCACAATTAAAATTCAATCAATCGGATTTAATCTTAAAAAAACTGGATTATAAAAGACAAACCGATTTGTTTAAACGTGGGGCAACACCAAGCTCCAGTGTGGATGTAGCCAATGCCAACTTACAACAAGCACAAGCGAAAGTAGAACAAATAGAGGCACAAATACGTCAAAAACATATTACTGCCCCCTTTACTGGACGCTTGGGGATCAGACAAGTCAACATCGGCCAATACATTACGCCAGGCCAAACCTCTATAGTCACCCTGCAATCGATGGATCCCTTATATCTTGAGTTTTATCTCCCTGAGCAGCTGTACAAACTGGCACATTTGCATCAACCCATTCTTTTTTCTATAGAAGAATACCCCAATTATTTATTTGAAGGCAAAATATCTGCCATTAACTCTAAAATCGATTTAAATACTCATAACGCATTAATTCAAGCCTCTCTTCCTAATTGCCCTGCTGAGGCAATGAACGATCCCACCCACTCCGCTTTGGTACAAACAAAAAAACAAGATCGAAGCAATAAACTGCTGGTGCTTTGTAATAGTGATCGCAACCTAAAAAATAAAATAAAGCACTTTACTTTTATTCCTGGTATGTTTGCCTCTATTGAGTTGCAACAACCATTACAAAAAAACACCATCATCGTTCCTTCTACTGCCATTTCTTATAGTTTGTACGGCAATTCTGTTTATATTATAGAAAAAAATAAAAATGGAAAAAATGAAGACGGTAGCGATAACTTAACTGTACAACGAGTATTCGTCACTACCGGTGAACAGCAAGGCAATTACACTGTAATTAAAAAAGGAATCAACGCAGGACAACTGGTAGTCAGTACGGGTGATTTAAAACTGCAAAATGGTACACCAGTAACGATTAATAACAGTGTCCCATTAGATGATAATCCAGATCTAGATACCTTAGGACAATGACAGCTCAAAGAAATCAATTCCTTTAAATCTTAACTACCGGAGTGCAATTTCAATATGAAATTTACAGATTTATTCATCAAGCGTCCTGTATTGGCCATGGTAGTCAGTTTATTAATTTTTTTATTTGGCCTGAATTCAATTAATAAAATGCAGATACGTCAGTATCCTCGTATGGATAATACCGTGATTACTGTAAGCACCAGTTATCCGGGTGCTGATGCCAATCTTATTGCTGGATTTATTACCACTCCTTTAGAAAATGCCATCGCCAGTGCAGAAGGCATAGACTACATGACCTCATCAAGTGTACAAGGATTGAGCACCATCACGTTAACTATCAAATTGAATTTTGATCCGCAAATTGCTTTTACTGATGTCATGAGTAAAGTACAACAAACTATTAATCAGCTGCCTAAGGAATCTCAACAACCTGTTATCTTAAAACAATCGGACACCTCCACTGCGCTCATGTATATTAGCCTGGACAGTACAGAAATGACACCACAGCAAATTACTGATTACGCAACACGAGTAGTGAAACCTCAATTACAAACAGTAAACGGCGTGGCTAAAGCCGATATTCTAGGCGGTGCTACCTATTCCATGCGTGTTTTTTTAAATCCTGTCAAAATGGCCGCTTTGGGTGTGACGCCAGCCGAGGTATCTTTAGTATTGGCGAGCAATAATTTTCTTACGGCTGCTGGCAGCACCAAAGGTGAATATGTTGCGATTAATATAACCGCCAAAACTGATTTAAATAATGCTGATGAATTTGGCTCTTTGATTGTAAAAAACAAAAAAGGCTCCATTATTCGACTGCGTGATATTGCAAAAGTAGAATTAGGCTCTCAAAGTTATGACAGTTCCGTACGTTTTAACGGTAAAAAAGCTGTATTCATGTCTATTACACCTACACCTACTGCCAATCCTTTAACCGTTATTAGTGATGTACGTGCCTTATTTCCAGACATCACAAGAGAATTCCCCCCCTCATTAACAGGCACTATTGTTTATGATGCCACCGCTTTCATTCGCGCCTCTATTGATGAAGTCCTGCACACTATTATTGAAGCGGGTTTAATCGTTATTGTGGTTATCTTTTTATTCCTTGGCTCTATTCGTTCTGTATTTATCCCTGTAGTGACTATTCCTTTGTCTTTAGTCGGTGTGTGTAGCTTAATGCTTGCACTTGGATACAGCATCAACTTATTAACCCTGCTTGCTTTTGTACTGGCCATTGGCCTGGTTGTCGATGACGCTATTGTAGTAGTTGAGAATGTCCACCGACACATAGAAGAAGGCAAAACACCACTTCAGGCGGCATTAATTGGCGCCCGAGAAATTGCAACACCAGTAATTGCCATGACCATAACCCTTGCAGCAGTCTATGCCCCGATAGGATTTATGGGCGGTTTAACGGGTGCTTTATTTAAAGAGTTTGCCTTTACTTTAGCTTCTTCAGTCATTATTTCTGGCGTGATTGCCCTCACCTTATCGCCTATGATGTGCTCTAAAATTCTGTCATCAGAAGCCAATAGCAATGCCTTTGTTCATTTTCTTGATGGGCTATTTAATAAACTAAAAACTGTTTATCAAAGCACCCTACATAGCCTACTGGATACGCGAGCCGTTATGCTGTTGCTTTGTGCCGTTGTGCTCATCATGCTGCCTTATTTGTATCTTCATACAGCGAAAGAAACCGCGCCAGAAGAAGACCAGGGATTTTTCTTTGTGCTTGGCACGGCTCCCCAGTACGCCACACTCAATTACATAGAAGCTTATACCAAGCCCTTTGATGCAATTTATACCAGTTTTCCAGAAACAGCCAATTACTTTACCATTAATAACAGCCAACCCATGTCCGGCATGGTATTAAAACCATGGAATCAGCGCGCTGGCAGTCAATTTGCGCTAAAAAAACCACTACAAGACAAACTATCGCAAATTGCTGGATTAAATACTTTTGCCATTATCCCGCCGCCATTGCCTGGCGGTGGTGGTGGAACGCCTATCCAATTTGTAGTCAAAACTACTAATGATTTCCAAAGTTTGTTTGATGTATCGACCAAACTGGCTGATAAAGCAAGACAAAGTGGTTTGTTTATTTATCTGGACAATTCACTTAAATTCAATCAGCCTCAAGTAGAATTTGCTATCAATCGTGCCAAAGCAGCTGAAATAGGTTTAGACATGCGAGCAATTGGCAGCAGTTTAACCAGTGCATTATCAGGAAACTATATTAATTTTTTCAATCTTGAGGGAAGAAGTTATCAGGTTATCCCTCAATTAGGGCGGCAATATCGACTCAACCCCAAGCAATTGGAACAAATTTATATAAAAACAATCAATGGCACCATGGTTCCCCTGTCCACTGTTGTCACACCGGTAGAAAAAACGCAGCCGAATTCAGCAACGCATTTTCAACAATTAAACTCAGCAACCATTCAAGCAGTCATGATGCCTGGAAAAACCTTAGGCGAAGGATTAGCCTTCTTGCAACAAGCAGCTGCAGAAACACTCCCTAAAGGGTTTACCTATGACTATGGCGGTCAATCAAGACAATTCATGCAAGAAGGCAACGCGCTGGTTTTTGCCTTTCTTTTTGCTATCGTTATTATTTTTCTGGTTCTTGCTGCACAATATGAAAGCTTTCGCGATCCCTTAATTATCTTGATTAGCGTACCCATGTCGATTTGCGGTGCATTAATTCCTCTCAATTTAGGTTTAGCCAGCATTAATATTTATACCCAGGTTGGCTTGATTACTTTAATTGGCTTAATCAGCAAACATGGTATTTTAATTGTAGATTTTGCCAATCAATTACAAAGAGAAAAAAATCTTGATAAAAGAACCGCGGTTGAAGAATCTGCCGGAATACGATTAAGACCCATCTTAATGACTACTGCAGCCATGGTATTCGGTGTTTTTCCTCTACTCATTGCCCATGGTGCTGGTGCAGTCAGTCGTTTTGATATTGGTTTAGTCATCGCATCGGGTTTACTTGTAGGTACCTGTTTTACTTTGTTCGTTGTGCCTACGCTATACACCTACATTGCCAAGGATCACCGCTTAAAAAATTAAGCGGTACTAGCACATGCAGCGTTTTTTTTGAATACAGACGCACAAAATACAGCTGGCATGATCGCGTTTTGAAAAGATCAACAGCCCCTGATAGAAGGCGTAATGAGATGAGTTATTATCATTGCGCCCACTCTATGATACCATGCACGCAATTTTTACCAGCAGAGCTAAATCATGGATAAAACATATTCTCCTGAAGCCATAGAACAAGAACTATATAAAGAATGGGAAAGTCACCATTATTTTCAACCCCAAGGTGATGGCAAGCGCTTTTGTATCATGCTTCCTCCACCGAATGTGACTGGCAGTTTACATATGGGACATGGGTTTCAGCATACTATTATGGATGCGTTAACCCGTTATCATAGAATGATTGGTGACAAGACATTATGGCAGCCAGGTACTGATCATGCGGGTATATCTACACAATTGGTAGTAGAACGTCAACTTGAAGCGCAAGGCATCTATAGGAAGGACTTAAAGCGAGAAGAGTTTCTTGACCGTGTATGGGCATGGAAAAAAGAATCCGGCAATACGATAACCCAGCAAATGAGAAGGCTTGGGGACTCTGTAGACTGGACTAGAGAACGTTTTACCATGGATGAAGGACTGTCTGCTGCCGTACAAAAAGTATTTGTACAGCTTTATGACGAGGGATTGATTTATCGAGGCAGCCGCCTTGTTAACTGGGATCCCAAATTAGGTACTGCAGTTTCGGATTTAGAAGTATTATCCGAGGAAGAAGACGGTCATTTATGGCATATTCGATACTCTGTAGTCGATTCAGAAGACTCCTTGATTGTCGCCACCACCAGACCTGAAACCTTATTAGGAGATACAGCCGTTGCAGTCCATCCAGACGATGAACGCTTTGCTCATCTGATAGGAAAAAAAGTTCATCTTCCTCTTTGTGACAGAAGCATACCGATTATTGCTGATGAGTATGTGGATAAAGAATTCGGCAGTGGCTGTGTAAAAATTACCCCTGCGCACGATTTTAACGATCATGAGGTTGGTAAACGCCACCAATTGCCCGCTATTAATATTTTAACTAAAAAAGCGGCTATTAATAAAAATGCCCCCTTAAAATATCAAGGCATGGATCGCTTCGTAGCTCGCGAACACATTATCAATGATTTGCAAGCTGGTGGTTTTCTGGTCAAAACAGAGCCACACAAACTCAAAGTACCACGAGGGGAAAAATCCAATGTCATCATTGAGCCATTATTAACTGATCAATGGTATGTTAAAACCAAACCTCTAGCTGAACCTGCTATTGCAGCTGTTCAAAACGGGGACATTCGTTTTATTCCAGAAACATGGAATAAAACCTACTTTCAATGGATGGAAAACATAGAAGACTGGTGCATCAGTCGTCAATTATGGTGGGGACATCGTATTCCTGCCTGGTATGACAACCAAGGCAATATTTATGTAGGTTATAGTGAAAATGATGTGCGCTTTAAGTATGGTATAGAGCAAGGCACACCGCTAAAACAAGATGAAGACGTATTAGATACCTGGTTTTCTTCAGCATTATGGCCTTTTTCTACTTTGGGCTGGCCTGAAAGAACAGCTGAACTGGAGCAGTTTTATCCCACATCAGTCTTGGTTACTGGATTTGATATTATCTTTTTCTGGGTTGCCCGTATGATCATGATGGGTTTAAAATTCACCGGAAAAATACCATTTAAAGACATTATCATTACCGGTTTGATTCGTGACAGCGAAGGCCAGAAAATGTCTAAATCCAAAGGCAATGTACTTGATCCATTGGATATTATTGATGGTATTAGCCTTGAGCATCTGGTGGAAAAAAGAACTTCTAATCTCATGCTGGGATCGGTTCGGGATAAAATAAGTAAAGCCACCAGGAAAGAATTTCCAGAAGGCATTCAAGCCTATGGTACAGATGCCCTACGTTTTACCTATTGTTCATTGGCATCAACAGGAAGAAATGTTCGTTTTGATATGGGCCGTGTTGAAGGCTACAGAAATTTTTGTAACAAGCTCTGGAATGCTACCCGTTATGTGCTGATGAATACCGATGAAGAACAAATTGATTTTGGTGACAGTGCACTGCAATACAGCCCTGCTGATTTATGGATTTTATCTCGCTTGCAACGCACCATTGAGAAAGTACATCACTATTTTGAAACCTATCGCTTTGACTTATTAGCCCATACATTATATGAATTTGTCTGGTATGAATATTGCGACTGGTACCTGGAATTGTCTAAACCTGTATTACAGGATGCACACACGCTGCCAGCAATGAAACGAGGCACACAACAGACGCTCATTCATGTACTAAATCATATCTTGAAATTAGTACACCCTCTCATGCCTTTTATTACAGAAGCCATTTGGAAACGCACAGCAAAATTTACTCATGAACATGTAACAAGTATCATGTTAAGTGCTTATCCACAAGTAGACTCAACGCTTATTAATCCTGCTATAGAAGAAGAGCTGGAGTGGTTAAAATCAGCCATTCAGGCCGTACGTACTATTCGTAGCGAAATGGCTATCTCTCCTGGAAAGCAGATTCCTCTACATGTTCGTCATTGGACTCCTGAATTAAAAGCACGCTTTGAAAAATATCAGTCATTATTGGCAGCCTTGGCAAAAATAACAGACATTCATTACCTCACCGCAGAGGAAAGCGTGCCTTTATCAGCCACCTCTGTACTCGGTGACATAGAACTTTTAATTCCCATGGCTGATTTAATTGACAAAACAGCAGAACTTGCGCGCTTGGCAAAAGAACTGGCGAAACTGGAGAAAGACATCCAGTTGGCTGAAGGTAAATTAAATAATCCTAAATTTACTGACAAAGCACCTGGTGAAATTATTGCCAAAGAGCAAGACAAACTGGCTGCAGCAAAACAAGCCAAAGAAAAATTACTCCAACATAAATCCCGTATTGAAAGTTTGTAATTCTTACCCTTTCTTATCTACAGGTCATCCTAAGTGGCATCACCACTTTAGGCTCTGACCTGCAATGAACAAATACTCAACATCTAGCCATTTAAATTCACTCTGTGCGAATAATTTTGCTTTTTAATTGTCAACCCGCAAGCCAACATTCATTTTTTAGAGTATACTGTTGTTGGTTAAATTTGGTATATTGTGATCATTTTATAATACAGGCAATCATGATTAAAGAAATTATTCAAAATATTTTAGACCTTGTCACCGAAACCACTAAAGCAAAAAGCATAAAAACATTGCAATTATTTACGGCAGAAGAACTGGATTTACCTTCTATCTTGCACAATGTCGTGCATAAATATTCACCGCAACAAGGCTTATTAATTTTAAGCATACTAGAGGCTTTGCAACTAGAAAACGCCATCTCTCAGGCGCTTACCCAGTGTGATGACAAGGGGTTAAATTTATATTACCAAGCATTAGCGAAGGACCCAACTATAGGACTTTTATCAATTCATTTAATTAATAAATTAGCTAAATACAGTGAATCACTAAGTACAGATGAGCAAATTTTAATTCATTTTAATCCAAAAGCCTTGCAACAGGCCGGTTTGTATCAGTTTATAAGCCCTGACCATTTTTTCAAACTGGAATTGTGCTTGCAATTGATTTTTAAACTGGCTCAGGCCGATGAGCAATTTAATCATACAGTCGACAAGCACTTGCTTGCACACCGCTTTGCTCCATATGATTTTTTAAGAATAATTCTTGCCAGTGAAAATCAGCAGCTTATTGCCTTGGTTATCAATCACTTTAAAGAAAAAGCTTTTTTTTGCCTGCGCAAAAATCCAGGATCGCCTCAAATCATTCATATTTTAACCTACAATCATAGCCCAGGTGCCAGTGCAATTGCGGTCATTTTTAATGAACTGAATAAAAGCATAGCCAATCGCGTTATTTCGCCCACCATATACGCATCTATCTTATTAAATACTTTTACCCACAATAAAGAAAACATTCAAAGAACACTCTTAAGTACTGGGCTTCTTGATCCTAATAAATGCGAGCTTATTTTGACTGAAGCAAGAAGAGCCTTTGATCGTGGATGGCTTAGTTCAAATGAATATTATCAATTTCTTTTCAACCATCCCTCATCCCACTTGGGCTTTAACTTTTTACATGAAGCCATCCGAGCCCCTTCTTATAAAATATTTTATCTTTATATTACCCACTGTTTAAATGCCATTGCACAAAATATTCAGCTCCTGGGATGCTTCAGACAACAATTATTAACACCAAATAAAGTCAATTACTCTCTGTTACATCAGGGAGTTAATAACCAATTCATCGAGAATACAGAGCTAATACTCAATTTGTTTTATTTACTACTCCCAGAAAAAGTAGTTAAAGAACAGCTGATAACAGAATTAGGCTACATGAGGAAAAAAGCTGAAGGTATGACCGCCAATCACCTGGTTGACCAAGTCAATATCATCATAAAAAAGAACATGCCCTGTTTAATACCTATTGTAATTGAAAGCCCAGGCAGGCTTGCTTCTGATGAAGAACAACTTGCGCAAAAAAAGCAATTGAATGCTATCGTCGACACAATTTACATTATTTTAGACCGACACCAATCGGTTAATGAGGCAACCTTAGCCAAAGAAGCCTATCCTCGCCATGGCTTCTTGCCTGCATTGATACCCAATCCACAAGCCAGACCTTATGCATCGAGGGACCATTTAGATATGGATTGTAGGAGAGGCTATTTCTGAGATGATACAATACTGACCATAAGACACTAATGCCATGATGAGCATGTCACTTTCCTTGCTCTAATCCTTGAATTATGACAAGGCTGACACTGTGATCTTTAGCCAATAGGGATTGACTCCACTTTTTTTTAGTTGCTCAATCTCTTTATCCGTAACCTCATGCAAGACCACTAAATCATCATCAGTAGAGTTTCTCAATGTCTTTTTACTGATGATGACAACTTTATAAAAAGCTTAAACAAACCCCAATAATGGGGTTTAATTAACTATATACCTTTAAATTTTTTAGTCAGGAATTGTTGCGTTGGCACAAATGGACTTGCACTTGGATTCACATTTGTTCTTTGGCTCCCTGAAAATATACTATTAAATCCTAATCCTGTGAATTGAAGTGAAAGCGGATTTATAATCAGATCGATTCGGCCAGGATTATCGGGATTCTCTTGACCTGATACCCCTTGAGCAGACATTTCTTCTATCATCCGCTTTACTGCTTCTTTTAAAGGATGTTCACTTGCAGCAAACCTTGCGTGACTATGCGAGCCTCGACCATAAATGATTTGAAGCTTAATTTCGGAGGAATTAATATTTTTGAGTTCGTTGCTCAGTCTTCGTTTAAGTCCAAAATAAACTTCACCATACGATAGCTCATGCAGATCAATGAGACTCCCATGTTTCATATCAGGACGATTAAACCTTTGCACTATTTCATCTAGTAGTAGGCAAGCCGTTGCTTCCAAATTTGCATCCAATGTAGCACTTTTGGCAATCGCATCAATGGTGCTGTTATAGGTAATTGCATTAGCAAGATCTAGACGTTTGGCTTCACAAAATAGGCTAATGGCAAGGTTTGCATCCGGTGTAGTACTTTGGGCAATCGCGGTAATGGTGCTAGCATAGGT